>CAYZPV010000045.1:0-52275 GCA_964480585.1 uncultured Opitutus sp. | reverse complement strand
CAACCCATCAACGTCCAGCTCCTGAAGCGCAAGCTAGAGCGCGAGGGCATCCGCATCAGCGTCGCGTACAATGGGCTCGAGGCGCTCGAGTCCGTTAAGAAAGATCCACCCGACCTCATCCTCCTCGATGTGATGATGCCGGATATGGACGGCATTGAGGTCTGCCAGCGGCTCCAAGCCAACCCTGAGACGCACGGCATCCCTATCATCTTCATCACCGCGCGCACGGCCAAGGAGAGCAAACTCGAGGGGCTCGGGGTCGGTGCGGTCGACTACATCACCAAGCCCATCGATCTCGACGAGACGCTTGCGCGCGTGCAGACGCAGCTCCGCTTCGTGCAGATCAACCGCCAGGTCGTCGATCTCACACGCCGCCTGGAGGAATCGCGCAAGGCCGCGACCATCGGAGCCGTCACGCAAGGGATTGCCCACAATCTCAACAACCTGCTCGGCGTCGTCATCGGCTACCTCGACTTGGTAAAGGCCTACTACGACAAGCCCGAGCAGGTGAAGAAGAACGCCCAACACGTCGAAGACGCTGTGCAGCGCATCGTCACCATCATCAAGCAGCTCAGCACGCTCGTGGTGAAATCGCGCCCGCCGCTCATTAAAGCCAGTGTGCAGCGCCTTATCGAGGGAGGGATCGCACGATTCCACGAAGACTATCGGCTCACTGCTCCCGTCACGATCGACAATCCGCTCGGCGAGCTTCAGATCGATACCAACTACGAGATCGTCGAGGAAGTGATCGCCAAGACCCTCATCAATGGCTGGGAAGCCTACGACAACAAGGCACACGATCCCAGGCCGCTCTCGATTCACACCCGCCTCGTCGAAAAGGGCGAAGACGGCAAGTTTGTCGAATTCCGCGTCACCGACCACGGTCGCGGCATCGATGCGGAGATTCGCGACAAGATGTTCGAGCCCTTCGTAAGCACGAAGAACACCGTCGGCGTCGGCATGGGTCTTACGGTGGCTCGTCACGCGCTCCGCAATCTCGGCGGCGAAGTCACGATGACCGATACCCAGGGCGGCGGCTCGACCGCGATCTTGATGCATCCCGTCGAGAAGAAGGTGAAGAAAATCTTCGAAGGCTGAAGGCGAGTCGCGCGCGGAGGCCAGGCGCAAAGCGGAGAGCCTCACTGCGGAAACCACTACTCTCTTCGTTGCTTTCTTTGCGAATTTGGGCAACAGCCACTCACACCCTATGCGTCAAATCGCCTTCCTCGGTTCAGGCAACATGGCTGGAGCCATGGTCGATGGCCTGCTCGCCAAAAAAGCCGCCACACCAGCAGATCTCGTCTGCCTCGGCGGCGCCGACGACACTGCGGCCAGGCTGCAGGCCCGCACCGGTATCGCTGTCGCGACGACGCTCGACGAACTACTTAACGAAGCCGGCACGCTCGTCGTCGCTTTCAAGCCGCAGCATCTTGCTTCGGCCGATCCGCGGCTCGCGGAGCTCACGCGTGGCAAGCTCGTCGTATCGATCCTCGCCGGCAAAAAGATCGCAAGCTTGGCACGAGCCTTTCCCCACGCCCGGAATATCGTACGCACCATGCCCAATACGCCTGGCCAGATCGGCGCGGGCATCACCTGCTGGTCCGCGCAAAAGGATCTCGCAGCCACCGACCGCGCAAGTGTGGAGACGCTGCTCCGCTCGCTGGGCGAAGTGCTCGAAGTGCCAGAGACTGATCTCGATGCGGTGACCGGGGTCAGCGGCAGCGGTCCGGCATATGTCTTCGAATTTGCCGCCGCATTGCGCGACGCTGGCATCGCTGCCGGCCTCACCAAAGACGCGTCGGAAAAGCTCGCCGTGGAGACCCTGCTTGGGTCGGCGAAGCTTCTTGCCGCCAAGCGCATCGATCCCGAGATCCTACGCGACCAAGTGACCTCCCCCAACGGCACGACCTTCGCCGGGCTGCAGCGGATGAAGGCCCGCGACTTCCGCGGTGTCATCAAAGAGACCGTTCTCGCTGCCACCGAGCGTTCGAAGGAACTCTCGAAGGATAGTTGAGATTTACCGCAGCCCGCGCTTGAGGCGCGGAACGGAAGTCCGTTCTACGGCCACTCCTCTACTCTTGGTTAGCTCCACCGAAAGCGCATTTTCGTTTTTGCGCTTTTGGCGTCTTTTTGCGGCAATCTTATCTCATGAGTTATCTCGACGGCCGCATCCTTGTCACCGGTGGCGCAGGCTTCATCGGCAGCGCACTTGTGTGGGCGCTCAACCAGCGCGGCCACCGCGACATCGTCATCACCGACATCCTCGGCTCCGACGAGAAGTGGAAGAACCTCGTGCCGCTGAAGTACGCTGACTACATCGAGGCCGATGCCTTCCGTCGCGGCATCGCGACGAGCGCCGACACCTTCGGGCGTTTTTCGGCGGTGTTCCATCTCGGCGCATGCTCGGCCACGACCGAGAAGAACGCGAGCTACCTCGCGGATAACAACTACACCTACACCAAGGAACTCGCCCACTGGTCGCTCGGGCGCGATGCGCGCTTCGTCTATGCCTCGTCGGCCGCCACGTACGGCGACGGCGCGCAGGGCATGGATGACAAGGTCGACAATCTCAGCTCGCTGCGCCCGCTCAACATGTATGGGTACTCGAAGCACCTTTTCGACGTGTATGCCCAGCACGCTGGGATCCTCAACCAGATCGTGGGCGTGAAGTACTTCAACGTCTACGGCCCCAACGAGGACCACAAAGCCGACATGCGCTCGCTGGTGAACAAGGCATACCAGCAGATCCTCGCCACCGGCAAGGTACAGCTCTTCAAGAGCCATAAGCCCGAGTACAAGGACGGCGAGCAGATGCGAGACTTTCTCTACGTGAAGGACGCCGTCGAAATGACGCTCCACTTCGCGGAGAGCCCCACAGGCTCGCGCGTAGGCGGCCTCTACAATCTCGGTAGTGGCGAAGCGAATACATGGGTGACGCTCACCCGCGCGATCTTTGCCGCGCTCGGCAAGGAGCCTATGATCGAATTCATCGACATGCCCGAAGTACTACGCGGCAAGTACCAGTACTTCACGCAAGCCACCATCGAGAAGCTCCGCGGCACCGGCTACACCCGCCCAATGACCCCACTCGCCGAAGCCGTGCGCGACTACGTGCAAGGCTACATGGTACCGGGCAAGAAACTCGGGGAATAACACCTCGGCGGGAGCTAAGAATTTTCGCGCAATGGATCGCCGCCGTAGACAAACGGCGAGCGATTAGTCACGGAGTGGGTACTGTTCGACGTCAAACTCACATACCGGATCGCGGCGCAACGACAGCAGCAGGCGATCCCATGCTTCAGTATAAAGCTCGAGCGAGTGCGACCGTGGATGACGAATCGCTCGAGGGGCCTACTCGCCCCATCGCGGCACGAACCGGATGATCCTTGCCAATCGGGAGGACCTGTCGAGAGCGGTGTCCGCTCCCCTGCACACAACAAAAACGGCGGTCGTACGACCGCCGTTTGGCAAAGTTGAAATAGAAACGATCGTTTACGGGATCTTCTCGAGTTCGGCAGCCGTCCAAGCGGCGTGGCCTGCGGTCTGGCCAATGATGGCCTGCACCTTCTCCTCAAGCACGGGACCGGCTGTGTTGCCCCATTCCTTGCGGATGTAAGTGACAACTGCCGCTACTTTCTCGGCATTCAGGTTGAAGCCGGATCCAGGGCCAGCCGCAGGCATCACGCCATTGTAGGTCGTGCCTTTAACGGTGATCGGGCCTTGCAGACCGTGGAGCACGATGCGAACGACGCGCTCGTCGGAGCCCGTAACCCACTCGGAGCCAGCCAGCGGAGGGAATGCACCCGGCAGGCCCTGCCCATTGGCTTGGTGGCAGCTCATGCAGACTTGGGCGTAGACGCCCTTACCAAGCGCGAAAAGCTCATCGGGGGTCTTCGGAACTTTCTCGCCTTCCTTCTTCGCCTTGGGCGGAGGAGCGTTTTCGTTAAAGACCGCAGGGTGGAAGTGGCCCGAGTAACGGCCGAGATAGGTACCACCAAAGAAGATGAGCCCGCTGAAGATGAACAGGAGCGCCAGCGGCATCAGCTTGTAATGGGCCTTTTCGTCGGGCTGCTTGCCGAGTACCTTTTCGTGAGCGGAAAGGAGGCTGGAATCGGTCACCGCGGCTTGATCGACGCGCGGATCGGAGTTGGGAGGAGTGCTCATTGCGTCGCTTCCAGATTAGTGCTTGGCGCCAGCGGGAGGCGTGTAGGGAGCGGCCTCCGGATACTGGAAGGCCTGATTCAGGCTGAGCAGGTAAGCTGCGAGCGATTGAGCCCGCTCAGTCGCCACGATCTGATGGCCGGGGGCGACGCCAGCGACCTTCAGCGCCTTGTTGGAAACCTCGCCCGAGATCTCGCGTTCATCGAAGAGGAACTTGAAGCTCGGGTGTGTGGCGCTGCCATTGTAGAGGAGGTTGTAGACCTGCTCGGCACCAGTGCCTGCCTTTTCGGCGCGAGCGCCGTAGGTGGCGAGATCGGGGCCGATACGGGAAGCGCCGAGCTGCGGGACCGGTTGATAGATGTAGTCGCGCGCTACGCTCTGGCGATCGCCCCAGCCACGGGCTTTGTCGGAGCCGAAACCCTCACGACGCACCTGCTGGGTGTGGCAAGCCGCACAACCGAGGTCGGCGTACACGAGCTGACCGCGTGCCGCGATGCCATTCATGCGGGGCGGGAAGGACTGGCTCTGCGCGTCATCGTAGTACGGCGCGAGCTTGCTGAGCTGGCCATGCGAGCCGAGGACGATACCGCCCCACGAAATCACGAGGGCGAGGAAGAGACCGATGAAGAAGAGCGGACCGTTTTTCATGTCGCGGACGCCTCCAACGTCGAAGGCTGGCGGAAGAGATTCTCAGTCGAGGACTGCTTGGCACAGCAGGCGGAGCAAGCGGTCTTGGCGAAGTTCACGAGGAGGAGGAAATTCGCACCGAGGAGGATAAGATTGGCGACCGTAGCCACCAAGAGCCAGGTCTTCATACCGGTGAGGATGGCGCCCAAGGACTCCTTGGCATCATGGAGTGCGACCTCCTGAGACCAGCCAGCAGCAGTGAGCGCAACGACCAGAAGGAGGATACCGACCATCACGAGCAGACGGTGGCCGGTGACGAGCGCGGCCGAGGACCAAGCCTGACCCGCAACGCGGGGCACCATATAGGTGATCGCACCATAGAAAATCATGGAGATCGCGCCATAGAGGCCAAGCGTATCGAGGGCAGGCATGATCAGCGTGAACTGCGTTTCGATCGCGACACCACGGAAGGAAGTGAGAAATTCAAAGATTCCCCACAGCAGGTAGGCGGCAATGCCGAAACGAATATACTTCGGACCGCTACCGATGGCGTGCTTGGCGACACGGAAATTCAGGAAAACCACCAAGTAGTGGAAGAGCACCATGCTGGTGGCAACGACCGCCATGGAAGCGATCCATGCCGGCACCGGGCCGCCAATGAGATTGCGCCCGCCTGTCCAGGAGCCCAAGAAAAGAAGCGTCCAGAACCCGAGCGGTGCGAAATCGTAGCTGGGCAGCACGCGGCCAGCTGTCTTGGGAATGATGTAGTAGGCTGCCGCGAGCGCCAACGGAGCGAGCCAGAGAGCCCAAACACTCTGCGCGTACCAACCGGCAGCGACGGCCTGGGCGGTGCCGCGCACCGGCATCCACACGAGCACGGCCTGAGCCGCTATCAGGAGCCAAGGGAATAAAAACAGGGCGGCAACGGCGTACCACTGCGAGGCGAAGGTGCCATCGCTGCGACGGCCACCCCAAGCGAGGATGCCGGAAAGAGCGATGGCTCCGTAGGCGACCACCAGGAGCGGCTGCACGTAGCGCGGCAGCTGCAACAGCGAGAAGGAAGTCATGTCGCCCACGGCGATGCCGACGAGGCCCGCAGTGACGCCGAGATTCCAGAAAAGCGTGCCTACCACCACCCAGTTAAGGGCACGGAGTAGATTGGCACCAAGGCGGCCTAAAATCCAGAGACCGATGGCAAGGCCGGCATTGGCGGCCCAGCCGTATACGAAGGCCGTTTCGCGAATGGCCTGCGCGCGGCCGTGCGTGAACATCGAGCAATCCGCGAGGAAATGCGGCGAGTGGAGCTGGATCGAGGTGATCAGCGCGAAAATGCCGCTGACGACGAGCCACACGAGACCAGAGCCCACGAGCAGCAGCAACGGCGTGCGCGCCTGGGTATCGATCGGAGTGACTTCGGCCGAAGCGGCGTTGGTCGGAGCGTTAATCATTTCGAGATAGGTTTACGGAGCCCGGGATTACTTCTTGGCGCCGTACTGCTGCGCCGTGAGCTCCATCGCGCGGTCGATGGGAAGGTGAACTTTGCCTGCGCCCTTGTCTGTCCAGCCGTAGCTGGAAAGTTTTTTGGCGTCTTCTGCTTTGAGGTCCGCCAAGGCCTTGGCGCGGGTCTCGGAGTTGGACTTCCATTCTGCATCCTTCTCCTTCGGGTAGTTATCCGCGGTGAAATTGAACGGCGCGACGGTAGTCGGTGTATAGAACCAGCGCACGAGAAGCAGCGCCACCGCGAAGAGTGCGAAGACGAAGATGATCGTGAAGAGAGAAACCGGCCGCGCGGTGGGTGTCGAAGTATCACTCATGGTACGTGAGGCTCTCGCCGATACGGGGATCGCGGGTGGGGATGATCTTGGCCTTGTTGGAGCCAAAGCTCCGCAGGTAGGACCACACACAGACGCCACCCACACCCACGAGGGCAGAAAGGGTCCAGACGAGGTTGATCGAAAGGAAGTTTGCGGGATCGCCGTGATCGTTCTTCAGCGCGGGCAGGATGTTGTAGCACATGTCTACAAAGATCGTGAACAAGATCCAGTACGCGATGCGGCGGATGATGTGCGGCGTAACCTTGAAGCGATAAGAAAGAAGGAAGAAAAACGGGCCGAAGAAGTGGCCGAAGAGCAGCAGCAGGCCGACATACCACCACTGGTTGGTGGAGCCGTCGTGGTTGAGTTCGCGGAGGTTGTACCAAAAGGTTTCCTCGGGCACGTTGGCATTCCAGATCAGGAAGTACTGCGAGAAGGTCACGTACGCCCAGAAGACCGTGAAGGCCAGCATCAGCATGCCGATGCTGTGGTAATGGTTCTTGTTGAGAATGCCCTTGTAGTCACCACGAGCATACAGCCAGACCATGATGATGACACCGATCGAGAGTGCGGCACGGGCGCAGTTGGCAAAGAACCACACGCCATACATCGTGGAGAACCAGTGGTACTCGATGGACTTGACCCAGAAGATCGCGATGGCCGTGAGCGAGAAAGCACCAATGGGGAGGCCGAAGGCCGCGGTCTTGCGGTTCATAAACGTCCACTTGATATCGCCATCGATATCTTGGGTGAACGAGGCTTTGCGGAGACGCGCTGCGAGCCAAATCCAGAGAGCAAACGAACCGAAAGTACCGATGAGAAACGCGTTGTTATTCAGGAAGCCGGACTTCTTGACCCATAGGGGATCGTGGCCGACCTCATGGCCGTGATAGAGCGCATGCTCGTTCATCCAAGGCCAGATCAACTCGCTGTGCAGCACGGCGGTAGCCGCAAGCGGCACGAAGAGGATGGCGAGCCACGGGAAGACCGACAGGCCGTGCTCAAACTGGCGGCGAATCACTGTCGACCAAGAAGCGTCGAAGATGTGATGGATCAGCACCAGCATGAGCATGCCGATCGCGATGGCAGTCCAGAACGTCATGCCCACCAGCCAGGAGTGGGCGACGATCTTGGTACCGGAAACGAAGATGCCGAGCGCCGTGACGACGATACCGGCCAGACCGATCATCAGCGCTTTGCTGGCGGCAGATGCGGTAGACTCGGCGGGAAGCGCTGCGGGAGCGGTGGCTGCGTGAGAGCTGCTCATTGGAGACCGAGAGATTGTTTGGCTGCGGCGTCGGTGACGTCGGCCGCTGTGCCTTGCTGGGCGCGCTGGAGAGCGCGCACGTAAGCGACCACCGCCCAACGATCGTCAGGGGATAGCTTATCGGCGTAGGACAGCATGGTGTTCTTGCCGTTGGTGATCGTAGAGTAGATTTCGCCTTCGGCCATGGTGCGGAGGCGGTCGTCGTGATAGGTGGGCGTGGCTCCCATGCCGTAGCGCTTCGTGATGCCGTTGCCGTCGCCATTGGCACCGTGGCAGACCGCGCAGTAGATATCGTAGCGATCGCGGCCGCGGGCTAGAAGTTTGGCATCGACCGTCACGCCAGCGGGAAAGCCCTTGGCAAACTCGTTGCCCGACTTGCCGGCGTACTTGTGATCGTCGAGACGGAGCATGCCGCGAGCAACGGTGTGCTGCGGGGGCACGCGGTCGGCGCGACCATCGGCGAAGAACGTGCTCGCGCCTTGCGGACGAGGCTTGGGCTGGTGCTCCATCGAGGGGAAGGCCCACTCGGGGAAAACATCAAGCGGTGGCTTGGTGAAGACTTGGCCACGGAAGCCGAGGATCGACACCACGAGGACGACCACGAAGAAGGTGATGAGATAGACTTGGCGCATCGCTCAGGACTCCAGTTCCGAAATCGCCTTGCCGCCGGCCTTCTCGAGCAGGGCCTTGGTGTTGGCGAGATTGAAGCGCGGATCGCGCGCCTCGATGACGATGAAAAACTGGTCATCCATGCCGCGACGGATGTTGTCGTATTTCAGCACGGGGTGATAGTGCATGGGCAGCCGATTGAGGACGAACATGCCGATGATCGTCGCAAAGGCCGTGAAAAGAATCGTGAGTTCGTAGCTCACCGGAAAGGCGAACATCGGGCTGAAGAGCGGCTTGCCGCCGACGATCAGCGGGAAGTCGACGCCGCCGGTCCACCAGATCATGGTCATGCCGGTGGTGAAGCCCAGGATGCCGCCGCACAAGGAGATGCGCGGGACGATCGAGCGCTTGAGGCCCATGGCCTTATCGAGGCCATGGACGGGAAACGGAGTGATGCAGTCCCAGTTGCGGTAGCCGGCGTCGCGGATTTTCTCCGCCGCATGGTACAGCTCGGGGGCAGTATCGAAGGTGGCGATCAGGCCGTAGGATGGAGCAGCCATGGTCGTGAATTAGTGTTTGCCTCCGTGCACGTCGCCGTGCCCGTGCTCCGTATCATGGCCATGGCCACCGTGGACATCGGCCTGAGGTGTGACGGCCTTGATTTCGGCCATCGGCATGATCGGAAGGAAGCGGATGAAGAGCAGGAAGAGCACCGAGAAGACGCCGAAGGTGCCGAAGAAGGTGAAGATCTCGACGATCGAGGGGCTGTAGTAGCCCCAGCTCGACGGCAGGAAGTCGCGGGCAAGCGAGGTGACGATGATCACGAAGCGCTCAAACCACATGCCGACGTTGACGAAGATCGACAAGATCCAGACCAGCGCGGTGTTTTCGCGGATCTTCTTAAACCAGAAGAACTGCGGCGTGATCACGTTGCACGAGATCATGATCCAGTACGCCCAGGCGTAGTGGCCAAACGCGCGGTTGATGAAGGCAAAGCCCTCGTACGGGTTTGCTCCGTACCACGCGATGAAGAACTCCATGCCGTAGGCGTAGCCCACGATGGTGCCCGTCGCGAGGGTCACCTTGCACATGCAGTCAATATGGTACTGCGTGATCAAATCCTGCAGACCGTAGATGGCGCGCAGCGGGAGCATGAGCGTGAGCACCATGCCGAAGCCCGAGAAGATGGCGCCCGCAACGAAGTACGGCGGGAAGATGGTGGTGTGCCAGCCCGGCAGCAGCGAGACCGCGAAGTCGAACGACACGATCGTATGCACGGAGAGCACGAGAGGGGTGCTGATGCCGGCGAGGATCAGGTACGCCATTTCGTAGTTGCTCCAGTGGCGGTTGGAGCCGCGCCAGCCCATGGCGAACAGGCCGTAGAGGAAGGACCGGAATTTATTGCCGGCGGCGAAGAACCGATCGCGAAGGACCGCGAGGTCGGGAATGAGGCCGATGTACCAGAAGAGCACGGACACCGTGCCGTAGGTGGAGACAGCAAACACATCCCACTCCAGAGGCGAGCGGAAGTTTTGCCACATCACATTGGAGTTCGGGATCGGGAACAGGTACCAGGCGTACCAGACACGACCGACGTGGAAGACCGGGAAAATCGCCGCGCACACCACGGCGAAAATCGTCATGGCCTCGGCTGCGCGATTGATCGACGTGCGCCATTTCTGACGCAGCAGGCACAAGATCGCGGAGATAAGGGTGCCGGCGTGGCCGATGCCGATCCAGAACACGAAGTTGACGATATCCCACGCCCAGTTGACCGGATTGGCGTGACCCCAGACACCGACGCCGGTGGCCACGAGGTATACGATACCGACGACGGTGAAGGAAGCGATGAAGCAGGCGAGGATGAAGCAGACCCACCACCACGTGGGGGTCTTACCCTCGATGATGCTGCAGATCTTCTCGGTGATCCAGGCGAAGCTGCGATTATTCTCTACCAGGACGGCGCGCGGCAGCGATGCGGGCTTTACCTCCCGCAGGATCGGATGCGCGTCGGCGGCGTGTTCAGCGTGGGCCATTAGGAAAGTCCTCCAGAGGAAACGTTCATCTTAGTGCCCACCCTTCTTACCGCCCTTGGCCTCGGGACCATGGCTGTGCGCACCGTGAGCCTCGTGGCCGTAGTGCGGATCGTTCTTCTTCTGATACTCGATGCGGCTCGCGGGGAGCGCCTTGTAGTCGGGCATCTTGGGATTCGGATTGCGCAGCTTGCCGGAGTAGGTGGTGCGCGGGCGGATGTTGAGATAGCCGAGGAGCTCGTATTCTTGATCCCGAGCCTTGGCCTTGGACACCTCGGAGTTGGGATCGAGGATATTGCCGAAGGCGATGCCATCGACAGGGCAGCTCTGCTGACAGGCCACCTTGATCACACCATCGGGCACGACGACGTCGCCCGGCGAACCGAGCTGGGTCATCTTCACCTTGTGCTGGATCTTGCCGTTTTGGATGCGCTGCACGCAGTATGTGCACTTCTCCATCACGCCGCGCATGCGGACGGTGACTTCCGGATTTTTGCCCATCGCGACGAGCTCGGGCATGCCGTAGTCGGCGAGCTGGCTCATGTACAGCTCGTCGAGTTTGCGCTGATTCCAGTCGAAGAAGTTGAAGCGCCGCACCTTGTACGGGCAGTTGTTTGCGCAGTAACGGGTACCGATGCAGCGGTTGTACGCCATCGTGTTGAGGCCCTCTTCGTCGTGCACCGTGGCATTCACCGGGCACACGGTTTCGCACGGGGCGAGCTCACACTGCATGCACGCGATGGGCTGCACGGAAACTTGCGGATCCTCGGGGAGCGCACGATTACCGCTCGTCTCACCGCCGAAGAGATCGGCCATGGCGCGACTGTCGATATTGCCGTCCGAGTAGTAGCGATCGATGCGGATCCAGTGCATCTCACGACCACGGGCGACTTGGTCGCGACCGACGATCGGGATGTTGTTCTCCGCCTGGCAGGCCACGACGCACGCATTGCAGCCGATACAGATATTCATGTCGATCGACATGCCCCACTGGTGGTGGCCGTCGAACGTCGGCGTCTTGTACAGCGAATTGCCGCGCGGGATCTGCGTGCTGATCTCAGCCTGCGCCTTCTGGCGCTCGGCGGGGGTCATTTTGTTGAGCGCAGCGATGGAGTACTTCTCGCCGAGATTGCTCGGGGCGTGCGACTCCATGCCAAAGGTATCAACGAAGGTCGGGGTCTTCTCGAACTCCTCGAGGTTGGCCTCGCGGATGATGTCGCGACCTTCCATCGACCAGTGCTCCTGCGTATTGGCGAGGAGCTGACGCTCTTCCGTCTTGGTCAGCTTCGCTCCCGTGGCGATATGGAGAGCCGACGAGGTGCGAAGAGGATAAGCATTGTAGCCAGCGCCCTTGCCGACGTGGCCGGTGACGGTACGACCGTAGCCGAGAGAGACGACCACAGTGTAGTTGGCGAGACCAGGCTGGATGTGGACGGGGCCCTTGATCTTGCGGTTGCCGATCGAGAGCTCGAACACAAAGGCCTTCTCCTTGCCCATCGTGTAGTCGGCATTCTCCTTGCGCGCGACCTGGATGGCATTGCCTTCCGGCTCGATGCCAAGCTCCTTGCCGAGCTTCGGGCTGACCATGATCACATTATCCCATGCGATCTTCGTGATGGAGTCTGGACACTCCTGCAGCCAACCATTGTTGACGAAGCGACCATCATCGACCTTGCCATCCGCGAGGAAACGCACCTCAAGGCTATCCTTGGAGATCGGGACTGCGGGGCTCGCCTGCGGGAAGAGACTGCTGCCGCCATCGCGATTGAAGCGGACATTTACGGCGCGCGCAGCGGAGCCCTCAAGGAGACCGTCGTGCAGGAACTTCTGCATGGTCTTCTCGGCAGTCGCTCCAGCACCAGCGAGGCCGACGATAGTATCGACGACGAGCTGATAAGAATCGGTCTTAGCCTCGCCGGCGATACGCGCGATGACTTCATTTTGCGTCAGACCGCCGAAGAGCGGCAGGATCATCGGCTGGATCGGCAGCACCGTGCCATCGAAGGCGCGAGCGTCGCCCCACGACTCGAGGTAGTGGGCGGCAGCGATATGCGTAGTCGAGCCCTGATTCAGAGCGGAAGTCTCGTCGACATAGTAGCCGTAGCGGATGACCTCGCCAACCTTGCGCTGCGCATCGGCCCAGCCGAGATCGGCAGGCGCGTTGTAAACCGGATTGCCGTCGAGTATGACGAGCGTCTTGACCGAGCCGGCATTGATCGCAGAAACGAGATCGGCGATCGGGGCCGCGCTGGAAGCCTCAACGGCGACGTACTTGATGATCGTGCCAACCGCGCCCAGAGCCTCGTTGAGGCCATGGACAATGAAATGGACGGAAGGAGGAAGGTGCGCACCTGCGACGATGACCGCAGAGCCTTGATTTTCCTTCAGATCGGCCACGCACTCCTCGAGCCACTTGGCCGGGACTTGGAGACCGTCAGTAAAGGGAGCAAGCGCGGTCGCCACGGAGGGCTCCGCCACAGACGCGAGCTTGGCGGCAAACGCCAGCATATGGCTCGAAGAGAGCCGCAGGCGGTGATCAGCCATCATGCCGGTGAGCGAGAGCGTGCTCTCGGCCACGTAGAGGCGATTCATCGGATCGCCCTTCTTTAGCACGCGACGGCTCTTGGCGAAGCTGCGAGCATTGGCCATCGAGGCGCCATCCGCATGAAGGAAATCGGCGTCGATGGAGACGATGCGTTTCGCCTTGGAGAAGTCGTAGATCGGCTTGACCGCCTGACCAAAGGCAGCCTGCGCAGCTGAGACCGGCAACTCGTCGGCGACGGGCTCGTACTCAGACCAGATGGCGCGAGGGAACTTGGCCCGAAGGGCACGCACCAAGCGGGCGCGCGTCGGCGAAGAAGACTCGTCAGCGAGGAAGGCAAGTCCCTGCCCCTGATTGGCCGAATAGTTCCGATTGATGTTGGCCAGCACCTCATCGAGGGCCGCAGCATTGATCGACTTGCCACCCTTGGTGTGGGTGCGAGCGCGGTCCGGGTCGTAAAGATCGAGGATCGAAGCTTGTGCTTGCAGCGAGGAGCCACCGCCGTGCGGGGCGAACGTGGGATTACCTTCGACCTTCGTCGGCCGCCCCTGATGCGTTTCGGCGAGCAAGGGCTCGGCCGACTTACGCTTCGGCATCGCGGTAGCGTAGTAAGACGGCAGGCCGGGGATGACGCCCTCGACGGATTTACCGTAGGGAAGGATAAATTTTTCAGGACGACGGCAGCCTGCGAGACCCACGCCACCCAAGGCGAAGGACGCTGCCATGATCTTCATGAAATTGCGCCGATCAACGCCTTCCATCTCGGAAGCGCCTTCGGGAAACTCGCGGGCGAGCTGGGCCTTGAAGCCAGGAGTGCCAGCGAGCTCGTCGAGCGAGCGCCAGTACTTGGGGCCGTTGAGCTGCTCCTCAGCAGAGGGAGCGGGATGATCAAATTTGCGTTTCATCGATGGCAGCCAGAGCAGCTCTGCGGGGGCATCAATTTCCAGTCTTTGTGATACTTGAGGGCGGCGGCCTTGCCGGCCTCGCCTTGATCGACCAAGCGAGCGGAGTTCAGATTGAACACATCCTTCGGGTCGCGGATACGGGAGGCGGGGTCGCGATGGCACTCGATGCAGAACGCCATCGAAAGAGGCTGCTTGTGCGTCACGGTGTCCATCTCGTTGACCTTGCCGTGGCACTCGACGCAGGACACGCCACGATTTACGTGCGCGGCGTGGTTGAAATAGGCGAAATCAGGCGTCTGGTGAATCCAGACCCACGGAACAGGCGTGCCCTTCTCGAAGCTCTCACGGACCGGAGCCAGCGCGGGGCTATTGGCCTTGATGATCGAGTGGCAGTTCATGCACGTCTGCGCCGTCGGAACATTGGAGTGGCCCGACTTGTCGACGTTGGAATGGCAGTAGCGGCAATCGAGACCGACCTCATTCACATGCTGAGCATGGCTGAAGGGCACAGGCTGGACCGGGGCGTAGCCGACCCGCGTGAATTTCGGCGTCATGTAGTACGTGACACCTGCCGTAGCTATGCCGACCAACACGCCCAGATAGATGATAATCTGGAGCGGCAGTTTATTGGCCGACTTCGGGAAGAGTTTCGACATGAGAGTGCGAAGAAGGACGCAAGGCTCAGACCACTTCAGCGCGACCCGTCGAAAGAGACGGAGCGACGATGGACTTGAGTAGCGGGAAAGTGGTCACAGGGAAACAGGGAAGTGGACAAAAATCGGAAGCCAGCGAACGCACCCGCGTTTTCTTTGTAAACCAAATTTTCGGAGGGAAATTTCCGATAGGGAGTAATTAGCGAACGCGTGGAGTGAAGTTGCAAAGCTTATCGGATATTGCGATAGGTTCTCAATCGCGATTTTCTAAGGAGAGGTTGTGCAACCTAAAAATCATGCGCCCCCCCATGAAATGCAGCACTCTTGCACGTCGGCAGCCTCGCCGGAGACCTTCGCCTCCTTCGAAGCCTTCAAACAAAAAGGCCATCTCGCATCGGGCGGGTGAAGTCACAACGCTGGGCGATCTCCGGATTGTGGGTGACTAGCACTACCGCCTGATTATTTTCTTTGGCGAGTCGGGTGAGGAGATCGAAGACAAGAGCGGAGTTCTTCACGTCCAGATTGCCCGTCGGTTCGTCCGCCAGGAGGATGGTCGGCTGATTGGCCAAGGCACGGGCCACCGCGACGCGTTGCTGCTCACCACCGGAAAGCTGCGTGCCAAGGCGGTGCGTCTTGGCGCCGAGACCGACCGCATCCAGCAACGAATGTGCGCGCGCCTTCATCGCCTCGGGGGAGAGTCTACCGAGCTTGCGCATCGGCATCATCACATTCTCCAGAGCAGTGAACTCCAACATGAGGAAGTGAAACTGGAAGACGAAACCGATGTGCTCACCCCGCGCCTGCGTACGGGCAAGGTCGTCGGTATTGGACATCACTTTCCCGTTGATCTCAATCTGCCCATCATTGGGCTGATCTAGGAGGCCAAGGAGATACAGGAGCGTACTCTTGCCGCAACCCGAGGGGCCGACGATTGCGTAAACTTGGCCCTTGCGCGCCTCGAAAGAAACGCCCTTGAGCACGTGTACCCTGCCCTCCCCTTGGCCAAGATACCGGTGGAGATTGGAGCAACGAAGCGCGATGTCGCCAGGAGAACTCATTGGGCAGTGCCGCGGACGATGTCGCCGGGCTCGAGACGTGCTGCGCGGCGGGCCGGAATCAGGGAGGCGATCATGACCATGACCACGGCAGTCGCAATCGCAGCCACATAGTGCCGGTAATCTCGTACCACAATGAAGTGATCTGTCTTGAAGATACCGGTGATGGATAGCGGCACTTGCTCGATCGCCCAGGTGCCCAAGAAGCCAAACAGGGAGCCCAAGACAGCCCCGATGGCCAGCACGATCCCAGCCTGCCAGAGAAAGATCTGCGTGATATCCTCACGCTCGTACCCCATCGAACGGAGAATCGCGATATCCTTCGTTTTCTCCAGTACGATCATCGCGAGCGTGTTGAACATCGCGAGGCTGGCGATGAGTGTGAAGACCGAGACCGTGATGGCGGTCGAGATACGCAAGGCCTTGAACACCTCGAGCCACGTCTTTTCGCGCTCCTGCCAGGGCTTCGCGCTATGATTGAGGACGCTCGACATCTTTTGCGCGTCGATCTCGGCGCGAGAAGGATCAAAGACCCCTATCTGGAGATACGAAGCGCCGGAGGGCTTTTTCAAAAGCGAGCGCGCCGCCGATATATGCATGAAGACATTCGTCTTATCCACTTCGCGATAGCCCGTCTCAAAGATCGCCGCGACATACATGCGCCGCGTCTCTCCCCTCACGTAGACGCTGATCGAGTCACCCGGCTTGAGCTGCAGACGATCCGCCAGCACGCGGCCGACCATCACACCGGAAGCGGAGCCTCGAAAGGCATCAAGCGATCCGCCTGTGATCTGCTCGCCGAGATCGGAGACTCGGAGATGATCTTCAAGTTTGATGCCAAATATCTGCGCATCCTCCGACTTGAACGAACTCGTGATCTGCACATTGCCCCGTACCACGGAGGATATACCCTTGATGTTCGACCAGCCGCCCAACGCATCGATGAGCTGCTGGGGCTGATCAACGCCCTCGATGTACTTCACACCGTCGCGGTTTGCGAAGTAGAAATCGCTGGAGCCTGCGGCATGCTGGCTCTGCATGGTATCCTGGATGCGATCCTCGATACGGATCGCACCGTGGATGCCAAGGATTGTCTTGGTGAAAAACTGCTCGAATCCCGCCGTGGTCGCCTGAGTGACGATGAACAAGCCCACGCCCAGCACCGTGCAGGAGAGGCTCATGAGCATGGCGCGCTTTTTCGCGGTGAGAAAGCGGTAGGCGATGCGGAAATTGGGCGACATGCGGGCGCGGACGCGACAGGACGGACTTACTTGATCTCTTCGACTCGCACGCGCTGGCCGGGCTTGTGCTGCTCTAGATTCTCCACGATCACAAGTTCCCCTTGCTCCACTCCCTTACGCACCTCAACGACGTTTAAGGCCACAAAGCCTACCTCGACGTTGCGCAGCTCGACGACGCCATTGCGTACGACGAACACGCTGCCGCTATTCTGCCGCGCGTTGAAGAGAGCTCGACGTTGGACGACGAGGGCGTTGGGGCTGGTGGCCACGGTGATCACGGCTTCGCCCGTGCTGCGCGGCTTGAGCATCTCGGGATCTACCTTTACGTCGAGGTAGACAGTAAAGCGCTGCGACTCGTCCGCCGTGGGCAGAAGTTCCGAAACGGTGGCCTGGTAATTCTGCTCACCGTAGGTAAGCAGGCGGACATTGGCCGGCTGACCCACTTTTACACGGCCGAAATCCTCCTCGCTGATCTTTGCGGCCACAATGCGCTTGCTGGAAAAAATCGTGGCGACGTGGTGGCCGCCGTTTACGATCTCACCTTCGACTACGTTAGCGGCTTCGACCGTGCCATCAAAGAGCGCAGGTACGCTCATCTTTTTCATCTGCGTTTCATAGCGCTCCAACGCCACTTCATGATCTTTTTCGACCTTGGCCGTATCTAGGTCGGCAATTTGGAGTTCGAGCTTGATGGCGTCGACCCCCCGCTGGAGTGACCGGATGTCCTCGTCGGATACAGTGCCGGTTTTTCTGATTCGCTCCGCGTTGGCGAGCTTCTCTTCGGCCAGCTTGAGGGATACGTCTGCTTTCCGGCGAAGGTCGACGCGCTTGCGCGTCTCCTCGTAAAGCCGCTTGGCCTCTCTGATGTCGCGATCCAGTTCAGTCGTATCGAGCTGCACGAGGATATCGCCTTTCTTGAAGTGCGACCCAGGCTTGATCGCAGCAGTCTTGACCCGGCCTGCGGCCTCCGTTTTGAGCTCCTTCATACCCCCGTCGGCAAAGATCGTGACGCTGCCAGTGACGGCATCGACCGCCGTATCGCGGCCCACCGCCTTGACGACAGCCGTGACTTGGAAATTGCGGAAAAGGAAATAGCCAGCGATGGCAACCACGACGAGAGCCACGCCGAGTTTCACGAGAAGACTGCCTTGTTGGGAATTAGCGCGCATTGCTGGCGGGAAGTTGGGAGGAGAGCACAGGGTCGGTGCCGGCGACGGTGACGAAATCTGTCCAGCTCACAAGGTAGGCAACGCGGCTGGCAAGCGTGCCAAGCTCAGCGTTCATAACTCCGAGCTCCACGCGTTGGACATCGACGCGCGGGATGTTGCCCCGCTCGGATTCTTCGACCGTCTGCCTGCGCAACTCGACCGCGATCGACTGACGGGTTTCACTCAGCGAAATCTGTTCGCGATCAAGTTTCAGTGTGCGCTCGAGCTTTTGTGCAGCCTCCATGATTTCCTCGGATTTATTGCTGCGCTGCCGCTCGGCATAGCGCCGGGCGGCCAGCGCTTCCCGCTTGTAGCCGCGGGTGGCAAAACCATCAAAAAGCGGCCAATTGCCACCAATGCCAAGGGACTGCTCGCGCACGGCCTCCTGGCTGGTGGAGCCGGAGTCGACGCTCGTGTTGTTGCGCAACGAGTAACTCACGTTGGCGCCGAACTTGGGGAGAAGACGTGTGGCCTCGACCTTTTCACGCAACTTGGCTTCACGGACCCGTATGTCGTAGATCTCGTACTCGAAGCTATTCCTGGCGTTGTCCCGGAGCAATGCAGCAGTCATTCCCGCGACCAAGGCTTCGGAGTAAGTCGGATTAGGCATGCCATCGGCGATATCCGCTTCCGCAAGCGGTTGCGGCAGCGCCGCGATGCGACTGAGTCGGCGACGATCTGCTGCAAACTCGGCCTCGAGTCTGTCTACCTTGAGCTGCTCCTCCCGTCGGCGGAGCTTTTCCCCGTTGAGTTGGGCAACGGGAATGAGACCTTGGGAGTTGCGGATAGTAAGCGTCTCGATCTCGCCGTCGATGAGCTGAAGCAACCTGCGCTTCGACTGGAGTTCCGCCTTCTGCACCACAAGGGCAAGATAGGTTTTACGCACCACAGCCAGCAAATCGCGAGTAACGCGTGCAGTATCCTTGCGCGTAATGAGCAACTGCAACCGCGCGATCTCGGTGCTATTTTTCAACGCGCCCCAGTGAAAAATAGCCTGGCTGGCGGAAGCATTGTAAAAGAAGCCGGAACCTGAGGATTCACGGGTATTGGAGCCCGATACGGCACTCTCAGTGGTGCCATAGTTGAAACTGCCACCAAGGTAAGGGAGCTGGCCTGAACGGGCGACGATCACGCGAGCTTCATGCTGCTCGATCTCGATGAGCTTGAGCATCCGCTCCGGTGAAAGCTGGGCAGCTCGCTCGAGGATCGGCCTCAGCTGCGGCAGGTAGTCCTCCGGCATAGTGCCCGCGAGGTTCGCCGTATCCGCCGTCTGGGCACAAAGGCCGCCGAGCGAAACGAGAAGACTCAGCGCCAGCACGGCACGCGAGAGCAGTCGCGATATGGAAAGGCCGGTCAACACCATGAATGAACGCAAATTTTGAAGGGTCACACCGCGAGAATTAACGAGCGATTGCAACCCATAAGTCTTGAGCCACGCAGTAGGAACGCCCCACCCTGCCGCTTGTTCCTATCGTCCAGCACTCTTTCATGCAGCTCGATATCTCCATCCTCGCCCGCGAGCACCTCGCCCGAGTACGCGCCTTCTACGACGCAGCACCGACGGAGCCGCAAGCGGGCGCTCGGGCTTATCGGAAACTGCTGGCGCACTACTATAATCTTCTGATTCCAGCCGGCGCGAGCGTACTCGAGATAGGCTGCGGCTCCGGCGAACTCCTCGCGCAGATTAAGGCTACCCGCAAAGTGGGTATCGACATCTCCCCTGCCCAGATCGAGGCCGCGCGACGCCGCGCGCCCGAGGCGACGTTTGGCGTACAGGCCGGGGAGCTGCTCGAACTGCAGGAGACGTTCGATGTCATCATCGTATCCGATACGCTGAATCTCGCCGCCGACGTGCAACGGCTGATGGAGCGCCTGCAGACTGTGGCGCATGCGGAGACGCGCCTGCTGGTGAATTTTCAGAATACGCTTTGGCGGCCCCTCCTTTCGCTCGCCCGCATACTCGGCCTGAAGGCCAGCCAACCCCAGAATAGCTGGCTCGCCTCTTCCGACGTGCTGAATCTGCTCCGCCTCGGCGGCTGGGAGACTGTGACGCGACAAGGCAAGATTCTCCTGCCCTTCTCCGCACTGGGACTCGGCGCGCTGGTCAACCGCTGGCTTGCGCCGCTGCTCCAGTGGTTTTGCCTCACGGTGTTTGTCACCGCTCGCCGCGAGCAGCCCGAGCCGAAGCGCTTGAGCGTGTCGGTCATCATCCCTGCGCGCAATGAAGCGGGAAACATCGAGGGAGCTGTCACGCGCACGGCCGAACTTGGCGCCGGCACCGAATTGATCTTCGTCGAAGGACATTCCAGGGACAACACTTGGGCTGAGATCCAGCGGGTCGCGGCCGCTTACCCCGAGCGCAAAATCAAAATCATGCAGCAAACCGGCAAAGGCAAAGGCGACGCCGTGCGCATGGGCTTCGCGGCTGCGACAGGCGATGTGCTGATGATCCTCGATGCTGATCTTACGATGCCTCCAGAGGAACTGCCAAAGTTCTATGCCGTGATTGCGACCGGCCGCGCCGAGTTCGCCAACGGTGTACGTCTCGTGTACCCAATGGATGAAAAGGCGATGCAGTTTCTCAATCTGTGTGCCAACAAGGCCTTTGGCCTCATCTTCACTTGGCTGCTTGGCCAACCCGTGAAGGACACCCTCTGCGGCACCAAGGTACTGACACGCGCTCACTACGAGCGGGTCGCCGCCAATCGAGCCTACTTTGGGGATTTCGATCCATTCGGAGACTTCGACCTGCTCTTCGGCGCAGCGAAGCTCAATCTCAAGATCGCCGACGTGCCCATCCGCTATCGCGAGCGAACGTATGGCACTACCAACATCCAGCGCTGGAGCCATGGCTGGCTGCTGCTGCGGATGGTGCTTTTTGCCGCACGAAAGCTGAAGTTTGTTTGAGTCCACCCTCTGTAATTTTCAATTCCTGAGACAATCGAGCCCGTGAAAGTCCCCATCCTCGACCTCAAACCCGCTTACGAAGAGCTGCGCGCCGAGCTCGATGCCGCCTACCACCGTGTCATGGAATCGGGCTGGGTGCTGCTTGGAAAGGAGCTCGAGTCCTTCGAAGCGGAGTACTCCGCCAGCGTCGGCGTGAAACACTGTATCGGCGTAGCCAATGGGCTCGAGGCAATGCAACTCGTGCTCATGGCTCGCGGCATCGGCCCCGGCGACGAGATCATCGTGCCCTCTCACGGCTATATCGCTACCTATTTAGCCGTTACTCACGCGGGTGCCACACCCGTCCCCTGCGAGCCAGAGCCCGTAACCTACAACCTCGATCCTGAGCGTATCGAAGCGCTGATTACATCTCGCACGAAAGCGATTCTACCAATTCATCTCTACGGCCAGACGGCTGACATGGTGGCGATCAATGCGATTGCGGCGAAACACGGACTCTTTGTCCTCGAAGATGCCGCGCAATCCCATGGCGCACTCTGCCTGGATAAAGAAGCGGGCAATCTTGGACACGCAGCGGGCGTAAGCTTTTACCCCAGCAAGAATCTCGGCGCGCTCGCCGATGCGGGCGCGGTGACGACCAATGATGCAGCTCTTGCAGAGCGAGTCCGCCATCTACGCAACTACGGGTCGCGCGTGCGCTATCACCACGAGTACGCAGGCATGAATTCGCGTCTGAGCGAGCTGCAAGCCGCGTTTCTCCGAGTCAAACTCCCCAAGCTCGCGGAGTGGAACGCCCGCCGTGCCTCTCTCGCTGCGATCTACCTGCGGCGTCTGCGGAGCGTCGGCGATTTGTCGTTGCCACAGGTAGCCGCATGGAGCCGCCCAGTGTGGCACCTCTTTGTTGTACGCACACGAAGCCGCGAGGCGCTCCAGAAATACCTCTCTGCTCAAGGTGTAGGCACGCAAGTACACTACCCGATCCCCCCCCACCTCTCCGGTGCCTACGCTCGGAGCGGATGGAAGCGCGGCGACTTTCCGATTGCTGAGACCTACGCCGACGAAGTCCTCAGCCTGCCCATCGGCCCGCATATCGCCGCGGCGCAGGTGGAATATGTCTGCGACGTGATCGAGGAGTTCTTCGCCTCAGCATGACCTCGCTACCCGAGGGAGTGATCCTCGACACTGAAGCGCTGGTGCCCGACTCCTGGCGAGCAGGGGCCGGCACGGGACCGCTCCGCGTGTTTAATCCCGCACTTCTCCGCGATGGCGACACCCTGCTGCTCGCCTGTCGCGTCGTCGCGCCCGACGGCCTGCGGCGCATAGCGATCTCTCGACTCGATCGGCGCACGCTTCTTCCCATACCCGGCTCCGCCCTTCCGTTGAGTGACGGATTCCAACTGCGCACCGAGACTGCCTACGCTCCTGAGGCACGCACTTGGTTCGCCGACCCGCGACTCTACCGCTTTGGTGCACGCCTGTTTGTCTACTGGAATTCGGGCTGGCACGAACCTCGAAACTACCAGTTTATCCACGAACTTCACCCCACGACGCTAAAACCTATCGGTACAGCGCGAGAGTTTATGCTCCGCCACGGCGTTCGGCAAAAATTGGAGAAGAACTGGACTCTTTTTCTGGACGGGACTGGTGAACTACGCGCCATCTATTCGGTGACTCCTCACCGTGTGCTCAGCTGGTCACTAGAGGGCGAAGGAGATATCGTTTTCGACGATGTCTCTCTGACTTCTTGGACTTGCGAAGGGTACCCGGCAAGTCACGGTGGTCTGCGCGGCGGAGCCCCGCCGCAGTGGACCCCGGATGGCTTCATCTCGTTTTGCCACTCCGTGCACGATGGATCGACCGGCTACCACTACGCAGCGGCGGCATATCGATTCTCCGACACGTTCCCCTATGCCCCCACCGCCGGGCCGAGAGGGTGGCTGCCTCTACACAATCCCCATGGGCAAACCCGCACCCACCCTGCGCTCAACCCCGCAGTCGCCGAAGTCATCTACCCCTGCGGCGCGGTCTGGGATGGCGCACGCTGGCTCGTGAGCCATGGGATAAATGATGAACAGTGCGCCATCACAGTGCTCTCCGACGTCACTATCGAGGCCGCGTTGACCCCGCGAGCCGGATAGGCCAATGCGCACTATCCGGGAAATGCGCTTTACACCCGGTCCATTCCACACGTTAAGCCATGGTTGTGTCTGCAACCCTGCTAAAAAATGCCGCCGCCGCCCTCACGTTAGAACCGTGGCGGATGATCGCAGGCTTGTGGAACAAACGAGACCTGATCTGGCAGTTTACCCATCGCAACATCGAACTTCGCCACCGCGGCAGTCGACTTGGGGCGTTTTGGGCGTTGATCAACCCACTTTCGATGTGGGCTCTGTACTACTTCATTTTTGGCCGAATTTACGGCACGAAGTTCCACCACATTCCGAGCGAGACTGAACTAGATTTCTCTATCGCGCTGTTTCTTGGACTGAGCCTCTTTCACCTTTTTACTGAAACGCTTGCGATGTCGCCGGGATTGATCGTGACCAACCCCAACTTCGTAAAGAAGGTAGTGTTTCCTCTCGAGGTTTTGCCTGTGGCTCAGCTCGGTGCAGCGATTTTCCATATGTCGGTGGGAGTGGGCTTGGCACTCGTAGGCAGCCTTTTCGGCACGACTGGACTTTCCTGGCAGGTGATCTGGCTTCCTGTGCTGGTGCTACCCTTAATTCTCCTATCATTGGGAGTTAGCTACTTCCTTTCTGCACTGGGTGTCTTTCTGCGCGACGTGGGGCAAATTATCGCCTTTCTCTCCACCGTCCTTCTCTTTTCGAGCGCAGTGATGTACCCGCCCTCTAAGCTCCCGGAGGGGTTTCATTGGCTACAGTACAACCCATTCCTTCAGATCGTGGATCTCGCCCGCACCACAATACTGGCGCATCAACCGATAAATCTGCACATGTTGGCCTACGTCTATTGTATTGGGGGCGCGACCTTCATTTGCGGCACGATCTTTTTCTCACTCCTACGCAAATCCTTCGCCGAGGTCATCTGAGACGACATTGGACACTGCGCACCAGAGCGTGGGCTACGACCGCAGATCAACTCGGTCGTGATACACTGATTTCATAAGGCAGCCTTACTAGGCCGTGGACAACCTCCTGGTCGGGAGGATTGGAAACATCTAGCACCGCAGCATTGAGCACGCGGTCCCACGTATTGCTTTCATCGGTCCCCGCACCGCAGCCGAGATCGAGTGTATACTGCCCCTCCTGCAGCTCCAATTTGAAGCGTATCTTGACCACGCAACGCTCGCCAGCCGCTAGTTGTGCGACCAATTGCCGAGCCACGCGGAGGCCGGTGGCGAAGACCACTTGTCCGTGGCGATTGCGAATCTCACAGCCTCCACTCACCGCAGTCACTGGCCGATCTGCCGCGATGAGCAGAATCACCGTCGCCCACTCACCCACACGAAAAGCACCTCCAGGAGCGCTATCCCCATGCAACAGCCAAGCCTCAGCGATCCGAATTCCCCGATCCCCGAGCCGCTCCTTTCCTTCAAGCGCCAGCGGGGCGGCTGCGGGCAATTCCACTTTAAAATCTGGAGAGAGCTCGCCTACGGGCATGGCAGCGTTGCCGGTAAGTGCAGCCATGGCGGCGACATACTCCCGCACACACGCACCCGCATCACCCAGATAGCGCATCTTCCCTTGATCAAGCCACAAAGCTCGCTGGCAAGTGTTGAGAACGAAGGAAAGATCGTGGGTAACAACAAGTAAAGTCACTCCTGAGTCTACCAGTTCCCGCAATCGACGACTGCATTTTTGCTGAAAGACAATATCCCCTACGCTGAGCGCTTCATCGATGATGAGCACATCCGGTTCGACCGAGATCGCGACTGCAAAGGCTACTCGCATCAACATGCCGGTGGAGTACGTCTTAACTGGTTGCTCGATAAAGCGGCCGATGTCAGCAAAGCGCACGATATCGTCGAACTTGGCGTCCATCTCTTTGCGGGTGAAACCAAGAATCCCACCTGCAAGGTAGATATTTTCCCGCCCTGTAAACTCCGGATTGAATCCTGAACCAAGCTCCAGAAGCGCAGTTACACGGCCATTAACCCGGCAGTGGCCTAGAGTTGGCTGGAGAGTACCTGCGATGATCTGGAGCAGGGTACTTTTCCCGGCACCGTTACGGCCTATAACGCCAAAAGCCTCACCTGCCTTCACTGAAAACGATACGCCATCCAACGCTTGGACGGTCCCTTGGACCTGTTGCGATGCTACCGAGCGCCCGGAGCCGCAGAGGCCAAGAGCCAGCCATTTCCGTATGGAATTTAAGCGGTGATAGCTCTTACCGAGAGCTGACGTTTCGATGGCGAGTGCCTGCGAGACCATGAGAAATAATTGATGCCCGACAATGACGTCGGGCACCAAGAAAAAAAAGGGCGACCGGTCGCCCGGTCGCCCTTTGCGGCGTAATATCAGTCAACAACTATCAAATTACGGCTGCGGAGCCTTGTCGATACCATCACGGAAGCCGGACGGCGGCCAGATGGGGGCGATACCGCTGAGGTCAGAAGAGATGCTGAGCTTGCTGAGGTCACGAACGCCAGGGGCGCTGACCGACAGCGTGCCAGCAGCTTGGATCAGCTTCTGGAGGTCGATAGTACCGGCCGCCTGGAGGGCGACGGTGCTGCCGAAGGAGATCGCACCACCACCCTGCGCGGCGGAAACCGAGAGGTTACCACCCGACTGGATGACGGCGGCACCGACTGCGGACGAGCCGGTGAGGAGCACCGTGTCGTTGGACTCGACGATGTTCACCTGCTGACCGTTGAAGCGGATGCTGCCGAACTGGTTGCCTGCATTGTTCAGGATGATGTTGCCAGCACCCGTCTGCACGAAGGCCGTGCCAGTGACATTAAGCGCACCGGCATTGGCGATATTGCCAAGGGCCGAGGTAGCGATCAGGTTGCCGGTAGCAACCGAGGTCGTGCCATTGGCGCCGAGGATCAGCGTCGTGGAAGGCGTGCCGCTGCCGAGTACCGACAGGGTCACGTTCTTGGCGTTGAACGCCACACCACCGGTCGTCGGGAAGTCCGAAGTCGGATCGTCGATGACGATGTCACCATTGATCGCGTTCAGGCTCACGACGCCGCTGCCGTTAGCGCCAACCGCGCCGCCCGGACGAACACCGCCCAGACCCGTGTCGATGATGCCACCGTTAACCGAAGTCGCGGTGAACGTACCGTTGCCGCCACCGGGGACGGTGACATTGCGGAGGTTCAGCGTGTTGGCCTCAGTGATGGACAGCGAGGACGCAGCATTCGAGGTCACGAGAGTGACGGGGCCGAAGTTGTTGCCCGCATCATTCAGCGTGATGGCGTTAGCAGCCGTGAAGTTCGCCGCGCCGAAGATATTCAGCGCGCCGTTCTGGGCGATGTTATTGCCCGAACGAACGCTCAGCGAATTCGCCGCCGTCGCACCGAGGGTGACATTACCGGCGCTCTGGATCGCCACCGCGCCCGTGGGAGCGTTAACGTTGAACGCGCCGATCGTGCCGGTCGTGGTATTACCATTGGTCGTGCCGCCGAGGAGGATGCTGCCGTTGGCCGAGTTAGCCGACAGCGTTCCAACATTCAGCGTAAGCGCCGAAGAAGTATCTTCGATGACGCTGCCGAACCGGGAGGTCAGAGACGCAGAACCAGCGGTAATGATGTTACCAGCCTTCAGGGTGCCGTCCTCTACGATCGTGATGTTGCCGTTGGCAATCAAGTTGTTCGAGCCATCAAGGTGGCTGGTACCAACCGAACCGCGGGTGTAGGCGTTCACGCGACCGAAGCTGTTTCCATTGTTGCCCACCACGATGTTGCCACCGTTGAAGGTAATGAAGTTAGCGTCGTTCTCGACGTGCACGCTCGTGTTGGCGAGCTGGAGGATATTACCCGACTGACCGGCGAAGATCGGATTCGCGCCGCTCGAGAACTCACCGTTGACGACGTTCGCGGTGAGCGAACGGACGTTGAGGTTACCGAGGTTCAGGTTCCACGTGTTGGCGAAGGGACCCCAGCCAGCGATGGCCGTCACGTTTGCCTGCGTAGCATTGCCCGTGAGGGTCAGGTTACGCTGATTAACGAGGAGGGTGTCACCGATGATGTTGCTGAGAATCACGGAGCCCGTGACGTTCATGCCCACGCCCGTGCCGGCACCGACATTGGCGTTACCCGTGAGGCTGATGTTACCCAAGCTCGTGAGCGTGAGGGTGCCATTGACCTGGAGGTTGCCGTTGCTGGCGCTGACGATCGAGGTCGCCGACGTGTTGGTCGTGTTGAGCGTCAGGTTGCGGATGTTGCCGGTCGACTGGACTTCGATCGGGCTCGCCGCGTTCACGACGATGTTGTTACCGCTGAGGCCGGTGCTGACGTTGTTCTGAACGATGACGACATTAGCCGTCGTGCTCGAGGTGGTGAGCGTCAGATTGTTCGTAGCGCCGTTGCCGAGGCGGAAGCCCGAGCTCGCGTTGACGATGTTATTGCCACCGCCGGTGATCTGGGTGTTGCCGCCGGTGTGCAGGAACGTGTTCGACGGATTGTCGAGGATCGTCGCGCTGCTGTTGTTCGAACGGAAGCTGTGGTTGTGCGTGCCCGTGCCCGTCAGGTTGATCGGAGCAGTCTGGCTGATGCCACCCGTGTTCGCGTTCATCGAGACGTTGCCCGAGGCCGTGAAGGTGCCACCGATGAGGATGTTACCGCTCACGCTGTTGCCGGTGAAGGCTGCGCTCGAGACCGTGCCGAGGTTCAGCGTCTGATTCTCATGAATCGTGACGTTGGAACCCGTGGCGTTGACCGAGATCTGGCCATAGCTGGCCGAACCACGACCCGCGGCACCGACTGCCGAATCGAGGGTGACGAAACCGCCGCCCGTGCTCGCGGTGTTGATGTTCACCGGGCCGCCGACGCGGATCGTGAGATCATCATCGTCTTCGACGCTGGCGTTGTTCGTGGTGATGGCGAGCGAGCCACCGATCGTGATCTGGCCGGAATTGGTGCCCGAGCCGGAGCCGAGCAGCACGTTGCCGCCGCTTTGCAGCGTGGTGATCGTGAGACCCGCCGTGGTGTTGGCGCTGGAGACGACCAAGCGACCAGCATTGTTGTTGGTCACCGAGACGGTGCTGCCCGTCAGGTTGAGCATCGCATCCGTGCCGAACGCATTGTTGTTCGTCAGGATGACGCTGCCAACGGCACCGGCGTCGAAGGTCTGGGCAACCGAGCCAGCAGTCGTGATGGCGGTGCCACCGAGCTGGCTGATCGAGCCGTTGTTGGCCTTCGCATTGATCGAGCGGGCCGTCACGTTACCGAGGGTAACGCCACCGGCGGTCGCGTTGAGCGACACGTTGGTGTTGGCGGTCGAGCCGTTGATCGCGCCCGAGGTAGCCGTGATGCCGGTACCGGTAAGGGCGACGCTGAGGCTCGTGGCCGAGCCGACTGCGCCAGCGAGGGTGAGGGCACCCGTGCTCGTCACCGCGACATTACCCACAGCCGAGAGGGTATTGAGGGTCGAGGAGGACGCGAGGTTAGCCGAGATCGAGCCGCCGGAGGTCGCGGCGAGCGCGCTGGGGGTATTCGCACCGGTGAGGGTGACGTTGCCACCCGCATTCAGCGTGACATTGCCGCTCGTGATGGGCTGGGCATTGTCGATGCTGCCAACCGTGGCGTTGACCGTGAGGAAGCCATTGGTGCCGACGCCAGCCGTACCGAGGGTGACGGAGTTGGCATCAGTGACCTGAACGGTCGAGTTATTCGCCGACACATTGAGCGTGGCGAAATCATTGGCGGCGTTCAGCGTGATGCCCGCGGCACCGGACGTGAACGAAGCCGACTTGCCAGTGGCCGCAACGCTGATCGCGTTGGTCTGGGTGATCGCGCCGTTATTGGTCGCGACGACGAGGTTGCCGTTGCTGATCGTGATGCCGCTTCCGGAACCGAGGGCGATACCGTTACCGGAACCGACCGTGCGGAGGATAAGGTCACCAGAGGTGAGGGCCGCGCCGGCCGCCACGATGCTGTTGCCGGAGACAGCCTCAACGCTGCCACCCGTCACCGTCAGCGGGGTCGCGCCACCGAGCGTGATGGTACCACGGTTGGTGCCATTGCTCGTGAGGGTGCCCAGCGAGGTGAAGTTGAAATCGGACGTCTCCTGGATCGTGGAGAGGTACAGACCACCGGAGGTGTTGATAACATTCGCACCGCCAGCGCTCGTCACGGTGATGTCACCGTTGGCGAGGATGAACACGCGACCGCTGGAGGTCAGGCTGCCAGCGATGTTCGCGTTGTCGGTGGTGCTCTGCAGCGTGCCATTGGCCATGTAGCCAACCTTATTCAGCACAGAGCCGCCGGGGACGGCGAAATGATAGGTCTCGCCACCGGCGATGTTGAAGGAGCCCTTCGACCATACCAGCACGGACTTGTCGCTCACGCTGATATTGGCGAAGACGCCCGTGGAACCGGACAGGCTGCCGCTACCGGCGACCTGAATGATGGTGCCTACGCCCACCGTTTCCGCGTTCGTGGACGTGTTGGTCGTCAGATTGGTCGGGATCACCGCCAATACAGGACTCGGCAGGATGGCCACGGGGGCCGCCGCCAGCATCGCAATGAACAATTTGCGAAGGGATAGCTTAACGTTTGATGCTTTTTTCATCTGAAGGATTCTAGAAGCAGTTTGTGACTAGATTACGCCTAACCCCTCGAGGTGACTGCTTATCCCCTATTCACGCAATACTAATTTTGGGGCCGATTTGGGGAAGGCTCCCCAGCCCTAACCTGTTTCCTCAGTCTGAGTCTTGGAGGTGGAGGAAACCTATCTTGCGCCACACCCTGCGGTTGAGCCTCACCCGAAACTAGGCTGTCGCAGGGGAACGCTACGATTCCGAAGCAACCGGATGCAATTTGCCGTCACCTGCCCGGTGGCAGATCCCCTCCCTGCGAGATCATTGGTTTCGATACCGACGGTGGGTCCTACCCTAAAGTGACGACCTAGGTAGCCGGACTTTACTGAGAACCCGCAAGGTAGCCTACCCCGCCCTTTTTGCGCACCAAGTAGACAACGGAGTTTCAGATTGCGTCCTAGAGTAACTACCGGCAACAGCGCATCCTTTTTAGCCTTCCACGCTCGCCCAAATGTTACAGCCTTCATTATCGCAGCGCCCGTTTGCGCGTCTTTTCCTGTGACCGGACGGCGCAATCCAGATTCAATTTCCCTTTTTACATGCAACTTAGCAGTGAATCGTACCGTGTAAGGTGGCTCGTGCTCGTAGCCGTGTGGTCTATCGGAGCCTTCTCGCTTCTCAGCCAAGCGGGGATGGTCCGCAACTATCTCGACAATGCAACCTCGGCGGGCCTTCGCGGACAGATCTCCATCGATACACCCTTAAAGATGGTCTACCCGGCATTTGGCGCCGATGCGCAGACTTGGGTGAGGCATTCACTATCATTATTAGAGGGCGATTCCCTCCGACTCCGCTACACCACCATCGACAACGCCCCCAAAGGCCGCGAAGTCCATTGGAATTCCGCCTGGGCGTGGACTATTGCCGGGGCTGGCTGGATTCGCTTCCATGTCAAGAACGAGCCTCTTAACCTCGCGGTCGAGCGCGCCACCATCTGGCTGACTCCTTTGACGCTGCTCACCCTCACGATCATCATTTCGACCTGGGTGACACGGAGAGCGGGCTTGATCGCTGGAGTGCTCATTGCGGCCACGATGTTCTGTAAAGACCGCATCTACGAAGGCTTTTTCCCCAGTTACGTAGATCACCACGGCCTCCTCACCATCTCTGTGCTTGGCCTTATGACGGGCGGGATTCTCATGGGCGGCGGCTGGTGGCATCCATCGTCGGTGGATGGCCCCGTATATCTACCCACATCGCCCCAGCAGGCGCGTAAGAGCGCCGTGTTTTCCGCCTTGGCCGGAGCCTGCGGTCTGTGGGTGACAGCTGCCTCTGCCATCCCTCCGATAGCGATCATGGGCATTGCGGGGGTTGCCACCGTGATTCTCTGCGGCGCTTCAGCTCGACGTGCCGGCCTCGAGTTCGACGGCATGGCGTGGCGCACATGGGGCCGTACAGGCGGTTTCCTCAGCCTGGTCTTCTGGGCCCTCGAGTACTTTCCCAATCATATTGCTCTCCGCCTTGAGCCCAACCACCCTTTCCACGCTCTGGCTTGGTGGGGCGCGGGTGAGTTGATCGCAGAGTTCGGTGAGCGCTGGAATGGCCCCGCAGAAGCGCGTTTCGCCGGGCTGAAGAAGCTGGCACTTCCCCTCATCGCCGTCTCGATCGCTCCGCTTACGATTATCGCTCTGGGCTCCTCGGTTTTCGTCGTCATCGACCCCTTTCTCGCCAAGCTCCATAACGACTACATCCAGGAGTTCCTCCCGCTGTGGCGCACCATGCGCACTATGGAAGCCGGCCCCATCTTCCATCTTACCGTCGTGGAGTGCCTCCCCTTGATCGTTGGCATCGCGACCTTGAGTTTCCGCCGCGGTGAAAACCTCGTCGTGCTTTGGTTTGCGACCATTGCCACATTGATGTTTAACTTCCTCGGTTGGTGGCAGTCACGCTGGCTGCTCAACGCCGCGGGCGCTCACGCCGCGATGTTCATCGCTGTATTCGCGGTATGGTTTGTGCCCGTGCGTCTACGGTATCGCTGGATCGCCCTGGCTGCCACGATTTGCGCGACGCTGCTCCCGAGTGCCATCATCCGCTACACGGGCGCAAAAAGCGATATCGCCATACGCCGCGTTTCGCCGGGAGACGCCAAGGGCGCGGTCATGCGCGACATCGCCAACACGATTCGCAACTCGCAGCCCCAAGGCGATATCGTCATGCTTGCCAGCCCCAATGCCTCTACCTCGATCGGCTACTTTGGCCGCTTCAAGACGATCGGCACGCTCTATTGGGAAAACAACTCCGGCCTCAAATCCGCTGGCGCCATCTTTTCCGCCAAGGAAGACGAAGCCGCCAGGCTCTTGAAGGAGCACGGCGTCACGCATATTGCGATCGTAGCCGAAGAGAACTTCATCAAGGAATATAATCGCCTCCTCCACCCCAATGCCAGCGAGGAGGAGATCAATCAAAGCTTCGGCATGAAGCTCGCCCGGGAAAACTACGTCCCGCAATGGCTGCAGATGATCCCGTACCGTGTGCCCGAGGATCTGCGCCAGCTCAATTTGGGGGTCATGCTCTTCAAGGTCAGTTTCGGCCAAAGCCTTGCCGACGCGCTGTATGCCGTGGTCCTCAATCAGATGGAAAACGAACTTTGGGACGCGGCCGACAATACCCTCAATATCCTGATCGAGCGTGCGGGGGAAAATCATCAGCCTTGGTTACGCAAAGCAGAGATCGCACTCAGGCGCAAAGACTGGCAGAACGCCGCTCAGTTCGCCGCCAATGGTGCTGCGCGTGTTGCCCCGCAGAGCCGAGGGGTTGTCCTCGCGCCGATTGCCGAGAACCTCTATCATAATCAACAGCACAACTTGGCGGCGCAACTCTATCGCTTGGCACTCAAGGAGTACTTCATCCCCGATATTGCTGCCTACCTCGCTTGGCTCCTCTCAACCAGTAAAGACGACAGCGTGCGCAACGGCACGGAAGCCCTCCAGATCGCGGAAGCCACCCTCAAGGTGGACGCAAACTCGCCGACCAATCTGCACGCCTACGCCGCCGCCCTTGCGGAACTGGGTCGCTTCGACGATGCCGTCGCCGCCAGCCAGCGAGCGCTTGCCAACGCCCAACTCCGCAATGAAGCAGCCTCCGCCAAGGTGGCGCAGGACCGTATTGCTCAGTATCGCGAGAAACGCCCCATTCGTAACTAGAACTAGTCTTACAACCGGTAGCTCTCTCATTGGGGAACTATCCCCGATTATCACTGATCGACCGGTGAACAATAGGCACCGCTCCCGGTCTCGGTTCAGCACGCATGATTTTCCGCAAGTCTCTCATACTCGTTCCAATTTTCGCTGTGGTTTGCTGCCCGGGCGCGTGGGCTCAATCTCCTGCCTCAGCCGAGCAGCCAGGGGTCGCTCGTGCCCAAACGACCCCTATCCTCCAGCGCATCATATTGGTCGAGCAAGGCGAGGCCGGCGACCAGTTCCAGCCTGGGGAGACCGGCAGCTTCGTTGTTGCCTCTCCCGGCCTATCGCGTCTGAATGTCGCCGAACTCAATCTGCGGCTCGCGGCAGGCAAAGGCCAGCCCATCAATGAGCAGCTCCTCGCGGCTATCACACAGGTGATTGAGGCGGCAATACGTCCTGAATTTCCGTTGGCGGCTGCGGTCATCGTCCCGCAAAAGGTGGAAAATGGCGGAGTTCGCGTTACAATCGCACTGCTCAAGATTCGCGACGTCAAGTTCGTCGGAAACCGCTGGTTCAGCAACACACTCCTACAAAACCGCTTACAGGTTAGCAAGGGCGAGATCCTTCAGATTTCGGATCTCGATCAAGGCCTCAAATCCACAAACAATAGCCCTTACCGCCGAGTACAGGTGCAAGTAGACCAGATTCCGAACACGAACGAGGCCAACCTCATCTTCGGGGTAGAGGACAAGTTGCCCCTGCGGCTGGTGCTCTCCGGCGACGACGGCGGCAATAAGGTCATCGGATATCATCGCGTCTTCTCGAGCCTAAGTTACGGCAATATCTTCGGCAAAGAGCACGAAGCAACCTACACCTTTGTTACCACCGACAAGACATCCATTTACGGTGCACATGCGCTCAACTACCGCATACCGCTCGAAAATTTCAAATCTCTGCAGTTCTCGGGAGCCTATTCAATAGCCACCCCCACGATTTTGGATGCATTTGACCAGAAGGCTAAAAGCGTCAATGCCGACGTCCGATTCTCCATGCCCGTCCGCACGGGGGACAATCCGGTCGATATTTTCACAAGCCTATCGTTCAAACGCTCCAATAACGACTTGGATTACGGAGCCTTCAAAGCGCTCTCGACGGTCACTGATATTTTTCAAGCCACCATAGGCACATCTGCTATTTGGCGTGATAAGCGTGGAGCATGGGCGCTGTCCTTGAGTGCTACCGGTAGTCCCGGCGGTATCAATTCGCGCAATACCGACAAATATTTCGGCGGTATCTACGCCCCAAACGGTGATATGATTTTTGAAGGTGCGCGCCAAGGCGCGGAAGCGCAGTACGCCTTTGCTACCCTCTCAGCTCAGCGGTATCAGACTCTTCCCTTTGGGATGGAGCTTTCCGCGCGCGGCACGTTTCAAGTCGCCACCACCAATCTGCTGCCGAGCGAGCAGATTAGCATCGGCGGCGCAAATTCCATCAGAGGATATGAAGAAAGCACCGCCGGCGGCGATAAGGGGTTCGTGATAAACCTCGAGCTACTCTCGCCCACGATGCGCTTTCCGTTGCCGAAAAAATTCAAGAAGCTTCCTTTTGTAGAAACCCGCCTCCTAGGGTTTTTCGACGTCGGCGACGCCGGTCCTGTCTTCAAGAAAAATGATCGCCGGGTTCCCCCGCTGGCCAGTGTCGGCTTTGGCCTCCGTGCAGCCTTGCCAGGTCACATGTCCCTGGTGGTGGACTACGGTTTTCAGCTCACCCAACAGCGCAATACCAGACAAGTGTTCGACTCAGTCACAGGAGCGCCGGTTATTGACCCCGACACAGGGTTTCGATTGGTCGAGCGGTATACTTATAATGACCTCGGCCGCGGCCATGTGAAGCTCGTCATCGCTTTCTGACCGCCCGGGAGATGCTCCAGTCGTCTCGCTTGTCTCTCCACCTCGGCCATCACTTCTACGGCGCAGGCAATCTTGGCGACGACTTCATGCTCGCCGGATTCCTGGCCGGTCTTCGTCAGCACGCACCGACAGCGACATGCACGTGCAGCGTGCCGTTCGATCTGGATCCGCTACGCCGCCGATTCCCAGAGATCGAGTGGCTGCCCTACGATACCACTGTACGCGCCCGCGCTATCGCCGCCTCCACTGTCTGGCTCGGGCTTGGCGGCTCCCCTTTCCAGAGTGCGCAGTCGCGCTGGTTTATCGACCATCTCCGGGAAGAGGCTCGACTTTGCTCCGAGGCCGGGAGGCGCATGTATTTCCTAGGCGTCGGGGTACAGACAGCCGCCGAACTGGGTGTCCCAGAAGTCGCGCAGCTTTGCAGTCAAGCCGCCGCCATTTGGACGCGGGATGCGCTCTCCGCAGCGCGGCTGCGCACGCTGCTACCGGCAGGTGACATCCACTCCGCCGCCGATCTCGCGCATGTCTTTTTCAACGCGACTCCACCTCCACCAGCCCAACCCGGCCGCGTCACCCTCGTCGCCAACTTCGACTACGCTGGCTGGCCGGGCCAGGCCGCTTGCCTGAGCGCGATCTCCACTCTCCAGGCGAAGGAGCAGGTGTGGCTCGCTCAGGAATCTCGCGCACTGCCCGGTGCCGAACGCGCTCTCCATGCTACATTGTTGCCGGAGGACCGCGCGCGCTGGCAACTGATATGCCCCGACGCCCTGCTGCCCACGGGAGCCCCCCTGCCGCAGGTGCTCGCCCGCTGGCCCAGCGGCGAATGGCTCATCACCGCCCGCTACCACGCCGCGCTCGCTGGCGCATGGGCCGGCTCCAAGATCATCATCATAGGCATCAACGAGAAGCTTCGCGGCGCGGCCGCCGAGCTCGACGTGCCCTTGATCGCCCCAGATGCGAACGAGGCCACTGTGCTGCGGGCGGTGGCCGCCGCCCGTCCCGTGCCGCAGGCCAAGTTGCACGCACTGGCCGCTTCTACCGCTGGCGCGGTCGCAAGCTTTGTTCGCTCCGCTGTTGCGCCGGGGGGCTGAAGTCCATTAGGCAGGGCGGTTCATGCTCGCTCTCGCGTTCTCGCTCGCCCTCTTCCTTGTCTGGACCGTCACAGGTAGGGCATTGGTGAGCCTCGCCGCGCCCCGCTTCGGCATCCTGCGGAGCTGGCTTGTCGCACCCGCGATGGGGCTCGCCCTCATGCTGCTCGGGCTGATGGTCTTCAATCAGCTTGGCATCCCCATCAACCGCTTCGCCTGGCCGCTCACTACGGCGCTGGTGCTAGCAGCGGGCTTGGTGCTCTTCAAGTATCGCCCAGCCCTCCCTGCCCGGTCGCTCCTGCCCTTTGCCGGCGCGGCGATTTTCTCGCTCGTGTGGACCGGCTGGCCGGCCCTGGTTTTCGGCTTCAAGTGGATCAGCTACGGCAACGACGATATGGCCAACTACAGCCTGGCCGCCGCGCGCTTTGGCGCGCACGGCTTTTTCGAGGTGCCTACACTGGCCGAGCTCTCAGGCCGCGACTACCCGAGCTACTTCTACTTCATGCACGTCGCCGATATGATGCGGTTCGGCGCCGAGCACATCGTATCGTGGACCGCTGCGCTTGGCGGCCTAAAACCCACGCAGGCCTTCATGCCGGTTATCCTCGCTCTTGCGCTCTCCCAGCTCCTCGCCGCCGCCGCGCTCGTGCTCCAGTTTGGCCGCTACCGCCGCCGCGCCGTGGTGGCAGCGTGGATCCTCGCTGGCTCGCCGATGTTCATGCTCGGCACGCTCTACCAACTCATCGCGCAAGTCGGCGGCATCGGTCTGCTGCTCGCCACCCTCGCGCTGATGACGCGCCACTGGGGATCCGTCAGCCGCAAAACCCTGCTCCGCTACGCGATCCTGCCCTCGGTCACCGGAGCCGCGCTCTGCATTTACTATCCCGAGGCCACGCCGTTTGCCGTATTGTCGTGGCTCGCCTTCATCGGCCTCGATGTCGCGCGCCGCAAAGGCAAGCTCCCCCTGCTCATCGCGATCACGGCCTACACGCTGGCGGGGGTCGTCATCCTGCTTCGGTATAATCTTATCTCATTTCTCTCGGTGCTGGTGATGCAGTTCACCTCGGCGATTCACTCGGCCAACCTCCTCCTCTCGCTCTTCCCCTATTTCCTTCTGCCGACGGGTTTTTCCAATCTCTTCGGCTGGATGCCGATCGCCCGCGATTTCCCCGAGCCGGTCATCTCGCTCTCGATCGTCGTCGGCATCGCGCTCGCCGGCACGCTGCTTTGGCGCACGGTCCGCGAAGCGTGGCAAAATTCCGTGGCCGCCATCCTCCTTGTCGTGCAGGTCGTGCTCGCTGTGCAGCTCTACCGCGGCGGCAACGACTTCGGCCTCTACAAGCTCGCGATGTTCATGCAGCCCGCCATCGCCGCCGCGCTCGCGGGCTTCGTGATGCATCTCAGCTGCACGCGGAAGAAGAACTTCGTGCTGTATGCGGTCTCCGGATACCTGCTCTCCACCGCGCCGACCGCCCTCTCTTACACGCGCACGTCCCTCGGCAGCCAGTCGGGTGGCCTCACCGAGATGCGCCTCGCCTCGCGCCTCGGCCTCCACGTGCCGCTCCCGGCCGACAAGGATCCGCAGATCACCGCCACCATCGAAAACGTCGTCGCCGGAAAGTTCGCCGCCTCCGAGTTGGTGGGCACGCAGGTCTCGTTTGCCTCGCGCGATTACTTTTACCCCTACATCCGCATCGATTTCAAAAACCCGCCAGCCTTCGTTCTTTTCCATCCTCACTACGAGGATATGGCCAAGGCCCGCCCGCTCACCTTCGAGCGCAACGAGCAGCTCGTGACCAATTCGATGCTTTGGCTCACGACCTTCAGCCAGCCCGTGCTGCCCAAAGGCACCGACTACTACCTCGGGCTCACCAGCAAACTGTCGCTCTTCAATAAATTTGGGCGTCCCTACGAGGCCACGCCGAAAGAACTCTTCGTGCTCCAGCCGGCCAGCGAAGTGCGCAACCAACTCATGTTCGTCCACTCGGGCCGCGGTAACCACTACTATCTGGGTGACCGGCGGCGCATCTCTTTCTTCCAACAGGAGACCGACTACTACCTGCGCGATCGCGATTTCAACGGCATCGGCCGCTTCATGCTCCTTCGCGTCGAGCGACCCTCGGACGAAATCTACCTCCGTGTCTCCGCCACGCGCACAGTCCTCCCCGATCGCCACCTATGGAGCCCCAACGCTGTCGTGCATGGCGAGAAGGATCTCCCGCTCGGCGTGGTAGGCGGTGGCGCCTTCAACGTCTTCGTCGGCCCCTTCAAGCCAAAGTCCTTCGAGGGCGCTCATTACCTCGCGATCGATTTCCGCGAAATGCCCGAGACAATCCTGGATCGTCGCTCTGGCCTGAAGTCGATGTACAACACCTATGTCCCGCTCGATTACCGCCGGCTCATCGGCTGGGCGCGGGATATTTCCGCCATCAGCCCGGAGCAGTACCGCGCGTTGAAGCGCCCCACCCGCATCTCGCGCTTTCCCCAGGATCTCGCCGCAGCCGAATCGCTCGAATTCTCCGGCGCCTACGACGATGGCTGGCTCTCCCCTCACGCGCGCTTCGTGCTCGGCCCCACCCCGCCGGGCGGCTTCGTCCGTGTGCGCGGCTTTGTCCCTGCCCTTGAAAAATCCCCGCTCGGCAGCGGCGTTATCCGCCTCAATATTTCTGGCCGCGCCGTGGAGATGCCTGCCAGCACCGGTGATTTCGACTGGTTGATCCCCGCACCGCTCGCTCCCTCGGATCGCACTGCGGTCGACATTAGCTTTAGCGTCATCGACAAACTCCCGGGTGAGGACCGTCGCCCCACTGGCGGCAAGCTCGAGGTGCTCGAGCTGATCTCGAAACTGCCGTCCCAAACTATCGATTACGGTACAGCTGGCTCGCCACGTCTCGCCTCCGCGGCTGTCGACCAGGATGGGTGGATGGGGAAGAGCGCGTCGGTCGAGCTGCCCGCCAGTGAGACTCCCACGCGCGTCACACTCGAGCTTGAGTTACCCAGCCTCGCCTCCGTCGCCGATACCACTCTGCGTCTGCAAGCCGGCGGAAAGTTCGTCGACCATTCCTTCAAGGTCGGCATCAACTCGGTCAGCCTCGAGCTGCCTCCCTCGGCCACCCCGCAGACACTCAAGCTCGAGATCCCGCAGGAGTTTGCTCTGCCCGCCCCCGACACCCGCCGCCGCGCGGGCCGGCTGCTCTCGCTCAAACTCGCGCCTTCCGCATGAGCGCTCCGCGCACCGTCGTCCTTTGCAAGACTGACACGCTGGGCGACCTCGTGCTCTTCGCGCCCGCTCTGCACGCGCTGCGCGCCGCGTGGCCCGAGACGCGCATCGTCCTGGTCGCTCGCCGCATCTACGCCGATCTCGCTCCGCTGCTCACGCCCGAGGGCGCCCGCCCGATCGAGTGGCTTTCCACCGCCATCGATCCTTACCAGCAAGGCCCGCTCGATGTCGCCGACGAGCTCGCCCACCTCCGCTCCGCACTGACTGTGCTCGCCCCCGAGGTGTACGTCGCCGCCACCTCGCGACGCAACTGGCTGGAGACTACTCTCGCCGCGGCTCTCCCTTCGGCACGCCGGGTCGCTCTGGGAGCCAACACCACCGACCCTTTTTTCGCCGTCCGTCTCCAACAAGCCGGCATCGATGCGGCCGCCGCCTTTGGCGAACGCATCGCCACCCCTGCCGATGAGCCCGACTGGCAGCGCGGCCTCCGCCTTGCCGACACGCTCCTCGGCCGTTCCGTCCCGCGTACCTTACCGAGCCTCACACTGACCACCACCGCCCGCGAACAAGCCGCTGCCCTCCTCCGCGAGCGAGGCCTCGCCCCTGGCCGCTTCGCCGTCTGCGCCGCCGCCGGCTTCGCCAACGTCGCGATCAAGACCTGGCCCGCCGATCGCTTCGCCGCCGCCCTCGCGCACCTCCACGAGCGTCACCAACTCCCCACACTGCTCATCGGTCACGCCTCCGAGCGCGACTATCTCGAGTCCGTTCGCACTCGACTCCCTCCCTCCGTCTCTCCGTCTCCCTATTTGGGTGCCACCGGCGATATCCCTGTCCTCGCTGCTCTCATCGCCGAATCCGCACTCTACCTTGGCAACGACACCGGCGCCCTGCATCTCGCCGCCGCGGTCGATGTGCCCGTTGTCGCGGTATTCGGTGGCGGCACGTGGCCGCGTTTCACCCCAGCCGCTCGGCGTGGGATCGCCGCAGTCCATCCCCTGCCGTGCTTCGGCTGCGGATGGGATTGCGCATTTGGCGATGCGCCCTGCGTCAAGCTCGTCGCCACCGCCGATGTCACCGCTGCACTCGATGCCCTGGTCGCGCAGAAAAGCTCGTCGTTTTCCGAAATCCGCTCCGTTCAGCACGTGTCCCTCGATTCCCAGCAACTCATGGGCGCCGCCGCCGCCCGCTACCAGTCCCTGCAAGCCGAACACCTCGCCCGCCAGCTAAAGATTGAGGAAATGGCTCGAGGTGTCGGCGAGAAGGATGCCGAGATCGCCGCGCTCAAGGCCGTCTGCGACGAGCGCGAGAGGGTCATCGTCCTCCTCGATGGCCACGTGAAGCATTTCCAAAACCTGAGCAACACGCTTTCAGCGGAAAAGGCCATCCTCGATAAAACGCTCGCCGCCCTGCCCAAGGAAAGCGCCGAAGCCGCCCAGGCGCTTGCCAACCAATTCGTCCACATTCGCAATATCGAGTCAGTCCTCCGCGCCCGTGAAGCCGAGCTCGTGGAGCTGCGGGCTTCACTCGCCAATGTTTCTTCCGGACTTCACGCGCTGGAGCACGCCAAGCACTACGGGCGTCTCCTCGGCGAGAAAGAGGTCGTCATCCAGGCGCTCACCCACGGCATCTCCGAGCGTGAGCGCGTCATCAAGCAGCTTAGCGCCGAGGCCACTCACTCCACTTCCGACCTCTACAAGCTATGGATCGCCGTCAGCGCCCACGTACGTGAGAAGTGGTGGCGGCCGCTCGACGGATGGCTCTTCAAGAAGGTCGTTGAGGATTATTGGATGCAGATTGGCGTCCTCCGTCACTACGAGCCCAAGCCGCTCGTTTGGGATCGCCTGCCCTCGCCTGCCCTCGCCGAGGCCAAGTTGCCGCAAATCGCCGTCGTCACCCCCAGCTATGGGCAGGAACGCTTCATCGAGCGCACGCTCCGCAGCGTCATCGACCAGGCCTATCCGAAACTCGTCTACGCCGTGCAGGATGGCGGCTCCAAGGACCGCAGTCCCGAGATCATCGCTCGTTACGCCGCTCACCTTCGCCATTTCGAATCCGTCCGCGACAAGGGCCAGGCCGATGCCATCCACCGCGGTTTCACCCATCTCGCCGGAGCCCTCGCGCCCGACGATGCGATGGCATGGCTCAACTCCGACGACCTCCTCGCCCCCGGCTCTCTCCGCTGCATCGCCGAGTACTTCGCCGCCAATCCGGGCGTGGATGTCGTCTACGGCCATCGTATCATCATCGACGAGGAGGATCGCGACGTGGGCCGCTGGATCATGCCGCGCCACAATCCCGAGACGCTTGAATGGATCGACTACGTGCCGCAGGAGACGATGTTCTGGCGCAAACGCGCCTGGGATCTCGTCGGCGGCATCGATCCCTCGTTCCAATTCGCTCTCGATTGGGATCTCCTCGCCCGCTTTCAGCAGGCCGGGTGCCGCATGGTGCGGCTACCCTACTTCCTCGGCGCCTTCCGCGTTCACTCGGAGCAAAAGACCTCCCAGGCCATCCACACCACCGGCGCAGATGAGATGCGCCGCATCCGCACACGCTTCCACGGCGAGCGGCAGGACGACGCGGCAGCCATCCACCGCCACGCCCGCCACACCCGCTTCTGGGGTGCCATCACCGCCCGCCTCCACGCCTGGGGCATCCGGCGCTAGCTCCCCAGCTTCTACCGCGCCCGCCGCGCACGATCCCTCGTTTCGCACCTTTCTCAGAAATTTAGTGCTGATTAGCGCCCAATAGCGGTACAAACACGTCCGTCCCAATGCTCCTCAGCATCGTCGTCCCGGTCTATAAGGAAGAGAAAAACATCCCCGAGTTCCTCCGGCGGCTGCGCCCTATCTTGTCCGGCGTTACCGAGGACTACGAGATCATCTTCTCGATGGATCCTTCCCCAGACCGCACTGAGGAGGTCATCCTTGAGCAGCGTGGCGCGGACGAGCGGATCAAGCTCCTCAAGTTTTCCCGCCGGTTTGGCCAGCCGATGGCCACGCTCGCCGGCCTCCAATACTCTTCCGGAGCCGCTGCCATCGTGATGGACGTCGATCTTCAGGATCCCCCGGAGCTCGTGCACGAAATGGTCGCCAAGTGGCGCGAAGGCTACGACGTCGTGCTGCCTCAGCGCCGCCAGCGCACCGGCGAGCCATGGATCAAGAAAGCCGTCGCCGCCACCGGCTACAAGGTGATCAACAAGATCGCCGATGTCCGCATCCCGCCCAACACCGGCGATTTCCGGCTCATGACGCGCCGGGTCATCAACGAGGTCGTGAAGCTCAAGGAGAGCCACGGCTTCCTTCGCGGCATGGTCGCCGTCGTAGGCTTCAAGCAGGCGATCATCCCGTTTGATCGCCCCGCGCGTTTCGCCGGCGAGACCAACTACAACCGCTTCTTCGGCTCCCTGCGCATCGGATTCAACGGCATCTTCTGCTTTTCCACCTACGCGCTCTCGCTCAGCACGTGGCTCGGCTTCATCGTTTCGGCCTGCTCCTTCCTGCTGATGGGGATCTATCTTTTTTACAAGCTGATGGGCTGGGAGATCCTTTGGGGCAATCCGACGGTGGTGATCCTGGTCGCCTTTCTGGGCGGCGTCCAACTCATCGGCATCGGTATCCTTGGCGAGTACATCGGCCGTATCTACGAAGAGGTGCGCGCTCGACCAAAATTCATTGTCGATCGCGCCGAAGGCTTCTCCAAGTAGCGCCCGCCGTTCCTCCGCCCGCTCCCGGCATGTTTCCCCGCCGCAGCCTCAAGTCTCTAGCGGCGCCTCATGTGCCTTTCTTCGTCGTGCTCGCCATCTGCACGACCGCGTTTGCTTGGATGATCAGCTACGGCACCTTCCGCCTCGTCGCGGAAGATGAGTTTGGCTCCTTTTACGATCACCAGGCTGCTTCGCTGCTGCGTCTCCGCTGGGATGTGCCGGAGCCGTCGTTGAGCGGCGAAGCCTTCGTCGTCGCAGGCAAGGTCTACGGCTATTTTGGCCCCACGCCCGCGCTCATGCGGCTGCCTTTCGCGCTTTTCGGCGCTGGCGTCGGCCAGCTCACCCGGCTCTACATGGTCGTCGACTATGTCGCAGCGCTCGTCGCGGTCTATGTGCTGCTCGTCTGGGCTGTCCGTCGCCGTGAGTCGGCCAAGGCCCAGCCCCGGACCTGGCAGACGCTGCTGCTGCTCCTGCCTGTTGGCCTTGGCAGCACCCTCTTCTTCCTCGGCAGCCGCGCTTATGTGTATCACGAGGCGATCCTGTGCGGCCTTGCCTTTGCCCTGTGGTCTATGGTGTGCGCCCTGCGTGCGCTCGATGCCCCTTCCTCGCGCTGGTGGATGGGAGCGTTCGTCTGCGGGGTGCTCTCCGTGCATGCCCGCGCGCCCGCGGGCCTCTTCGCACTCTGCTTCCTCGGCGCAGTGGCACTGGTCTTCGTCGTGCGTCGCGAGTCACCGCATGCTCTCCGTTATCTGAAGATAGGGATCGGCTGCGTGCTCGGCATCCTGAGCTTCAATGCTGTCAGCTACCTCAAGTTCGGCACCTGGGAGGGCTGCCCCCTGCGGCTCAATGTCCAGTACACACCGCAGAAACTCGCCGAGATCGACGGGAAGAATTTTCACCTGAGTAATCTGCGCTTCAACTCCGCCGCCTACCTTTTCCAGCCTTCCTTTGCGCTCCGCTCTTCGTTCCCTTACTTCTACCTCGAATTCATCAATCGCAAGCTCTACCCGGAATCGAAGATCACCTACCGCGATGCCACGCTGGCGCTGCCGTGGTCGATGCCCGCGTTGTGCTTCCTTGCCATCGTGGGGGGTGTCGCTTCCGCCTGCTACCGGCACTCTTTGCGGCTGCCGCTCGCTCTGGTGGGCTTGGCCGCTGCGCCGGCGGCGCTGGCGATGCTGGCGGCCGTCGCGGTGACCCAGCGGTATACGGCCGATTTCCTGCCGGCGCTCGTTGGCTTCGCCACCTTGGGTGTCGCCGGCCTCCCCCACCTTGCCTCGTCCCTTCGCACCGTCACCTTGTCGCTCGCGGCGCTGTTTACCCTCCTTGCGGTCGCTCTCACCGGGGCCATCACGCTCCATCACCAGCGCGCCATCGTCTGGGGTGTGCCTGAGGAAGCGCGTAATGAGTACGCGCTCTGGCGCGTTTACATCGACGGCCCCGATCGCCCAGCAACCCGCGATTGACTCACGTCGCTCGCGCAGGCGTCCTCTAGCAGTCCGTAGCATGCCGTCGACTGCTCCACTGCCCCTGTACCGCCGCTCTCTCCTCGCTTGGCTCGTCGCCCTCCTCTTCCTCGTCGGCTGCGGTTATCTGCTCTGCTCACAGCGACTCCCACAACTCCCGAGCACCATCGAGCTGCGGGTCACATTCGCCCCCGGTCAGGCTGGAGTGACGGAGCCGTTTATCTCCACCGGCCGCACCTATGTTGGCGACTTCCTGGCCGTCCGCTACCTCGACGCCGCGACGGCTGTCTTTAACTACGACTCATGGTCCACCGGAGGACCTGATTCCGCCCCGTTCTCCTTGGAGCCTGGCCAGCCGCGCGTCGTCCAAGTCACGATGCCCTCGCTCGATGGCGGCCTGCGCGCGGGCAAACGCGTGCCGGGCCCGCTCCGGGTATCCATCGACGGCCGCGAGATCGCCCGCGCCGACGTCCAATACTTCTCGCGCACCGGCGAACAGATTTTTTTCGGCAACAACCCGATCGGCGGCAATACAGGAGGCGGGCTTTTTCGCGGCGCGATCCACACTTCGGATGGCCGTCCGCTGGCGGGCCAGCCCTTCATCCTCTTCACCGCATGGGAGCGTATTTCCCACTGGTTGAGAAACCATCCGTTGGAGCCCATCGCGTTGCTCCTCTTTGCACTCGGCATCGGGCTCCTTCAGCCTCGTTTCGCCGCCTGGCTCGAAACCAAGCCATGGGATCGGCTGCCCGTGCATCCGCTAGAGGCGCACCGGAGGCCTCCTCACCTCGCCTTTGCGCTCACTTCGGCCGCCTGCGTCTCGGTGTTCATCGCCGTGATGACAGGAGGCACTTTTCGCCTCGTCGTCGAGGAGTCGTTTGGCACCTTCTTCGACTACCAAGCCGCCTCGATTCTGCAAGGCCGGCTCGATGTGCCCGAGCCAGTGTTGAGTGGCGAGGCCTTCATCGTCGAAGGCAAGGTCTACGGCTACTACGGGGTCATGCCCGCGCTGCTGCGACTGCCTTTTATCGGCTTCGAGACGCTCTTCGGCCAGATGAGCCGGGTCGCGATGGTACTTTACTACCTCGCGTGTCTCGGGGCCGCTTACGCACTACTGCTTTATTTCACGCGCCTCGTGTGCGGCTCCCCGGCCTGGCCTTCGCGGCTTGCTACCGTGCTCTTCGTGGGCCTCGTTGGGCTTGGCACCTCTCTCTTCTTTCTGGGCAGCCGTGCCTACATCTACCACGAAGCGATCTTGTGCGGAGCAGCTTTCGCGCTTTGGAGCGGGTACTGCTCCGTGCGCTTCATCGCCGAGCCAGGCCGGCGTTGGTGGTTTGGCGCGTTGGTGGCCGGCTTCTGTGCCGTTCAGGCGCGCCCACCTGCGGGGCTCTTCGCGCTCGTGGTGCTCGGCACCGCAACGGGATGGCACCTGGTCCTTGCGTGGCGTGAGCGCCGCCTCGGGCTTCGCTATGCACTGATCGGACTCGGCTCGGTGGCCGCCATCCTTTCTTTCAATGGCATGAGCTGGCTCAAGTTCCGCACGTTCGACGGCTCGCCCTTCAAGTATGCGGTGCAATATACGCCCGAGCGCCGCGCCCGCTTCGACAACAAGAACTTTCACCTCGCCAATTTCGGCCACAACTTCGACGCCTACGTGCGCCTGCCCGATTTCGGCCTGCGAAAGCAGTTCCCGTGGTTTGTCTTCGACTCCTCCGGTAAGCGCCCCCAGTACCCGCGCGCCAAGATCGACCTCGAGGAGCCTACGCTCGCCATGCCTTATGCGATGCCCGCGCTCTTTTTTCTCGCCCTGCTCGGCGGTGGTTGGGCCCTTTGCTACGCGCCTGCTGTTCGCCGTCCCCTGATCATTGTCGCGATCGGCAGCGCGCCGATGTGCCTCGCCCTAAGCTTGGCCATCGTGACCTCGCATCGCTACACCGCGGATTTCTGCGCGCTCCTCGCGATCTTTGCCGCCGCCGGCCTGGCCGTGCTCGACGCGGAAAAGCGTCGCCATCGCGCGCTCGCCCTCGGAGGCACAGCCGCGCTCGCCGCCGTGTCGATCTTTGCCACACTCGCCCTCTCCGTGCATTTCCAAGGCGATATCGTCTGGGGCGTGTCCGACGAAGCCAAGCGCAACTACGAGGCCCTCCGTACCGCCGCCGATAGCTTCTTCGGCGTCGCCCCCAGATCGTCTGCTCCATGAGCTGCGGCCGCCCCGAGGGCTCAGGAGAGTGGTTGCCACTCCCCTTGGTCCCGCCTTCCCTCACCTCTCACTCATTTTCATGCAACACGTCTTCGTCACCGGCGCGTCCGGCTTCATCGGGTCCAACCTTGTCGACCGGCTCCTCGCCGAAGGCATCACCGTAACCGGCTGGGACAATCTCTCCACCGGCCAGATCAAGTTTCTCGACGGTGCTCACCAGCACCCGAAGTTCCGCCTCATCCGCGGCGACAACCTCGACCTGCCTGCGCTCACCGCGGCGATGAAGGGTGCGGACTTCGTCTTCCACCTCGCTGCCAATGCCGATATCCGCGACGGCTGGAAGCATCCGGAAAAAGACCTCCAGCAAAACACCATCGCCACCTTCAACGTCCTCGAGGCCATGCGCGCCAATGGCGTGAAGCGCATCGCCTTTTCGTCCACTGGCTCCGTCTACGGCGAGGCGCTCGTCACTCCCGATAAGCCCACCCCCGAGAACGATGTCTTCCCCATTCAGACATCTCTCTACGGTGCCTCCAAGACTGCGGGCGAGGGCCTCCTCGCCGCTTACGCCGAGGGATCGCAGATCGATGAGGCTTACATCTTCCGCTTCGTCTCCATCCTCGGCGAGCGCTACACCCACGGGCACGTGTTCGATTTCTACAAGCAGCTCGTCGAGCACCCCGATCGCCTCCGCGTGCTCGGCAATGGCACCCAACGAAAAAGCTACCTCTACGTGCAGGACTGCATCGATGCCATGCTGCACGTCACCCGCAAGCACACCGCCAGGGACGCCAAGCACCACACCGAGATCTACAATCTCGGCACCCCCGAGTTCGTCCAGGTCAACGATAGTATACGCTTCATTTGTGGCGCACTCGGCCTGTCTCCCAAATTTGAATACACCGGCGGCGACCGCGGCTGGATCGGCGACAATCCCTTTATCTTCCTCGACACGAAAAAAATCCAGTCCACCGGCTGGAAACCCAAGCTCACCATCGAGCAGGGCATCATCAAAACCCTTCGCTGGCTCGAGGCCAATCGCTGGGTCTACGAGACGCGCCACTAGGCCCCGTCGCCGCAGGGCGAAGACATCGTTTCCGCTTGAAGGGGTCGCCGCTCACCGGCGGGTGCGTCGCGCACCTCTTCGTGGCCGACGAGTTTACCGCACGGCGCGCCGCATGCGGCTTTACCAAGAGCGCGAGCTGCCTTTCCCTTGAGTGTAGCATGAATCTCGTACTCACCGGCTCCAGCACTGGTATCGGTCGCGCGCTTGCCGAGCGGCTGCTCTCCCGCGGTCACGCCGTGTGGGGCCTCGCCCGCTCAGACCAGTCCGCTTTCGCCGCGCAGCAATCGCAGTTTTTCGCCTCGCGCTGCGATGTCGGCGTGTGGGCCGATGTTGCCCGCGCCGCGGAGCAAGTCGCCTCCGCGTGGCCTCATATCGACGGTCTCATCGCCTGCGCCGGTGTGCAAGGCGAGATCGGACGCACCCTTTCCGCCGATCCAGCCCACTGGTCCGCCACCGTGCGCGCCAATCTCGATGGCACCTTTTACTCTATCCGTGCCTTCGCGCCGCTGCTCGCACGCATCCCATCACCACGCCGTGCCAAGGTCGTGTGCTTCTCCGGTGGCGGCGCGACCAAGCCCCGGGCTCACTTTTCCGCCTACGGTGTCGCCAAGACCGGCATCGTCCGTCTCGTAGAGACGATCGCCGATGAGGAGCGCGACCGCCCCTTGGACATCAATGCGCTCGCCCCCGGCGCCATCAATACCCGCCTCACCGACGAGGTCTTGGCGCTCGGCCCTGAGAAAGCGGGTGCTGCCGAGTACGCCGCTGCCCAGAAACAAAAGGCCACCGGCGGTGCCTCCCTTGACCGTGCCTTGGAGTGTATCGAGTGGCTTCTCTCTTCCAAGAGCGACGGTATCACGGGTCGCCTCATCGCCGCCCCGTGGGATCCTTGGCCCACGCTCGATAACCACGCCAGCGAGCTCGCCGCCTCCGATATCTTCACCCTCCGCCGCATCACTCCTGAGGAACGCGGCAAGAAATGGTAGTCGCCTAGCTCTGGGCGTCCGGCTTTGTCTCGCCCGCCTTGAACACGCGATAGTTCAGCATCAGAAACACCACCACCGTCGATGGCGGCACCGCAGCCACCGTCGCCCACTCCATTCCTAGACCGAGCCACTCGCGGCAGGCCTTGAAGGCCAGCAAATTGATCACGTAGCTCAGCGCCACGGTAAATAGGTATTCGCCCAATTGGCGCCCGGAGTCGTTGCGCGTGCTAGGCATCGCCCAGAAGCGGTTGGCCAGGTAGTGTGTGATCGTCGAAATGATCCAGGAGACCGTAAACGCCACGCTATCGCTCATCCAGTATTTGAGGCCGGAGATCGCCACGATCTGCACCACCGCCGCACCTCCGCCCACCACGAGGAAGCGCATGATGCGCAGGCGAGTCGCGCGGTCGGGAAGTGAAGCAATCGGCATCTCCTTATCCGAGAAAGCCCGCCGCTGCTCCGCAACTCCCATTTCGCCGCTTTCGCGTTGCCCGCTATCTTCCCGGCACAATCCTGTCGCTCAATCCCAGTCCGAAATGATTTGCCTCCGAAGTACGCGGGCCTGCGCTTCTCGCCCCTCCGCATGAAGGGCCGTTCTCTTGCCCCCTGGCTCTTCGGCGTCGCGCTTGTCCTGCTGTTATCGGGTCGGTCGCTGCTGCGCGTGCAGCCCGTGCCGCCCAATCCTCTCACCTTCGAGGTGGAAATGGCGGCCATCCAGCCAGGCCAGTCCGAGCCGCTCATCGTCACCGGAGCCACCGGCGCGGGAGACTTTCTTTTCATCCGCTACCTTACCCCCGACACGTTTGCCATCGGCTATGATCGCTGGGGGCATGGCGGGCCTACCTCTCAATCCATCCCCTACGTCGCCGGCAAACGCTACCAGATCACAGTCCGCATGGCCTCTCTCGAAGAGGTCTACGCACACACCAGTTTTGTGCCCAGCGAGCGCCTTCAGGTAGCTATCGATGGAGTCGAGGTCATAGCGACGCGCGCCTCTTATACCGTTCGCGCGCCGGATGCGCTCTGGATCGGCGAAAACCCGATCGGAGGTTCCTCATGTGGTCCGCGCTTTCAAGGGCAGATCTTTCGCGACGGCCGCCCGTGGCGAGGCGGCGTCGCCACGCTCTTCTCATTTCGCGAACGCTTCCACGCATGGCTTCCCAGCGCCTTTTGGCAAGCGGTGCTGGCAATTCCGATAGTATGCTTCGTGGCCTGGTCCTGGCCGCGCCTTCGGGGTCTCGCCAGCTCTTTGCCAGGACTGTTCCGACAAGAGCGCGCCTTCTTTTTTTCCGCCGCTTTCTGCACGCTGTGCTTTGCATGGTTGGTGACGACGGGAGATTTTGTCTTCAACTATCCGGAAAGCTTCGGCGTCTTCTATGAGTTCCAGGCGTCGAGCATCCTGCAGGGTCGTCTCGATGTGCCATACGCGTCCCTGCCCGACGAGACCTTCGTCTTTGAGGGGCGCCACTTCGGTTACTTCGGCATCACGCCGGCCCTCCTGCGGCTCCCCTTCGTCGTCTTCGATTTGGGCTTCGGGCATCTGAGCCGGGCATTCATGCTGCTCTACTACGTTGTTTGCCTCGTCAGTGGGGCCGCCATACTCCGCGCGGCCGCGCTCCTTCTGCACGGTCCGGCAGCCCGCCCGTCTGCGTGGATGGTCGCGCTGCTCATCCTCAACCTGGGTCTCGGCAGCACACTCTTCTTCCTCGGCAGTCGTGCCTACATCTATCATGAGGCCAATCTCTGCGGCGCGGCCTTCGCGCTCATCGCCTGCGCCTGCGCCCTGCGGCACCTGGCTGCGCCTCGCGAGCGCTGGTGGCTCGGCGCCCTCTGCGCGGGCCTGCTCTCACTCCATGCCCGGCCCTCCGTCGGCTTGTTTGCACTCACGTTCATCGGGCTTGTGGCGCTGGTGCTGCTAGTGAGGGAGCGTCGAGGCTCCCATCTCGCACTCGGGGCGGCCTGCGCGCTCGGAGTCATGAGCTTCAATGGGCTGAGCTACCTGAAGTTCCGCAGCTTCGAGGGTGCCCCTTTCAAGTATTATATCCAATTCGACGCCGCCCGGCTCGCCAACATTCGCGGCAGTAACTTTCACCTCACGAATCTGCCTTTCAATACTTACACTTATTTCGTCCGGCCCAATATCCAGTTTCAGTCCCGCTTCCCGTGGCTCTACCAAGGCCACTCCAAGCCCAAGCCGCTCTTCCCTGCGACCCGCAGCGACTACGCCGACCGCACCCTCGCCATTCCCTACGCGATGCCGGTGCTCTTCGTTCTCGCCACGGCCGGCTGCGCGCTGGCGTGGTTTGGCCTGCCCGCGGCACGTCTTGTCATAGCCATTACGTGGGTCGCGGTCCTGCCCATGGGACTGGCCCTCCTGGCCGCAATCAACACCGCACACCGCTACACCTCAGACTTTGTGCCGTTCTTGTTTTGCGCTGCTGCATTGGGTTGTTTGGGTCTGGACTCTGCGCCCTCGCGCTGGCGTGCCGCTTGGCGCGTGCCGCTGGTGCTCGCGACACTCTGGGCCGCTGCCCTGTCCTTTGCTTTCGCGCTACACTACCAGGGCTACCTCGTGTGGGGCGTCTCCGATGAAGCTCGCGCGCGCTACGTCAACCTGCGGCAAAAGGCGGACGCGCTCTTCCTCGGCGGCAAGTAGGCGCCTTGGGCATGCTCACGGCCGTTCCGTAGCCACGATTTCTCCGGTAAACTCAGCCCCGCAGCTCGATCCGCCGATCTGGTTGTAGCCGATGGTCACATCGTAGATCTCTGAGACGAAAAATTCTGCCTCGCGCTCCATCACCACCGCCCCATCGAGCGCCACGCGCAGCCGGCCTCGTTTCGTCGTCACCCCCCGGCGCGCATCCTCCACCGTCACGAGCGAAGCCATGGTGATTTCGACGAGCTGCTCTCGCGTTCGGTCGATGCGTACGGGTTCGCTCACGGAGCCCCCACCGCCCCAGTGATCGAAGATGAAGCGCACGGTGGTCGCATCCAGATACTCCACCGCGAGGAAATCTCCCCCACCCGTTTCTCCGGTTACGACAAGCGGCTCGCTTGCCGCGATCTTTTCAGCCGGCCACCGTAGGCGCAGCCGCACCGTATCGCTCGTCGAGCCGCGCTCCACGCCGCCCAGTTTCAGCCCCTCCACCCGCACCACCCGTCGCGCCGCCAGGCTTACGCGCTCCATCTCGCCTCCCGGCGGGAAGCGCATGAAGCCCGCCAGCAGCGAGGTCTCTCCGTTGCTCACGTGATAGCGCCTCCGCAGCCACTTCCCCTCGCGCTCGGACATGCCGGCGTAAAAGGGATGCCCCTCGGGCGGATAGAGCGAGCCGAGTTCGACGCGCAGATTTCCCGCCACGCGCGTCTCCACCATTGCCTCCCCCCATCGCACCGGCCCCTCCCCCGCCGCTACGCCCAGCCGCACTTGGGCATCGGCATCGCGCCGCGCCAGCACGCGCACCGCCCGCCGGCCACTTCCGTCTCGCAGCAACACCTCTTCCCGGCCCGGCACGATCGTTTCCCAGGCGACCGTAAGCTCCAGTGCGCCGTATTTCACGCCTCGCAGCCAGTCGATCGCCGCCGGCACGCGGTTGAAGAGCCGCGCCGCGGCCTGCTCGGCTTCGGGATTCCGCCCGCGCAGGATGTTTTCGAATCGCAGGCTGAAGAGCACGCCCACCAGCACCGATATCGCCGCCAGCGTCACCGATCCCAGCACAAATGCACCCTCCACCCACCCCCCCGCCCGCCCGCCCCCCCCCCCCCACC
>CAYZPV010000044.1:0-56188 GCA_964480585.1 uncultured Opitutus sp. | reverse complement strand
CATCCTCGGCAAACTCGAGCGCCTTTCTAAGGTTACTTGCGGGACAGGACACTAGCTCTGCTCCTTATCGTTATGTCTCACAACTCCTCGATGTCTCCCACCGCCATGACACCCAGCCAGGCGCTCAATCTCCTCGGCCAGGCTGCCTCGGTCTTCGTCGGCACCCGTGCCGATCACCACAAGCTCGAACACGCCCTCAAGGTGCTCCAACGCCTCGTGGTTTCGCCGACCGGTGAGCCTGCCGTGTCGGTATCCCAGCCATCGACGGAGTTTGTCGCTGGCGCTGAGTCGCGCGCCGTCGCCGAGCCCTTCGCCGCGGCGTCCGTGGCGTAGGCGCGAGAGCGACCCCTTACCGGCGTGGGCTCTGCGAGAGCGCTGAGCAGCAGCGGCTCCACTCCCGCCGGCCTGCCAATTCATCGCGCCTGTCCCGCCTCATCTCACCTGCATCCCATGGCCCTCTCCACCTGGTTATCCCTCCTCTCGCCGGCAGCCGGCTTTCTCGGCGCCCTCGTGCAAAAAGGCATCGGGCTCTACGAGGAGCGCCAGCGCCACCGCCACGAGATGGAGCGCCTCGAGCTTGCCTCTCGCATCGACGTGCAGCGGGCTGATCTCGCTCTCCGCCAGACGCGTGAGGAGCAGAGCGGCGCCGCCTTCACCGCCGCAGTCCAAGGACAGACCACTGCGGGCGCCGCCGCCTCGCACCGCTGGGCCCGCGATGTGATCGCGCTTTTTCGTCCAGGCCTCACGACGATCGTGCTCATGGCCTCCATCGGCCATGCCTCCTGGCTTATGCTTAGCGGCGCGGACTCTACCGAGTTCTGGCAGGGGATCCACTCGCTCTCCTCCATGGCATTCGCCTTTTGGTTTGGCGTGCGCACCTTCGACAAGGCTCCCGAGATCCGTCTCGCCGCGCCCGCCGCGCCGCCCGCTAAAAAGTAAGACGCTCCCATCCCCTGCCCAGCGGTACGGGCTCCTTCCACGCGCGCGCACTCCGCTCCGTGGCGCATGCACTCCCGTCGCGCGTCAGCTCAACTCCCTTTTCTTTCTGTGCCCATCGTCTCCGAAGAAGTCCTGCTCGGCCGCCTGCGGCGCGAGTCGCAGGCCCGCGCGGCCGAGCTCGCCCGGCTCCGTGCCGAACTCGCTGCGCTTGGCGCGCAGATCGCGGAAAAGATCGAGCGCCTCTCCGTGCGCCACCGCCCCGCTGGTGGAGGTGGCGCTGTGGAGTCGAGCGCGCTTCTGGAGAGCATCCGCCGCGTCGTGGCCGGGGAGGGATATGCTCTCGCCGAGAGCGTCGAGCGCCTCGAGGCTCGTGTCGGCGACTCTGCGGCCGCGACGGCCGAGCAGTTTCTCCGCACCAAGGTCACCGCCGACTCCGCCCTCGCCGAGTGGGGCGTGATCCTCACGGCCCGCATCAATCAGAATCACGCCGAGGCCACCACCACGCTCCAGGCCTTCGCCGATACCACCAGCGCCCTCGCCGAGCAAGTCACCGCACTCGACACCACGATCAATGACCCTGCCACCGGGCTGGTCGTCTCCCAGGCCAGCGCCACTGCCACCCTCAGCGCCCACTCCACGCAGATATCCTCCGTCGCCAGCCGCACCGCCACGCTCGAGGCCCAGGTGCAGACGCCGGGCGGGGGCCTGCTTGCCCGCGTCACCTCCGTGGAGAGCTCCAAGGTCGACGCCGCCGGCGCCGCCGCTGCCGCCAGCACCGTCGTCAGCGCCTCGCTCACCAGCTCGGCCGCCGGCTCCATCGGCGCGGCCGTCACCACGGCCGCCGAGGCCTACGTGACTCCGCTCGGTGAAGTCCGCGCCAACTGGGGCGTCAAGATCGACGATGCCAGCGGCCGCGTGCTCGGCCGCATCAAGCTCGATGCCACCGCCTCCACCTCCACGCTCGATTTCGAGGCCGGTACCATCCGCCTGTGGAACGGCGCCAGCGCCGTCGCTCCCTTCAGGCTCTCGGAGGGCGTGCTCTACCTCCAGCATGTCGTCGCGGAGACGGTCGCCGCCGGCATCCACATCGCCTCTCCCTACATCCAGGGCGGCGAGCTCCGTCTCGCGGGCAATTGCCTCGTGTGCAATACCTCCGACCTCAGCCTCATCCGCGTCAATGGCGGCGGCGGCGATGGCCCCACTCGCGGCGGCCAGATCGATCTCTTTGGCAACAGCTACTCCACTCCGGGCATCGCGGGCAGCATCCTCCTCACTCCCGGCCAGGCCGCCGACGCCACGGTGCGCATCCGCGATCGCACCGCCGCCGATCGCCTCATCGTGCACGCCACCGGCGACATCGCTATCAATGCCGCTCTCGGCGTCGCGGGCTCCCTCACTGCGGGCGGCGCTCTCAATGTCGGCGCCAGCGCCCAGATCGATCACGACCTCGCCGTCGACGGCGGCGCCGAGGTGCAGGGCGATCTCGAGGTGGGCGGAGCCCTCGCGCTCGGCGGCGGAGCCACCATCGGCGACGACTCACTCATCGTCGGCCAGCATAAACTCCACTTCGATGGAACCGCCAACGGCACCTACATCACCGAGAGCTACGGCCTCCAGCTCTGGGGCAGCGATGCCAAGCCCGTGCAACTCAAGGGTGCGGGCAACGAGCTCCACTTCGGCTCCAGCGCCGTGCGCCTCTACGTCTCCGGCGGCGAGCTCTGGGTGCAGGATGCGGCGGGCTCCCGTCGCGTCTAGCGCGCAGAGCGGGGGCGGGCGCTCAGCCCATCGCCTCCGCCACGCGCCGCCCCGTAAATAAATCTCCCGATCCGCTCCCATGCCCACTGTATCCGAAGACACCCTACGCGCCGCCGCCGCCGAGTACGCCGCCGGTCTCGCCACCCTCGACAGGCGGCTGCGCGAGCTCTCCGAAGAGCACGCCCGCCTCCTCGCCGACAGGCGCGTCACGCTCGGCGCCAAGTACGCCCTCGATCGCCTCCTCGAGTCGCTCGCCTCCGAGCCGCCACTCCGGGCCGGGCAGGCAGCCGTAGCTCCCGACCGCGACGGCCTCTCCCCCGCGCCGGCTTGCCACGAGGCTTCCGTCGCGCGCGCGGCCATCGCATAGGCCACTTCCTGGTGCATATCCGCCGCCACTCCGCCGCGCCCGCTGCTGTTTCCACGGCCCTGCGCGAGCTCCATCGCTACGCCCAGGCCGAGGGCACCCGCGCGCAGGCTCACCTCCGCGTGGCCATGCAGCTCCTCTGGCCCCAGCTCTACGCGGGCCAGGCCGCCCCCGGCGTGCCCCGCTGGCGCGACGACCTCGATCTCTTCACCTGGGCCTGGTGCCACTACCGCCACATCGAAGTCATCGGCCACGCCTCTGCCGCCAAGACGCACACCTTTGCCCACATCGCCGCCGCCGCCTACATCGCCGATCCGCTCAATACCATCGTTACCCTCACCTCCACCCACCTCGGCGGCCTCCGCAAGCGCCTCTGGGCCGATACCGTCGCCGCCATCCGCACCGCCCAGATCGAGCCCGATATCCTCGGCGCCGCCGCGTACGACGTGCGCAGCCATGATATGACGATCCGGCCCGCCGGCTCCCGCGAGGATAAGTACCTCATCGAGGGCATCGCCACCGATCGCGGCCACGCCGCCGTCGAAAAGATCCAGGGCACCCACTCGCGCCAGCGCCGCTACGTCATCATCGACGAGGCGCAGGGCACGCCCGGCGCCATCTTCGAGGCCACCTCCAACCTCATGACCGACCCCGATTTTCGCAAGGTCGCCCTTGCCAATCCCACCCGCCGCCACAGCGAATTTGGCTCCTGGTGCGAGCCTCGCGCCGGCTGGCACGCCATCGATCCCGAGCGCGATAACCATTGGGAGACCCGCCGCGGCGGCATCTGCCTCCGCCTCGATGGCCTCCGCTCCGCCAACATAAAAGCGGGTAAGACGCACTTTCCCTTCCTCCTGCGCCAGGACTATCTCGACAGCGTCGCCACCGCCTTCGGCGAGGGCTCCCCCCGCTGGTGGACCTTTGTCCGCGGCTGGTTTGCCCCCGAGGGGCTCTACGGCACCGTCTACCCCGGCGCCGTGCTCAATCGCGCCGAGCCCCTCCACACCTACGCCCTCCCGCCCGTGCGCCTCGCCGCGCTCGACCCCGCCTTCGAGGGCGGCGATCAATGCACCCTCGCCATCGCCGAGTACGGCGAGTCCCGCGGCTCCCGCTGGGCCCTCAACCTCGTCGCCATCCACCCCCTCAAGCTCGCCGTCACCGAGCGCTCCGACCCGCTCGACTACCTCATCGCCCGCGAGGTCATCCGCCTCTGCCGCCTCCACCGCGTCGCCCCCGAAAACTTCATCCTCGATACCACCGGCGCCGGCCGCGGCGTCGCCGCCATCCTGGAAAAGGAGTGGTCCCGCCAGCTCCACCGCTGCGGCTTTGGCGGCGCGCCCACCGACCGCCGTATCAAGACAGCCGATACCGACACCGCCCGCGACATCGTCGATCGCTTCGTCTCCGAACTCTGGTGGGCCGGCCGCGCCTTCATGGAGGAGGGCCTCGTCGGCGGCCTCTCCTCCCAGTTTCAGACCCTCCGCGCCCAGCTCGCCGCCCGCGAGTACGAGACCCTCAAGGAGAAGAAGATCAGCATCGAGACCAAGCGCGCCATGAAAGAGCGCCTCGGCCACTCTCCCGACGAGGCCGATGCCTTTGTCATGCTCATCGAGCTCCTCCGCCGCAAAGGCGCCACTGCCGGCCCCCGGCCCCAGCCCTCCCGCCCGCAGCCTCCCGCCCACCCCGGCCTCGGCCGCGCCACGCTCGACTCCGCCGACCCCGCCGCGCGCCTCGCCTTCCGCACCTCCCGCCTCGTCGACCCCGCCCGCGAGTACTCCCATGGCGACACTTAGGCACTTCAGCATCACGCCCCCCGGCGGCTGGCGCTACGTGCAGCCCGAGACGGCCCAGCGCTTCTCCGCCGATAACTTCCGCTCCCTTTGTGAAGACGTCGCCCGGCACCGCGCCTATAAGAATCTTCCCCTCGCTACCATCGCCACCGACATCGAGCGCCAGCTCTGCGCCGCCCTCGACCTCGAGTGGTGCCGCCCCGAGCCCGGCGAGACGCACCGCCCCGTGCGCGATCTCACCTACGAACTCACCCCCGCGCTCGCCTTCAACGCCATGCGCGCCGTCACCCAGTTTCTAAAAACCGGCGGCCACCCCGTACCCCGCGAGACAGCCGAGCGCCGCGCTGCGATCTGCCGCAGCTGCCCCTTCAACCAACCCGCCAAATTCTGCGCCTGCTCCTCCGTCTACACCGCCGTCGAGTCACTCATCCCCCGCGACCGCCGCCCCCCCGGCTTCGACGTCTGCACCGCCTGCGGCTGCTCCCTCGCCGCCAAGGTAAATCTCCCGGCGAGCGCCATCGCCGCGAGCCTCCCCGCCGACCTCACCCTCCCGCAGTGGTGCTGGCAGGAGGAGGCGAGGGGAGGGTGAGCAGGTTGGCGCGGTGCCTGCCCGTGGAGATGGGGCAGCAGGCACGAAGGTCGCCACCGAAGTCCGGGCGAGACAGCCGTCTCGGCGCGAGCCGGGAGCATCAGTCCTTCAGTACCATCTCCACGAGGTCCTTTTCGACAGCTTCGTCGAGTTGCGCGAGCAGCAGCAGCGGCAGCTCTCGGCCCGGTTTGCCGTCCTGGGTGACGGTCTGGCTGCGCATGCCGACCTCGGTCACGCGTACGACGGTGAAGGTTTCGTCCGCGGCCAGCGCCAGCAAGGGCCAGCCTGCTTGGCGACGAAATATGTGCACGGCGGCTCTCTCATCACCCCGCCAAATTCTGCTTCTGAATCTACGTCTATCTTGCCGGCAGAATCCCGCTGCGGCTAGCACGGCACGCGGCTGCTCTCTCGCCACCAAGGTAAATCTCCCGGCGAGCGCGATCGCCGCGAGTCTCCCCGCCGACCTCACGCTCCCGAAGTGGTGCTGGCAGGAGGAGGTGAGGGGTGGGTGCCGTGAAACGCGCAGAGACGGTGGAGGTGAATGGAATCTTGATCTTCGTGCGGTCGCCCGAAGGCTGAATCACGAAATACCCGCAGAGCTTAATCCTCAGAAGCGCAACACGACTGCGGGTACGACTTGCGTACTATCTCCTATCCCACGTCCCCAAATGGCTACACGTTCGAAGTCCCACGATTTTGCTCCCATTCTCGCTGCCGCTCGCACTTGGATAGACACCTGCCTTGTGGAGGATGGCTCATTGTTCACGGAGCGCTCGCTCTGGACCGCGCAGAACTTCGGTGAGGTCAGGCGTGCTTTTGTCGACCGCCCGGATGAAAGCGGCGATACATTTTCGGCGAAGCTCTTGGGGCAGATGGCCGATGCTACTCCCGAGGCACAGCTACTGATGGCCGAAATGCTTTGGGCCATCTTGCTTTTTCCCTCCAAAATTCGCCCGGCGAAAAAGCGGGAGATCATCGCGTCTATTTGGAATCTGAGTGGACAGCCCTTCCCGGAACGCCATTCGCTCCTGGCCGACCACGTGCTCAGCGGCATTGGCTCCGCAGGCATGGGGTTCAATAATCATCGCTGGCGCGAGCTGGTGTTGCTGGTGGATCTGGTTGAGATGCTGAAAGGGACGCCGATGGATAAGCGAAAGATGATCTTCGCCGACTACGACGAATTTCTCTCCTTTATCGAAAGCGTGCCCCAGGATGGGCACCGGCAGTTTCGCCACATGCTGCGCTATTTCACGTTTCCCGCACGGGTCGAGCGGATGTCGTCCAGCGGGGACCGCCGAAAGCTTTTGCACCGCATCCGAGGGATACCCGAGCGCGACTTGGCGCACTGGGACCATCGCCAGCTAGACGCCGCAGTGCTGGAACTCCGCCGCGAACTAGAGGCCGCTCATCCCGGTGAGATCATAGATTTCTATGAGGAGCCGTTGCGCAGCCGTTGGAGCGACCAGGCGGAGGCATCGGAAGAATCGATGGCAATCGAGCAGTCGATCGCCGTAGAGCTGTGGGCGGCTTTTATGGGTCGCTTCCCTGATTTTGTGGATTTCGCCAATCCTGGAGAGCGTTTTGCGAGAGAAGAACTGAACTACAAGCGCCGGGGCTTGCAGAAGTTTACTGAGGCCGGAGGCCGCACTGAAATGCGTCGACTGCTCGACGAAAACAATCCCGCAGCTGCCCTGCAGATCGTGCTGAGGACCTGCGCGCTGAACATCGCCAACCATCACTCGTGGCGAAAGAGCATCGGCCTCGACAACTCTCAGGCCCTCGCGCCTGTGCTTCGATCCTTGTTGGAAGCGACGGACGCGCCTTATTCCGGTAGAGAGACGCTCGCTCCCGTCTTCGCGACGATTCGCAGCCAGAAACTCGTGCCTGCCTGGGACACGCTTTCAGTCATGCTCTGGGCGTTGCGACCGACGGACTATTTTCCGATCAAGATATCATATTATCGCGACTTGGCTGAAAAGATTGGCCTGGACCTCGATGCCGGCCGCCCCGACGCAGATCGTTTCCACGCGGTCATGCTTTTTGGCAAGGGCATCTGGGCCGTCGCCTCGCCGAAGAATCCTCGCGACTGGGTCGACGTTCAGTCTTTTCTCTGGGCCGTCTGCAATGCCTATCAGGCAGAGGGTGAGGCCGAGGACGGTCGCGAAGTCCGCGAGGTCGCAGACTCGTTGACCTCGCCTCCGTCTGATCGCGAAGCAGCCGGCGTCGCCTATGAGCCCGGCCCACCCTTCGACCGTGGTGCGGCGTTGGCCCAGCTGTTCATGGCGCCGCAGCAGTTCGATCAGTTGGTCGAGCAGCTCCATCGGAAGAAAAACCTCGTCCTCCAAGGACCGCCCGGGGTCGGAAAAACCTTTGTGGCTCGCATGTTGGGGTACGCCGTGATGAGCGAGATCGACCCCTCTCGCGTGCAGATGGTGCAGTTTCACCAGTCCTACGGCTACGAGGAATTCGTGCAAGGACTGCGACCGACCAAGACTGGCGACTTTGTCGTGCGCGAAGGCGTCTTCGTCGCGTTCTGTCGGCGGGCGGCGCGCGATCCCAGGCCTCACGTTTTTATCATCGACGAGATCAATCGCGGAAATCTCAGCAAAATCCTGGGTGAGCTGATGATGTTGTTGGAGCCAGACAAGCGGGGCGCGCACTATGCGATGCCGCTGGCTTATGACGATCCATCCTCACCGCGATTCTTTGTGCCGCCCAATGTCCACGTAATCGGCTTGATGAATACCGCCGATCGCTCGCTGGCCATGGTGGATTATGCGCTGCGACGGCGCTTCGCGTTTGTAACACTGCAACCCGAGATTGCCTCGGAAAAGTTCAGGGCTCACCTGAGGTCGCGCAACGTGCCGGACAAGATTGCAGACGCCATCGTCGGCGGCATCACCCGGCTGAATGCCAAGATCGCCATGGACGCCAGCGACCTTGGCCCCGGGTACTGTATCGGCCACAGTTATTTTTGCCCGCCTGAGGATATGGCTTCCGCGTCGCAGTGGCTCATGAGCGTGCTGGAGTACGAGATCAAGCCGCTCCTCTCCGAATACTGGATGGAGAAGACGTCGCGGGCTGATGAAGAGATCGCAGAGATCAGGAGGCTGTTTGCGTGAGCACGCCGGCGATACCTATCCGCAATATCTACTTTCTCCTGTGCTATGCGCTCAATCATGCGCAGGAGGCGCGCTACGTCGATGTACGCACCGAAAGCTGTGACCGTGTGGGTGATCTCATGGCGCAGGTGCTCGTGCGCAGCCTCCAACAACTGATCAAGCGAGGCCTGCACCGCGACTACGTCGCCGCGCGCGAGAGGCTGTCATTTCCAAAGCCCAAGATACTTCCGGCCGAGGAGTTGCGTCGGCCCTGCTTCGGCTCCCTCGCTCGGACGTGCGAGTTTGGCGAGCTGAGCATCGACATCCTGCCGAACCAGATCATCCGGGCTATTCTGGAGCGCTTGGTGAGGGAGGATGAGATCGCTGCGTCCCGGCGCGGCGAGATTCGCGACCTGCTGCGCATCTTTAGCCCATGCTCGGATCTGCGTCTCGACGCCCGTATTTTTCGCCGCGTTCATCTTCATCAAAACATGAGGCACTACCGTTTTGTACTCGATGTTTGTGAGTTCGTGTATGTAAACCTCCTGCCGACGGATGGCGCGGGCGACGCGCGTTTCCACGATTTCTGTAGGGACGAAGCTCGCATGGGCCAGCTCTTCGAGTGCTTCATCCGCAACTTCTTCGCCCAGGAGCAGACGCGGTACTGCGTCGGATCGTCGCTCATCGACTGGCACGCCGACGAAGCCCGCAGCAGTCGAGGCGGAATGGAAATGTTGCCGACGATGCGGACCGATATCAGCCTGCGAAGCAAAGAGCTCTCGGGTGACAATGTCATCGTCGAATGCAAGTTTTACGCGAATCCATTCCAAACGCAATTTGCCAGGAAATCGTATATCTCAGCTCATCTCTACCAACTTTTCGCCTACCTCAAAAACCGGGAGCGCGAGGTGGGATGGGGGAGCGCTCGGGGACTCCTGCTCTACGCCTGCGCGGGCGAGGAATTTGACGAGACCCTCCACCTGCACGGGCATGATATCCGCATCCGCGCAGTGCGGTTGGATAGGCATTGGACAGAAATTTCCGCCGATCTGCTTGGGCTTCTGGCCCGCAGTGCGGATGATGCGGAGATAGCACAGACCGCATGAGATTGCTTGGATATTATCGCGCCTGGCTTTGCCGCGGGGGGGGTGGCTTTTTGCTGCTGGCCTCGATCGCGGTCGGTCAGATCGCGAAAGACCTACCGCCGGGGACGGCAGCGGAGGAGGTGATCCGGCTCTACGGGTGGCCCACGGGAAAGGTGGCGAGCCAGGGGCGTGAGATTTGGACGTATCCTGATTTCCAACTCACCCTGCTCGATGGGCGCGTGCGAAATGTCTCGGCGCATCCGCCGGGCCCTTCGAACCCCTCTTCGCGCCCGGCGCGCCAGCCCGAGCTGCCGCTGGCCAGGGCTGAGTCGCCACCGGTCGGAATCATCGCGCCACCTAGCACAGCGCAAAAGCAGCCGCTGCGCTCAACGGTGAACCCCCCAGCCACCGCGCCGGCCAAGATGAAGAGCGTGCCCCCCCTGACTCGCCCGGCTCCGGGTGAGAGCGACTACTTGGAACTCAAGCCGCAGACTCGGCCACCGCCTCCGTCGCCGCGCGCTACGTGGGGCTGGTACGGCCTCGGCCTCGCGCTTGTGGCGGTACTCGTCGGCGCTGCGGGTCTTTGGCTTTGGCGTCTCAAAAGAGCCCGCCGCTCAATCGATCCGCTGCCGGCTTTGGATGCCGGCTCGGCAAGGTCGTGGGAGCAGAACGTGGCGGCACAGTTGGCTCGAAGCACCGGAGGTCAAAACGCTGCTGCCGCTGCATCGAGTCCACCTCCGCCGAGTCACCAAGACCTCACGATCGATCTTCTCCGCAGCCTCGAATGGAAACGGTTCGAATTGATCGCCGAGCGCTATTTCGCGGCCACTGGGCTGCACGCCAAGAGATCGGGCACCGGCGCCGATGGCGGGGTCGACCTGCGGCTCCATATGGCAAAAGACCTACCGCCGGATAGTCTCGTGCAATGCAAAGCCTGGGGAGGCGAGCTGATCGGCGTGAGCCTCGTCCGCGAGCTGCGCGGGGTGATGGCTGCGGAGGGCGTGTCGAAGGGCATCTTTATGACGACCTCGGATTTCACGCCTGACGCGCGGGCATTTGCCGGAGCCAATGGGATCACCGTGATGAACGCCCTGGAGCTCGTCACGCGCTTTCAGTCGCTGGCCGTCGCAGATCGCCGCAAAATCCTGGCCGAAGTCACCGAGGGAGACTACACGACGCCGACCTGCCCCACGTGCGACGTGAAGCTGGTATTGAGAGACGGCGGTAAAACAGGCCGCAGCTTCTGGGGCTGCCGCCGGTATCCGCATTGCAGGTATACGATGGTGCCTAGAGGCCGGTAGCGCTCACGGCTTTTATCCGTCACGACGCTCGGAGGCCATGCCATCCGGAAGCTGCTAAAAACCGAATATAAGCTTAGCGCGCTGTCGACCCCCCGCAAAGCCAGCACAGCGTGGAGACACTCAGAAATGCAGTGAAGGAGCTGAAACAGGTTGAATCTGAAAACGGTGGTTACAAAGGTGTGGTCAGGGTGTTGAAACAATTGGGAGATGCCGCCGCGCAGCGGAAACACAAATAATATGACCGAAGTAGAACAGAAAGTGGCGATTCGTACCGCGATCGACGAGGGCGACACGGCGCGCGCGCGCGCCTTGTTCACTCAGTTTCCCGGCATGCTGGCGGTCGATACCGCCTTCGGCTCGTGGCTGCATGTCGCCGCGGATTTTGGCCGCCCGGAGATCGTGGCGTACCTGCTGGAGCGGGGCGCCGATATCAACCGGCGAGGCGGCGTCTTCCGTGGCGCCGCCATCAATATAGCGGCCTCCGAGGGGCACCTGGCGGTGGTGCGGCAGTTGCTGGACGCCGGGGCGGCGTTGGATACGAGCGAGCCCGAGCGCAACCCGCTCTTCAGTGCCGTCCGCAAGGGGAGCATGGAGATCGTGCGCCTCCTGATCGAGCGCGGCATCGACTACCGGGTCAGCTACAGCGGCACCTCCATGGACGACATGGATGCCGAGGCCTTCGCGCGCGAGCGCGGTCAGACGGCGATCGCCCAGTATCTCGCCGCCTTGAAGAAGACCGGAAAGCCGGCCAACGCCTGACCTCCCCTGAATCTGCCCGGAGTGCGCTCGACATCTCCCCCGAGCGCCCGCTGGCCGCGCCCAGCGCACCCGCTCGCCGGGCAAGGCCCGGGGCGAGGCACGCGCGATGACTGAGCGCTCGACGTTACCGCTCGAGCGGTGGCGGGCCTTTCGCCGGCCCGGCTGGCGCTCTTTGCGGGCTTCGCGCCGGCAGGGACGGTGGTGCCGCCTCGTTGTCCTCGGTGCGCCCGGCATGTCGTCGCCGCGTGCCTCCCCCCGCCGGCGCAGCCTGGAGTGGGCGGCGCGAGCGAGGGGAGGGTGACGGGCGTGCGAAAAAGGGGTAGGGCGCAGGCGGGCAGGCCTTCAGGGCCGGCTGGCGGCGTGGCTGCGCCAGGGCGCATCGCGCGTGCTGCCGGCGTGCGCCTGGGCGGTGGCTTGGCTCACGCGCTCGCCCGCGGCGCGGGCGGCGGGGGCGGCGACCGAGGGGGCAGGGGAGACATGGAGGGTGGCCTCGGGCATGGTGACGGTCTGGTCGCCCCAGCGGAGCACTTGCGCGGGCACCACGAAGTGGCCCGGCCGCTCGGGGCGGAGGGCGAGCGTGATGGTGTGCTCGTGTTGCAGCTTGCCTGCGCTGCGCGTCGTGCTGGCGGAGCTGGAGGCCTTGGCGAGGTGGAGGCCCGCCACGCCGGGGAAGCGCAGGCCGCGCCAGGCTTCCCACGCGACATCCTTCAACACGATTTTGAGCTCCGCCGTCTCGCCGACGGCGAGGGTGGCGGGCTCGAAGCGCGCGGTGATCGTCGGGGCGGCGGCGGCCAGGCCGTGGCCCGCCGCGAGAAAGAGCCAGAGTGCGAGGAGGGAGGAGCGGTAGGTCATGGTACGAGGGTGGTCTGCCAAAATGGGCCGGCCCGCCGCGGCGCGGGGAGACATGAATACGCGTAATCGGCGGTGCGGCGGAGGTGGCGTGGGATTCATGGTAAGAGTGGGTCGCGGGGCCGGGCGCGCGGAAGAATCACGGCGGGGCGCCCTCTTGGGTGGAGGTGTGGCGCCCACGCGATCTCCCATGGCCGTCACGGGAGCGCGCTTGCCCCGGTGGCGCGAGCCCAACACACGAGGAAAATTTGCGCGGGTAAATGCGCGCCGACTTTGGGCTCGACGCTCGCTGGGCTCTACCGCGAAAACAGTCCCGGCGCGCGCGTGATGCATCCAGACGAGACAACGGCGGCGGGCGGCGGGTGGCTCCACAGTCGTGGGCGGGGCTGGGGCGCTCCGTCGCTGGTCTTGCTCGCCGGGCTCGGCCTCACGCTGCTGGGCGTCGCGGGCCTGTGGGGGCTCGGGCGGAGCGAGGATCGGCGGCGCTTCGAGCGCGAGTGCGAGGAGATGTGGCGCTCGCTGCAGCCGCGGCTCGCGAGCATCGAGAATTGGATGATCGCGACCCGGGATTTCTGTGCGCGCCATGTCGATCGCTCGCCTGAGCACTTCTCCCGGCAATGGCGGGATGGGGTCATCGGCGTGCATCGGCTGCGGGACTACTTGCCCGGTCTCTACGAGCTGGGTTATGCGGAGCTGGAGGCTTCGGGCGAGGCTTCGCTCTGGAATTTCAGCAACCAGTTGCAGCTGCCGCCCGGTGCGCGCGTGATCGTGCGGGAGCGTTGGCTGCTCGGCGGCCGGCCCGCCCTCACGGGCGATGACCTCTATGCGGGAGACCAGGCGCCCTCGATCCGTCTCACGTGGGAGACGGGCAAGGTCCTCACGACGGGCCGGGTGGACTTCCCCCGAAGCGCGAGCGATCTGCCGCGCCGCGGCTTTCGCCTGTTTGTGCCCCTCTATCACGCGGAGCACAACAAGCACGCTCCCAAGCCGCGCGCCGTGATCTTCGCGAGCTTCCTGCCGAGCGTGCTGCTCAGGCATCACTTCGGCGATGAGCCGCGCGCCGTGGAGTGCGAGTTGTATGCTGGGTCCAATCCCGCCACCCGGGTCTGGCTGTCGGAGCCGATCAAGGGCGGCGCGCATGATCGCGCCGTCGCGCCCGATGCCGCCCGCCCCCTGCGCCACACGCTGGTGCGCACGGTCTTTGGCGCCACGTGGAGCATCGATTTCCGGAGCACGGTGCTCTTTGCCCCGAGCATGAGCCCCAGGCTGCTGGCGGGCATCGGCGCGGCGGGCGTGGTGTTTTCGCTGCTCATGTGCCTGGCGGTGCGGCTGCAGGTGCTGCGGCGGCTGGAGGCGGAGTCGGCGCAGGCGCTCCAGGCGCTCGCGGAGGCCAAGGTGCGGCGCGAGGCCGAGGAGCGCACGCGGCTCGTGCGCGATCTCCACGAGCGCACCATCCAGTCGCTCCTGGCCGTCAATGCCCACCTCGTGCGCTGCGCCGGGCTGGCGGAGTCGGCGCAGCCGGAGGCGCTGCGGGAGGAGCTGGAGACGGCGGCCTCGGATCTCGACGCCGCCGTGGGGGAGGTGCGCGACAGCATCCTGCGGATCGGCCCGGCGACGGAGACCGAGGTGCCCTTCTCGCGCGCGATCACCGACTGGCTCGCGCGGCTCAATCGCGGGCGCGGCGCGAGCCTCGTGTACGAGGCCGATGAGGCGGTGGCGGAGCGCCTCAGCGTGCGCCTGCGGGCCGAGCTCACCGCCATCATCCGCGAGGCGGTGAGCAATGCGCTCCGCCACGGCCAGGCCCTGCGGGTGATCGTCACCCTGCGCGAGGAGGCCGGGCAGGGCGAGCTCACCGTGCACGACGATGGCGTGGGCTTTGCCCCCGCGGAGGCCCCGGCCGGCGGCGGCCTCGGGCACCTGCGCCAGCGCGCGCGCGACCTCGAGGGCGAGTGCCGCCTCGAGTCCCGCCCCGGCGGGCCCACCACGCTCCGCGTGCGCTTCCCCCTCCCGGCCGCCGCCCCGGCGGCGCTCCTCCTCGCGTGATCACCTTTGGCCAGTTCCAGGCGTGCTTCCCGGCCCTGTGCCGGCGGCAGGTGCGCATCGTCGTCACCGATGATTCGCTCCAGGGCCGCGGCGGCCTCTGCGCCATGCTGGAGCAGCCCCCGGTGCTCACCGTGGTCGCGCAGGCGGCCGATGGCCCCGCGCTCCTCGCGGCGTGCGCGCGCGAGGCGCCCGATGTGGCCGTCGTCGATCTCTGCATGCCCCTCCCCGAGGATGGCCTCGCCCTCTGCCGCGAGCTCCGCCGGCACTTCCCCCGCGTGCGCGTGATGGTCGTCACCGGCCACGAGTCGGCGCGCGCCCGCGCCGAGGCCCGCAAGACGGAGGCCGTGCACGGCTACGCCCTCAAGCGCTACAGCGACGGCCTGCTCTGGAAATGCGTGCTCGATGTCGCGGCCGGCCGCGTCGCCTTTCCCAGCTACAAGGGCGGCTGGCTCGCCGAGGAGCTCTCCGATGCCGCCAAGCTCCACCTGCTCGATGCCCCGAGCCGCGAGGTGCTCGCGGCCCTCGCCGCGCTCCTGCGCGACACACCGGTAAACGAGTACGGCGTCATCAAGGAGCTCGTGCTCGCGCATGCTGCCCATCCGCGGCTCGGCCACGACAAGCACGTGCGCCGCACGCTCGAGAAGGTGCGCGATCTCCTGGGCATGAAGTCCCTCCCCGCCGCACGCTGGTACGCCCACGCCCAGGCCGAGGCCCTCGCCCCGCCGCCCGAGGCGCTCGCCGCGAGCCCCGCCGCCGGCCCCGCCTGAGCTCGCCGCGCCGCGCACGTGCGGCGCGGCCGCGTTTTCGGCGGCCGCGCGCGGAAATCGCTCGCGCTCCGCGCCTCGCGCGACGCCGTGCTCGTCATCCCCCGAGCGCCCGCTGGCCGCGCCCAGCGCACTCGCTCACCGGGGCAACGCTCGGTACGAGGCGCGCGCGACGGGGCGCTGGACGTTACCGCACGAGCGGTGGCCGGGCCTTTCGCCGGCCCCGGCTGGTGCTCGGTGCGGGCTTCGCCCCTCACCCCTGCTTAAAAGCCCCCCGCCACGCTTTGCAGTACGGGCAGCGCTTCGCGCCGGCGGGGACGGTGGTGCCGCAGTCGCGGCAGTCCATGGGGAGGTTTACGTTTTCCATGCCGCGGGCGAGGCGGGCGGGGAGGCGCTTGTCTTCCACGAGGGTGACGCCGCCGAACCAGCCGACTTTCAGGTACGCTTCGTGGGTGGCGCCGTCTGCGGTGCGGTAGCGGGTGACGTAGTGGTTGGTGACCGTGGTGCGGGTGTGAATCAGCGCGGGAGGCGAGCCGGGATGGATGATCAGCAGCTCCCACTTGTGCTCGCGGCCGTACTCCTGCACGGCGGCGTGGTCGCGCTTCTTGCGCGTGAGGAGCTCGTAGAGGATGAAGCCGCCGGCGATGACGGGGACGATGATCTCGGCTGCCATGAAACGTGAAGGGAACTCTGAAACAGGGCGGGCGGGGTGGGGGCAATCGGTTTCGGCGGCGGCACTTAGGGAGGCGGCGGTGATGGGCTGGGGATCGCGACGGGTGGGCCTGCTGCTTGGTATCTGCCCGGGAGCTCCTTGTAATTGTTTTGGGCGGTTTGCACCCACTCGATAGTGGGTTTTGGTGCGACGGTGGTCATAAGTATGCCGAGGTATGCTCGGGCGGTCGCTGGCGGCGAGGGGCGGGTCTGCCCGCGCCGCCCGCTCGCGGTTGGTCCTCGCTCGCACGTTCATCGCATGAAAAATCATCGTTCCCTCTTTTGTCCGCTCGCTGGCCCTCTGGCGCTGATCGTGCTCGTGATATTTGGTGCTATCGCCAGCGCGCGCGCGCAGCCGCTCGAGGTCTCCACGCTGGCGGGCAGTGCGGCGGCGGGGGCGGTGGATGGGGTGGGGGCGGAGGCGCGGTTTGAGCAGCCGACGGGCGTGGCGGTGGATGCGGGGGGCAATGTCTTCGTGGCCGATTCGGGCAATAGCACGATCCGCAAGATCTCGCCGACCGGAGTGGTGACGACCCTCGCCGGCACTGCGGGGCGGCGCGACATCACCGATGGGGTGGGGAGTGCGGCGCGGTTTTCCCGGCTCGCGGGGCTCACGATCGATGCGGCGGGCGTGCTCTATGCGAGCGACAATCATGCGATCCGGCGCATCTCGCCGACGGGCGAGGTGACGACGCTCGCCGGGCAGGTGCAGGGACTGCCGGGCTTGCAGGATGGCACGGGGAGCGCGGCGCAGTTTAACTTGCCGCAGAGGCTGGCGGTGGACGCGGCGGGAAATATCTACACCGCCGAGCCGGCCAACAACGCGGTGCGGCGGATCACCCCGGCGGGCGTCGTCACGACCTACTATCGCGATGTCTCTCCCGTCGATCGGCGGCACGAGCCGCGCTCGCTCGCCTTCGACGGGGCGGGCAATCTCTACTTTGTCGATGCGCGCTTCGCGGCCGTGTATCGGGTGTCGCCGGCGGGGGAACTCACCGAGCATGTGCCCAATCTCATCCCGCCCACCGGCGACGGCGGCGAGGAGAACTTCCTCCGCCCGAGCGCGCTCGTGGCCGATGCGGCGGGAAATCTTTTTGTGGCCGACGCCGAGGATCGCACGATCCGCTACGTCACCGCGAATAGGGTAGTCCGTACCGTGGCCGGGCTCTCCACCTCGCGGGGCAGCGAGGATGGCACGGGCGTGCGGGCGAGATTCCAGGAGCCCTGGGCCCTGGCGCGCGATGCCGCCGGCACGCTCTACATCGCGGATCGGGGCAACTTGATCCGCCGGGCGCGGCCCGGCGATGCTGCCGCGGAGGCGCTCGCTCCGGCCGGCACGCTCTGGGGCATGGGCTCCAGTGCCTACGGCCAGCTCGGCGTGGGCGAGCGGGCCGGGAGCATGGCTCCCGCGCAGATTGCGGACGACGTCATCGCCGCGAGCGCGGGCCTCATGCACAGTGTATTTATCAAGCGCGATGGCACGCTGTGGGCGATGGGCGCCAATGGCTACGGCCAGCTCGGCGATGGCACGACGACGGAGCGGCGGACGCCCGTGCGGGTGGCGAGCGGGGTGATCGCGGCGGGCACCGGCGGCGGGCACACGCTCTTCATCAAGGCCGATCGCTCGCTCTGGGCGATGGGCGCCAATGAATCGGGTGAGCTCGGCGACGGGACCTTCACCAACCGCGCGCTCCCCGTGCAGGTGGCGACCGAGGTCGTCGCGATCGCTCCGGCGGCATCGAGCTCGCACAGCCTGTTTTTGAAGGCCGACGGGGGCCTGTGGGGCATGGGGCGCAATCTCCATAACCAGCTCGGCGGCGGCTCGACGAGCGCCAAGTCCACGCCGCTCTGGCTGGCCAGCGATGTGGTGGCGATGGCGGCGGGCGGGCAGTTCACCGTCTTTATCAAAAGAGACGGCACCCTGTGGGGGATGGGTAACAACGAGGTGGGGCAGCTCGGCGATGGCACCTTGATCTCGCGCGCCGCGCCCGTGCAGATTGCGAGCCAGGTGCGGAGCGTGGCGGCCGGCTTGGGGCACACGGTGTTTCTGAAGACCGATGGCACGCTGTGGACGGTGGGCTTTGATCAAAGCGGGCAACTGGGCGACGGCCAGTCGGCCGCGAATCGCCGGACCACGCCGGCACAGATCGCAAGCGGCGTCGTGGAGATCGCGGCGGGCACGGCGGGCACTCTCTACCTGAAAGCCGATGGGACCCTGTGGGGCACGGGCGGCTTTGGCATTGCCCAGAACACCCAGGCGCCGGTGCGGGTCGTCACCGGCGTGGCCCGGCTGTCGCTGGGCGGCTCGCATGGCCTGCTGATCGCGGGCACGTTCGCATCGCCGCCGGTCGCGGCGGAGCCGGGGCGCGTGATTAATTTCTCGGTGCTCACGCCGCTGAGTGCGCCGGGCGATGCGTTTACGCTCGGCTACGTCGTGAGCGGGGCGAGCGCGGCGACGCCCCTGCCCGTGATCGTGCGCGCCGCGGGCCCCTCGCTCGCCGCGCTCGGCTACCCGGGCACGCTGGCCGATCCGCGGCTGGAGCTCTACTCAGGTACGGTGAAGACGGCGGAAAACGACAACTGGGGCAGCGACCCTGCCACGACTCCCGCGACTGCCGCCGCGATGGCCGCGGTGGGCGCCTTTGCCTATACCGACCTTGGCTCGCTCGATGCGGCGGTGGCCGCGAGCATCGTCTCGCGTGATAACTCTGCGCGCGTCTCCGCCAGCACGAGAGAGCCCCGCGGCACCGGCGCCGTGATCGCCGAGGTCTACGATGCCACGCCGGCGGCGAGCGTCACCGCGACGACGCCGCGGCTCATCAACGTCTCCGTCCTGAAAAACGTGGGCCCGAGCGTCACCCTCGGTTTTGTGATCGGCGGCGGCGGCGCCAGGACGATGCTCGTGCGCGCCATCGGCCCCACGCTAGGCGTAGCGCCCTTCAATGTGCCCGGCACGATGGCCGATCCCCGCATCGAGCTTTTCGACGGCGCGGGCCGCAGCCTTGGCGCCAACGACAACTGGAACGGCGCCGCCGCGCTCGCGACGGCCTTTGGCCAGACGGGGGCCTTCGCGCTGCCCGTTACCTCGCGCGACGCCGCGCTGCTCACGATCCTACCACCGGGCAACTACACGGCCGTGGTCACCCCCGCGCCGGGCACGGCCACGGGCACGGCGCTGCTGGAGGTGTACGAGGTGCCGTGAGCGGGCCCGCGCCGCGCCTGGCTCCCCGCCGGGCTGCGCGCCCGCGCTACGCCTCGTCCCCGTCGTCGGCCGCCGGGGCCTTGGGGTCGTACGCGAGGATATCGCCGGGCTGGCAGTCGAGCACCTCGCAGATGCGCTCCAGCGTGCGAAAGCGGATGCCGCGGACCTTGCCCGATTTCAGCAGCGAGAGGTTGACCTCGGAGATGCCGATTTTTTCCGCCAGCTCGCGGGAGCGCAGCTTCCTCCGCGCGAGCATGATATCGAGAGTGACGACGATGCGCATCGGTGGGGGCTCAGACGATGCGGGCATTGTCCTCGGCGATCTCGGCCGCGCGCGCGAGCTCCCGCGCGAGGGCCAGCAGGCACACCCCGGCTGCGCCTAGGCTGAGCACCAGCGTGCCCGGCAGCATCGCCCCGCTCGCCAGTCCCGCGCGGGCCGCTTCATCGAGCGAGTGGGCCACGATCAGCCGCGCGGCGGGCACCAGCGCCAGCGATGCCACCAGCGCCAGCCCGAGCTGGCGGATGCACGCCGCCGAGGCGTGCGACAAGCCTCCGCCATGGCGCACGCGCCGCAGAAAGAGCGCCACCCGCAGCACCGCCACCTCCAGCACCAGCACCGGCGCCATCAGCACCGCCCACGCGCGCAGCGCCAGCTCCGGCGGGAGGGCATGCGCCGCGCTGGGCAGCCCCAGCAGGCGCTGGCCGAGCGTCACCTCCGGCGCCAGCCAGGCCACCGTGGGCAGCAGCACGATCAGCAGCGCCGCCAGCCACACGCTCAGCTCTCCGAGCGAGGCCCTCCGCGCACCGGGCACCGGGGCGATGGAACAACGAGCAGTTCTGGTTGTTTTATCGTAAAACATAAAGAAATAGTCGAAAAACGCTAAAAACTATATCCATTATGAGAAACTTACGGTTGCCGACAAGCCTGCTCGCCGTGGCCCTTTGCACCGGGCTCGCCGCCCTCGCGCGCGCGGCCGCCCCCTCGGCTGCCGCCGAGGGCTGGTCGCCCTTTGCCCACGCGGGCGTGAGCCGCTCGCTCGATCGCGTGCACGAGCCGCTCGAGCTGCGGAGCCTCTCCCTCGGGCTGCTGCGGCAGCCCGAGCCGCCGGCGCTGCGGCCGCTGCGGTGGGGCGCGGAGCTGGAGCTGCTGCAGGGCGCGGGCGCCCGGCACGCGGGCGGTATCGGAGGGGTGGATACGCAGGAGGCCGGGGGGCTGGGGGCCAGCGCGGGCCTGCTGCTCCAGCTGCGCGGCTTCGAGACGGAGCGCTTCGCGGGCTTTGTCGAAGTCGGCGCGAGCGTCGCCTACTTCTCGCGTGCGTTTCCCCCCGGCGGCACCCCGCTCAATGGCTCCGCCCGCTTTGGCCTCGGCTGCGAGTGGCGACTCACCGAGCGCACGGGGGTGATCGCCGGCGCGCGATGGACGCACCTCTCCAACGGCCAGGTGGAGGACAATCCCGGCTTCGACGGCCTCGGCGCGTACCTCGGCCTCCGGTGGCTGCCGGCGCCGCACGCGCCCGCGCACCCGCGCCCGCTCGAGCTGCCCGCCGGCCCGGCGCGCGCCCCGTACTCGACCGCCCTCATTTTCCGCTCGGAGACGGCGTCGCTCGCGGAGGCGCGCCACTTCCGGCTCCACACCGTCGAGGCCGAGTACGAGCACCGCCCCTCCTGGGCTGGGTGGCTCGGGCTGAAGGGCTCCCTCGGCGCGCACTACGCCACGGGCTCGCTCATCGATCCCAATCACGGCCTCGGGCTCATCAATCCGGGCGGCGCGGGCTTTAGCTGGTCCCTCGGCGTGCGCCCGCGCTGGCAGGCCACGGAGCGCCTGGGCCTCTTTGTCGAGACGGCCGTGGGCGGGGCGCGTTTCGCGCGCAGCTGGCCGCTCACGAGCGGGGCCGGCCGCTTTCACGAGCCGTGGGCGTGGGCGCGCGTCACCTCGTATGGCGCGGGGGTGCAGGTGCAGACGGGCGGCGCGGTGGCGGTGGAGCTCGGCTGGCGCTGCTCGCGCTGGGATACCAGCGACGAGCGCCCCGGCGATGCGGGTGACCTCGCGCTCCGGGGCCCGGCCGTGAGCGTGCGCCGGAGTTTTTGAAATTGCCGTCGCGCCTCGCGCCGGTGCGCGCGCGGCCACGCGCGCCTCGTAATTCTCACCGCGCTGCAGGCGGCGAGGTCTTCATCGGTTTTGCGCGGCGCGGAGCGGGCGCCTCAGCGCAGCGCCGCCACGGTAAGCGAGCCCGAGAGCCCGGCGGCGATGAACCACGCCAGCATGCGCCCCCACACCGGGAGGTAGAAGCGCTGGAGATCGCCGGGCTCCACGAGATTGCCCAGCGGCCCGAGCCCGCGGGCCTTCTGCTCGGCCCGCACCTCGCGGAAAAACGCGAGCCCGAAGACCCCGACGAGGGTCGAGACGAGGAATACCCCGCCCAGCGCCCCGTGGATCAGGTTGCGCGTCGCGCCGGTGGCCTCGCGGGCGGCGATCCACCGGAGTCCGACCCACGCGCCCAGCGCGCCGAAGCAGAGGCCCGTGAGAGCAGCGGTAAACCAGGTGGCACGCATCGCGATGTATCTCCGGACGTGGAGAGTGGAAGGGCATCGGGATGGTTCAACTGCTTTTCGGTGGCGCGCTCTGCCACCTTGCGAACAACGCGCGTCGGCTCGGCGAAGATCGGCTCGCCCTGCCTCCCCATCGGCTGATGCCATCTTTTGTCGCGCGAGCAAGCGGCGCTCAACCGGAAAAACGGGCGAGGTCCCGTGGCGGGGCAGGGTGGCCCGCGCCTCACGGCACGCGAAAGCCGCTCTCCTGCCCGAAGCGGCGCTTGTCCTCGGGCGTCATCCGGTCGGTGACGTAGCGGATCGTGTAGCCGCCGACGAGGCGGTCGTCGTCGAGGTACAGCCAGTCGGAGATCTCCTGGACCGTGAAGCGCGGGCGCTGGCCGGGGGTGACGAGTCGCGTGTCGTCGGGCTCGACGGCGAGGGTGCCTTCGAAGCCGCCGGCGATCTCCCGCACGTCCTCGATCCAGAGGTGCTCGCGGCCGCCGTCGGGCGTGGCGTAGGGGCGCCTCACGCTGAAATACGGGTGCGCGGGGTGCCGGCGGCGCAGCGCCTGCACAAACTCAGGGAAAGTCGCGCGGGCCCGGGCGATGGCGGCGATCACATCGGGGTCCTTTTCGTCGGAACGCGACGTTCGTTGCAGCACGCCGTCGACGACTTTGTAGTATTTTTTCCCGTCGTCCGACGACTGGCCGGTGCCGCGGAACCACTCCGCGCCGAAGGTGCCGAGCACGAAGAGCCCGGCGCTGCCCGCCGCCGCGCCTCAAAACCATCGCGAGAGCCGCGCGGGCCGCCGCAGCAGCCGGAGCCCGACCACGATCACCAGCCACGACAGCGTGAGCACGAGGCAAGGCAGCCAGAGGGCGGCGGCATGCCGCGCCGCCACCTCGGCGGGCGAGGGATTGTAGAAGAGGGTGGCGAGCACGGCCGCTTACGGCGCGTCGGCGGTCCGCCAGAGGCGGGTGCGGGCGAGCCTGCCCTCGGCGTCGAACTCCCAGAAGACCGTGACGGAGGTCTTCGTCGGCCAGCCGTAGTGCCCGAGCTCGCCCCGCAGATAGGGGCCGCGCGTGCGGCCGTCGCTGCCCTGGGCAGTGGCGCGGTACCAGCCGTGGTGGAGGGCGCGGGCCCGCGCCTCCGCGAGCGCGGTGCCGGGCGGGATGCGCGATTCCACCCAGGCGGCGAGCGCCGGGTCGTCGCGGCGCAGCGGCGACCGCGTGGCGACAGCGACGGCGATCGCGGCCGCCAGCGCGATGGCGAGGAGCGGGAGGAGGCGTCTGCTTCGCGCAATCATCGGGCAGTGGATTGCGCGGCGGGCGTCACCCACCCGCGGGTGAAATATAAACGCTCCCCGTCGCCGAGACGCGCCCCGGGTAAACACCCACCCGCCGCGAGCCCTCGGCACACGCCGGCTGCGCGCCCAGGCCGCGCCAGCGGCACGATTGAAAGCGAGCGGGGTAGGGTACTCATCGAGCTGCCAGGGTATGCCTGCGAGGTGGGCGGGTCTCGCGGTTTGATGCAACCCAATCCGCTTTCTCCACGAGGGCGTAGGCCTGCCAGGGGGTGAGGAAATAATATGCGACGGTGCCGTAGCCATTGAGCGGCCCGATCACCCGCCCGCACTCGGCTTTGATGATAAAGGGCGCCGGGCACGCGAGCAGCGTCACTCTCACGCTAGGGCCATTCCGGTGCGCCATGGAGCCGTATTTCGGGGCCTTGGGGTCGCCGCGATACCGCTCCCAATCGCGCCGCGCCTCGGCCAGCAACTGCCGCTCGAGCAGCCGCGGCCCCGCCAGGTACGTCGCGCCCCAGAGCGCGGCGTAGAGGCCTGCGGCGACGAGCAGCCGTTTTTTGGCGCGAGGGCGGAGAGGTGGGGGCATGGGCGGGCGTGCGTGCCGGATACTCCTTTGACGACGCAGCCGCGCGTTTATGAGCGCCGGGGAGGAGAGATGCCTGGCTCTCAGCGCTCCGGGGCCCGGCCGTGAGCGTGCGCCGGAGTTTTTGATTTCGCGGTGCGCGCGCGCGGCTACTCCGCGCCGAGGTGCGCGGCCAGCTTGCCGAGCGTCTGGTAGCCCAGCTCCACTGCGCCAAAGCCGATCACCTGCGCACGGCGCTCCTTGCTCGCGTGGAGCTGGCGCAGGGTGAGGATCGTCTTGCCGTCGGCCTGCGCGTCGAAAGTGAGGGTGACGCGGAAGGTCGCGGGATCGTCGTCGATATCCGAGCTGTGGTCGTACACGAGGCGCTCGGGCGCTACGATCTCGCGGAAGACGACGCGATTGGTGTACACCGTGCCATCGGGCGCGCGCATCTCGAAGCGCCACCGGCCGCCTACGCGGGGCTCCATCTCGTGCGTGGTGGTGGTAAAGCCCGCGGGGCCAAACCAGCGGCCGATCGTGGCGCCATCGAGCCAGGCGGCAAATACGCGCTCGCGCGGCGCGGCGAGCACGCGCGAGAGCACGATCTCGCGCTCCAGCCGGTCGCGCTCCGAGAGGGGCGGGGTGAGCGCGGGAGCGGCCGGAGCGGGCGCGGCAGTGGCGGAGCGAGGGGAGGAGGATGCGGTGTTCATGGAGAGTGGGTGGGCGTGCGACGCGGGCGGGAAGAGGGCCGGGGAGCGGAGTGGGCGGGGCCGGCGGCGGGCGGCGTCTCCGCCAGGAAGGCCTCCAGCCGGTCGAGGCGCTCCTCCCAGGTGCGGCGCGTCGCCTCGGCCCACGCCGTGACGTCGCCCAGCGCCTCCGCCCGCAGCCGGCATGGCCGCCGCTGCGCCTCGCGCCCCTGCACGATGAGCCCCGCCCGCGCCAGCACCTTCAGGTGCTTGGAGATCGCCGGGAGGCTGATCTTAAACGGCGCGGCCAGCTCCTGCACCGTGGCCTCGCCGCGCGCCAGCCGCGCCACGATCGCGCGCCGCGTGCCATCGCCCAGCGCGGCAAAGAGCGCATCGAGCCGCGCGGCGGGCGCGAGGGCGGTAGCGTGGGCAGCGGCGGCAGCGACGGAGGACATGGCTTTATTTAACCTAATGGTTAAACAACATCGCCCGCGTGCGCCTGCAAGCTCATTCTTTCGCGTGCCTCGCGGGGGCGGGCAGGGTGCCTCGCCCCCTGGTGCGGATGTTACTCCCTGCAAGCGCTTTGCCCTTGAGCTTGCAGGGTGCCCCTATTTAGCCTAGGGAGAATACATTATGAAGCTCCTAGCGTCCCTCTTCCTCTCCGTGGTTCTCACCGCTTCGGCTTTTGCGCAGGCTCGCGGGGCCGCGCTCCCGCCCGCGCTGCAAGCCGCCATCAATGCCGGCAACACCTCCCAAATCGTCTCCGTCATCAACGCGCTGTCGGCCGGTAATCCCACCCGCGCCGCGGAGCTCGCCGAGCAGGCGATCACTGCCGCAGAGCGTATGACTGCCACGAATCCCCAGGCCGCTGCCAGTGCCGCAGCGGCGGTCGTGCAAGTGATTTCCCGGAGCCCTGTCCAGCAGTCTGCGCCGTCCTCCGTGGTCAGGGCCGCGACCACTGCGGCCCGCGTGCTCGCCAGCTCGACCGTCCGGTCCGCGGCGCCAGGCGTCGCTGGCGAGGCCGCCGTCGGCCTCATCGCGGTCGCTTCGGCCATTTACCAATCCAGCCCCGCGGCTTCGGTCGCCATTATCCAAAGCGCGCAGGCGACCGCCACCTCGCCGGCCGTTCTCAGCGCCAATTCCACGTTCTCAACGAGCGTGGCGCAGGCTGTGCAGCAGGCCACCCAAAACAATCCTGGGCTCGCCATTGCCTTGAACCAGCAGTCCGGCACTGCTTACCGCGGTAACGATGCTACCGGCAGCTCGAACAACAGCATAAGCGTCGACGACCGTACCAGCGGCGGCGGCGGCAACTGATCGCGGCCCCAAAAACGTACTCTCTTCTTTCCGGAGGGCATCGCTGCGCAGCGATGCCCTTTTTCTTTTCCGGCGGCTGAGGAGGGCCGGTGGGCGACCGGCACCTCACGGCGGGTGAGTACGCCGCTGGCCGCGCGATACCTCGCGCTCACGGCGTATCGACCGTCTGCCGGAGGCGCGTGCGCGCGAGCTTACTCTCGGCATCAAACTCCCAGAAGACCGTGACGGAGGTCTGCATCGGCCAGCCGTAGCGCCCGAGCTCGCCCCGCAGGTAGGGGCCGCGCGCGCGGCCGTCGCTGCCCCTGGGCGGCGGCGCGGTACCAGCCGTGGTGCGTGGCGCGGGCACGCGCCTCGGCAAGCGAGGTGCCGAGGGGGCTGCGCGACTCCACCCAGGCGGCGGGCGCCGGGTCGCCGCGGCGCAGGGGCGAGCGCAGGAGGAGGCCCGCGGTGAGGCCGAGCGCCCCCCGCCAGGGCGGCCGCGAGGAGGAGACGGCGTTTGCTTCGGGCGGTCATCTGCCGGAGCCTGCGGGGAGGCGCTACCGGCCGGCGGGTGAGAAATACACGCCGCCAAACGACGAGCCGCCGCGCTCCGGGTAAAAGCTCACGTGCAGCGCGCCCTCGGCGGCGATCACGTGCGTCAGCTCAAAGGAGCCTTCGCCGCCGGAGATATTTTGCTGCTGGTGCGCGGCGGTAGACATGCGGGCGGCTGGCCCGCGCCGGGTGAGCATGAGGCCGAGCGACGCCCCGGGCGCGCTCGCCAGCCGGTACGTGCCGCGCACGATCACGGTATCGCCCACCTGCCACTGCGGCGAGCTGGCGACGACCTCCTGGATGACGATCCGGTCGCCCTCGATAAACTGGGCGCGCGAGGTTGTGAAGGCCACCGGCCTCAGCCCGGGGCGGCTCGTGCCGGCCGTGTAGCCGGTCCCGGAGCAGGCCTGGGCAAAGAGGAGGGCGCAGAGCGCGAGCAACGCGAGCCGGGCATGCCGGAGCGGGGAGGGGAGGCGGAGCAGGGGCTTCATGGGGATAGCGGGGAGACGTGCGAGCCGGGCCGATCTTAGGGTCTTCAGGAGACCTGGTCCGCTTTTACGGTAAGGGTGTATACCCGCCGGTAAGTAGGCAATCAAGCGCCGAAGGTGCCCTGGCCTTTGAGCGGCCCGATCCGCCCGCCGGGTAGGTGGCGCCCCGGAGCGCGAGATAGATGCCGGCGGCGGCGACAAGCAGGCGGGCCTCACCCCGCCGCGTGCGCCGCGAGATACTCCGTCGTGCGCGTATCGCCCTCGCCGTCGAAGTACCGCTCCAGCACCGCCGCGTACGGCGAGCCTGGCGGCGACACCGCGGCAAAGAGCGTCATCGACGATTTTAGTTTCAGATCGTCGGGTGAGCCCAGCACCTCCCGCGCGGAGCGGCCCGCGAGGGCGAGCAGCGCCTGCGCGCACTCCGCGAGCCGCGGGCCGAGCACGGGGTGCGCGAGGTACGCCTCGGCCTCGCGGCGCGTTTTGATCGCGTAGCGCCGCGACATCCCGCTCGAGCCCAGCCCCGCCACCTGCGGAAAGATGTACCAGATCCAGTGGCTGCGCTTGCGCCCGGCCCGCAGCTCGCGCAGCGCCGTCGCGTAGTCGCTCCGCTGTGCGGCGACGAAGCGCTCCAGGTCAAAAGGGTCGGGCGCGGGGCTCGGGCTCATGCGTGGCGGGCAGGATTTTCCGGGGCGCCCCCGCCGTCAATCCCGCGCCGCGCCCCCGCGCCTCACAGCGTGCCGGCCTCGATCTGCTCGAGGTAGATGAAGTCGGGCGCCTTCACGCCCGCCTCGAGGCGGAGCTGCACGAGCCGCGGCGATTCGAAAAACGCCCGCGCCGCCGCGAGCGAAGTCCACGCGGAGAAGTGCACGATCCGGCGCGCCTCGTTTTCGTAGCGCAGCAATTGGTACGAGCGCTCGCCCGCCTCCCGCCGGATGCCGGCGGCGCCATCGAAGACCTTTTTCCACGCCGCATAGTCGGCGACTTCGTGAAGGATGAGTACGTGCTGCATGAGGGTGAGAGCGTGTCTTGCGTGGAATTGTCGGTCAGCCGCTCCGCAGGTCCGCGGCGGGTGCTTGCCCGGCGCTCACTGGCGTAGCGGCTGCGCGGGCGGGATCAATCGCGTTTCGCGGGCGCGCCGCAGGCTCAGGCTTCCGGCCGGGGCGTCGCGTAGTTCCAGAGTGTCACGCGGCTCAGTGCTCCTTCGCCAGCCGGTCGACGCTCTTCATCAGGTACACGAAAATCGCCACCGCGATGGCGAGGCGGAAGAGCGCGTGGAGCATCCCCCCGGCGAGCGACGCGAGCACGAAGATCGCCACCGAGAGGGTGACGTTGGCGATGAGCGCCCCTTTGAGGAGGCGCGGCCGGTGCGTGAGCAGCGGCACAAAGCGGTACACGATGTAGCCGAAGACCAGGCCCAGCCCGATATTGGCCGTTCCGAGCCCGAGGCCGATCGCCGAGCCCCGCGCCTGCCACAGCGCCACGCACCCCGAGAAAAGCGAAAAGGCCGCGACGAGGCCGAAGTACAGGCGGAGCGATTGCGGGGTCTCTTCGATGACGGCCATGGGAGGGATGCGCGTGGGCCCAACTCTGAGGAAGCGGCGGCGCGGGCTTCAATGGCTTTTCGCGAGCCGCTACCCCGGTGCGAGTGACCAGTGGTGGGCGGTGGGGAGGCTGGCCCGCCTAGATCTTCGGCACGCGCGCCGCCTCGGCTTTGGCCTTGGCCTCCAGCACTTCCTTCGCGCGGCGATAGGCGGGGTGGGTGACCGTGATGCCCCCACTCAAGTTCCATACGGCTGTCGCACCGTCGGAGCGTTTCCATTCGCGGGCGAGTTTTTTACCGCCAGGCTTCGAGATATCCGTCCACTTCGCCCCCTGCGCGTTGCTGTTCAAGACGGTGGCAAACTGCTCCTCCGTCCACTCGCCGCTTTTCTGGTAGTTTTCCTTGCAGGAGCGGCCGTCGATGAGCGTGCACGCGATGCTCCAGTCGCCTTGGCGAAATCGCAGCGTCGGGCCAAATTCGAGTATCTTGCCCTGCGCGACCGTGCTCTCCTTCCCTCTGCCTGCGGGCGGGCCAAACCGCTTGAGCAGCTCCGCCTCCGTCTCGCCGAGTCGCGCAAACGCGATTGCCGGTAAGATAAAGGGAAATAAGTAGCGCAGCATGGAGCCGCCACTGTGGCGCGCGCCCCCCGGCCGCCTCAAGCGCTTTCCGCGTCCGCTGGTGTAGCTGTTGGCGGGCGGATGCCCTCACCCGCCGGGGTGTAAGGGCGCATCGCGCGTTTTCATTTCACAGGTTCGTGCAGCTCGAAAACGAAGAGGTACTCCAGCTCCTGCACGATCGGCGTCTTCCGGTCGCGGTCGAGGCCGTGGCGGTAGGTCCAAGTCTTCACCGCGGCGAGAGCCGCCTCGCCAAACTCTTTTTGTGAGGCGGCGACGACGCGGAGCTGGGAGAGCTCGCCGGTGGCCGACACGGTGAAACGCAGCCGCGCCTCGCCCGTCACGCCTTCCGCGCGCCACCGCGCCGGATACTCCGGCATCGCCTGCCGCGTGGCCCAGGGAAATTCCTGCAGCCCGTCCCGCAAGCGGGAGGTCAGCGATACGCGCACCGAGATATCGTGCAGCCACCGCGTCGTGTCGGCGGAGGCGGGCGACGCGGCGAGGAGCGCGACGGCGAGGAGTACGGCGGCGAGTCTCATGGAGTGAATCGGCTGGCCCGCCCCGAGATCGCCGCCGCGCCCCGGCGTGTCAACCCCAGTCTCCCGCCGAGCCGCGCGGGGTTTTGATTGAGCCGTGCGGGCGACCTGCCCCATGTTCGCAAAAAAAGGTATGAACAGAAAGTCCCTCCAGATCCAGCGTCTGACCTTCGGCAGTCTTTTCAAGGTGCACCTGCTGACCGGCCTCGGGCTCTGCGTCCCGTTTTTTCTCCTTGGGCTGTTCTTTGCGCTCTTCGCTCCGGGAAGCATCCGCCTGGAGGAAGGCGCCACCATGGGCTCTTTCTATGGCACGTTGTTTTCTCTCCCGTTGATCTGGCCGCCGCTGTTTGCGCTCCTGCTTGTCTGCCCGGGTTGGGTCGCCTTCGCGGTGAAAGGTGCCTTTTCCCGCACCACGCTCGAGGTGATCGAGAGCGGGGCCCCGCCGCTCCGTGGCGACGACCCCGGCTCGCTCACGCCATCGGAACTCGCCGGGGCTCCCGCTCACCGCCCCGAGGTCCGCGCTCGCGCGAGGCAGAAGACCATCCTGCTCGTCGTCGGCGCAGTCGCAGTCACGGCTGCGGTCTGCTTCTATATCACCAGGCCGACGTATCACCTGCCCAAGGCGCGCCTCATGGTCGACTCTCCCGACCGCGCCTTCACCGCTGTCGTCGTCGAGTTTGACGAGCCTTGGCGCGTGCCTCCTGAGATGCGCACGCAGGTTATCCATCTCGTCGGCAAGGCCGAGGTGGAGCAGTCACCCACGCTCGCTCCCGGCGTCGAACTCGGAGCGCGCGGGCGCTACGTCGCGTCGATCGACTCCTGCGCGGATGGCGATATCGATGTGCTTTGGACGAGCCCGCGCACCCTTGTGATCCGCTACACGCAGGCAAAGCCCGACATGGTCTCCTGGCTAAAGACCTTCGAAGGCGTCTCCATCCTCCTCGAGGAAAGGCCCGGGCCGTAGCGCGCTGCCACCGGCGGCCCCGCGATGGCGGCGGGCGGGGCCTCTCATCCTCCGCGCGTTTTCGCTGGCTTGCGCCGGCCGCGCTCCGCTCGTGCGGCCCGGCGAGAGCGGGCGCGGTAGCCGGAGCGGTTTTTTCCGGCGTGGCTCACTCCCCGCGTGACTCCGAGCGTGGCGGCGTGCTTCCTTCGGAGGATGACTGCGATGTTTCTTCGGTGTGGCTTTCTGGCGGGCCTGGCGGCCCTGGCGGTCGGTCTCCGCGCGGCGGAGACGGCGCCCGATCACTCCCGCGTGCCGGGAGTGGTCATCGCGCACAGCCCCAAGTCGAGCCGCGTGTTTCTCGGCTCGGCGGGCATCGCCGCGCTCCCCGATGGCGCCTACCTCGCCAAGCACGACGAGTTTGGCCCCGGCAGCACGGAGAAGACTCGGGCCATCACGCGCGTCTACCGCTCGCAGGATCGCGGCCAGAGCTGGGAGCAGATCAGCCGCGTCGAGGGCCTCTTCTGGGCCAGCATCTTCCACCACCGCGATGCCGTCTACCTCCTCGGCACCTCCGCGGGGCACCGCCACGGGCACGGCGTGATCCGGCGCTCCACCGATGGCGGCCGCACCTGGACGGAGGCGCGCGATGAGCGCAGCGGCCGCCTCTTCCCCGACAAGTCCTACCACACCGCGCCCGTGCCCGTCGTCTTTCATGCGGGCCGCATCTGGCGCGCGATGGAGGATGAGAAGGGTGGCACGCGCTGGGGCGTGATGTTTCGCGCCTTCATGCTCTCCGCCCCCGAGGATGCCGATCTCCTCCAGGCCTCGAGCTGGACGGCCTCCAATCCCCTCGGCCACGATGCCACCTACCTCGGCGGCCGCTTCGGCGGCTGGCTCGAGGGCAATGCCGTCGTCGACCCCGAGGGGCGGATCGTCAATATCCTGCGCGTCGATCACCGCGCCGTGCCGGAAAAGGCCGCGATCATCCGCCTCTCCGCCGATGGGCGGCAGGCGAGCTTCGACCCGGCGCGCGACTTCGTCGACTTTCCCGGCGGCTGCAAAAAGTTCGTCATCCGCCGCGATCCCCGCGACGGCCGCTACTGGACGCTCGCCAACGCCATCCTCCCCGCCCACGCCGGCGGCAATGTCGAGCGCATCCGCAATGCCGCCGTCCTCATGTCCTCGCCCGATCTGCGCACCTGGACGCCGCACCACGCCGTGCTCTATCACGCCGATGTGTCCTCACACGGCTTTCAGTACCTCGACTGGCTCTTCGAGGGCGACGATCTCCTCGCCGTCTCCCGCACCGCCTACGAGGATGGCCTCGGCGGCGCGGATAACCAGCACAACTCCAACTACCTCACCTTTCACCGCGTGAAAGACTTCCGCCAGTACGCCACCCAGCGCGTGGCCCTCGCGCAGCCCTGAGGGCAGGGGAGTGCCGCGCCCGGCTCAGAGATAGCCCGCCGCGATAAAGTACGACTCTGTCTGGTCCGGGGAGACGATGAAGGTCTGCGAGATGCACCGCTCATCGCCGAAGTAGACATGGTGGCTGTCGAGCGACCGCGCGGGGAGGCTGAACGTGCGCTCGATCTCGCGGCGCACGATATGCTCCCGCTCCACGTCGCGCGGAAAAGGCATCCGCCCGAAATTGCTCAAAGCCCAAAGGGCCTGAAACGCCGCGCTCGAGTGCCTCAGGCGCCAGGCGTCCGCTGGAAACAGCGGGTCAAATCTGAGCAGCCGGTGCTGCTCGATCGCGAAGCCCCCGGTCCGCGCCGCGAACGTGTGCTGAAACGCGGAGTGCGGCCGGTAGAAGACATAGTACAGCATGCCGGCGAGCACTCCAAGGAGCGTCACACCCCCGATCACGCCGAGCACGATGCGCATCGGCCTGTTCATTGCCTTGGTGTGATTACGGAGCCGGCCCGTATGCGCGGTTGGCCTGCTTGCACGTGACGTGGTGGCTGGGGGCTCATAGGGTTTCTTCGTCCAGCCTCGCACTCAAGCGCCGCCCATGGCAACGAAAGAGACCCGCACGGCGGAAGCGTTTGCCTGCTGGGGAGTGGGGTCGCTACGCTGTCTCGCGCGCAACCCGCTCGACCAGCCCTGGCAGCGTCTCCGCGATCGCGGCAAACATCCGCGGCGCATCCGCCGGCTGAAAGCCGCCATCGACCCAGCCGCCGAGCGCCTCCGGCAACCCGGAGTCCGAGCCCAGCCGCTCGCGCAATACCTCCTCATAGCTCCGCCACGCGCCCTCCGGCGCGCCGCCGAGCCGCATGCGCGCGCTCGCCTCGTCGATCGCATCGAGGAAGATCTCCAACTCCAGCCCACTCCCGTGCAGCCGCACCTCGCTGCACCGCGCGCCCCAGTCCTACCGCGTCCCCGCGCGGCCTAGCCGGGCCGCGACGGGTGCGAGCGTGGCTTGAAAGAGGGTTTCGAGTTTGTCGGGCATGGTTTTAAAAATGCGGCCTGCCTCGATTGAAACCAACCGATTATCGGGGGCGGTAGGCGCGCTTCCTCTGAAACTGACTTCACACTGCACTGCTTTTACCTTAACGTCGAAGCCCATGTCGCTATCCAAGGGATTGACTAGGATGTTGAAGGACATGGCGTCGGCTTATGTCCTGAAAGAAATCGGCGTCTCCAAGCACGAGATTCATTTCGTGACCCCGCCGAAATGGACCCCCATCAGCCAGAGCCCGATCGACCTCCTTGATGACTTCCATGCCAGCAAGCTCGTAAATGCTTCGTTTTCACTCCGCGATGTTGGCATCATTTGTTCTTCCGGCACCGCGCCAGCGCTTCGTGCCGTGTTTGTCTATGTCCACTTCACTCCAACTTCGCCGCATGGGTTCCGAATCGCGCCGGATCGCCCGATACGCTACGTGGTGCACAATGAGGAGACTGTATACCGCCGCCGTGACGGGGACGAAAGGGCCTTCGACTACGAAGGCATGCACGACTTCACTCCCAGGCCGGATGATGCAGGCGTCGTAAAATTGCCGATTCTCGATGCGGGTGAAGTGCACTACCTATTGAAACCCTTCGACACTGGGTTGCACCACCAAGGCGTGTACTTTTCCCACGAGGCGCTATGGAAAACGAGGCCGCAACCGCTCGATAGTCTCTCGCCTGTGGAGCGGCAAAGTATTGACGACGACCTTCGGCATATTCGGCGCCGCTTTAGCCTGGAGATCGTCCTGCTTCTCGACAACGAGGACACACTGGCGTTCCACTGGAGCCACCAGCAGGAGAGATTCATCCCGGATGTCTACAACGTAGGCTTCAAACGGCAGGATTAAATCTGAGGGATTAGTTTGATCGGTGGCGGTCTCCGCTACGCCGTCACTTGATGCGCTGGGAAGAGCTGCGGGAAATACGTCTCATGCACCTTGGTGGGCAGTGCGAGGCGCACGGGAGATTTCGGTGTGTCGGAGATGAGAAGGCCTGCTTCGACCGCCCGGCCCAGCACCGCGCTGCCGGTGCGTTCGCCGGCGCCCACGATGCGCCCGGCCTCGCCGCGGGGAAACTCGCCGCGCAGCAGCGCCTCGCGCAGCAGGAGGAAGATGCGCTCGCCCTCCGGCGCGACCTGTGTGTCGACCACGCGCACGTAGTGCTCGATGCGCCGCTCCAGCGTGTCGAGGTCGAGCAGTTGCTCCATATACGCGATCTGGTCGGCCATGGTGCGGAGCGTGAATTCACAAAACTCCCACAGCGCGCGCTCGCTCAGGTGCCCGCGGCCGTCGTCCGCGCGCGAGGTGCTGCGCTGCTGGTCGGCATTGGCGAGGCGCTCGTAGTACTCGTCGCGGCTCCGGGCGAGGCCGCGCGAGAGCGACCACAGGCCCCCGCCGTCGATGCCGAGCTGCCGGATCGCGGCGTCGGAGAAGAGCCGCACCACGCGGCCATTCCCGTCGCGGAAAGGGTGGATCCACGCCAGCCGGTGGTGGCTCGCGCCCACAGCGATGATGCGCTGGATGCGCGAGAGATCCTTCGACTCATAGCGCCACTGGAAGTGCCCGAGCAGCGCCGGCACGAGCTCGTGCGGCGGGCCCACGTGCGTGCCCACCTCCACATCGCGGTCGCGCAGTGCGCCCGGCGTGAGCGGGGTTTTCTGGCCCTTGGCCGTGGTGGCCACGCGCATGCTCGCGGGGAGCTGTGCGTAAAACTGACGGTGCAACTCGCAGATAAACTCGGGCGCGAAGGGCGACCCCGCCTGCACGCCCGCCCACCGCTGCACCTCAAGGTGTGCGAGCGCGAGCTTCTGCAGGTCGCGCTTCTTCGGCTCGGCCGCAAAGTCCTTTTGCAGCGCGGCCTCGATGTCGCGCACCCGCGTCTGCTGGCCCTCGATCAGATTGGAGTAGTAGCAGTGCATCCACCGCGTCAGCTCGGCGAGCTGCGCGCGCAACGGCTCCCGCAGCCGCGCCGAGAGCCGGGCAGCCCGCTCCACGATCGTGCACGCCAGATCCTCCAGCGGCTGGAGCCGCTGGGTGGGGATGATAGGCTCGATGGCGGTTTTCGTGAGCATTTTTGCCGATCTTTTTTCGGATATGGTTAGTGAATTATTCAATAGCTAATCAATAGTTTAAGAAATATCCAGACGTAAAAGATCGGTGCATTTTGCGGATTATTTTGCTGATCTTTCTGCGGGTTGTTTCGGCTGCCCTTCAGCAAGGCCCTGAGGGACATGAGGTTCGCCTCCAAAGCGCCTTTTCCAGCCTCCCAAAACTCACAAACTCCCGGCACCCCCTTGAGACGCGTCGCGGAAACCGCTATAACGGTCGCCACGCCCGATGTCCTCCACCTCACCTGCCACACTTTCTTCGCCTCGTTCGCACTCCTCCGCGCCCACCGCCGCCTCGCCCGCCGGCCGCCCCGAGCTCTCCGCCCTCCGCGAGTCGCGCCTCCGCGATGCCCACTCCGCCCGCGGCCTCTGGCGCTCCCTCCGCCGCGCCTCCGAGACGCGCCGCGAGAAGTGGGCCCAGGTGCAAAACCAGCTCGATGGCGGCCCCCCGTTTTCCGCCGCCGAGCTCGCCGCCAATGGCCAGGGCTGGCGCTGCAACGTCAATTTCCGCGACGCTGCCTCCACCCTCGAGCAGGTCCTCGTCTCCTACTGGCGCCTCCTCCACGATACCACCAGCCTCGCCGCCCTCACGCTCACCGGCCGCGGCGACCCCAATGCCGAGCGCCACGAGCAGATCTTCCAGACCTGCTTCAACCGCTTCTTCGACGACTGGGGCCCCGACTATGTGCGCAACTACCTCCTCTTCGCGCAAAACCACATCACCTTCGGCGTCGGCGTCGCCTTTTGGAACGATGCCTTTTCCCCGCGCTGGGAGACCGTCCGCGCCGGGGAGCTCGAGGTGCCCGCGCGCGCCAAGGCCTCCGTGGAAAAGCTCTCCCTCGTCGGCATCCGCCAGGAGATGGAGCTCGAGGCCCTCTGGGATCTCGTGCGCACCCCCGGGAAGCGCCGCGCCGCCGCCGAGCGCGGCTGGGCCGTAGACGAGCTGGAGAAGCTCCTTGCCAATGAGCTCTGCTCCCGCACCGGCGATCGCGCCGCTCCGCTCTCCGGCGGCGATGCCCTCGAGCTCCAGCGCCTCCTCCGCGACGATGCCCTCGGCGCCACCGCCGGCCGCGCTCCGCTCTCCCTCGTGCACCTCCTCGTGCGCGACTACGATGGCCGCATCACGCGCGTCATCTTTGCCGAGACCCTCGAGCACAACGATCGCTTCCTCTTCGATGATTCCCGCTCCGAGGGCCGCCCCGAGAGCCTCGCCCACCTCCTCGGCGCGGTCTTCTTCGATGCCGGCAATGGCGACTGGTGGGGCACCAAGGGCTTTGGCCTGAAAAATTTCCAGACCAGCTCCGTCCTCAATCGCCTCAAGTCCCGCGCCGTCGATCGCACCATGCTCGATGGCCTCAACTTCCGCGACCTCGCCGAGGGCGGCCGCGAGACCGTGCCCGTCACCAATATCGGCCCCTTCACCTTCCTGCCGAAGGACGTCGAGCAACTCCCCAGCTACCCCACCGGCCGCTCCATCCTCGAGACCATCGCGATGATCGAGAGCAACGCCAATCAGAACAACGCCCGCTACCGCGACGCCTCCCACCAGGTCGCCCAGTCCGACACCGCCACCCAGGCCAGCATCCTCGCCAATCTCCAGAGCCAGATCGACGTCGCCAATGGCGCGCTCTACCTCCGCCAGGTCGCGCGCAATCTCTTCACCGAGCAGCTCCGCCGCCTCCGCCTCCGCGGCAGCGACGATCCCGATGCGCGCCACTTCAAGCGCCGCTGCGTCGACGAGCTCGGCATGCCCCCCGAGGTCTTCCACGACGCCGAGCTCACCGTGCGCACCGGCGCCGATCCCGGCGCGGCCAATCTCGCGCTCCAGGGCGAGGTCGCCCTCCAGGGCCTCGCGCTCCCCGAGGCCAACAAGCGCTGGTTTCAGGAAAAGTGGGTCGTCTCCAAGTTTGGCGCGCAGGCCGTCGCCAAGGCCCTGCACCCCGTCGATGCCGCCTCCGAGATCAAGTCCGCGCGCGCCGCGCTCCTCGAAAACTCCGCGCTGGGCGAGGGCACCCCGCTCCCCGTCGACCCGCAGGATAATCACGCGAGCCACATCCCCCAGCACCTCCAGCCCCTGGAAGTGCTCGTGCACAATTTCGAGGCCACCGGCCGCCTCGATCCCACCGCCCTCGTCGCCCTCCAGATCGGCCTCCCGCACCTCGAGGCCCACCTCCAATTCCTCCAGCAAGATCGCCTGCAAGCCCCCGCGTATCAGGAATACTCCGGGCGCTTCGCCGCCGTCCGCGCCAAAGCCGAAGCGCTCTTCCGCCACCTCGAAAAGATGATGCACCAGCAGCAACAGCAGCAAGCGCAAGCCCAGGCCATGCCGGCCCAGCAAGGGCAGGGGGCTCCGCCGCCGGAAGTGCCGCCGCCCGAGTTGCAAGACCCGCAAGCCCTGCCCATGGCGGCGTATCCACAATAGAACGACGCCTATCGCTCCGCGGCCACGCTAGCCGCATCCGCCCGCCACCGCGCACTCCGGGTTCTTCGTTCCCTGCGTTGCCTTCTGTTCGATTCCGAAAACGAAAAGCCCCGCGCTCCCGCTCTCCCGCCCGTCACCCGCCACCCGTCCCATGCTCTCCTCCCTCCACCGCCTCCGCCATCTCTTCCGCAGCCGCGCCGCACCGCCGCCCGCGCCCACGCTCTTCCTCCTCCCCGCCGCCCTCCGCGCCCCGCTCACGCCCGCGCAGCGCCAGGAGCTCCGCGAGTGGCTCGCCCAGCCCACCACCCGCCTCGCGCTCTCCCTCGTCGAGGCCCGCCACCCCGGCCTCGCCACCGCCCGCATCTCCAAGCTCGCCCGCAATGCCGACGACGCCTACGGCGCCGTCTTCCTCCTCAATCGCATCGCCGGCTGGGAGTCCTACCGCGACACTCTCCTCACCCTCGCCGAGCCCGCCCCCGCCGCCACCCCCGCCCTCGAAGAGACGTATCCGAGCCAGTGATACGATAACGGCAGGCAGCAAAACCGTGGACCGGAGGCGACGAAGGTAACGCAGCGCCGCTTCTTCACTCACGCGTTTCCCGCTTCTCGCCTTTCTCGATCGAGACGCAGCGCACACCTGGAGCCCGAGCCTCCGCGCGCTCCGTGGCTCTCCTCCGTCCCTCGACGGCTTCGGATCGCGCTCAGCTCTCCTGAGCGCCGCACGCGCTTCGTGCCCTTCGTTATCGTCTGTCCAATCCTTTCCGTCCCTTCGTCTCCCGCCTTCGCAATTCACCCCGTCCCATCCCGTCGCACCATGTCCACCGCCACCGATACCATCCCGCTCGAAAAATCCTCCTACGCCGAGGCCCTCAGCGCCGCCGCCCCGTACTTCACCGAGCGCGCCCCGCTCGGCGCCCCGCTGATGGGCGCGTCGCCATCGCCCGATCCCGCCGCCGCCCCGTCGCCCGCAGCGCGCACGCCCCCCGCCGCCACCGCGCACCTCGATAGCCTCCTCCGCCGCTCCGCCTCCGCGCCCGGCGCGAGCGCGCGTGTCGCTCCGGCCCCGAGCGCTCCCGCGCCCACGAGCGCCAGCCCTGTCATCCCCCCGTCGCTCCCTCCGGCCGTCGCTCCGTCGTCTGCCTCCGCCACTTCCGACTCCGCCCCGCCCACGCCCGCCGCCGAGGCGATCGACCGCGACCTCCAGGCCCCGCCCGAGAGCTCACGCAGCCGCGCCGGCTGGGATGAGTTGAAGAAGCGCGCCACCGAGCACCGCGATACCCGCGCCGCCGCCGAGCAGCGCCTCGCCGATCTCGAGGCCCGCCTCGCCGCCTCGCCCGAGGCCGCCGCCGATGCCGCCACGCGCGCCCGCCTCGGCCAGCTCGAGCAGGAAAACAAAGCCTACGCCGAGCGCCTCAAAGTCGTCGATCTCCGCGCCTCGCCCGAGTTTGCCGCCAAGTACCTCGCCCCGCAGCAAGCCGCGCGCGCCGCCCTCGCCGAGATCGTGCGCCAGGATGAGCTCCCCGGCGTCGACCTCGATGCGCTCCTCGCCCTCAAAGGCAAGGCCTTCAACCAGGCCGTCTCCGGTGTGCTCGAAGAGCTCACCCCCTACGCCCGCGCCAGGTTCCAGGGCCAGCTCGATACCTACCTCCAGGCCCAACTCGGCGCCGACACCGCCCTCGCCGAGGCCGACGCGTTTCTCCACACCGCCCGCGAGAGCAACCGCGCGCGCGCCCGCGCCGCCTTCGATCAGACCGCGCAGACCTACCGCGAGCACTTCCTCCCCCTCGACGCCGCCGCCCAGCCCGACGACCCCGCCCGCCAAGAGGCCGAGACCTACAATACCGCCCTCGCCGCCGTCACCCGCCGCGCCGAGTCCTACGCCTTCGGCGCCCTCGATGAGCGCACCGCCGCCGACCTCGCCCACAAAGCCGCCCTCTACGAGTTCACGATGTCTCACGCGCTCCCTCGCATCCGCTCCATCGTCGACACCGAGCTAGCCGCCAAATCCGCCCGCATCGAGCAACTCGAGACCCACCTCCGCGCCCTCACCACCGCCAGCCCCAGCCTCCAAAGCAGCGCCGGCAATCCCACCCCCACCACCGCCCCCACCGAGACTCACCTCGAAGCCGCCCGCCGCTACACCTGGTCGGTGCAAGGGTGAGGGGCGGGGGCGGGGCTGCCTCCCAGCCAGGCCGACCTGAAAAACGGCATCCTCCGACCCAGCGCTCCCGCTCTGGCCGACATCGTGCAGGAGGCCGCGCGCCTCTCGGCGTTGCACACCCTGAGCGGCGGCCACCGCTCAGTCGACATCCTGCACATCGCGACCGCGCGCGTGCTCGGCGCGACTCAGTTTCTTTCCTTCGACGCCAACCAGCGAAAGCTCCCCCGCGCTCCCTCATCACCGCCGCATTACCAGGCTCGCCACCTTGGCCAGCGTGCCCAGGGCGACGAGCGCTAGGTGAAACCACACCGCGATCGCCATCGCGCGGTGCGGCGAGCGCAGCGAGTAGCGCATCACCACCCCGAAGATCGGCAGGAGGCAGACCACCAGCAGCGCGAAGTGCTCGAAGAAGCGGAGCCCCGCACCCCACGCCCACGACCTCGTGAGCAGCAGACCGAGCATTGTCACCGGCACCGCCGAGATCAGAAACACGCGGCGCGGCACGATCACCTCCCAGCGCAGCTTCTTTTCATTGCGGAAGAAGAGCCAGGCCGCCGCCCCGCCGCTTACGAGCAGCAGCAGCAGTGCGATGGCAAATCCCAGGTAGCCGAGGCCCCTCGGTTCGAAAAAATCGAGCAGCGGGTCGATGCAGGATATGGCGCCGCTGCAGGCGCTCAGCGGCCCGCCGAGCGTCAATAAGGCGTCGGCGATGCTCGGTACTCCGTCCCTGATGCGCCAGAGAGTCATGGTGTGTTGCGCGAAGAGCTCGGCGTCGCCTCAGCCTCTGGCACGCACGGGCTTTCTGCCTTGCTGCACATTCCCTCTCTCACCAGCTGAGCCGCAGCACGCCCATCCGCACCGCCGTAGTCCCATCCCGCGCCTCGTCCTCGTGCGGGATTGCCGAGATGTGCCGCCACAGCCCCACCTCCGTCGTCACGCCCGTGGCCTCTTTCTTCATGAGGTAGCCGCCGCCGGTGGCGGAAAATTTCTCCACCGCGCCCGACTCGCGCTCCGGCCCGTTCGGCAGGCGGCGTTCGCGCACCTCGACGGCGGCGAGCGTCGTGATGCTGGCCTGGGCGTTTTCCCGGGCCACTTTCTCCGCGCTGATCCGCGCGGATTCGGTGAGCCGGGGTCGCGGCTTGGGCGCTTCTCGAGCAGGGGCTGGCCCTTCCGCTGCGTGGCTGGACAGTGTGAAAATAACCGTCAGCAACGAGATCGCTTGGGGTAAACGTAAGGTCATGGTTGGGCGGGCTCCTTTGCGGCACCCTACGGAGGGCAGCCGCGTTCCGCAAGATTTTGCCACGCATTGCCACGCCCAGCGCCCGCGGGCTCGCGGGGCGGCATCGTAGATCTGCCGTGCAAGCGAGCCGCAAACGCCCGGCCTCCGGCAATAAAAGCGCACCCTCCGGCCGGTTGCTGCGTCAGGCGCTGGCAGGCGGGATTCACCGCTTTATCGTTACGGAAAACCCTCGTCCCGATCTTCATGAAAACCCCCAATCGCTCCCTGCTCCTGTGTGGCCTCTTGCTGGCTGTCGCCGGCTTTGCGCCCGGCTGTGCGACGACGACCTCCGGTGCCCGCTCGGCCAAGACCGCGGCGGCGGTCGCGACGGTGCCCATTTACTTCGATGCTTCCTCGCGCCCGGACGAGCACCCCTTGTATCTCCGGGCGTGGCAGACTGTCTTTGTCGGTCAAGACCCCCAAGGCCCGACGCTGCGCGTCCTCGCGGCTCAGTTCTCCTCGGTCAAGGGGAGCGACGAATTCGGGGGGCCGAGTGCACAGCGCTACTACGTGGAGGCCGAACTGGTGGTAAATGGTCGCAGCATCGTCCTCAAGGAAACCCAGGAAACCCTCGACGTCCCCTCAAACCGCCTCAACGGCCGCGCCTCCAATGACGACACCGCCCTCGTCGCCTGGACCGCCGAGGCGCTCGCCCGCAAAGCTCGCGCGCACCTGTGAAGGGAGGGGCGCAGGCCGCTCAACGGGGCGCGCTCGCGCGATCCGTGCAGGCCCTCCATCCCCCGGCGCGCAGGGAGCGACTGCGCAGGGCGACCGCAAAGCGGGTGAAGGCGTGCCGCAAGATTTAGCCGCGGCGGCGGCGGTGGCGGCGCTGCTCCCCGTGTCGCTACCTCCGCGCGGCATTTGCCGCCCCCGGTTGCGAAATACCTCGGAGGCCGCGAGGGTCTCGGTCGAGGCCGCGGAGCGCTCGGTTTCGGGTCTCGGTCTCCCGATGCATCCGAATAAAAAACCACGGCGGAGGCGGCGCTTGCGTCGCGGCGATTCCGCTCCAGATACTTGGTTCAGCTCCACTCGACTTTACCGTATGCCGACCAACGCCCCCAAGAAACTCGCCCGCCACCGCGCACCCACCAGCACCACGATCGAAAAATCCATCCGGGTGCGCATGCGCGCGTTGGAGATCCCGCCCATCAAGGATGGCTTGATCATCGGGCGGGATGCGGCGATCGGCGCCGAGGCCATGCTCCGCACGCTGCGCCTGATGACCAATGAGAAATTCGAGCGCGTGCCGATCAAGGATGATATCGTGAGCGACATCATCGTGCGCACCTCCGTGCTGCGCAAGCTGGGCAGCGAGCGCCTCGTGCAGTTCGTCCGCCAGCGGGTAAAGCCGCTCATGGCCGAGACCGAGCTCCTCATGCTCGATATCGAGGTGGAGCTCGTGATCGACGAGAGCGCCTGAGGCCGCGCGCGGGAGGGCTCCCGTGCTAGGCGCTCCCGGCAGCCGCGTCGCCCGCCGCCGGCGGCTTGCGGAAACTCACCGTAAAGACGCTCCCCCGGCTCTCGTCGGAGGTGAGGGCGATCTCGCTCCCGATGTGCTGCGCCGCGCTCCGCGCGATGGCGAGCCCGAGCCCAAAGCCCTCGCGCCCTCCCGCCGCGATCCGCGCAAAGGGCTCGAAGATCTGCTGCTGGTGACTGAGCGGCACCCCCGGCCCGTTGTCCTTGATGCAAAAGCTCACGCGCTCGGGCCCCACCTCGGCCCACACCTCGATCACGGGCTGCCGCCCGGCGGGCACGTACTTGACGGCGTTGGAGAGCAGGTTGGCCACGATCTGGAGCACCGGCACGTAGCGGCCCGTCACCCAGGGCAGGGCGCCGCGCCGCGTCACCACGGCCTGCCGCTCGCCGAGCAGGTCGCGGTGAAACTCCATCACATCGTCGAGCAGCGCGTTGAGATCGACGGCCTCGAGCGCCGGCGCCGCGGCGGCCGAGGAGCGCTCGGCCTTGGAGAGGATCTCGTCGGCCATCAGCTCCAGCTTGCCGGCCGCGCGCTTGATCGCCTGCGCGCTGTAGCGCCCATCGGGCGTGAGCTCGCCGCCCTCGCCTGCCTCGAGGATGGCGGCGTGGCCCTGGATGGAGCGGAGCGGCGCGCGCACATCGTGTGAGAGCGTGAGCGAGGCAAAGCGAAAGGCATCCAGCGCCGCCCGCACCTCGGCGGTGCGCTGCTCCACCTTTTGCTCGAGCAGCACATTGAGCCGCTCCCGCTCGGCCAGCAGCTCTTCCAGGGCGCTGCGGGCGCGCCGGTCTTCCTCCAGCATCCATGCCAGGGCGCTTTCCGTCGTCACGAGTCCGAGGTACGTCTCATCCGCGGCCTCCACGATGGCCTCTCCCGCGCCGCTGCCCTCGAGCAGCGCCACGACCTCGCGCGCGGGCCGGTGCGCCTCCACGCGGAGCGGCCGCGCCTCCGGGAGCAGGTCGGCCAGGATGCGATTGCCTGCCGAGGTGCGGCTCGCGGCATCGCCAAAGCGGATCAGCCCCAGCGCCCGTGGCTGCGCCCGAGGCCCATCGAGCACCACACAGTGCTGGGCCTGCTGGTGCAGCATCCTCGCCGCCACCTCGGCGAGGCGCTCCTCGGGCGCCCCGAGGACTACGCGTTTCGCTACGATATCGGCGGCGGTGCTCATACGAGGAAGCGAGAAGGGGGCATTTGGGTGAGGGTGAAGGGGAGTTCGGTTCCGTAGCCACGCGCACTTTCGGGTTGCATCCCCTAGCTGTCCAGCTGCCAGCCCCTAGGGAAGTTACCGCTTGAGCGTCCGGAGATCTGCCGCTCGGCCTGGGAGATTCCCCGATGCGCCGCTTCGCCGCGCCCGCCCCGCGCCGCACGTTCTCCCGGCACCCCCTTGCGCGGGGCCTGCGTTTCGTGTATTAAGATTTCCAGTACGACGCGTAGCTGCATCCCGGGCCCTGGCGCCCCCGGCGGGTCGGAAGAGCTGAAGCAGGGCGAGTGGCGCTCGCTGGGCTGCTGCGCGCCCGGATTTTTCTCCGGCATCCGGCGCGGCCCGATCGTCTCAATCCTCACGTTTCCTCCCAAACTCATTTCCCAGATGGCCGTTAATAACTACTTCGTCGAGCGTCGGAACCAGTTCCACAAATCGACTCACCAAAAGCTCTTCCGCTCCAATCCGTTTCGCTCGCTCGTCCCCGTGTCGGCGTTCGATCTCTCGGAGGGGCGCACCCCCACCGTCCGCACCCTCACGCACGAGCTGCCCAGCGCGTACCCCACCGCGCTCGTCGCCACCGCCGAGGGCGGCAGCGGCGCCACCGTGGGCGTCTCCGATGGCTCCTCGTCGCCCTGCGATCAGGCCGCCACCACCATCAAGCGCGGCGAGGTCACGCGCACCTTCGAGCTCTTCGGCACCGCCTTCAAGACCGACGTGCTCTGCCTCTCCGATCTCAAGCGCGCGCAGGATGCCGCCGCCGCCGTCGCGGGCTTCGAAAAGGCGCTCAACGAGTACGTCACCGTCTTCTGGAGCGACTGGTATCGCCTCATGAACATCAAGATGATCGACACCAAGGTCTCCACCAAGGCCGACGATGTCGTCGACTCCGCCATCTCCACCAAGGCCAACCACACCGACGTACCCTCCCTCCCCAACGCCGACCTCAACTGGAATCACCTCAAGCAGCTCTACTGGGAGCTCTGCCGCAATGGCCTCGCCGATGAGCTCGCCGTCGGCCGCGACTCCAAGGGCCGCCCGATCCTCCCGCTCTACGCCGGCGTCGGCATCATCAATGCGCTCTGGACGGATAACAATCTCGTCCGCGAGAGCGTGAAGTACTTCGACGCCGCGAAGAATCTCCAGCACCTCGGCTACGATGGCGCCGTCAATGGCTTCCTCCCGCTCGTCGATCTCTTCCCCATCCGCTACGGCGACTCCGATGGCATCTCCGCCACCAGCGAGCTCGCCGCCTCCCGGATGATCTACCCCACGATCAACGCCAACGCCACCAGCGGCCGCAAGTACCAGGCCAATCCGCACTACCGCCTCCAGGCCAAGGGCGGCCACGGCCAGTTCGAAGTCGCCACCATCCTCGGCCGCGATTGCTACGAGGCCAAGTTCGAGGCGGTCGACCCGGCCAACTTCGCCGGCGCCGAGTTTACGCCGACGAACTACACCGGCGAGTTCTCCTGGATCAACAACCGCACCTTCGAGGGTGACAACGACCTCGGCAACAAGGGCTACTACCGCGCCGATATCCGCATCGCCGCCAAGCCCATCTTCCCCGAGTTCGGCGTCTCCATCCTCACCAAGGCCCGCGACGTCTGAGCGCGCGCTGCGGCCGGCTGGGGGCTGAGCGCCGGAAGTCCCGAGTCCAGTATCGGAGGCCCGAGCAGGGGAGGGCGTATTGCGCACGCACCTCTCCCGCTCGGGCACCGGCTCCAGGCTCTGCTCGAGACGCTCGGCTCTTGGCCCTCAGCCCGCCCGCCCGCCGCTTTGGCGCTCCACTCTTTCATCATGTCCACCGGCATGAAAGTCCTCGCCCATGAGGCGCTCACCGTCACGGACATGAGCGTCCGCATCGCGGCCATCATCACCATCGACGGGGTCAATCAAGGCCTGGCGACCATCATCGCCCTGCTCACGATCTGCCACCTCGTCATCAAGCTCCGCAAGGAGCGCGGAGAGAAGAAGTCTCCAAACAACTGATCCGATGAACGAGACCGGCAACGATTTCCTTCCCATCCTCTCCAGCGTGCCCGGCCCCCGGGGCCCCAAGGGCGATCCCGGCGCCGGCGTGGCCGGCGCCGCCGGGCGCCAGCCCTTCACGCTCACCACCTCCGTCTTCACCGTGCCCGCCAAGGGCGCGGCAGTCGGTATCAGCGTGGGCGATACGGCCATGTTTGCCGCGGGGCTCTCCCTCTTCGTCGAGGGCGCGGGCTTTTTCCAGCTCACGGCCATCCCCAATGCCACCACGCTCACGCTCCTCTACCTGGGCATCCCGGCCAACTCGGCCTCCGGTCAGCTCATCCCCGCCGGCCGCAAGGTCGTCGCCGCCGGCCCCTCGTACATCGATACCGGCGCGCTCGATGATCTCGGCAGCCGCGTAAATGCCCTCGAGCTCACCCCCGGCGGCAATCGCAATTTCTACGCGCCCGCCGCGCCCGCCTCCACGGGCCTCAAGGTCGGCGACAACTGGTACGACACCGACGACGGCCACAAGCACTACCGCTGGGATGGCACCGCCTGGGTCGTCGCCAATCGCATCCTCGACCAGGCCGATTTCGGCACCGGCATCCGCCCCATCGTCAAGGTCTCCTCGCTCCCCACCAGCGGCTACGCCGATGGCGACTACGTGCACCTCACCACCGACGGCAAGCTCTACCGCCGCGTCGCCGGCGTGTGGACCAAGGCCATCGCCACCGGCGACCTCGTGGGCCAGATCCCCGGCGCCATGATCGTCGATGGCACCATCATCGCGCAGAAGATCGGCGCGGGCGCCATCTCCGCCGATCACATCGGCGCCAATCTCATCGTCACCAGCTCGGCCAATATCGGCAGCGCCGTCATCAACGACGCGCACATCACCCAGCTCGGCGCGGGCAAGATCACCGCCGGCGATATCCAGACCGTCAATATCGGCTACGCCGGCCGCATCTTCCACCCCTCGTACATCGGCGGCGCGTACGCCGGCCGCTACTTCGGCTCCGTCGAGATGGGCACCAGCTCGGGCGACGGCCATCTCTTCAATGCCGCCGCGGGCTTTGCCTTCTCGCAGTGCGCGCCCGTCAAGGCCTACGGCCCCGGGCACCTCTCCTGGGGCCTCGGCGGCGCGCCCACCTGCGCGCCCGACTCCGCCGGCAAGGCCAAGGTCCACATCCAGGCCAGCCTCATCGGGCACGATGGCCTCATCACCCTCTACCTGCGCAAGAATGGCGGCGCCGCCATCCCTCTCGCCAGCGTGAGCTCCGACGATGCCGGCAATGCCCGCCTCGGCGTCATGCGCCAGCTCACCGGCATCGCCGCTACCGACATGCTCGATTTCTACGTCGCCCCCTGCGACGGCGCGGGCGCGATCCTCGGCGCCGTCACCTGCCGCTACGAGCTCGACGTCACCTTCTTCAACTGGTGATCCCATGACCAAGCGCACCTTTGGACAGGTAAAGGCCGAGCTCGCCCGCGTCGCGGGCCAGACGGGCATGCAGGCCGGCGATGCGCGCCTGCGCGAGCTCGTCTCGCTCGCGCAGGAGCGCCTCTGCACCCTCGGCCAGTGGCCGTGCCAGTACGCCCGCGTGAAGTTTGCCCAGTTTGGCGGCATCGTCTCGCTCCCCACCGACTACGAGGCCATCGTGCACGCCACGCTGGAGGGCGAGCCCCTCGAGGTGCAGCCCGCGTGGTTCGAGTTTCTCGAGTACGGCCCCGGCCCGCTCGATGTCAAAAACTGGGCCCACGCCGGCATCGATCTCGGCGAGGCCGCCGTCATCCGCCAGCCCGGCCCCGCCGGCGCCACGCTCCGCATCACCTCGCTCCATGGCGACGATGCCAGCGCCGTCACCGTCTTCGGCTACGATCACGAGGGCGCCAGGCTCACGCGCACCTACACGCTCCCCGATGCCACGTCGGCCGACCGCTGGTCGAAGATCGAGCGCGTCGTGAAGCTCGTCACCCAGGGCGACGTCGTCCTCACGCTCACCGACGATTCCGGCGAGCAGTTCAACGTCGCCGTCTACCGCGGCCGCGATACCTCGCCCAGCTTCCGCACCTACCGCTTCCCGCTGACCGACAAGGAGACGAAGACCCTCCGCGCCATCGTGCGCCGCCGCCTGTATCCGATCACTGGAGACAACGACGAGCTCTTCATCTCCCACCTCGGCGCCCTCCGCCTCGGCCTCAAGGCCATCGCGCTCGAGGATGCCGGCAAAGTAGGGGAGGCCGCCGCGCTCTTCGATCTCGCCGCCGACATCCTCCGCAAGGAGGCCGCCCTCTACAAAGCCAGCCGCCAGCCCGCCCCCGTCAATGTCTCCCGCGTCGCCGCCATGACGACGCGGCCCGACGTGTACTAACTCCATGCCCACCACCGCCACCTGGGTGAGCGACACCCAAGCCACCGTGCTCGATGGCATGCACCGAGGCCGCGAGCCCGAGCTGCTGCCCGAGCAGCAGGTCGCGCTCCTGCGCAATCTTTCCACGCGCGGCGGCCGCGCGCGCTCGCGCCCCCGCGTCGTGCGCCGCGCCACGCTTCCTTCCGGGCTCCTGCAGGGGGCCGCCGTCTTTTCCCGCACCGGCACGCTCCTCGTCTCGCTCGGGGGCGTCGTGTACGAGCTCGATCCGCGCACCTGGGCGCGCACGGCGAAAAACGCCGGCGACCCCAACTCGCCCAAGCAGCCCCGCGTGTGGTTCTGCGAGACCGCCGGCACGCTCGTCGTGCAGGATGATCAGTCGCGGCCCTTCCTCTACGATGGCGCGAGCTTTCGGCGCGCCACGCGCGATGAGGTGCCCGTGGGCTCCGCCATGGCCTATGGCAATGGCCGGCTCGCCGTCGTCGTGGGCCGGCGCAATGTGCGCCTCGGCGATATCCGCCAGCCCGAGCACCAGACGGAGCTCAAGTTTACCGAGTGGTCGTCGCTCAATGGCGGCGGCGATTTCGCCTTCCCGTCCGATGTGCTCGCGCTCGGCGTGCTCCCCGTCGTCGATACCGGCTCGGGCCAGGGCTCGCTCATCGTGGGCTGCGCCGATTCCACGCACTCGCTCAAGACCAATATCACCCAGCGCGATCTCTGGGCCGAGGTCGGCATGCAGACCGTCGTCTTTCCCAATCGCGGCATCGTCGGCGGCAACGCCCTCGTGGCGGTGAATCAGGATCTCTATTTTCGGAGTAGTGACGGACTCCGCTCGGTCCGGACCTCGACGGCAGACTACGACGCGCCCGGGCTGGCGCCCCTGTCGGCCGAGGTCCGGCATCGCTTTGACTACGACACACCCTTCCTCCTGCAGGATGCGAGCGTCGTCTATTTCGATAATCGCGTGCTCTGCACGCACTCGCCCTTTCACTACGGCCCGCGCTCGCTCGCGCATCGCCGCGAGGCCCGCAACTTCGACGCGCTCTCCGGCCGCGGGCCGCAGGCCCCCCCGTGCTTCGATGGCGAGTGGGATGGCTTTGGCGTCATCGCCCAGCTCTGCACCGGCCTCGTGCGCGGCGTCGAGCGCTGCTTCATCCTCGGCCGCGATACCTTCGGCGTAAACTCCCTTTGGGAGCTCCTCCCCGAGGCCGCGCACCAGGAGGGCGACAGCCCCACCCAGGCCCTCGAGACGCGCACGCTCTTCGCCGGCGCGCCCGGCCAGCTCAAAAATCTCCGCCGCGCCGACCTGATGTTTTCCGATATCCGCAGCGCGCTCGCGGCCCGCGTCTATTTCCGGCCCGACAAGTATCCCTTCTGGGTCCTGTGGGATGAGTTCGCCGTCGCCGCCGCGCCCGCGGGCGGGTGGGGGAGGGCGCGCCCCCAGCGCCGCAGCCTGCTCGCCACGCGCGATGTGCCCTTCGTCCTCGATCCGCAGACGGGCCGCCCCGTCTCCTGCGCCGCCGGCTTTCAAGTGCGCATCGAGTGGGAGGGCTTTGCGCGGCTCGACTATCTCCAGCTCTGGCAGGAGCCCGCCGACCTCGCCAGCTACGCCGACAACGCCCCCTCCGCCGCGCCCGCCGACCCCGGTACACCCCCCGCCGGCCAGACCGACCCCGCCTTCTGGTACACCCATCCCGTCTCGCCGTTATCCAGTATCTAGTAAGCGGATACACCTCCGCCGTCGCCACTCCTTCCCATGCCGTCCCTCTCCCTCTCTCCCGGCAGCGCCCCCGGCGATGCCGTCTTCCCCCCGCCCAATGCCCAGGCTCTCCTCAATTTCGTCGCCGCCTACCTCGGCGTCTCCGGCCTCGATAACCTCACCGGCATCATCGTCGGCGAGACCGAGCCCACCGCCGCCGATCGCGACAAGGCCTGGCTCAAGCGCGATGCCGGCTCCCAGCGCGTGATCGGCCTCTACGTGTGGGCCGCCGAGTGGGTGCCCGTGCCCCTCATCATCCCCAGCGGCGGCACCGAGCCCGCCTCGCCCAAGCGCGGCGAGATCTTCCTCAATACCACCACCAACGCCCTCCGCTTCTACGACGGCGTGAAGTGGACCACCAATCTCTGGCCCTCCGGCGCCACCGCCGACCGCCCCGAAAATCCCGCCGTGGGCGACCTCTACTTCGATGAGACCATCGGCCGCCTCCTCCGCCGCGTCGCCGCCGGCTGGACGACCGTCGACGGCGCGCTCGGCGAGGTGCGCATGTTCGACGGCTCCGAGGAGGAGGCCACCACGCGCAACCCCGGCTGGGTCGTTTTTGCCGAGCTCGCCGGCCGCTTCCCCCTCGGCGCTTCCGACGACTACGCCGCGCAGACCAATGGCGGCTCGAGCCTCGATGCGATGAAGCTCGATTGGAGCGCCAAGCGTCGCAGCGCCAGCGGCGGCAGCCGCGAAGCCACCGCCACCTTCCTCGCCGAGCTCACCCTCAACGGCATCGCCAAGACTGCCGACGGCACCAAGTCCGACGACATCACCTCCATCGGCTCCACCGCCACCATCGACCTCAAGCCCCCGTACCGCGCCCTCATCTTCCTCCGCAAGGAGCGCTGAGTCCGCCCATGCCATCCCGTCTCAAATCTGTCTTGTTGGAGGGCGGGTGCCCCCACCAGCCGGGCTATCGCGTGCGCACCCTCCAGCCCGCGCGGTGAGGGCACCGCGCCTCCAGCAAACCCGCATCCCTTTGCAAACTTTCGTCGCCACTCCTCCCGTCGCCCGCGCCCCGGCCGCTCCCGCGTGCCCGCTCACCGTCGGCGAGCGCATCGGCCAGCTCGAGGCCGCGCTCGTCGCCACCTTTCCCGCCGCCGAGTGCCCCGTGATACACCGCTTCACGCCCGGCCTCTACATCCGCGAGACGCACCTGCCCGCCGGTGCCATCATCACCTCCAAGATCCACAAGACCGAGCACCCCTTCGTGATCACGCGAGGCTGTGTCTCCGTCTACTCGGAAAACGACGGCGTGCAGCACCTCCACGCTCCGCACACCGGCATCACCCGCCCCGGCACCCGCCGCATCCTCGTGATCCACGAGGATACCGTGTGGACCACCTTTCACCCCACGCCGCACACCGACGTGGCCCGCATCGAGGCCGATATCATCGAGCCGCACCAGATACCTCTCACCCTCAACGCAGGAGCATCCTCACCATGTCTTGGGTCTCAGTCGGAGTAACCGCCGTCACCACCATCGGTGGCGCCATCGCCAGCAAGAAAAAAGCCCCGCAAGCCGCCGTGCCCAAGCCCGTCGACGTGCAGGAGGAGCAGGCCAAAGCCATCGCCGGCAACGCCGCCAATTTCAACGCCGCCGCCAGCCTCTCGGCCAAGTCCAACGCCTTCGACCAGTCGCAGGCCCTCGAGCTCCTCGAGCGCGCCATGCCCGGCTTCGGCGCGATGCAGCAGAGGCTCATGGCGCAGGCCAATAGCGACCTCGACAACCAGACCAGCCTGCCCCCCGAGCTGCAGCAGCAGCTCCAGCGCTTCGCCGCCGAGAAAGGCATCACCCGCGGCACCAGCGGCAATTTCAACGCCTTCTCCCTCGTGAAGGATTTCGGCTTCAACCTCGTCGACTGGCAAAACGCCTCCCGCGCCCGCGCGCTCAACACGCTCTCCAACGTCTTCCAGATGACGCCGCGCATCAACGTCATGTCCCCCATGTCCATGATGGTGAATCCCAATACCGCTATCCAGGTAGCCGGCAACAACAGCCAGCAGCAATACCAGGCCCAGCAAAGCGCCTACGACGCCCAGGCCGCCGCCCGCAACCAAAACGCCGCCCTCATCGGAGCCGCGATCTCCTCCGCCGGCTCCTACGCCGGCAACGCCATCCAGGCACGTAGTCAGCAGCGACACGAAACGGAACTGACAAAGCTCCGCCTCGGACTGCCCACCTCCACGCCTGCTGCCGCTTCCGCCGCGGTCCCCGCCTCCACGAGCAACCGCGCCGGCCTCTCCGGTCGAGTCGCTGTCGATCGCTTCGGCTAACTCTACGCCAAGCCTCCCCGTCCACGCGCTCCCGCTCCGATGCTCCGCTCCTCTCTCTCCTTTCTCGATCCCTCCGCCGCCACTGACGACGCCCCGCTCGACCTCACGCTCCTGCGCGAGCACGACTACGGCCGCTCGCTGATGGACCGCGCGCAGCGCCAGCGCAAAACGAGCGAGGAGTTCGGCACCCGCGCACAGGCCCTCCTCCAGCAGCCGCGACCACCTCGCTCCCGCAGGAGGCGCAACTCGCCGCGCTCGATCAGCAGGCCCAGCAACTCGCCGACGCCGAGCGCACGCAGCTCAGCCACCGCCGCCTCCGCGAGCGCTACGACCCCGATGAGCTCGCCCGCAGCCTGCAAGGCATCGCCGCCATTGCCGATCCCGTGCAGCAGCGCGCCAGCCTCACCCAGCTCCAAGCCAGCTACGCCGGCTTCGCCTTTCACCCCGAGATCGCGCAGCGCATGGACCGGCAGTTCGCCGAGTTCGAGCCTGTCGTGCAGCGCCGCGAGCAGGCCGCTCTCCTCCAGAGCATCCTCGCCGGCCGCTACGCGCCTACGCTCTCCGACGCGCGCCAGATCTACCCCGGCCGTAAGATCAACACCCTCGTCGACCCCGCTTCCCGCGCCACCCTCTTCGTCCCCGACAAGATCGCCGACCCCGACCTCGAAGCCGAGGCCGTGCAAGTCATCCAAAACGCCTTCCACCTCGCCCAGGTCACCGGCAAGCGCTCCCACCTCGAAGCCGTTCTCGACGACCCCGCCGTCCGCCAGATCTCCCGCATCCCTGGCAACCAGGCTTCCGTGGTCTTCGGCCACGCGCTACAGGCTTTGAGCGCACCACTGCCCGCAACCGCGGCGCCGCCACCGACCGGCATGCGATCCTCGGAGTCTGGGCCTGTCGCTTCCGGCTCGCAGCAGATGGTCTCTCAGGGTGGTGGGGAAAATGCACTGCTTGATCCCCTCCAACTTCCGATGACCCGGGCGGAAGCAAGAAGGCGCTACGGCGAAATCAGGCCTGCATCCGATCGAGTGGGGCCGCCACTCCCGCTGACGGTCAAAAACGTCGTCGCCGTCGCGGCTGATGCCGCGCTCAAGACGGCTGTGGGCATGGCAACCATCGGAAATTTCGTCGATCAGCCACGCGGTAACCTTAATGAAATTGGAACGGGATTGGGCGTCCTTCGAACGACTGTCGGAGAGAGATTTGGTGTCGATGTGGACAATCCTCGCTTCGGCCTGGCCTCCGATCTACTGCCGTTTACGCTAACCGCCGCAGCGAAGAGGCGAGGTGGTCCGACGAAACCCCAGGGCGATGCCTCCCCTGTGTATGGCGTTGAGCGCGGACCGCAGGTGTATGACCCGGCGCAGATGAATCGGCGCCCCTCTGGCGCGCGCATCCGGTTGACGCCAGAGGATGAATCGGGCGGTGTCTCCGGGCATCAACCACGCGACGGAAGCGTTAAAAGGGTTGGAGCCAACTCTAATGAAATTACTGAGGTTCCGTTAGATAAGATAAAACCAATTCACCCCGTCCCACGACCTGGTAAGCCTGCTGGATACATCGATAACTTGGCGAGCAGCATTCAGGTCGATGGCTTTGATCTGAGGCGCGCCGTCAACATAGTAGTCATGCCTAACGGCCTTAAGGTGACGTTTGGCGGTCACCATAGAATTGCCGCGATGAAGGAGCTGAAACAGTCGACTATTCCTGCGAAGGTGGTGAATTGGACCGATATGAGCGCAAAGACTCAGCAACGCTGGCTGCAAGATTTTCCTAACATTGCCGACTATCTAAAATGAAACCGTGGATTTCGATAGGAGATGCTAAAGGCATGGTGTGCTGCCGCTGTGAGAAGCGTGTCGAATCGATATTGTTCTCCGATCACCGTGGTGGTATTTGTCCGCATTGCGGGACCACCTGCGTTTTTCTGAGATGGGACAGGTGGACGCAGATCGTTCCCGCAGATGCGCCCCATGCTGTGAAAGCCTTCATCGAGTGGAGCCAGCGTGAGTTGGACGAGCTCGATTTCATGGATCTGATGGTTTTTTTGGATGATGTCCTGGCCCAGCCTCCGTCCTCCCAGGCGTTGTCGCGGAGCGATCCTATTCCTCCGTCATTGGAGGAAGGACGGAGTAAGTGAAGTAGCTGTGATTTGACGGGCGCGCTCTGCGCCTCACGAACTCCCGGCACCCCCGACCCCGGCGAGGTCGAGCGCAGCCTGCAGGTGATCGCCGCGATCCCCGATCCCGTGCGGCAGCGCGAGAGCCTGACGCAGCTCCAGGCCAGCTACGCCGCTTTTGCCTTCAATCCCGCAGCGATGGCTCGATTGCTGGCTTACGTGGTGGTGAGGCGAACTTTGGAAAATCGCGCGTGGATCTTAAAGGCATTCGACCGGGCCCGGACAAAGCCCCGATGTCAGCAGACGTGATAGCCAAGCTCGAAGGCGACGAAGATGGCCGGCGCGTTCTAGCTAGGCTCCGCCGAGGAGATATTGTCATTCTTGTCGGGGATACTAACCAGCTTGGCCGACCACCGGGAATCGAGCGGACTGAAGGTCGCCATCTCCCTCGGGGCGCTTTGCGGATAATGGACCTGCGTGGTACTGAAGGCATGGTCGTGGATCTGGCCCAAATCCGCCAAACGGCTCGACGTTTGGGAGTGGACCCGGTTGACCTTATTCGAGATGGTCTCGTGAACGAAACGATGCCCATTTTGCTGGCAGAGGATCGAGCTTATCAACAAATGTCATCCCAAGATAAGCAGTTGCACGAACTCAAGCAGGATAAAAATATGAATCCTACGGTCAGGGCCGCAGCTGAGGTCACCGCCAAGCAACCCAAAAGCGTTTACAATCCCAGTATCGACAGGAAGACGCAGCGGCCAATTGGGCCGAACGGGCTTCCTGTTAATCCCCTTCCACATGAATTGCAGGTTCCGCCGCGCTCTGTAATCTGGGGGCTTCCGCCATGAATCGAGTAATACGGCTCACGCTGCTGCTATTATTTTCAGCCGTCGGCAGTGTTTCGTGTTCGACGAAATCGGAACAACCCAGCCAGCGCGATGGCAGCTCGTTCACCGCCGCTATCGTTCTCAACGAGAGCTCCGAGTACGATTGCGCCAAAGCCCAGTATGCATGGATTGCGCGCTATTTTCCTAACTCACGCACAGCGGAAATTGAAAAGACGGACTATGGCGAAGTTGTATTCGGCCATCAAACGACATTTCACGAGGGAAAAATGTATAGCGTACATTCAGTAGTGTCGGCGAATGGCACAATTCATCGCATTTTCTTTGACATCACGAACTGCGGGCAGCGCAAAACACGTCAGGTGCAGAACAGAGAGAAGGGGCCATAGTGAGGTGTTTGGCTGCGCTTCCGCGCTTGCCCACCAAGCGACCCGGCGGTCGAGAGTAAGCTTGCATCCCAGGGGACGGATGGAGCGGTTTGAGACTGGCCGGCTTATTCACCCCTGTATCGACCGATCGGCATAGTTTGACGTGCGACCGTGCAATTAATGCTTTGCCTGAAGAGCCTTTCTGGACGGAATTTCAAGTTGAACCTGAAAAAAATTCCGTGCTGAAAATCATCCCCCTTCGCAGTGTCGGAGATATCTCGTTTGGCCAGACCCCGGAGGAGGTGAAACAGGCTTGGGGCGCACCGGAACGCACGTTTGCCGACAAGCGGTTCAACACGCTGTGCTGGGACTACGATAGGAGGACTATTAGCTGTCAGTTCAATGCCGAGCAGCAATTGGAGCTGGTGACTATAGCCAACAGACGCAGCCAAGGGGTGGAATTGTTCGGGAATGATATATTTGCCGTTAAATACCCTGACTTTCTCAAAGAGGCCGGGATCTCGACGACGCGGAGCGTGGATGGTTTCCTTGTTCTCACGATCCGGGCGGCATCTTTGGGCATTGATTTTTGCTACGAGGAAGAAGGGGCGAAGGACGATATGGCCGTGCACGTGTACGCCGAGCCGCAGAAGCCTTTTGAAGAGTGGGTGCCGGGCTCGCCCAAGCGTTACCTTGCCTGAACGACTATCGAGGTGGCATCGGTGGCCGGATGGAGATTTGGTGGGATTGCGCTGATTCACCGACGAGCTTGGCGCTCACGAACTCCCGGCACCCCTTGTATCAGGCCCGGTGATACGCTATAAAGGGCGAGTCCCCTTCGCCATGCCGCACGCCAAGCCCGCACCCGACACCGATTTCGCCGCCCCCGATGACGCCCCGCTCGACCTCACGCTCCTTCGCCAGCACGACCAAGGCAGCTCGCTGATGGACCGGGCGCAGCGCCGGCTCGCAACGAGCGATGCGATCTTCGCCCGCGCCCACGCCCTGCGCGAGCAAGCCGCCACCAGCGCGCTCCCGCAGGAGGCCCAGCTTGCGGCGCTCGACC
>CAYZPV010000043.1:0-57527 GCA_964480585.1 uncultured Opitutus sp. | reverse complement strand
GAGGATCGCCCCGATGCCCGCGAGCACGATGGCCAGCGTCGTGCCGATGGCACCCTTCCATGCGAGCAGCATCACCGGCACGAGGAAAAGGACGAGCGTCACCCCATAGTTCAACGACAGGGAGCCCAGGAAGAAGCCCTCCTCGTTGCCTCGATTGATCTTGAGGCCGCACGAGGGGCACGCGTCGTTCATCTGAAATAGCGTGCCCTCCTTGAAGAGCGTGCGCGCTCCGCAGTTGGGGCACCGGTTGGTGAGGCCGCGCGCCACGATCTGGCCGCGGGTGACGCTGAATCGGGTGTTCACACCCGCACCCTACGCCCCTTCGGCGCTTTACGAAAACAAAAAGGCGCGCCGCATGCCTGCGGCGCGCCCGATAAAATGCGCTCGAATCGGCGCTAGTCGCGCGGCTTAAGCGCCGAGCTGGTAGCGGGTGAAGCGGCGGATCACGACATTCTCGCCGGTCTTCGCGATGAAGTCCGTGAGCAGCGACTTGATCGACTTCTCCGGATCCTTCACGAAGGGCTGGTCGATGAGGCAGATCGTGGAGTAGTACTTCTCCAGCTTGCCCTCGACGATCTTCTGGATCGCTGCCGGGGGCTTGCCTTCGACCTGGGCCGCGGCGATGTCGCGCTCCTTCTGCAGATCGGCCTCGGGCACTTCCTCACGGGAGACGTAGAGGGGCGCCGCGGCGGCGATCTGGAGGCAGAGATCCTGCACGAAAGCCTTGAAGCCATCGTTGCGGGCCACGAAATCCGTCTCGGAATTCACCTCGATCAGCACGCCGACCTTGCCGCCGACGTGGATGTAGCTGTGGATCAGGCCTTCCTTGGTCGCGCGGCTCGAGAGCTTGTCGATCTTCGAGCCGAGCTTCTTGCGGAGGATCGTCGTGGCGGCCTCGACGTTGCCATTGGCCTCGGTGAGAGCCTTCTTGCAGTCGAGCAGACCGGCGCCGGTGGCGGCACGGAGGTCGCTGACCATTTGAGCGGTGATGGGAGTGCTCATTAAATGGGTACGAGTGTGTGGTTAAGGGATTGTCGCTCGGGCTTACTCGGCCTTCACGGCCGGGCGCTTCGCGCGTACGGGCTTCTTCTTGGCGGCAGCCGGAGCGGCCTCGCCCTCGACGCCCTCGGTCGCCTCGACGACGCCGTCGGCGACCTTGGCCTCGGTGTCGGCATCCGCAGCGGCGGCGGCAGGAGCCGGCGTCGTGTCCACGCCCGCCGTCACGCCCTTCAGATCGGCGGCGCCACGGGCGGCGCGGCGCGTGTCGCGCTGTGCGAGACCGCTCTGGATGGCGGCCGTCACGGCCTCCACGATGATGCGGATCGACTTCACCGCGTCGTCATTGCCCGGGATCGGGTGCGAGACCGTCGTCGGGTCCGAGTTCGTGTCCACGATGCCCACGCACGGGATGCCCGCGCGAGCCGCCTCGGCGACGGCGATCTTGTGGTGATTCACGTCGACGACAAACATCGCCTGCGGCAGGCCGCCCATGTCGGCGAAGCCCGCGAAATTCTTCTGCATGCGCGTCATCTCGCGCTTGATGGCCGACTCCTCCTTGCGGGGAAGCTTCGAGAGCTCGCCCGAGGTCTCCATCGCCTGGTACTTCTTGAACTTGGCGATCGATTTCTTGACCGTCTCGTAGTTCGTGAGCGTGCCGCCCAGCCAGCGATCCACGCACAGCGGCATATTGGTGGAGGTGGCCGCCTCGCGCACGATTTCCTTGGCCTGGCGCTTGGTGCCCACGAAGAGCACGTTGCCGCCATTGGCGACCGTGTCCTCGAGGAAGGTGCAGGCCTTCACGAGCGCCTCGTGCGTCTTGCCGAGGTCGATGATCGTCACGCCTTGGCGGTGATCGAAGATAAAGGGCTTGGAACGGGGGTTCCAGCGCTTGGTCTGGTGGCCGAAGTGTACGCCTGCGTCGAGCAGGTCCTTGGGAGTTACGCTGATGCTCATGATCTGATGTATCTTCCGACACACAGGTCGGCCGTGGGGCCGCCTTGCGATCGACTGATGTGTATGGTTAGTTGTTTGGTTAGCCTCTTTCGAAAGAAAGAGTCGTCCAACACACCGTCCGCACGCGGCACTGGCAAGAGCTATTTCCAAACTATTTGGAGAAATGTGAAAAAAGGCGTTGACGGAGCCCCCCTCGGTCCCGATGTTCCGCCTCCCATTCGTTGCAGGGTGGAGCAGCCTGGTAGCTCGTCAGGCTCATAACCTGAAGGTCGTTGGTTCAAATCCAACCCCTGCACCCAATTTGAAACCCCCGGAAACACTTCCGGGGGTTTCTTATTGAATGACTTCCGCGATTTTCGAAAGAGCGTTCACCCCGCTGTTACTCCGGGTAACATCAGGAAACTTTCAGACCCAAGACACGTAGTTTCCAACGTAGTTTTTTGCCAGCGAAAACGCCTGCCGGTAAAAGAAAGAAAACCCGCTTTCTCCTCTGAAAATGGGCGCGAAAAGGCCCGCGTCCACTCGGATCGCGGGCCATTTCCCCTGCCGCCTTCGGCCACCTATGCCGCAGACCTTGCCCTGCCTTCGCTACCTTCCACTCCGGTGCGAGCGAGTGCCATAATCTCCCCAAACGGGTAACGCCAAGTGCCTGGCAGAATCTCGATGGGGTGGAGAACTAGCCCCTTCGTCATGCGCCAGATTGTTACCCGGCTGACGCTCAGCAATTCCGCCGCCCGCTTCTGGGTCACCAGCAGGCGTTCGTCGGAGCCTCCCGGCGGAACCTTCACGGAGGTTTCGCCCGAAATCAGCCGCTGGACGAAATCACGCTCCGCCGGCGTCAGCGACGAATCGGTGGCGATGACCGTCTGGAGGATGGCGTGACTCGTGGGATTCACGGCGTCAGGCGGTCTGGCGCAGACCGCTCAGGATGGTCTCGCGGAAGGACTCCCGTTCGGCCTGCTGACGGGCCAGGACGGCGAGCATCGGATTGTGAAAGACATTGTGCCGTTGGCGCACGCTGAAGCCAAACGCGGTAGCCTCACGGTGCCATTCTACCGTGGCGCCAACCTGCTGTTCACGATTGTCCCAAAGCCGAATCTCCCCGCCATCGAAGGCCGGGGACATGATTGCGAACATCTCCACCGCTTCGGTTGGAGAATCGGTTTTCAATTCGGCCATGAAGTTTCCTGCTCGGCTCTGGCGGTAGATTTGAAAGCGCGGAACGTGGACGGGTTGAGGTTCCGGGTGGGTCGCGGCGGGGAGCGTGGCGAGCGTTTGAGTTTTCATTGGAGTTCGTTTCCGAGGCCGCGAAGCGGAATTGCTTCGTGACGTAGTGAGTGTTTGCCGCGACTGCGAAACGACAACGGAGCACGTCTGCCGAGAATTCGGGAGCTGGGATACCCCAATTTCGGTAGGTCCACCGCCTGTCGCAGGCGGTGTCACAGGCTCACCGTGAAGGCATGGACCTTCACTTCTCTCAGGCGATGACTCCAAAACGGCGGCCGGCGGCTGCCGCGGGGAGCAAGCAGGATCGCTCTGTTAGCGGATCGCATCGGCTCGGCCCGATGAAAAGCCCTTCCGGCAAAATGGCGCGAGCGAATCACGGCGAACGCGGTCGTGAAGGCCAGCGTCATCCGGCCCGGCGCAGCGCCGACTTCCTTCCGCTCGGCAATTTCCATCTCACCGCTGCGGGCACGAAGCGTCCATCCTCCCCGCGCAGCCAGCGGGGTGTCCCGAGTTTGCGGGCGCTTCGCGTTCTCCCGGCCAATTTCGCTTGGGCGAAACGTTCTTTTTTCCCGGAGCATTATTGCTCTCTCTGGCGGTCCCTCCATCTGGGCCGCCGCTACGCGGACAGGGAACGTTTGGGTCCTCCTTGAAAGGAATCCCCCCAATCGCCCCTTCGTCCCAGACGGCACCTCCGCCTTGGGGCGAGAGAGCAATCCCGCTCCTCAAAATCAAAAAAGGAACTATATGGCCTCCAAGACCGCTCAATCCGCTCCGCAATCCAAGCCCACCTCCACTGGCAAACTGCCGGTGAAGGCTCTCCGCCTCGGCCGCATCAAGGCGGCGATCTGGGAAAACGAAGCCGACCAGAAGAAATTCTACAACGTCACCTTCGCCCGGACCTACATGGACGACGCCAAGAACTTTCACGACACCGACAGCTTCGGCCGTGATGATCTGCCACTCGTCGCCAAACTCGCCGACCAGGCGCACACGTTCATCTTCGAACGGCTCGCCGAAGCGAAGAGCGAACAGAGCGAATAACCCTCGCTCCCCACCCGGCGGCCGGTTTTCACCGGCCGCCTTTTTTTGCGTCGTTTTGGAATAAGACCGATGCTCGCTGCGCTCGATTTTTCTAGCTACTGCCAGCCGCTGGTTCCGCCATTTTACACCCGGTCAAGGTCGTATCGCTGCGCGATCTCCACCACGCGGGATCACTCCGCTTCCCCCTCATTGCGGCCGGCAACCGTCCGCGGCTTCGGCGCTTCGTCCACCGCTTTGACTTTCGGGTGTGAGGCGGAAAACGCCAATCGGCAGTGAGCGATAAGGTCACGCTACGTGACGCACGCCACACGCGCCGAACGGCGCAAAACATGAAGTCTGAAAATCCGTTCGGAGAAATGATCTATTCCTACACCCGCAAGCAGGCGATCGATGATGGTGTGCTGGTGGACCTCTCGCAGGTCGAGTGCATGCGACAACACTGGAGGCATCACTTCGCCTGCACTGCCGCGGTCTGGTCGATCATCGAGCAAGCCCTCGCCAAGGAAGGCCAGGACCTTGTGGGCATCTGCCACGACATCTCCACGATGGCGAAGCTTGCCATCCACGGTGCGCACAATACCGCCGAGGTGCGCTTCGAGACCATCATCGGCGGTTCTCGTCATGCGCTAAAGCTTCACATCGGTCCCGGAGACGATCCGACTCCGGTTCTCACCCTAATGCTGCCAAACGAAGATTAGTACAAGGGGCATTGCCCCTTTTTCGGCTGTCGCGCCCCCCTCAGGCTGTCGCCGGTTCGGCTGCATCTCCGCCCTTCACCTCGCCGGTGAGCGATTGAAGGCGCCGTTGAAAGCCTGGATAAAAAACCTCGCTGCGCGTCACCCAGACGTAGCCTTCCTGTACCGCGTGCAGCATGATCTGACCTTTGTGGTGCATACCGAGCTTCGCCATGATTGATTTCCGGTGGGTGTTCACGGTGTGCGGTGAAAGCCCGAGCTTCTGCGCCGCTTGCAGGTCGTCAGAACCGTCCCCGATGACGGAGAGCACCACCTGCTCCTTGTCGGTCAGGGCGTCCAGCGTGATGTTCTTTGGGCGTTTCAGGTGATCGACCATCGTCGGGCTAACGTAGAGCCGGCGCTGAAGCACCTGTTGCAGCGCGGTCGGCAGATTATCCAGTCCTTCCGCGTAGCCGTCATAGATCCCGTCATACCGAACACTCCGCAACATCTCGAAGGTGCGCGTCTCCTTCCGTGACGTTAGGACAAGAATGGGGAGCGAAGTATCGATGAACGGCTCCAGGTGCTCCAATCCATCCATATCGTCGATCTTCACGCCCGCGACATAGAGGTCAGGCGGCTCTGCCTGAATTGATTCCAAGGCATCGAAGCCGCGCTGGAAGACCAGAATCGTCGCATTGCGCCAGAGAGACTTAATCTGCGCGCAAATTAAATCACCATACAAGCGGTCTCCCTTGAGGACCACGATTCGCGGAGATGCTTGTTTCGACAGCATAACTCTTACGACGCCTTGAGCTCTAATCTCAACCCACTTGCATCAGGATGCAAATGACCAATGCCTTTTCCGCCTGCCAATATATCCGATGCTATAGCGTTGCGGATAAGTAATTCGGTCGCGTCCCGCATCGGTCGCGCGCCCAATCGATCATTGAAGCCGCGCTGGATAACAACTTCGGGCACGCCTTCGCCTGGCTCAACCAGACAACCGCGAGCCGCGTGAGCTGCGCACTCCCCTTCGACCATATCGCGGGCAATGACCCGTTGGGTGTCGAAATCGAGTTTGTTGAAGACGACGACAGCGGTAATGCGCGCGAATATTTCTGGTCTGAGTTCGCGTTGCGCTTCCTGCCGAACCAGCCGTTCCATCGTTTCGAACTTCGATTTGCGCAGCGCCATGATCCGCTGTGCCCCGATGTTGCTCGTCAAAACCACATACCAATCCGAGAAATCGAGCACGCGGTTGCGCCCCGTGGTCGCTCGCGCGGCATCGAGAATTTGCAGCAGCACGTCGAGGACACGCGGATGAGCTTTCTCGATTTCATCGAACAACAGGGTTCCTCGGCCAGAGCACTGGTCGAAACCTTCTGCGAGCCGCCCGGGAACTTCAGAATCGCCGAGGAGCAACGCGAGGCGTTCGGCCGTCTGGTATTCGGACATATCGAGCCGCACGACCCGGTCCGGGCCGGTCACTTCCGCCGTGAATTGAAGCGTGAGTTCGGTTTTCCCGACACCCGTGGGTCCGAGGAAGAGGAAACTCGCGCGTGGCCGTCCGGGGCTGGCGAGTCCGAGTTCGCCATGCTGCAGCCGCTCGACCACCCGATCAATCGCCCCATCCTGGCCACGCAACCGCGCCTTGAGGCGGACCGGCAGCCCCGCCAATTTCTCGCGCGTTTCGGTGGTAAGGTGCATGATTTAATTCACCACTTGGCGTTCGTGGCACGCGGATCAGTGGACGCCGTCACGCCATCAGCGGCGGGCGCGCCCGCGCCGCCGTTGGCTTGACCTCGCTCGGTTTCGAGACGCTGGCGAAGGCGCAGCGCCTCGCCAGTCTGCTTCACGAGTTGTGAGTATTGGGCCTGCATTTTCGTCTGGGTGTCTGCCATCGTCGCTTGCATCGTCTGCATTTCCCCGGTGATCGCCTTCTGTTTCGCCAGCTCGGCATTCAACTCTTCGCTGGCGGGCAACGGTGCCACACTGGCCGGCGCGAAGGCCGTCCGCGGCACCGTATCACCCAAGCTCGTATTGTCCGGCACCAAGGTCCGCCGATAGACGGCGTGCGCTTCGTGGCGAAGCGCCGGGGTCCCGGCCTCTCGATAGCCGCGCACTTCGTACCGCGTCTCGACGGCCTTTCGTTCCGCCTGTGCCGGCAACGCGGGCGCCGAGGCGACGCTCGGAACGACCCGCGTCTTCGGCGATGCGCATCCCGCCAAAACCGCCATAACGAATATCCAGAGTGAGTGACGCATGGTTTATCCTTTGTTGGGTGTGGGGGCCGGGGCATCGGACTGTGGCGCAGCCTCCGATGAGGCCTGTTTGAAACCGGCGATGCTGGCCCGCTGCGGGTTGATCGCTTCGAGCACGTAGACGTAAAATTCTTTTCCGGCCGCGACGCGCACGAAGTAGCCGTTTTCCTCGATGTCCTTAAGCGTGCGCTGGGCGTAGAGGTCAAATACCTCTCCCGCGCCTTCGCGCACACCATTGGAAAGCGAGCCGGTAATGGTTGTCCCAAGCGCGGTCTGGCTTCGATCCTGCGTGCCTCGGGCGAATCCGCTCAGCGCGGCCGAAGCGAGGATCTTTAATTCTTGGAGATTGTCGCTCGCGATCACCCGGCCTTTCAATCCGGCCGAACCGTCCGTGATGCCGTAGCCGTCGATGTCCTGATCATATTCGCGGTCCAGCGCTACGCCGCTGAACGCGAGTTCGCGACCATCCTGCCAAACGAAACGCCAGGTGCCCGAGGCGGTCACACGATCCCGCATCCGTCCGGCCCGCGCCGTGCCGTGCACGAGCGTGTTGGCCGGGATGATCTTTTTTCCGTTCTGCCAGACATCCTCGAGGAGGATCGCGATGACTGGCGTTTCGAGATTCGCGCTGTCGATGGTGTTGACGAGTTTGCACTTCAAGAGCGTGCCATAGGGCATGAATCGCTCCGGCGGCGCAGTGCTCACCTTCTTCGCATCGGCCGCCGGAGCCTGGTAGCTCGCCAGCAGTGAAGCGTAGCGGATTTTCTTGGGCTGTGGCGCCGCTTTGGCAGCACCGTTCTTCGCCGCATTGGCGTCGCCAGGGGCTGGGCGGAACGGCACGAGGCCGTCGCCCTTGCTGTCCTTGCCATTTCCGGCTGCGTCCGGGCGCACTTGTTGTGGCATGCCATCTTCGAGTCCTTGATTCAAGGGCACCTGAACCTGACCGAGTTCCGGCTTCTTCGTATTCTGCGCCGCGAGGCGGGACGCCGCCCGCGCGTCGCTCTGGTGTTTGCCATAGATTGCGAGCCCCGAAAAGAGCACGGCAACAAACACGACGAAGAGGCCAAACTTGCTGCGAAGAAAATTGCCGATGCGACGTGGGTTCATGGCTGCGCGCCCTCCGGCAATTCGGTCGGTTGAGTTGCGGCCGCGAGCGCTTCGCGCCGCGACGTGTTAATAAGAATCGTGAACGCATTGTCCGCGCTCAGATCGTTGCGGGTGCCGTCGGGCAGGCCGACAATCGCGAACTCCGCATCCGCGCTCGCGCCCGCGTCCAGCGAGCGCGGACCGTTCGCGATCGATTGCTCGAATCGCTCCTGTGCCACCCGAGCAGCGAAGGTGCTCGGGACAATATCGATGGTGCGGTCAGTCGTATTTCGGAGCCGCAGCAAAAACACGACCGCATCTTCCTTCGAGAAGCGGTAGACTTCCTGCACCGTGATTTCGACGTCCGGCAATGTTACCTTCCGGTTCTGCGCACGGAGTGTGACGCCCTCAACCGCCTTGGGGAGTGACTTTGCGAGCACGGGATAAGCGCGCGCGCGGTCGAGCAGGCTAAGGCCGATGCGGGGCGAGAACTTCACCGGCTCCGGTGGCGCGTCCACGCGAACCGCCGCCGGAACGGTTGCCGCCTTGCCGAAGATGACGCTCGCCACCGAGTCTGCCGCGACGGTGCGAAGTTGGATCACGTAGGCCGCGCCGTCGAAAATCGCGGTGAGTCGACCGCCCGCTTCCGGTTGCAAGCTCTGCACCAGAATGAAATTCGAGCTCGGCGCGTGTGTGACGTGGAATCGAACCGGAGTGCCTTCCTCCACCTCGGACGCCTCCCGTCCGTTGTCGATGAGCATGTCCGCGCCGGCCACAGCGGTCAGCGGGCCAGGAAACATCACTGTCGTGATCTCCCGCGAAACTGGGAGCTCGACGACCTGCTGCGCATCAAGCGGAAGGTTGCGAATCGTTTGCGCTGAAAGCGCCGACACCAGCCCTAGAAAAAATGCGACACGTCCCCACATAGCTCGTCCTCATGTTTTGATCGGCTCCACCTGGAACGCGGCGACGGCGGTGGGGTAACGTCCGTTGCGGGTCAGGTCGGGATTGACCAGGAATTTGAATTTAACGCGGAAGCGAAGCGCTTCCGTGATGGGCGCTCCTTGATATGAACCGACGCGGATCAGCTGCACGTCCGCGGAAGTGTAGAACGCATTGTCACGCGTGCTGAGAACTTCGGGCACGCCGACCTCGACCTTTTGATGAAGGGACTTTGCCTCGAACTCCGCCTTCGTGCTATTGATCGCAGTCTGCGCTTCTCTGGCGGCGTCCTTGAGGAAAAGTTGCTTCAAGAGTTCGGGATTGTCCGGTCCCGCCGGGTTGCGCTCGAAGAGGGCCTTGCAGGCGAGTTTGGTCTGCATGGCGTGCAGTTCCTTCGCCTGCTGGATGTCCACCACCGGCGACACGTAGTAGGTGCCAAGGCTGTCGATCAGCACCACGTCCCGCCGGTGCGTGAACTGCTGAATCAGGGTGTGCCGATCCCAGATCGCCCACGCCCACGCGGCGACGGCGATGCAGAACCAAAACAGCGCCTGGCGCCGCTGGCGGTCGAAGATGGAAAGTAGCGACGGCTTCGATTGGCCAAATCGCGGTGCCACGCGCGGCGTGACGGGTTCGGTGGTTGTGGCATTTGCGACCATTTTCTTGCCCCCTACTTTTTGGTTACGCCGCCCTTCGACGGCTTTTGGTTCGTCTGCCGGATAGCCTGCTCATCCTCGGCGCGTATCAGCTCGCGAAGTGCGTTCGTTGCCTTGCGGGTTGCCGCCGTGGAACGCTCGACTGCTTTCGTACCCTGCTCAGTTGCCGCGATTGATCTACGAGTTAGATTTATCATGGGTCTCGATTTCGATTGCTGCGCTATTGGGATCCTCGCTGTGCGGTTGTTGGTCGAAGCCACTCTTGCCCGGACGGCGCTGGGCATAGTCGGTGAAGACGGAAGCAAACTCCTCGGAGGCATCAGCGCTCTTTTTCTGCGCCGCAGCCGCGGCCTCTGACGCATCCGCGTGCCGCCTCATCAGTCCGCCAGTGTACAACCCCGAAAGGCCGCTCGCGACGGTGGAGGTCATACGCGGTGCTCCGCCTCCACGGACTGTAGACTCGGCACCGCCGGCAACTGCGCCACCGGCGACCGAAGCGGCGACAACGGCCGCACCGGCTCCGCCTGTTGCTGCGGCCACGCCAGCGGCTACGCCCCCTGAAACAACCGCCTGGGCCACACCTCCGACCCCTTGGGCCAAAGCTGCCGCCGGATTAGCGCCCATGAGGAAAACCTTGGTGGTGATCCACGGCGCGAGGATCGAACTAACCAGCATCCATGTGCCGATCAGAAGGACAGTGAGCGCCGGGGCGGCAATAGGCGCTCCAACGATGAACACAGGCACCAGATTAGCCGCAGCGGCAGCTTCGAGCATCGCATTCGTCACAACGGATGCCAACACCCACCCAAACGGCCACAGCACGAGCGCGACTAAACCGAGGATATACTTCTGGGCCACACCGACCATCGGCCGAAGCATGAAAAAGGAGAGAAATATTGGGCTAAGCGACCAGCCGGCCGTTAGCAGGATGTCCCCGATCAGCTTAACGACGTATTGAACGCCCCACGCCAGCCAGCCGAACAACCACAATAAGGCGTAGCAAACCGCGGTCCCAATCGACTTCGTTCCCCAAATTATATCCCACATACTTGCATCCGGCGCGGTCGCGGTTTTGCCAGATACAAAGGTGATGAACTTCTCGTCCACAGTCGTCGGGTCCACGCCCATCATACCTCCGAAAGCGATTACGATGTCGCTCAGCCGCATCAGCCACTCACGAATGAACATCGTACAGACGCCGATCAGGAGCACCTTGGCGAGCAACCATGCGAAAGACCCAAAATCCGGCCGACTCCGCACTGAATGGAAAACAAGTCCCGCCGCGACAATCGCGCTACCAATGTAGGCCGCTCCGCCCCACAACGACGAAAGGCCGTCGAAGTATGAAGGAGGAAGGAGAATGCCGCTCGGGGTTGCCATCGGAGGTTACTTCTTCGTTTCGGTGGGTTTGGCTGGGACAGTTGGTTCCGGCTCGTTCTTTTTGAAAATGTCCCGTGATTTAAAGGTCTTGGGCAGCGTATCCATTTCCTTGCGTGCTGCTTCGGCTCTAGCCTTCGCTTCGGCGTCTTCCTTCGCCTTCTGCGCAGCCCGTTGATCGGAGCACGCGGAGCAGAGGAGAATGGACGAAAGAATAAGGGTCAGGAAGGGGCACTTTCTCATAACTATGTTGGACTCGAAAGCGCATTGGTTGTTCGGAATTAAGGCCCGAGCGGACGCTCGGTTACGTATTGAAGGAGGTTCTCATATTTGGGCTTAAAAGTGCTTGTGACTTTTGAGGCCTCTTCCTGCGCAAGCTTCTTCCGCGCCTCGGCCTCCGCCTCACTTTGAGCGGTGCCCATCGCGGCGGATTCGGCCGCACGGACCTGCACTTGGGCGGCGCTCAACGCCACCTCGGAATCGACCGCCGCGAGTTGGCCGTATTGCGCCTCCAACACTGCAGCCAACTTCTGCTGCTCTGCTTCCGTTTCCGCCACTTGCATCGCGTCGCTCGTCGCGGCAATGGCGCGTTTCAGATTTTCCCGGCGCGTGTAAACATCGGTTTGCACGGTCTTGAATTCATCGACCGTCTCGGTGACTGACTGCGCTTGCTTATAGATCACGGGATCGCGCGCGACGGTCCCACCGTCGAATGTCGGGAACTCCGCAGTAACCGCCGCGAAAATGCCGTTGCGGGTGTCCCCGAAGATTCGGCGGCCATCGATCCGCGCCACGCCGTCCGCCCAGGTCTTGATTTGAGTTGGAAGGTTCAGATCGAGACGGAACTCAGGGAAACCCACGAGCGCCTTCACCTCGGCCATGTTGCCTAGGCGTTTTAGCTGGCTCTCGAACTGTTGGATTTGTCGAACCTGATTAGCGATCTGCGAGGCTTGGTTGGCGATCTGCTCCCCGAGCGCGGCATAGTTCATCGCGCTTTGCTGGATGTTGGCCACGTCGATCACCGCCCATTGCGCTCGGGCAGGGACAACGACGGCGACGATACCGAGAAGGATGAGCGCTCTGCGTTTCATGAGCCGGAGTCCTCCTTGGGCGCGACGACCCGAATCACCCGCTTCGTCGGCTCACGGCGAACGCCATCGCGATCCGATTGGGGCACGTTGATCTCATAGTAGGTTTCCTCGTAGCCATCGTCTGCGGCGGGGCGTTGGTTGTCCCGTGCGATCCAATATTGCTGCTTCACGGCATTCGACTGGCCCTTCTCGTAGCCCGCGAGAAAGGCCTCCCGCTGGGCTTTGTTGTTCAGGAAATTGATCGTCTCTCCGACGACGAACCCGGCACCCGCGCCGATGGCCGCATTCTTCGCCTTGCCGTCCCCCTCTTTCGCGCCGAGGTAGCCGCCCGCCGCAGTCGTGACGGCGGTGGTCGCAAAGTCGCGGGTGCCGCCCGCCGAGTTCGCGCTCATCGTGCTGCAACCTTGGTTCAACAACATCACTACTACCATAAGGAGGATCGCGATCAGCATCGGCTGAAACACGGAAAAGGTATCGAGGATTCTTCGCATGGCGGCAGTGGGTTGAGGTTCATTCGCTGTTGATGGTGAGGCGCATTTCGGCGCGCTGGCTCTCGCGTTCAGCGCAGACCTCCCCGAGGCGCTGTCGATCGATCGCGTGCTCGATGAATTCGCCTGGCTCAAGTCGGCCCTCCAGAAAATCGACAATCTCGGCTTTCGCTCGCATCCGATCAGCGACCGGCAGAGCGGAGGTTTCGAGGATGCCTTCGACCTCAGCGATTGCTTCAGGGTCGCCCTTGGTATCGTCACGGTCGGCATACGGCGCGAGCGCTTCGGCGAGGCGTTCCTCCTCGACCAGTTCGTATCCGCCCAGGAGCAGGTCAAAGCCCGACCGACTGGTCATCACCGCCTCTGGAGGCGACTCCCGTAAGCTGCGGCCGTCGGCCGCCAGCTCGGTCTCCCGTTCCACCAACCGAAACATCAATTCGTCGTGCTCGATGTCGGCTTCGATATGACGCTCGTGACGGCGGTGCGTGGCCGCCGCGCTCACGGCTTCTCCGGGTGCGATGCTCACCCGAGAATCCGGCAACCGGCCAACGGTCCGAGGCAGGGTTACAATCGCCTCGCCCGCGTGGGCTCGACGCTCGGCGAGGTATTGGCGACCGAGCACCACCAATCTCTCGGCTTCGTTTTGAATTTCGCGGTGTGGCTTCATGCGATCAGGCATTGGCGATGATAGCGTTCACGATGTTCTCCTGGCCTTGCAGGTCAGAGGCGCGCTTGTCGAAGTGCGCGCCCGAGCTAGAGGCGCAGTAAAGCATTTCGCGCGATGCGACATTTCGCATCGTGACGATCAGCGGACGGCGCTCGTCGGTGTGGTAGTAGGTGAACTGGGAGAATTTTGCCCCGGCAAGTTTCTCCGGCTCGGGATGGCTCATCACCGCATCCTTCACGGCCTCCGGGATCGGAAAATCACGGCCGAGGTCTTCGACATCGCTGCGGTCGCTTTGGCGCATGAGCAGCAGCATCCGGCTATTCCCCAGCACGGCGCCGCGAATGTCCGAGGTCTTGAACTGCTCATAGTTTTGGACCGTCGCGACGTTCCAAACGTTGTATTTGCGGAGCTGTTGATAGGATTCCCGAAGGACTTTCTTACCGGTGGGAACCAGCGAGAAACGGGCGACCTCCTCGAAAATGTTGCGCTTCCGGAGCGCGCGCGGGAGGCGCATCATGTGCGAGCGCGCGTAGTTCGCGATCAGGAAAGCCGCCGCCGCCTTCAATTCATCCGCCGACTCGGGAATATAGCCCAATTCGAAGTGCGCGATCTTCCCGGTGAGGTTCACGTTCGAGACGCCATCGAATAGCTCACCGTAGCTGCCTCCGCTTGACCAAGGCTCGAGCAGCGTGGCGAGGTAACGCATTTCATCGGCGTGGGTCCCGCTGGCCTCCGCCGCCAGAAGCTCCTGGAGGTGGCCGTGCTGCGGCTGATCGGCGGGATCGATCTGCGCGAACACAAGGTCGCGGATCGCCTGCGCGCCCGCGGGATCTTTCCCAAAGCGGAGAATCGTCTCCTCCGAGAGCCCACGCTCGACCGCGGCGGCTTCGTCGCCGCGAGCCCGCTCGAATTCCGACCACGCCAAGAAGGCGTCGAGCGTGGTCGCCTGCGGATTCATGCGGTCCCGGCGGAACTCTTCCAAGGCTGCCGCGCGCCGGGCCAACGTGGCGCGCATCTCCGGGTGCTTGTTGAAATACCAGCGGGCGAAATCGTCGTAGAGACGGCCGATGGCGTTGCTGAGCAGCGCATGGCGAAGCTTGTTGCGATCTTCGTCCTTCGATTGCCCGACCATTAGCATCGGCAGCGCCGCCGCCGATGAAAGATGCAGGCCGGACAACGGCAGACCTCGGGTATCGAGGTAATTCATCGTCAGCTTGCCGTTCGCCTGCACGATGATCGGCCGGGCCGTCGGATCGACCGTTTTCACGTAGGTCGTGTAGGACTCTCCCTCCTCGACGATCATCGTGTAGTGGTAGAACGGCTCCGTCTGCGTCAGGATGTCGATCACGTTGACGCTCTTGCCCGAGCCGGTCGTGCCAATCACGACGGCGTTCTGCGGTGTCTGGCTCGCGCCTTCGCCGACGAACGTCCGTCCACCGACGAGATTCCCGTTCGGTCCTTCGAAAATGAATTCTGCGTCGTGCAGATAGGCCGACGGAGTCGAGGAGAACGGCAGAATGTTCGCGACGAGCGCGTCGTCGTAGTCGTGCCACAGCGCATCGTAGCGACTGTAGGACCATCCGGGCCACGTGCAGAAAAAGAAATTCCGAGCCGAACTTTCCAACGCCGGTTCGTAGGCCTGCGCGCGCTCCATGCTTCCGACCGCCGCTTTCAGCGCGGTCATTTTCGCCCGCAAATCCTCCCGGCTTCGATCCCACGCCCGGATGATATACTGCAAGCGGTAAGGCGAACGCTCGCCGTTGCTGTAGCGGGCGATTTTCGCGGCCTTGATCTTCATTGCCGCCAGCAGCTTCACCTTCTGGGAGCCCTCGTAGTCGCCTTGGACGCGTTCCAGCTCCTTCTGCTCTTTCTCGATCAGTTGATCGACCTCGATGGCCTCGACGTTGACCGTGATCGCGTACTCGCGGAACCCGAGTTTCGTAAGGAGGTAGGCGATGTTTGGCCGGGTTCGCTTCGGCAGCGCCTTGAGCGCGAGGACGCCGTGATAGCACCCGTCGAGATAGAATCCGGTGTCCGGCTTTTCCAAAGGCCGGCCTTCGCCCAACCAGCAGTTCTCCTGGATTGACCTTTCGGAATCGAAGAACTCCAGCGGATCGGTGACTTTCTGCTCTGGCAGCGACGGATTCAGAAATTCGAGGTAATGGAGAAAGTGATCCGCATCGGTCATCGGCCGCACTTGACCGCCACTTCCGGCGAAGAGGGCCTGCATGAATTGGCCAAGCTGATGAAACTGTTCCGCGTAGGCTCCGAGCAGCGCCTCCCGCGTGAGCCGACCGCTCTTCTGTCCGAGCACTGAGGCATCCACTGGGCAGGTAAAATAGAGGCGCAGGCGTTCACGGCGCAGGACGCCTTCCTCCGCCATCCGCCAGAACCGGACGAAACGCTCGTTGCGCTGGCGCACGCTCCACTCGTTGGCGCCGTGCTTCAGGGTATCTTCGCGGTATCGCTGAAGCGGTTTCCGAAAATCCGAATCGTTCGTCCACTGCACTTGCATCCGCCAGCCGGGTTTGAGCACCGACAACAGCGCCACAAGGTCCGACTCGAAGGCATTGTGGTGGGCCGGGTCGGCCTGCTCCAAATCGGGAGCGGTGACCTCGAAGCCGCGTGCGATGTAGCCGCCGCGATGCAATCCCTCGAAGACGATCATGTCCTCTCCGAAATAGCCGTCCGGTGCTTCGACTTTCATAGGTGCGCCTCCGCCGTCTCCGCGATGGTTCTTCCAAGAGGGCTTCCGTCTCTGCGAGCCGTTCGACCACTTGCTCGAACGCGGCTCGGGCGATAACGGGCTCCGCCTTCTTTCGCCGCCGTTCCGACACGTCGGCCGCAGTCGGACCAGCCGGTGTCGTGGTTCGCCCAGTGGAAGATTGGGCGACTTGGCGGGGCGCAACGGCGACGCGCGCGCCCACCGGGCGCTCGGTGACCGGTGCGAAAGCGACGCCCGAGCGGAACGGATTCGCCGGGCTTCTTCTCCGGGGTCCAAACTGAAAATCCACGATACCCGCTTCGACCAGCGCCGCCTCAAAGAAATCGGTATCGTAGTGGGCCGGCCGATTGTTCTTCAGCCCGAAAACGTAGGCAAGCGACAGCCCGCACAACACAACGCCGACCAAGAAGCAGAACAGCAGCGACACTCCCAACATGCCCCAAAGGAAAACGACCATCAAGATGGTAACCCCGCACGATCCGAGGAGGAACCAGCCCGAATTGCCCGACATCCCCAGGAATTCGCCGGAGGATTTCGCGCCCTCGTGGGCGTCGTGTTCGTGCAGATGTGCGGAGTGCATGGCGGAGAGTTATGGGCTGAAGGTGCCAACGTCCGCCGCCTCGATCCCCATGTTTGCCCACATCGTGCGCACGATGGCGAACGCAAGGCCACTGACCATTGCGCCAGCGAACGCCCACTTCGCGATGGATTGGCGGCCCATCATCATCGCCACTCCCGCCGCCACGATGCCGACCGCAGCGAACGTGCCGCTGAGATACATGATGATCGCATTGCCCGATTCTGTGGCCGTTTTGAGATCAACCGATGCGGCTTGCGCGAACGTCGGCCAAGCCAGCACCGCGAACCACATGAACAGCGCCCGGCGCTGATTGCTGTCCGCTGAATGCGGCCGACTCTCCGAATACAGATGCAGCGCCCGTGCGAGCATCGCCACCCCCAAGGCCAGCGCCACATAGGGCGTCAGCAGAATCAAGGTCGTCATGGCAGTTTCTCCTTTTCGATGCCGGCACTTGTGGGGGCCGAGACCCGCGCGCCTTGTTCCGCCTTGCGTAGGAATTTGTCGCGTGTGTTGGAAGACGAACAATCCTTCGCCGACCGCAACTTTGGGCACCTACCGAAAATTCGGTAGTTGAAGTTTGGAACCCGCCGAAAGGATTCGTCCACCGAGTGGAACTGCCTCTTATTTTGACCAAGTATTGGCGGCGATGTTACCCCGAAAGATCGATTTCAAGCTGCGCGCCTGGCGCGGCCTGCGGCCCACGCGGGGCCGCGGTGCGGAAAACGATTCCCGTCACGAAGCTGTCTGGTTCGTTGGCCCGGTCCTCTTCCAGTTCCGGCCGGGAGCGGACGCGGAGCAGCGTGCGCTCCTCGATCGCTTGTTTGAGGGGGCCAAGGTTGTGACCCCGCAAAACGACGATGGTGTCGCCGATCTCGACCCGCAGGTAGTCCGGCTCGGATGACTGCCACCGGGCGACGACATAGAGCGACCAAGGGAAATTGCGCCAGTCTTCTTTCCCGTCGTCGAAGGTGATGTGGCTTGGATCGGCGACCGTGTCGAAGTACTGCCGCGCCTTTCGCTGTACCGGTTTGTCGTTCATAAGCTATTTCGTTGGGTTTGGCCCGGACGCTGGCCGCGCCGGTGAAAGTTCATTGCGTGCCACGCGGCCCGCATGGTGGCACCCATCGAACGGATTGGGCGCGGTACATGCCGCTCACCCATCACGATGCGTTGGCGCGCGGTGAATTCCGTGGCCAGCTCGCGACCCGGGTCGGGCGCGGCGAGGCGGCGGACGATCTTCTCCCGATCCGCGAGATAGATGGCGTGCGCTCCCCGGTGACGCGTGTTCCCCACGTAGAATTGGCGCCGCGCCAGCGCCGCCACGGCGACTTCGCCGAGCACCAGCAAGGATTCCTCGGACGTGCTGCCTTGCGAACGATAGGTGGTGAGCGCGTGACCGTAAGTCCAAGCAGCGAACTCACGGGGCAACTCGTGCCCGTCCGTGAAAACGACCCGGCCGCTGACGGGATCAACCGTAGCGACCTCCTTGAAATCGCCGTTGGCAAAACCCTCGCGATCCTCTCGCCCGCGAATCAGCAGTTTCTCCCCGACCGAGACCGGGAGAGTTTGCAGGCGGCCGACGTCGAAGGCGGCGCGCTGGCGTCGGCTGATTTTGAATTCCTTCCCGTTGCGGGCACGCACCCAGATTCCATCTCCCACGGCCCGCACGACTTCGGTAGCGACGCCCCGTTTGAAATCCCGGGTGTCGCGAGCGAAGAGCAACTGATCCCCCGGACGGTATTGGTCCCAATGCACTTTCTGTTCGTCGGTCCAATTGAGCGGCTTCACGGCCTGGCGCATGACTTCGGCCGTGCCGAGCAGACCCGCCGCTCGGAGCGCTGGACGCACGTGGGCGTTGAATCGATCGATTTCATCCCAAAAGGGAATCACGACGAGCGTGCCAATCCCGGCCTGTCGGTTCCGGACGTAGTGCTCGGCGGCGGAAGCGAACATCGCGTCTTCGTTGTCGATAGCCCGGATCAGGCCGCGGCGCTCCGCGAAGCCGAACGCCTCCACGAATTCCCCCGAGGCGAGCAACCGACTGAATCGGCGGTCGCCCTCGCTGCGCTGCCGCAGCACCTCGGACAACCGGACCACCGGTGTCCCGGAAAACGTCAGGACGTTCCGGAGCGCATCGCCGCGCTGCACGCTGTAATGCTGTTTCGTGTCCCCGACCAGGAGCAGCCGGGCATCCACCGCGTGGGTCAAGGTCGTAAGCCGGTCCAACTGCTCCGTGGACAGCAATCCTGCTTCGTCAACCAGCACGACGCGTCCCGCCGCGCTGCGTTGCAATTGCTCGCTGACCAAAAACCGTTGCACCGTATCGGCCCCCTCGAATCCGGCCTCAGTGATCGCGTCGCGCGCACGCGTGGTGGGCGCAAGCGGCAGGAAGGGAAGTCCACCCGCTGCACGATGTGCCGCCTCGATGGCGCTGAGGACCGTCGTCTTGCCCGTGCCGGCGTCGCCGATCAGGACGGCAAGAAAATCGCGGCTCGCCAGGAGGTCTGCTGCCGCGCGCCGCTGGCCGGTGGTCAGACGGGGCGGCAACGTGCCGGCATCGCCGAGGGGAAAGCGGCGATTGCGCCCGGCTTTGACGCGCTCAATCGTCGCGGTTTCTTCCTGCCGGATCGGCCGGAGCGTCATCTCTCCGTCCTTGCGGATGACATCGGCGTGGCCTTCCAGCGCCTGCCGCAGTTCGCGCCAACGGTAGAAGTCGGGATGAAGTTCGAGCGCGGCCTTCAGCACTTCGCCTTCCCGCACCACGCTGCTGCGTTCATAGACGTGCCGGAAAGCGGCTTCGAGCACGGACCGCACGAGACCGTGCGAATGCTGCTGACGCGGGACGGCGTGGCGCGCGGCGCGCACCAGTTCGTCGAGCGCCCGGCCTTCGTCCGCCGTCAACTCTGCGCGCTGCCGGGCCCGAACCTCAGGTGTGCTGATTTCAGTCAGCTTATCGGCGCGGGATTCCCGGACCATCACTTCAATCTCCCGCTTCGACGGCTTCCGGTTGTGCTGCACCGCGAACGCTTCAGCAAGTTGCTGCACGTGCCGGGCCCGCTTCGAGAAGCGTTCACGCAGATGCTCGGCGCCGCGAATCGAAAACCCTTTGGAATTCATTTCGTAGGGCTCGTAGCCCAGCGTCCGAAGCCGACTGGCCAGTTCCCGATAGAGCACCTGGCGCACGTAACCGGACGCACGCATCATTTCGGCCGGCTGCAATGCCATCCACTCGTTGCGGTCCCGATCCCACGTAGCGTTCGCCAGCACGGCGTGCGCGTGAAGCTGCGGATCAAGGTCGCGGCTGGCATCGTGCAGGAAGAGCGCGCCGACGACATTGCCCGTCATGCGGAACTTTTCCGTGAAGGCGGCCTCGCCGCGCCGTTCGCGCACCGCTGCGAAACGTTCCATCTCTTCGAACGCCACCCGCACGGACGCGACAAACGCCTCGTGGATGCGCTCGTCGCCTCCGACCAAAGCGAGCACGCTCACATCCTTCGGTGCCGACAACTGGATGTCGAAAAACGCGACGCGATCCTTCACGAGCCGCTGTGTCAGTGGTTCGCCCGTCTGGGGATGACGATTCAGCCGCAGCGCCTCGAAAGCTGCCTCGGTCACCCCTCCGGCAAGACCCAGCGCAGGCGCGGCCTGTCCAATCCATTCGCCTTGGACCGCCTTCTCGCCTTCCGACCAATAGTCGTTCTTCCGAAGATGGTGCGACAGATAGGTCGCCCCGTTGCGAATAACACCCACCGTGATCATGCCTCAAGTCCGAACGTCGCGGCGGGAAGCTCAACGGTGCGCGCCTCCCGATTCTGGTGTAGAGCGTCTACCGTGGATACGGTAGTCCAACGGTCGTAATTCGGGCGTCCGAGCCTACGAAGCGCCGTCAGGGTGGGCGTGAATCAGTGGTACTTGTTTGGCCCCAGACGCAATACCCTAACGAGTTCGTTGGGTTCGGGGCGCGGGCCAAAATGCTTTTGCGTGCGCGGACGCCCAACTACCCTTTTTTCGGTAGGTGCGCCCCCTCGCGGTTTTCATGGGATGGGCTTTCTCTGCACAGCGTAACCCATGAAAAACCTGCCCGCACCTGACGTTTTCCTGCGTGCCTGGCTGTACGATCCGCGCACGCCCGCCGTGATTTCCTTCGCGCTTTGCGCGGGATTTCTCGGCGTGGCGGGCTGGCTGATTCAAAGAAATCTGCGCCACAACGAGCCGGGTTTACGCGCGCCAGTCGCGCTTCCCGTCGCGTTGCTGATCGCCGGCACGGCCCTTTTCGGGACGACGATTCTCCCTCAGCCGTGGAATTGGGCGGTGGGAACGCTTCTTTGTGCGGTCGCCGCCTCGCTATTCTACTTCGCCGACTATCGCCGATTCGTGCGCGACCCGCAGGGCCGCGTGGTCGCCGACCGGTGGCAAGTCGTCCTGACCTTCGCGCGGTTTAGTTGGACGCGCGACAAGGCGAACCGTCATTTCTTTTTCACCGGCGACACCGGCGCCGGAAAGACCAGCGGCATGAACACGCTGCTCGCCTCGCTCATGAAGCGCAATTCGACGCTGGGCGGCGTCGTCATGGCGAATAAGGGCGACGAGTGGTTCTACCTTGAATGGCTCGCGAAAAAGCACGGACGCGAGAAGGACATTGTCCATCTCCGTCCGCGTTTGGTCGGCGAAGACTCGGTGAGTCCGCATCGGTTGAACGTGACGGGCGACGCCCGACTGCCGTTCACGACGCGTGCCCGCATCCTGGTCGATACGGCGGCGGCACTGAACCCGAAGGACGAAAAGAGTTTCTTCAAAGTGAAAGGCGCGGGCCATATCAGCCGCGCCTTCGAGCTGCTTTCCGACATCGGCCGCCCGGTCACGGCGACGAATGCCTACAAGATTCTGACGTCGGAGACGGAATTGAAGCTCGCACTCGAGGAACTAGCGAAGCTCGACACGACCGAGCGCCGGGTGCAGCTAGCGGATATCTTCGACCAGACCTACATCAAGCACGATGCGAAGGAGCAGCGGGCCGGCGAAATCGGTACATCTCAGAACTATCTCGAATACCTCGGCACACCGGAGATTGCGGAGATTTTCAGCTCGGACGAGCCGGATACGTGCTCGATTGCCGACGTGGACAAAGGAAAGATTTTCTGCATCGACGTGCCGCAGGACTACACGACAGAGCGGCAGTATGTGTTCACCGTCGTAAAGCTATTGCTCTACCGGCACGCCCTCCGGCGTTACGCGCTGCCGCCCTGGCAGAAGTATGCGTTGAACCAGCTCGTCTACGTTGGCGACGAATTTCAGAACGCCATCACGGCGAGTCACGACGGCACGAGCGACTTCAACGTCATCGACCGTCTGCGCGACTGCATGCTGATGCTGGTTGTTTCGGCTCAGGCCTTCGAGTCCTTGATTCCCCCACAGACTAAGGAGCAAGCTGAAGTTCTGGCGCTGAACTTGAAGAATCTCGTGATGTATCGCGCCGCCTCGGAGGTGGACGCGCTCCGCTGCGCGAACGCGATCGGCAAGCACTACGTCGAGCGCTCCACGCGCACGGTGCATCAGGATCATACGGCCCACACTTACCAACGCTCGGAGGAATATCGGATCAAACCGCATGAGTTCCGCAGCCTACCTGATCACACTGCCGTCGTGCGCCACTGCACCAACGGCTTCAAAAAAGTCTGTCTTCGTCCCGCTTAACCGTTATCCTCAACAGCGAAGCCTATGAATCCTGAGAAGACTTCTGAACTTACCGTCCAAGCCTTGATGGCTCTGCGGCAGGAAGGCGACGCGTTGCGCGTCATCACTGACCGGCTGCGCGTTAAGGAAATGGGGCCGGCTGACCATATCCGAACCAAACACGAGGTTAAGGCGTTCGTTGAACAAGGGACAGAGGTCGTAGCCGAAAACCTGTTACGCCAATCCGCTGAGCGCCGGGAAATTGGCCAAAAATTGGCGGCGCGGCAGAGCCAGACGAGAGGGCAGCGCATCTAGGTGCCGGGCTTTGGCCTTCAAGGGTTGCCATCGGAGGGTGGGAATCTCTAGGCTGATTGCTCCGGCCCCAGATGGATATTTTCAAAACTCATGCCCAAATCGTTGATGATTACGCGACATACATTCGCAGTTTCATCAAGATTTCCGATGACAAGATTAGGGCTGAGGTGGAACGGGAGCTGGAGAAGGGGAAGCTTTGGCCGCAACCGCTGCTCCAATTTAACCCGTCGTTCGAAATGTTCGGACGGATGGACGACCTGACGCAGAAGGGGCAACTGCATCCAGATCTTCGCGACATCTTTAGGGGCTTCCAGCTCTACCGTCACCAGGTCGAGGCGATCCAGATCGGGACCACGGGTAAGGATTTTGTTGTCACCTCTGGGACTGGCTCAGGCAAGTCGCTGACCTACATCGGCACGATCTTCCACCACCTCCTGTCCAATCCAGGCTCCAAAGGGGTTACGGCCATCATCGTTTACCCGATGAATGCGCTTATCAACTCGCAGTTCGATGAGTTCAAACGCTACCAAAAGAACTACGAGGACAACACCGGAAAGCCGTTTCCGATAACGTTCGGCCAGTATACCGGACAGGAGAAGGAGGAAGTTCGTGAGAAAATGCGGAATGAACCGCCGCAGATTCTTCTCACCAACTACATGATGCTAGAGCTGCTGCTAACCCGAATTCGCGAACGCTCCATTCGTGACGGGATCTACAGCAATCTTCGCTTCCTGGTTTTTGACGAACTACATACCTATCGCGGTCGCCAAGGCGCGGATGTCGCGATGCTGGTGCGCCGTATCCGCTCACAGTGCGTCCACGAAATTGTCTCGATTGGAACTTCGGCCACGATGGTTTCCGGGGGCAGTATCGAGTCTCAGCAGTCCCAAGTTGCAGACGTTGCGACCAAACTCTTTGGTCGGCCATTCTCGCCTAAACAGGTCGTCATTGAAACGCTGACAAGGTCACTAGCCTTCAATGGTGCGCTCCCTAACAGTGCCTCGCTCGCCAGTGCGATCAATCGTCCGATAAATTTCGAGGGGCACACCGAAGAACTGAAGAATCATCCGGTGGCAGTTTGGCTGGAGAACCGAATCGCGCTGGAAACTCGCGACGGTTTTCTTGTTCGTGGTAGGCCGAAGCAGTTTCCTGAAATCGTTGCGTGCCTCGCAGAGTCCAGCGGTCTTGAAGAAAGACAATGCCGCGAGTTTCTGCAGCAGCTCCTGCAATGGATCAGCCTTTCAAACAAGCGCCTTCAAGATTCAGGGCAGCGCTACACAGTTCTTCCGTTCAAGCTTCATCAGTTTATTTCTCAAACTGGCTCGGTCTACACGACGCTGGATCGGGACGAAAATCGATTCATCACGCTGGAGCCCGGTCTTTTCAAACCGGACGAGGAGGAGCGAAAACCAATTTTCCCGAATGTCTTCAGTCGTTCCAGCGGCCACCCATTTATCTGCGTGACGCGGGTGGGAGATCGCCTTGAGCCCCGGGAGTTTCGCGAGAAATCCGAGGAAGACGAAGATTCACATGATGGCTACTTGATCATTGGCGAAGATATTTGGGATGAATCTGGCGATACCGAACTGCTGCCTGAAACCTGGCTCCGTCAGACCAAGGCCGGGTTAGTCCCCCGGAAGGAGAAGAAGGACTTCTTCCCTATTAAGCTTCATTTTGACGAGTTCGGGAACTGCTCAGAAACCACGCCGAAAAAGTGGTGGGGTTGGTTCATGAGGGCTCCGCTTCTCTTTGATCCCACAAGCGGCACTTTCTACGACATCAAAACGAACGAGGGCACGAAGCTAACCAAACTCGGTAGTGAAGGACGGAGCACCTCGACGACGATCACTACATTCTCGATCCTCAACCAGCTCGCGGATGCGGGCTTCAGGCCCGAGGACCAGAAGCTTTTAAGCTTTACCGACAATCGCCAAGACGCCGCGCTTCAGGCCGGACATTTCAACGACTTTGTTCAGGTCGTTCTCCTGCGCGCCGCCATTCGAAAGGCCGTCGAAAACGCCCCTTCCAAGACCCTGAATTTCTCAACTCTGGGCGAGGCTGTGTTCAAGGCGCTGCGGCTTCCGTTCGTCGAATTCGCCAACCGCAACGATGAGCCGTCGCTACCGGCGGTGCGTCGCTCTTACGAAGAATGCTTTCAGAGCTTTTTGTTGTATCGCGCGATTGCAGACCTACGCCGGAGCTGGCGAATTGTTCTCCCGAATCTGGAGCAGTGCGGCTTGATCGACATCGATTACGAGCACCTGACCGAGAACGCGTCCGAAAACTCATTCTGGGCCGATGTCCCTTTGTTGAACCTTCTGACGCCGGAAAAACGGGCGGACTTTATACGGGTCGTGCTCGACTTCTGTCGTCTTGAATACGCGATTGATAGCGACCTGCTCTCCGAATCACGTCTGCGACAGAACGAGAAAGAATTCCGCGAGCGCCTGAAGGCGCCATGGAGCATCGACCGGGAGGAAGAACTTCGCGAACCCCGTTTCCTTCGGCTCGACAATCTCGGGCGAAACGCCGGTGTATCGACTACCAGCATCGGCCCAGCCAGCGCGCTTGGAAAATACATCAAACTCTACGTCCGATACAATGAGCTGCCGGTGGACCTGCGTAAGGATGCATACCGGGATTTCATCCTTAAGCTGTTCGCGAAATTGGAGGAGGCGGATTACCTGCGCTCCCGGCCAGCACGGAACGAAGAGAACGAGGAAATCCCCATCTATCGCCTCCGCCTGCACAAACTGATCTGGCGGCTAGGCGACGGTGAGACCGTTCGTGCCGAGATCGTGAAGCAGCGTTCCTACAAGGAGCGTGAGGTGAGGCCCAATACCTTCTTCAAAAAGCTCTACCTGCGGGATTTCTCGCGAATGAAGCGCCAGCGGGGCGAGGACCATACTGGGCAGTTGAACACCGACACACGTATCCAGCGCGAGGAGCTGTTCCGGGCGGGGTCGATCAGCGCGCTCTTCTGTTCGCCCACGATGGAGTTGGGTATCGATATTCGCAATCTGAGCGTAGTTCACATGCGCAACGCGCCGCCGAACCCCGCGAACTACGCCCAGCGGTCCGGTCGCGCCGGCCGCAGCGGCCAGGCGGCACTGGTTTTTACCTACTGTTCCAGCTACTCGCCACATGACCGGCACTATTTCCAAAACAAACAGGACCTCGTATCGGGTGCCGTACTGGCGCCGAAGCTCGATCTATGTAATCGCGAGCTTCTGGCCTCGCACCTTAACGCCATGGTCGTCTCGGAGATTGGTCTTCCCGGATTGGAGGAGCTTAACGGAGCCCGTCCTTCGCTGATGCGTTTCATCGTCGATGATAACGACAAGATGCCTCTTTCGGCTGAGGTTCGCGCCGGTCTGACGGTGGCCCCATCCAGTTTTTCCACGCTGAAAGCCTCGTTCAAACGAGTCATTCATGACTTCGAGCCCGAACTATCGAAGACAGGAGCCTCTTGGTATTCAGACCAGTGGATTGAGCAGAAGCTCGGCGACATCGCGAATTCGCTCAACCTGAGCCTTGATCGTTGGCGGCATCTCTATCGTTCCGCACGCGTCATCCTCACTCGGGCAACCCAGAAGATCGAACCCGGCCTGCTCACGCCCGGGACCGACGAGTATCGAAAATACGACCGTCAGCAGAAGCAGGCCTCGCATCAGCTCGCGCTGCTTCGCAACGATCTTTCCGGTAAGGCTACCGAACTCTCCGAGTTCTACCCCTACCGGTATCTTGCGTCCGAGGGTTTCCTCCCCGGCTACAATTTTACGCGCCTTCCAATCCGTGTCTTCCTGCCCACGGGCGATGGCACCGCCGGAGAGTTCATTTCGCGTCCACGGTCCATTGCCCTACGCGAGTTCGGTCCCCTCAACATTATCTACCACAGCGGTCGGAAGTATCGCGTATCCCAGCTTGTGGTTCAAGATGCCGAGGGTTCGCTGAAAGTGGCGAAGATCAGTCGCAAAGCTGGGTATTTCCTGACCGACGATCAGATGGATCGGGAAATCTGCCCGTTCACCGGTCTAAACCTCGCCGACAACGCGAACCGGGAGAACGTCCACGACTTGATTGAGATGGCCGAGTCGCGTGCCGAGGAGATCGACCGGATTTCTTGCGAAGAGGAAGAACGCGTCTCACGCGGTTTCGAAGTAGAGACTTTCTTCTCGGTTGATGGTGGACACCTCGAACGTGTAAAGCGCGCCACCGTCACGACCTCGGAAAATACCTTGCTCAATCTGCGCTACATCCCGGCGGCGCGCTTGGTGCATCTAAGCAAGCGCTGGCGTGCCCAGACCGATGGTGACGGTTTTCCGTTGGGCATGGTCTCCGGTGACTGGCGATCTTCGATTCCCGCCCCCGATAGCAACATCAAGGAACCGTTCCGGCTGGTGAAACTGTGGACATCGAATCTCGCCGATGCGCTCTACATCCAACCCGTGGAGCCGCTTGGTCTTGGCCCGGACGGCGTCATCACGCTTCAGCATGCCTTGAAGCGTGCGATTGAAACGGTCTTCCAGGTTGAACCGAACGAAGTGGGTGTCGTTGCGGTCGGCGATCCCGACGCCCCCAATATTCTGCTCTACGAAGCGTCCGAGGGCAGTCTCGGCATTCTTTCTCAGTTCGTTGATGACGTGGCGGTGTTCCAGCGAGTCGTCGCGCAGGCGATCAAGCTTTGCCGCTTCGACGATGCTTCCTATAAGTCGCCGGCTTCTTACGACGACCTCCTGAGCTACTTCAATCAGCGCGACCACAAGAAGATCGACCGCGCCCTCATCAAGGATGCCCTGGAGAAGCTTCGCGTTAGTTCCGTAACCATCGAAACCAACTCGAAATTCGCCAGCTACGAGGACCACTACCAAGCCCTGCTCCGCACCCTTGATCCGACTTCCTCGACCGAGCGGAATTTCATCCAGCATCTCTACAAGAACGGCCTTCGCTTACCAGACTCCGCCCAAAAGCGCGTTGAAGGCATTTTCGTTCAGCCGGATTTTTACTACGAACCTCGGTTCTGGGTTTTTTGCGACGGCACGCCGCACGACGACGCCAAGGTGAAGGCGGATGACGACGCGAAACGCCAGGCCATCATCGCAAAAGGCGATGAGGTCTGGGCCTACTACTATCGCGACAATCTCGCCGAGAGAATCGCTGGGCGCCCGGACATCTTCCGGAAAGTAAGATGAGCACCGCGACCTTCCAGCCCGGTAAGTTGGTCACGCTTCGAGGGCGTGACTGGATTGTTCTCCCGTCGGAAGATTCCGACCTCCTGATCGTGAAGCCGCTTGGTGGTTCGGACGACGAGATCACCGGCATCTACCGGCCGCTGGGCATCGAGTCCGACGAGCCGACCGATGCCCATTTCCGTCCACCCGAGAAAGAGGACCTTGGTGACATCTCAACCGCCCGGCTGCTTTACGACTCCGCTCGCCTCGCGTTCCGCAATGGCGCGGGCCCTTTTCGGTCCCTCGCCAAGCTGTCCTTCCGTCCCAGGTCCTACCAAATGGTGCCCCTCATCATGGCGCTCAAGCTGGACCGCGTCCGGTTGCTGATAGCTGACGATGTGGGTGTCGGTAAGACCATCGAATCTTTGCTGGTAGTGCGGGAGTTGCTTGAGCGCCGAAAAATTAAACGCTTTGCCGTGATTTGTCTCCCGCACTTGTGCGAGCAATGGCAGGCGGAAATTCGTCAGAAACTCGACCTCGACGCGGTGATCATCCGCTCGAATACCCGCGCCAGTCTCGACCGGCAGATTCACGGCGACACGAGCGTTTACGAATTCTACCCGTTTCAGGTCATTAGCATCGACTTCATCAAGTCCGACGCGCGCCGTGATGTCTTCATCGAGCAGTGTCCCGAGCTCGTGATCGTCGATGAGGCCCATACCTGTGCGCGCCCGACGGGTGCCTCGCAGACGCAACAACAGCGCTATCATTTGGTGAGCCGCCTTGCCGAGAAGCAGGCCCAGCACCTGATTCTGCTAACGGCCACGCCGCACAGCGGAAAACCGGAAGAATTCCATTCGCTCCTCGGCATGTTGAGTCCTTCGTTTGAGGCGCTCGACCTGCCATCGTCGTCACCAGCCCAACGAAAGGAACTGGCCCGCTACTTCGTCCAGCGTAAACGCGGTGATGTCGAAAAGTGGATGGGTGAGGACACTCCGTTCCCGGAGCGCGATAGCTTCGAGTGGCCCTACGACTTGGCAGATAGTTACGCCGCGTTTTTCGAGACCATCCTTTCGTTTGCGAAGCAGTTGATCGCGACCGAGCCGGACAATCAGCGCACGCGCCGTGTCCACTATTGGACGGCGCTGGGCCTCCTTCGTGGAGTCATGTCTAGCCCCGCCGCCGGCATTCAGATGCTCAACGCACGCCTTGATGGCATTCCTGCCGGTGTTCCCCGCGACGGCGAGGATGATCCTGCCGCCGTCGAGCTAGCGGTGAATCCAGTCGGCGACACGGAATTTGGTTTCGAGGGCGATAACTCACCGACCTCCGTTGCCGAGAAACTGGATTGGTCGGGCTACCAGCGGCAGCAGATCCGTGAGCTGGCCGCAAAACTCACCCAGCTCGCCAATCCCAAAGACGACCTCAAGCTCGCCAATGCGGAGGCCGTTCTCGACGACTGGATCAAAGACGGGTTCAACCCCGTGGTCTTTTGTCGCTACATCGCCACCGCCAACTATCTTGGCCAGCAGCTGGCACCGCTTCTCCAGAAGCGTTTTCCGAAACTCGATATTCAGGTCGTTACCAGCGAGATTCCCGACGAAATCCGAAAGCAGCGAATTGAGGAGATGGGCCGCGATCCGAAACGCCCACGCGTTCTCATCGCCACGGATTGCTTGAGCGAAGGCGTCAATCTCCAGCAGCATTTCACGGCCGTCCTTCATTACGACTTGCCGTGGAATCCCAATCGACTCGAACAACGAGAGGGACGGGTTGACCGGTTCGGACAACTCGCGACCAAGGTAAAGACCTGCCTGCTCTACGGTGCCGACAATCCTATCGACGGCATCGTTCTCGACGTGCTTTTGCGCAAGGTCCGCGAGATCAAGAAATCCACCGGCATCAACGTGCCGTTTCCCGACGACTCGCAGAGCATCATCGACACGATCACCCAGGCCTTGCTCCTCAACCCGGATCGACGCATCTCGACCGCCCGCCACGACCGGAAGCAGATTCAGTTCAATTTCGACGAGTTCGACGAGGCCGCAAAGTCGAAAGCCGCAGTGACCCACAAGGTGGAGGAGGCTGCCAAGCGTGAGCAGGCGTCCCGCAGTATTTTCGCCCAGAACGCGATCAAGGCCGAGGAGATCGAGACCGACTTGAAGGAGGTTGATGAAGCCATCGGAGACCCTCGGGCCGTCGAGACTTTCGTTGTGGCGGCATTGACCGACATCCTTGGCGTGCAGGTCATCCCCGACGTTAAGGGCCGCGGGCACCGGTTCGTCCTCGGCAACATGCCGGAGTCACTACGGTCCCTGCTGCCCGAATCGACCGAGCCTCTCGCAGTCAGCTTCACCTCGCCCACACCCGAGGGCTACTACTACATCGGCCGCAATCACCGGTTCGTCGAACAGCTTTGCCAACTGGTCATGGCGAACACCCTTGCCCGCGAAGGGAAGCGGGCTGCGCGCTCCGCCATTATTCGCACTCGTCAGGTTTCAACCAAGACCACCTTGCTGCTCTTCCGTTGCCGCAACGTCATCGAGGAACGCAAGGCTCAGCATCAGATCGTCGCCGAGGAGATGGTTCTCTGGGGCTGGCGCGGCACGCCCGACGAGAAAGAATTCATCGATCATGCGACGGCCAAAGGCCTCTTGCTTGGCGCCCGGGCATCTTCCGATCTCTCGCCTCAGGCCCGGGCTGGTTTCCTCGAAAACGAGCTGCGCATCCTGAAGGCGCTGGAGGCCGAGTTCAGCGCCGTCGCGGAGCGCCAGTCCGCCAAGTTGGTCGAGGCCCACGAGCGCTTCAGCGCGCTCATGGACGCGAAGAGGTTCCAGGTCGTCTATCCCGTTCTTCCGATGGACTTGCTCGGCGTTTACATCCTTCTGCCCGACGGCGGACAAACCTGATCGCGCGCCGATGAACTACCCCTCCATCCGCATCGAAGGTGCGATCATCTCTCCCGAGCTTTTTGACCGGCTCGACGAGTTGTCCGGCCAGAAGCCTTCGGACTTTGGCTTGTCCGGTTCGGTCACGGTCAAAGATGAAATCGCTCGTGCATGGGCCGACGCCCAGGACTACTGGCGCATCTTCCGGCGCAAGCTCGACACCCTCCCGGAGAACTCCTTTGCCACGACCGAAACCCGCAATCTTTGGATTTCCCCGCTTCTCAGCTTGCTTGGCTATCAGTTGGAATACCAGCAGCGCGGCCCCGAGCTAAACGCCAAGGCCTATCCGATTTCACACCGCGCCGCCAACCGCGCGAACACCCCTGTCCATGTGGTTGGCTATCGCGATCAGGCCGGGCTCGACCGCAAACCAGAGCGTTCCGGTGGTCCGCGCATGTCCGCACATGCGCTCGTTCAGGAGTATCTCAACCTTTCGGATCAGCTCTACGGTGTAGTCACCAACGGCCGGCTCATCCGGTTGCTTCGCGACAGTTCACGCTTGGTCAAACTCACCTACCTGGAGTTCGACCTCGACCGCATCTTCAACGACGGGCTCTTTGCCGATTTCGCCGTTCTCTACCGTTTCCTTCACGCCTCGCGGTTGCCTGTCACCCCAGACGCCGCTCCGGAGAGCCTGATCGAGCGGTATCACCAAAATTCCGTTGAATCGGGGGCACGTATTCGCGACGGGCTCAGCCGCGCCGTCGAATCCGCAATTCGTTTCTTCGCCAACGGCCTCCTTGCCCATCCGAAAAACGAGGCGTTACGCGCCGCCATTCAGAGCGATTCGCTGAAGGCCGATCTGTTCTACCAGCACCTGCTCCGCCTGATCTACCGGCTGCTGTTCCTGCTCGTCATTGAGGAGCGGAATCTCGTTTACCCACTCTCGCCCTCCGCCGCGAAGCGCGACCTCTACTACCGCTTCTACAGCTTGCAACGGCTTCGCCGTTTGGCGGAAAAGCGGCACCTCGCCGATCCGCGCAAGGATGATGCGTGGCTGGCAGTCATGGCGTGCTTCCGCCTTTTCGAGGCAGGCGGCCCCGGACCGAAAGTTGGCATTGCTCCGCTTGCCGGTGACCTTTTCCGACCGGATGCCATCGGGTCTTTTCGCGACTGCCAGCTGGACAACGCGACTGTGTTAGGGTGCCTGCGCTCGCTCTCACTTTATCAGAATCCCGACACCGGGCAGACGATCCGCGTCAATTACGCTGCTCTCAACGTCGAGGAGTTCGGCTCAGTTTACGAGGGTCTACTTGAATTCGAACCCGTCTTCCTACGCACCGGATCGAAAGTCGAATTTGCTTTCGCCCAGGGCGAGGAACGCGCGGCTACTGGATCGCATTACACACCCGACGACCTCGTTCAGCCGCTCCTCAAACACTCACTCGATCATCTGATCGCGAAGAAACTGAAGGAGACGGACAAGGCTTCCGCGCTGTTGTCGCTTCGCGTCGCCGACATCTCATGCGGCTCCGGTCATATCCTGCTCGCCGCGGCGCGGCGAATCGCCACCGAGTTGGCCGTTGTGCGAACCGGTGAAGAACAGCCGTCCCCCGGCGCATTTCGCGCCGCCATTCGTGATGTGATCCGCGAGTGTATTTACGGCGTGGACTTGAACCCGCTCGCAGTCGAGTTGTGTAAAGTTGCTTTGTGGCTTGAGGCTCACAGCCCAGGTGAGCCGCTCAACTTCCTCGACCATCATATCAAATGCGGCAACGCCATCGTTGGCTTCGCACGGCAAGAGGAAATGGAACGTGGCGTGCCCGATGAAGCCTTCGTCACGGTTGTGGGTGACGACAAAGATGTCGCGGCCTCCTTCCGCCGGAAAAACAAGACCGAGCGAGAAGACTTCGCTAGAGGACAGAAGAAGGTAAATTTAGCCCCCGAGCTGAAAGCTCAACTCGACGCTATTCTGTCGCGCTGGCGAGAAATCTCCAACCTGCCGGAACATGATCCGGCTGAAATCGAAGCGAAAAAGAGACGTTACGAGGCCTTTACCCAGGGCAAAGACGCGTGGCTCCTTCAGCAGATCGCTTGCATACCAATCGCGCAATTCTACCTGCCGAAGACCTCCGCGACAAAGAGCCAGCTCATAACTGACGAAGAGTTCCGCTCGTTTTTGGATGGGCACCGCACACCACAGGGCCAAGCCACAGCGGCAGCGTGGGCGTTGGCGGAGCGGAAGAAATTCTTCCACTGGTTTCTTCACTTTCCCGATATCGTCGCACGCGGAGGCTTCGACTGCATTCTAGGAAATCCTCCATATAAAGGCGGCACCCTTCTAAGTGCTCTTTACGGCCACTCATTTTGTGGATATGTCAAGTGGGAATATGCGCCGACTGGCTTGAGTGATTTGGTGGTCTATTTTGTCCGCCGCATTTTCACTTTGCTGCGACCGGGTGGGTTCACCGCATTTATCACCACAAATTCTATCAAGGACGGCGACATCCGGAAAGACGGTTTAGAGCAGATTATTGCCGCTGGTGGATTCATCAATTTTGCCGTTCGCGGTGTTAAATGGCCGGGGCGAGCAAATCTTGTGGTCTCGCTGGTCGGACTTTGCCGGGAAAAACCAACACTGAGAATTTTAGACGGAAAAGAGGTTCCCTTTATCAGTGCCTATTTCGAAGACTCGGCTGATAGTGGTGAGCCTACGCTACTCGCGGAAAACAGCGAACGCCTCTTTCAGGGAATAGATTTCTTGGGAGACGGTTTTTTGCTCACGCCCAGCGAAGCCCAGAACCTAAAGTCAACAGGTCCCGAATACGCCGATGTCGTTCGCCCCGCCCTCAACGGACAGCAGCTGAATAGTCATCCTTTACAGGAAATCGAGAGATGGATCATAGACTTTGTTGATTGGCCTATCGAGAAAGCCCAACAATATCCTGCGGCTTTCGAGCGAGTTGAACAGCTTGTTAAGCCGGTCCGGGCGACAGACAACCGACTACTCTACAGAGACCGGTGGTGGATTTATGCCGAGACGCGGCCCGGGATGCGTTTAGCCATTCGAAATCTGGATCGTTGCTTTGTTGCTGCTGTGACAACAAAGCACCTCAACTTCGTATCGGCCTCTACCTCCATTACATTCCTTAAGACGCTCAAAGTATTCGCCACGGATCGCTGGGATTTGTATGCACTTGTGCAGTCCACTATTCACGAGGTGTGGGCTAGAAAATATAGCGGTGCCCTCGAGACCAGACTTCGGTATTCGGATTGTTTTGGGCATTTCGCCTTTCCAAAAGACCAGTGGCGGTCGGTCAATTTGGAGCTCACCGAAATTGGCGAGCGCTACCATGAGCACCGCCGCACCCTAATGCATCGCCTATGGCTGGGCCTGACTGACATCTATAACCTTTTCCACGACCGAGAACTCACTTCCGACGAAGTCGCACGTGTAAGCAAGAAACCGGCTGAAGCCGAGGTTGGGCTCCAAGGCATCCTCCAACTTCGCGCCCTACACCGCGAACTCGACGAGGCCGTGCTCTCCGCCTACGGCTGGGATGGCCAGGTCGCCCTCGGACACGACTTCCACGAAGTCGAGACGCTTCCGGAGGACGACCGCGTCCGCTTCACTATCAGTCCTACTGCACGCAAGGAACTCCTCCGTCGCCTCCTCGCGCTCAATCACGAACGCGCCGCCCAGGAAGCCGCGTCCGCTGCCAGGGCCGTAGTGAAGAAGCCAACACGCAAGCCCAAGACCACCAAACCAGCGATTCCCGACGAACTCGGTCTAGGCCTCGACTTGTTTGGTCGGGCTACGACCGCTCCGATCGGTCCCGATTTTTCTCTTTTCGATCAGTCCTACCCGGCGACACCGGCTGACCAATTGGTCTGCGCAATAGCCTTGGAGTTCATCGAGTGGCGGCAATCGGTTCCCAGCGACGACCACCTGGATGCGCTGATCTTGGTGACACATCCCGACCTGTGCCGAGTATTGGCCGTCCAATCGGCTAGCTCCAAAATTGACGCTCTGGTCGCCCCGTTGAAGAGTGATTTGGCGACCATCGGCAGTCAGGGGCTCAAGTGGGCCCAATGCGTGCGCTACCTGGTTGAGCACCGAAAGGCGCTCACCGTTCAAAATGCCGCGAACGGACGCCCCATATCGAAGGGAGCTCAGTTTGATGCTGTCCGGGCGACCTTGCCAACGGGCACCGGCGGTTTGGCCGCAATGGCGCTTACCACCCTTGACCAACTCAGGAAGCTCCAAGCCGCGAACTCGCTCAACCCGACGCAGCTCGCCGCCTCAAGCACCCTGACTCAACTTCACGCGAAATATGCTTTAGCCTAAATACACTGTTATGAGCACGCTCGAGGAACTGACGGCCACCCCACTCAAAACGACACCCGACGTTTGGGTGCGACGCTTAGTCATCCTATCGAAGCTGGCCCCGCAGCCCGTAATCGTGCGGGATGTGAAGTTGAAGCCCGGCCTCAACATTGTGTGGGCTGAAGAGCCGGAGTCCGACACCGACACGAGCGACATCGCAGGCCATAGCGCGGGCAAGACCTCGTTCTGCCGCCTTCTCCGGTATGTTCTCGGTGAGAAAACCTTCGCGAATAAGGGCAACATGGCCGCCATCAAGAAATCCTTCCCGAACGGCTACGTCGCCGCGGAGATTTGCGTCAAAGGATCAGTATCGGCCGTGCTTCGTCCGTTGGGGGACAACCGGAATTCATACGTTCGCAAAGGCGCGACCATTGAGGACCTATTTGAAGACAAGGGTGAAGCCGCCTACCAGGACAACTATCCTGAAAAGGTCGGGCTCGACGCGCTTCTCCACGATCTCGCGTCGTCAACGGTGGTGCGCACCAACGAGACGATCAAATGGGGGCACTTGCTTGCGTGGTGCACCCGGGACCAAGAGGCGCGTTTTCAGAACGTTTACGATTGGCGGTCCCCCCGCAGCGAGTCTGAGTGGCCTGCCTTCCGATTCCCCAAAGCCGATCCACTTTTTGTCATGCGTGTCACGTTAGGCCTGTTTCTTCCGGACGAGTTGAAGGCCGAAGAGACCCTCGCGGAGCAGATGAAGCTGCTGGAGAAAACGGAGGCTGAGTTGGAGCGCGCGAGACGCGAACCAGACTTCTGGCGCCAGCACTACGACTCAAAGCTACGCTTGCAGCTCAAGAGTCTCCTACCGGGTGATACCGGTGAGATCGAAAAAGCTCCGGTCGCCTCAGACGACGTGACATTCGACCTCAAACGCTTTGTCGGCAAAGCGAAGTATCTAATCGATGAACAGGTAGCCGCGACGCAGAGCGAGGTCTCGAAAACGCAGGCGCAGCTTGACGCGGTTAACGAAGAAATCGCGGATGGCCGCACCGAACTCGACCAACTTCGGGTGCTATTCGATGTCGGTGAAAAAGCCGTCGCGGAAATTAGTGCGGGCCTGAAAGACAACGGAGTCGTCCGCGAGCGGATCGCCAAAGACGGTAACCGGGTTTGTCACTATGGCGATGTGCTGATCGGTGAATGTAGCTACGTGAAAAACCGTCAGCAAATCCTCAAGGGCTCCGAAGTGAAGGAAGTCCATGCGCTCGAACAGATGGAGGCAGCGCGCACGGCCGCTCGCACCAAATTGACCGCCCAGCACTCGGCACTCGTGACGAAAATTCGGCAGTTGGAGGCAAAGAGGACGGAGATCACGAAAGAGCAGAATCGCCTATCTGGCGTTGTCCGTGACTTCCAGAACAAGAGTTCCACACTGGATGCCGACCTGGCAGAGGTGATCAGTTGGAAGTCGCGCGTCGAGTCGCCGGAGAAATACGAGAAGCTAAAATCCACCGTCGAGGCGATTGCCAAGATGAAGGGGGCAATCGAAACCCAGTTGGTGGACTTGAATGTGCTACTGGCAAAGCATGACAAGAATCGAGAGTTGCTGAACTCGCTGTTCTCGGCAGCGGCGAAAAAGGTTCTGCCAACCACCGCCTACGACGGCCGGGTTGAGTTCGCAGACCGTGAGTTGAGTTTTCAGATCACCCATGGGGGCGCCATGACCGGCGAGGCGATGGAGACTCTCGCCGTGCTTTTGGCGGACATCAGTTGCCTGATCTACAACTCGCTTTCGAAGGATTCGCTGCTCCCGGGCTTCCTGCTGCACGACAGTCCTCGCGAAGCAGACCTCGGGCTCCGCCTGTATCACAGCTACATCCGTTTTGCCGCGTTCCTCAACGAACATTTCACGAAGAACGGCGGTTGCCCGTTCCAATACATCCTCACGACGACCACGTCTCCGCCAAAGAACCTGAGCAAAGGCAACCTCATCGCCCTGAGGCTCGATGCCTCGAAAGAGAACGAACTCTTGTTCCGACGCAATCTGTCCCGACCGCCAGAAAACGAACAACTCGAAATGCTACCAACACCGCAATAGTGCCATCGTCTTTGCGCGTTAATGAACTCTAACATTCCGGGTGCGCCTCCCGTTAAGAGCACCAAGCCGAACCAAAGGGTAGGATCTGTCAGCAATGCACACGTTGGAACCGACTTCGAGAGCGTAGCACAAAAGTTCTTCGGCCAGCATCGAATCGTTCTGTCTCGACATTTCCCGACGGAGTTAGGCGTCGTCGGGAGGAAAAAGATTCATTGTTTCGACCTCGGAAGCCATGAGGCCAAAATTATCGTCGAATGTAAATCGCACCGCTGGACAATTGGCGGCAAAGTCCCCAGCGCCAAGATGGCTGTATGGAACGAGGCGATGTATTACTTTCATCTCGCTCCGGCAGATTACCGGAAAATTCTTTTCGTCCTGCACGACCGAAGAGAGAAGGAAGGCGAGAGTTTGCTCGCCTACTACAGGCGCACTTACGACCATCTAATTCCAGACAGGGTTGAGTTCTTAGAATGGGATGAAGGTACTGGAGACATTGTCCGCGTTTGAGTCGTTAGGCTTCACGTTGCCAGATATGTCGTCAAAGGCGACATTTCCCGAGGCGGATGTTAAAGAAAGCTCCGCAGAGGAGTCATTACGAGATTCGATTGGAGCCTATGATTTCTGGATTTTTGGCATGAAGCCCTAACCCGTCATCGCAGAAAGCAAATTTGACTCGACGTTGCCGCGAACGAGGCACCTAGGCGGCGGATCGCGAACTTCAATTGCTGGCACAGCAAGAAGGACAAGCGGAACAAGTCGCTTGGAGCTGGAGGTTTATTCACCAAACGCCAATACTTCCTCCGAGTCGATCTCCGGTCTCCGCGCATACTTCACTTCCCCATGCTTAAACTCAACCAATTCACCGTCGAAACCTTCCGTTCGATAAAAAAGACTGAGCCCATCACGCTTGATGAGACCTGTGTAATCGTAGGCGTAAATGAGGCGGGGAAGTCGAACGCCCTACTCGCACTCTGCCGGACGAATCCTGCAAACCAAGAATTCGCAATACGGACGAAAGAGGATGTACCGCGGACGCTCTTCAACGAATACGAGGCAACAAATTTCAAAAAGGCGTTCTGCCATGCGACCTATTCGGCCGATGAGGCCCTCGTCACGCGGGTTCAATCTCTATATAAGCTCGGCGGTGTTTCATTTTCCCAGGTTAAGGTGACTTCGTTCTTTGACGGTTCACGCACTTGCACACTACCCGATTGGAAAGTGGCGCATATGGACAAACCGACTCTCGTTGCTCTCATTCACGAAAGCCTGCGCGATTCACCAGGCGTTTCCACGATTGCACAAGGTGATTCCGCCGCCCAGATACATGCACTGGCCGAAATTTTACGGGCGCTGCCCGCTACGGACGCGAACCCTGAAACTATTCCCAGTATCCGAGCTCTCGAACAAGCGCACGGCGAGGCGGTAAAATGGGCCCGCAACGAACCGCCTGAGGAGGTGGTGCGCGAAATCATGAGCGCACTGCCGAAATACATCTATTTCACCCGGTATGGTTCGCTCGAATCGTCGGTTCGGCTGGATCAGTATCTACAGAATAAAGATCGAGGAGACCTGCCCAAGCCGGACCGCGAGCGCAACCGAACGATCACCGCGCTTTTTCGGTTTACGGGGATCGATCCAGCTCAATTGCGCGGGATGGCGGGCGGCGACGCCAACCAGATGGACTTGCGTCAAATCAAACTGACGAGTGGCGCATCAAAGCTCACGAAGGAGTTCAACGCATGGTGGAAGCAGCACGAAACCGAATACATTTTTCGCTTCACGCTCGATAACGATTATTTTAGAATATGGGTCGAAGACCAGCGGAGCAAAGTTCCAATTGAACTCGAGAACCGAAGCGCAGGATTCCAATGGTTCCTTGGTTTCTTCGTCACCTTCTTGGTCGAAAGTGAGGATGCTCACAGAAACACGATTCTTCTTTTGGACGAGCCCGGTGTGACGCTGCATCCGACCGCTCAGCGCGACCTAATTGAGTTCTTCAAAAACCTGAGTTCGAAGAACCAACTGCTGTATACCACGCACTCGCCTTTCCTGATCGATAATCAGAACATCGATAACGTGGTGGCAGCTTATCTCAACGAATCCGGGGAGACCACGGTCACTCGCGACCTTGGCGCGGCCGGCAAAAAGACGACCAAAAAGAATTCCGTTTACCCGGTTCATGCAGCGTTGGGACTAAGCGTCGCGAATACATTTCTGGCGGACGCCTTTCCGGTTTTTGTTGAAGGCAGCTCGGACCAGATTCTGTTGTCTGGCTTCCTTGCAGCACTGAAGAGGCATAAATCCTGGCCGCTGGTTGATCCATTTTTTATTCCATTTGGCGGAGTGCGATCACTGGGGCCGATTTTGAGGCTTCTTGCCGCCGGGAACGGACAACTATTCCCAATTCTGCTCGACGCCGATCAGGCCGGGTCGGAAATGGCCAAGGAAATTCAAAACGGCATCTACCAGAAACACAAAGACGCCGTGATCATGGTTTCCAAGGTCATTCAGAAAAAGAATGCCGAGCTCGAAGACCTCGTGCCGGTGGACGTTTTCAATCGAGCGCTCGATAAATATTTTAACCGAAAGATGGACGGCGTAACCTACACCCCGGTCACGGCCGAGGTGTCCTTCGTCGATCATGTCGAGGCGCAATCTCCGCCTGAAGACTGGAAGATTGATGTCTCAGGTTTTATTAAGGACGAATTGAAACAGGGGCAGTTGGTTTCAGCCGATGTCGTGAAACCGTGGCGCGAGCTGCTTGAAGCCGTCGGCGTTAAGTTCTCTTAGCGGAGATGTATTGAACCGATTGGTAACGCACGATTGCCCGGCACCGCTACAAACCGCTCGAAGGTCATCCCGTAGTCACGCCCTCTTTGGGTCCATGGCCGCTTCAACCGTAGGGAGCAGCGCCGCCGGAATCTTCATTCTCTTTTGCAGCATACGGAACAAGTCTGCCGCCGCGCTGAGCGCTTTGTATCGTTGGGCGACTTTTAACCGACAAATCAGTGAGCTAAGGCTAGCGCCGAACTCGCGGTAAAATTCGTTGGCGTATTTGGCCGGAAAGATTTTTTCCTCCATCACCCACGCCGCGGCCAATTCCTTGTCCGGCGATTGATTCGCGGTGATCCATCGTGCCCACTGCGTCTGCAGTGCACGGTGAGAGATATTCCGCCGTTCGATGGCGACAAACTCGCGCAAGCGTTTCTTGATCCGAAGGACGGTTCGAGGGCTCTTGATGTCGTCCAATGAGACCGTGGCGAGCGGGGGCCCCAGTTCAGCATGCCAGATGCGACGATCATGGGGGGCGGTTTGGCGCAGATGCTTTGACGGAGATTTCCTTGCTTTCGGCATCGAGATCGTTCCGCCGGGATCCAAGCTGACAGTGAACGGCCATTTTCCGCCGATGGTTTGATAGCAAACCATCCATCTCGAAGTTGTCTGGTAAAGTTCGAGGCAATGACGATCTATGTCGGCGAATCCCAATAGCAGTGGCACTTGGAGATTGAACAACCATCGAACTTGGCTGCCGCTCCATTTCCCACCCTTCGTGAGGCCTCCAAAGGCGACCGGCGCAGGCCGACCAACTTTTACCTGGACGTAGTAGGTATCCTTGAAGTCGTGGAGAGTGCCTTTCTTGGAAAACTCCAACGCGCAGTGAAAGTCGAAGCCCCTGTCTTCCTGACGTGGCACGAGGATCGACGCACCGAAATTGGACAGCAAATACTGTGTGAGATATTCTGCTCTATCTCCAGTTCGGAAGTGACGTTCGGCAGGAGGGCCGGGCGGCGCAAGGTTGGTGATCTTAGTACGCTTGGGCATGTTTTCAGGACGCAGGTCGAAATTGCGGATGGATCGTTGGATCGCGGGACGACACAGTTCACCTCTTCAACTTACTCGGCAGTCGTTTGAGCGGGCGATTGAGGGGAGCGAAGAAGATCGAGCCAGTGGGGTTGGGTAAATTCAGAAACAAATCCATTTTCGCCGATGTAGAATCGGATTCGCCCGCCACCGCCACGTGCCTTCCGCAGGTGCTCTTCGTTGTAAACGTAGGCGCAGAGCATGCGCCGGTCGGCTGCTGAGGCGACGGGGCAGTAATCCAGTGCTTCGTTGACGAAGTTCGCAGGGTGATTGTGAAACATCAGCACTTCGGCCAAACGATCGCTGCGGTAGTGATGCTGAACGGCCGCAAAAGCCATCGGGTTTAACTTAACCCTCGTCGCACTACCCACGACGCGAAATACCTCGGAAATTATGGTCGTCGCACCATGTTTCGTCCCGAGACCAATTATCAAATGTTCGACTTTCTCCTTCACCGTAAAATCTAGGCAGGCAGCAAGGAATTCTCTGCGCGTAACTGAGCGACGTAGCGCAGCGGGCACCTCGGTAGCGCGCCCGATGGCGGTCCTAACCCGCCGCACTCCGGTTTCTGCGATCCCGTCGAATGACACGGGATTCGGGTCGAATTTCGCGGTAATGAAAGAAGCGAGGATATCTGCGATCTCGTCGGCGCTAGATTGCAGGGCGAGAGATGGGTCGCTTTCGATGTCAGCCGAGGTAATGGAACAATGAGCAAGCATTTCGATTATTTGGAAACCTTGAGCCTTCGCAGCTTCCGTTGATAAGCCGACGGAAGTGACCACTGCTCGCATTTGGATCCTCGAATTAAGTGCTGGCGGTATTCGGCGTTCGGCAACGGCGGGTTCGGCTGTGCCACGGCAAAATACACCCAAACCTTCATGCGTCGTCGTCTGCTACCGTCCGGCTGCACGAATTGCTCCGACCGGTTGTAGGCATTTTCGCTTGGCGGACGCCCGACGACGAATCCTTCATGCACATCGAGGCCGAGGAGTTCACTTGCCGGAAATGAGAAAACTACACCCCAAACTTTTCCGCGCGCATGCGGGCGCACGTCTGCCACCCCGCACCCGCGACGAACTGATTTCCGCGAGAATGCGAGCCGATGACGATCCAGCAGGGCGACACATTCAAAGCGCGCCGAACTACAACGGTCTTTCATCTGCGAAAAATCCATGTTGGAGCCATAGGCGAAATAGAACGCTCTCTTCCGACGTTGATTCGCTGAAGTTCTTGTTTTCACGGTTGAATCTTGAGTTCGGCGCAAGTCCTCTGAAAACAAAGTGTCGGCACCCGCTTGTCCGCTTCGAGCGCGGAATAGAATTCAGGTCCATTGTCGCGAATGTATTCGACGAGATCTTTGCCTCGGAGATCGACATCTTGTCGTTCAAGCTCGCGATGGATCCCCCAGACGCCCAGTCGGTCGCTAGCCCCTCGCTCGAACAAGTCGAGTTGTTGCAAGGTGCTTAGGCCATACCGTAAGAGTGAAGGCCAGGCACTCGCGGTCTCGCTCACGTCGTCTTCCCCATGTTCGGCGAGCGCAAGCTGAGAGGCCTTGCCAACAAGTTCTTGCAGTCGAAAGTCCACTTCGCCGCAGGTGATTTCCAAGATGCGGTCGACGCTCTCTCCGGTATCATCGGCAATTTCGGCATACGTTGCCCCCGTCATCCAACCAGCGATCACCTTAAGCGTTAGCTTTGGGTCGACGGGCTTAGCGGTATTCGGAAAACTGAGCAGAGGAAATAAGATTTCCGTCTGCCAATCCGGGTCCATGGCGTCGTCGAGTTCGGTCCACAACTTGTTCGAGATCACCCCCGAGTCAGCAGCTTGCTTCCAAAAACGTGGGGTTGCCCCGGTGCGTTTGAGTAGACTCCACGACGCCGCCGGCACGGTTTCCTTCAGCCGGCTGCCTCGCAATTTGAAGAGGTCGCGCAGCAAGGCTTTTATTTTTGGTTTCTCGGTCTGTTGCGCGGCGAGCGTCCGATCCAGGAGCTCGTTGATTTGTCCTTCGACGGCGCCAATCTTTGTATCCTCCGGGATAAGTTCGATGATCGACTGGTCGATGCTGTCGACGTGGGCGAGGAACCAAGGAGGCTGTTTTTCCAAAAGCGCGTTTTGCAGTTTCAGATCGTGACGCTCCAGGAAGAGCTGGAGCAATTCGACGAGTCGGAAAAGCCGTCCATGAGCCGTCTCGAGGTTTTTGTTGCGGAGAACCTCCTCAAAATAAGGACGCTCGGTATCGGTGACGAACACCACTCGACCTCTCGTTTCCTTTCCGGCGCGACCAACGCGGCCAATCATGTTCTTGATGCTGCGTCTTTTAATAAACTCCAAGCGCTCGGTGTCCTCGTTAAAGCGGCGGACCGTATGGACCACGAGCGTGCGGATCGGGAGGTTTACACCTTCTGCCAGTGTCCCGGTGCAGATCAAAATATTGATGATCTTGGATTCAATGCTCTCCTCCATTACGCGCCGCAGCTCCTGCGGCAGGCGCCCGTGATGAATGCCGGCGCCGAATTTGAGCAGACGCGGAAGTAAATGTTTCCTGCCTAACTGAAACGCACAGAATTCCCGCACGGGGTTCAGCTCTCGGGGCAGAGGCGGCGCATTGGAGGCGAGCGCAATACCGAGCGAGCACATCTGAAAAAGCTTTTCACCGATGCCGAGCACGCCTTTTTCGCCTGGGGTGGTGGTGAATACCGCTACGGGCCCACTCACACGTGCGCGCAGGGCCGATGCAGCAGCGAGCGACATGTAAGAGGACCTACCTCCGATCAGTTTCGGGCGGCCCTTCGGACCGGGATAACGGAAATCGTCATCGCCTAAAAATCCGTAGAGCGCATAGTGCAATGGTTGTTCGTAGATGGGATTTACATCCAGCATCCATCGATTCTTGCCGTGCTTGCTGAGGAAAGCGTAGTCGGTCGCCACCGGCCGGTAATTAGAAGTCGCAAGGCCGGCAGCCTTGCCGCCGAGCCAGGTGTGGATCTCGGCGATATTTGGCAGGATCGCGGAAATAAACACCACCTTGCGCTGGCGCTGCTCCGCACTCATCAGCCGAGTGAGCAACAATTCATATGCGAGCCCGCGACTATCGTCGTCGATCACATGGCCTTCATCGCAGATGATGGTGTCAAATTGCTCGGCGAAATCCGGGATGATTTGATCCAGCGCCATGAATTTTTCGGGCGTCACGATCAGGACGTCGACATCCTCAATGGAGGCGGTCTCCGATTTGGTGGGGATGTTGCCGCCATGGCTAGCCATGATCTCGATGCCTGAGGCCTCTAGCCGCGCCGACATCCCGCTCCGGATCTCGGCGGCGAGCGCCCTGAATGGCACGAGGAACAGGACTTTCTTTTTTCGAACCTTTACCTCGTTAAACAGCAATACTTCGCAGAGAGAGGTTTTTCCTGCCGAGGTCGGCATCTGTAGACTGACCGTGATGTCGGCGTCGTCGAGCAGCCCCGCGGCCAATCCCAAGATCTGGGAGGGCAGAAGCTCCCACATGGCGAAGGACTTCCCATTGAGAAAAAACGGACGCCAAGCCTTGGCTGAAAAATCTGGCGCGCGCTGCCGCAGACTCGTCCATACATTCGTGGTGGCGAAACGCTGCAACGCCTTTTCCGCCAGTGTTGCCGCTATGAATTGCCGGGCGTCACTCTCCAGGCCTGACTTGACCCTTCCGTGCAACTCGCGGGTGGCGACGTCCAACATATTGTCGTCGGCGCTTTCGATGAAAGCGGCCACGGGTTTGTTCAGAACTGCGTCGCGGCTCACATTTCGTGCGAGGAAGTCGTAAAGGAAGATTTCCTCCCCGTTGAGGCCGGCCGGGAGCGTATTGAGCTGCCGGACAAGAAAAGTTGCGGATGCCGGACGGCCTGCCAAATAGAACAGCCCAGCAGCGTAGAGCTGATTCAGTTTCTGCTCGATGCCCTTTAGGTGCCGCGCCGCTGCACTTCGAGAATAGATCACAAGTATCTTCGCTAAGGAATCGAGGGTGCTCTCGCGCTTCTTTTGATCTTCGAGGCGCAACGCGTCGAAGATTTCACAAATGCACGCGACATAGAGGTCGTCGCTTCGCGTCCGCACTTCATACTTGGCCCAGTCTTTTTCCGGAATGCCGAACTCGTTCGCGGCCTCCCACGACTCCATCTGTGCCATCAGACTTCGCAGCCGGCTGTTCACGGCTTTACCTCCTTTGGCGCGCGCGAGAAAGCTAGCTCGTAGTAGGCCTTGAGATCGCGAATTCCGAGCACCACGACCTCAAATTCGGTGCTGCCAGTATGCACGGGCTTTCGTGTGAGCTCGTCGTCGAGTAGCGCGAGATCGATCACCGCGACGGCTTTGTAGTGCTTTTTGTAGGGAACCGTGAGCTTCGTGGCGAAGCGCTCGATCAGGGCGATCTCTTCGACGGACGATTCATCGATGGCCTTTTCTCGCAGCCATGCGAGGCAGCGTCCAAGGCGACCGGTGCGGTCACTGTCCACCCCAGCAATCGCGGCGGAAATGGGTTCGAAGGCCGTGTCGGTGGCCTTTTGTTTCGTCTCGGCACTGACAACAAAATCGTCCGCCAACGGTTTGCCGGGGTCGGGGCAATGCAAGATTACGACGTCGGAATACGGAGCGGATTTTGTCCGATCCATCTTGTGAACCCATTTCCGCATGACCTTGACCGCTTCGGTGCGCTCATGCGCGAGAAAGAACAGGGTTAGGATTTCGCCGAAGTCGCCCGACATCACTGATCCCTTGTCGGGAAGCTTATTGGTGAGATGGAATTCGAGCGACTTGCCGGTCTTTTTCGCATTCGCGAGCAGCTTCGATTTGGTGATGTAACATTCGGGCAATTCCCGGACGATGAAATCGAGCAACGCGTCCCGCTTTTTGTCGCTCAGGACATGGCATCGCCCCTTCAATCCGTTCTTCGGGATCGTATAGGGATCGAAGGCGACGACTGTCTTCACTGGGGTGAGCTGGGGACTGCTCGATATTTCTTCGAAGGGACATAAGGTCAAGCGGCCAACACGGTGAGCGCGAACGAGTAACGCTCCCATACTCGCTTTTGGAGCACGGCTCGTCGTTGCGACCTCTAAAATCCAGATCTCGGCAAAGTGCGCCCGTCGAGCTTTGCTTCCGCCGCCTGGCGGCTCAGTGATAGTTGTGGCTGGCCTGCTCGGGCAAACCAAGCGCTGGCAGCCGGGTGATTTCCTCGGCCATCACGTGGATCACGCCCTGTTCGTTCTGCAGTCGTCCCGTCACAACTAACGCGGGCTCCAGATTGATTACCAAACGCTCCTTTTCGAAAAGCGCTGGCCGGACAATGGCGTTCGCTGTGCCGGTTTCGTCCTCCAGTGTCAGAAATAAGAAGCCCTTGGCGGTGCCCGGTCGTTGGCGGCATGCCACCGCTCCAGCTACCACAACACGCGAACCCGGTTTTGTGGTTTTTAATTCCGATGTTGGCAGAGCGGTTGGCAGATGGGGACGCGCGAGTGCCATCGGATGGGCGCCAACGGTGAACCCGAGAGTCGAATAATCGGCCCGAAGGCGTTCGATGTGGGTCATTTTCTCCAGCGGCGATAGCTCCCCGTCGTGTTCGATGGGAACACCACGAAATAATTCGTCATCGAAATCCCTGGACTCGACTGTCCAAAGCGCGGCGCGCCGGTGCTCAGAAAACGCGTTGAGAGCACCGACAGTGGCAAGGGCCCGACGCTCTTTGGCGTTGAACGTGGTTCGCTGAAGAAAGTCTTCCAGTGATTGAAATGGCCCGTGTTTGCGTGCGGTGACCGCAGCGTGAACCGCCTTTCGGTTGAGCCCCTGCACAGTTTTGAGCCCAAGGCGGACCGTGTCCGGTTTATCGACCTGCGAATCAACGTCGGACCGAAGCACACACGGCGGGAGGAAACGGAGCCCATGTCTCTTCCCATCCTGAATCAGGCTCGCCGCAGAATAGAATCCCATCGGTAGGTTATTGAGGATTCCGACGTAGAACGCAGCCGGCCGATGCACCTTCATCCACGCGGACGCGTACGCGATCAACGCAAAGCTGAGCGCATGACTTTCGGGGAAACCATAGAGCGCGAATGAGGCCAGCGATTTAAGGATGTAGGCAGCGGCCTCCTCGGAAACGCCCTGTTGACGCATGCCGACAGCGAGCCTGTCTCTCATTCTATTCAATCGGTCTTCCGAACGAGTGAAGCCGATTGCGCGACGCAGCTCATCGGCTTCGGCCGCACTGAACCCACCCAACTCCATCGCTAGTCTAAGAATCTGCTCCTGAAAAAGCACGACCCCCAGCGTGCGTTCCAAGATCGGCTTTGCGCGTTCATCGGGATACGTGACCGCCTGGCGCCCGTTGCGCCTTTCGAGATAGGGGTGTACCGCGTCACCTTGAATCGGGCCCGGTCTCACAATCGCGACCTGAATCGCCACGTCGTAAAACGTCTGCGGTCGCATGCGCGGGAGTGTGGCCATCTGCGCCCGGCTTTCGATTTGGAAGCAGCCCACCGTGTCCGCCTCCTGCATCATGCGAAACACCGCCGGATCGTCCTTTGGAATCCGCGCGAAATCCACTGGCTCTTTGCGCTCGGCGCAGATGCGTGCGGCGTCTTGCAGTGCGGCAAGCATGCCCAGCCCGAGCAAATCGATCTTCACCAAACCAAGTTCTTCGCAGTCCGTCTTGTCCCACTGCAAAACGGTGCGCCCAGGCATCGCGGCGTTCTCCAACGGCACAAAGCGGGAAAGATTGCCCGCGGCGACGATCATTCCTCCGCTGTGCTGACCCAAGTGACGCGGCAGCGCGTAGACTTGCTGGCATGTGTCGAGCAGCGCGTCCAAGCGCGGATCATCGGCCAACCCGGCGACCTTGAGTTGTTGTTTCGTCTCCACGGTCTGCGGGTAGTCGCCGCTGTGAAAAAGCGAGGAGAACCGATCCAGCACATCATCCGGCAGACTGAAGGCCTTGCCGACTTCGCGCATCGTGCTCTTTCCGCGCAGCGAAATCACATTCGCCGTCATCGCCGTTCCCCGCCGGCCGTAACGTTCGTAGACGTGCTGGATGACCCGCTCGCGATCATCGCCACTCGGGAGATCGAGATCGATGTCGGGCCAGTCGGTGCGGCCTTCGCTGAGGAATCGTTCGAACAGCAGCTTTCCGCCGACTGGATCGACCGCCGTAATGCCTAGCGCGTAGCAGACCGCGCTATTTGCCGCTGAGCCTCGGCCTTGGACCATGATGCCATTCTCCCGGGCAAAGGAGCACAGATCCCAAACGATCAGGAAGTAGCCGCTGAAACCGAGCTTCTCGATCAAGGCTAATTCACGCTGCAATTGCGCCCCCACATCGCCGACAATTGATCCGTATCGTTGCTGCGCCCCAAAGTAGGTCATCCGGCGGAGATATTCGTCCTGCGTCTGGCCGTGTGGCACGTGGTCGAAATCGGGAAAGCGATAACCCAGCTGGTTGATCGCAAATGCGCAGCGCTCCGCGATCCGCTCGGTGTTCGTGACGGCCTGCGGCAAATCCGAGAAAAGTGCGGCCATCGCGGCGTCCCCCTTTACATGCCGTTCATCGTTCCGCTCCAGACGCCGGCCTGCCTTGTCGAGCGTGGTGTGAAAACGGATGCAGGTGAACACGTCGAGGACGTTGCGGCAGGCGGGTGTCGCATGGGTAACGCCATTGGTCGCGACCAGCGGCAGGCGATTGGCTTCCGCCCACGCCACCAAGAAGTCATTTTCGTCCTCTTCGTCTGGAAGAAGATGGCGTTGCAGCTCCACGTACAGGCGCTCCGGACCGAAGATGCGGAGCAGGCGCTGCCCGGCATCATCGGCCGCCGTCGAGCCGCGCCGACGCCAGGCACGCCGCAGAGGACCGTCCTCGTCTCCGGTCAAAGCGATCAGGTCGGCATTCTCCGCTTCGAGTTCGCTCCAGCGCACCCGTCCCTCCCCTTTGGCGGACCGCAGATGCGCCGTGGTGAGCATTTCGCAAAGGCGATGATAACCGCTCGGCGCGATGACGAGAACCGGGACGACTGAGTCGTCCTCCATCACCAGCTCGCAGCCCACGATGGCCCGGAAGCCAAGTTCTCTGGCGGCGACGTGCATCCGCACGGTACCGTAGAAACCATTGCGGTCGCAGAGGGCCACAGCAGACAGATTGTGGGCGGCGATGGCTTTCCCGATCGCTTCGGGATCGGAGCCGCCCCGCAGAAAGCTGAACGCACTACGCGCGTGCAATTCGACGTAGGCCATCAGTCCAGCACTCCTTCCACGCACCATCCGTCACGCGTCCGCGCGAGTTGGTAAATCACGCCGGTTTTCGTTTCAACCTGCCACATCTCTACCCGCCACGACTCACCCGGGCGCCACCATTGGCCGCTCAGCCGGAACGGACCCACCGCTTCGCTTACATCATCGCGCAGTTGTTCGGCTTCCACCGCGCTCGGACGTGGGCCGACGAATTCGACTCGCGCGGGCCACACGGGACGAAAGCGCCGCAGCGTGAGTCCGCGGGCGGGATGAATCGGTTCCTCTTCTGGAGGCGGCACGGCCTCCACCGGTTTTTCAAGCCGCACCGCATCCGGCTTCCACGTATCGCTGATGGCAGGTGTGCCCACACAGTCGTCTCCGACAATGGCGGCGAGTCGCGCCAAGTTCTCCCAGAACAAGGCGGGATCGCGCAGGCCCGTATCGAAGAGGCCTTCCTGTTTCGTCGGAGGTCGCGCCGGCGTCGCCACCAGCCGGGCGCCCGTCACGCGCGCCGGCGTCTGCACGCTCTCCAAGTGCGATTGGAAAACCCGCATCCACGCGTCCACATTGGCGCTCGCCTCCGGTAGCCGGAAATCCCGCCGGTGTTCGTTGTCGTCTTCCAGCAGCAGTGCCAGCGAGACCTTCTCCGCCACCAAGTTTGCGCCCCGGAGCTCGAGCGCAACGCACTCGGCGAAGCGCCGCAGACGGAAGAGCAGCGGCTCCATGGATTCGATGGGCGGCTCGTACTCCCATTCGGCGAGAAACGTCTTGGTCGGTTCGACGCAATGCAGGACGCGCGTCGTCTCACCGGCAGCACGCTCCCATAAGCGGACGCCGTCCGTGCCTAGTCGGCGACCGACCTCGGCTTTTGGCAACGCGGTCAACTGGCCCAATGTCGTAATGCCCCAACCGCGCAGAATTTCAGCCTGGCCACTGGTGGGCTCCGCCACCGCGATGGCCAGCGGGGTCAGAAATTCCTGGGCGTTGCGGATGATCGCCACCGGGTCCGCGCGTTGCGCCGCGTAATAGGCGAGGAGCGGCGTTTCGCCGGCTCCGGCCCGGACGATGATTCCAGCCGCCGCCAAGTCGGCGACACAGGTACGCATCTGCGCTTCGGTGCGGGCCGCCTGCGTGCCCTGCAAATCCACGGTGCAACAACCCTCGGCCGTTTGCTCGACGCGGGGCGACAGCGTGAACGCGGCGGCCAACAACAGACGACTGGCCTCGGCCTCGGCATTCAAATCACGCGGCCGGATCACGAGGCCCGGACAGCGCGCATATGCCAGCGTCACGGCGAGCCCCGGGGCGATGTCCTGCGCCTCGGCGGCGGCCGCCGCGATCACCGCCTTGCGGCCTTCGCCCGTCACCAAGGCAAAGGGTTGGCCGATCAGATCGGCATTCGCCCGCCGCACCGCTTGCAGGGCAAAATCCGGCACGAATAGCACGGCGTAGTTCATGCGCTTCGCTCCATCGCTTCGCTGCGCGACCGCGCGATTTCGACCGTGAGTCCGTCCGCCAGACTGCTGCGGGTCTGGCGCCGGGCGGCGAGCGGCACGGAACGTTGCAGGATCAACCGCCACGGCACGGTGGGGACGAGCGGCGTGGTGGTCTGAACCAAGACGGCGGAAGAGCCGGCTTCCACGGCATGGCGCAAACGGTGCCAGACGGTCGCTGGCGTCTTGAGCAAGGTGCGTTCGGAAAGGCCGCGCAGGTCGAGCACGACCACGGCGTAATTTCCATCGCGGACCAGAATGTCCGCCGCCGCGAAGGCTTCACTGCTCCCGTGCGCCCGGACCCAGACCAGATGTCGCAGCCGGTCGGGCGGCACGGCGTCGGCGACAAAACCGTTGGCCCCGTCGATCAACGCCACCCGCTGCCGCGCGCGTCTGGTCGTGCCGAGCAACTCGACCAAGGTGGTTTGTCCACCCGTGCCGGGGCAGGCGGAAACTAATTCCGTGAGACAACAGACGGGCAACCCTCCACCCAGCGCCGCGTCAATCGCGCGGACACCGGTCGCGACGGCCCCTTCCGAGCGACGAACGCGTTCGGGAAAGCGCGCGGCCAGAAGCGACCGCAGATCGGCAACCGTAAGCGGGGACGACACGCAGATTCCTCATATTTTGTCAGGCGCGTCGTATCACCCCGACCATGACGCCCTGCGATTCGATTTTTCGCGGATGCAGGTCGGGGTACCGCGGGTTCTCCGCCCGCAGGTACGTTCGATCTGCTTCCTGCACCAGCCGCTTCAACGTCACCTCGGTGTCGTCGACCAACGCGGCAATCACGTCGCCCGCGCGCGGCTCCCGCCGCGCGAGCACCACCACATCCCCGTCCAGGATTGCGGCGTTGACCATGGAGTCACCCTTGACGCGCAGTCCCCAGAGGGAATCGGGCTGGGCGGACTTCAGACCGAACATCCGAGGATCAATGGACAGGGTTTCGACCGTTTCCTGTTCCCGCTGCGTCGGCAGGCCGGCGGGAATCTCGCCGTAGACCTTCAGGTGCAGCTGCGCCTGCCGTCCTTTTAGGCCCCACGAGCCATTCGCCAGCTGTTCGATGTGCCCGGAGGCGGCGAGCGCCTGCAACTGGCGGACCACCGTGGTTTGGCTCCGAAAGCTGAAGTGGCGCTGAATCTCGCGGGACGACGGCGGCACCCCGTGCGCCTCGTGATGGGCGCCGATGAAATCGAGGGTGGCCGATTGCTGTTCCGTCATTGCACCGCCAACGTGTTCATTTGAACACGTAGCGGCAAGTCCGACTTATTCACAAACCCAGATCAAATTGATCCTGAGTAGGTTTTGGCGGTGGGGCGGGTTTGGCGGACGGTGCGGGGCGTGGGACTTTCATCAGTTCGTCCAACCGGTCCAGCACGCCATTCACCGTCTGGAGCGCATTTCCTTCGAGGCGATTGTTGATGTAGAGGTAGCTCCCGCTTTTCGAGAGCTTGACCCAGCCGCGCTCGATCAGGGCGGCCAGCGCCGTGCGCGCTTCCTCGTTCAGCTCTTGCGTGATTTTGTAGGGACTGAAGCGCTGCACCGCCTCCTCGTATTTGCGGCCCGGTTTCAGTAGGAAGCGCGCGACCGTCAGATCCTCCACGACCTGGTTTTCCACGGTCTGCATCTGCTCACCGACCGCGGGCATCGCGGTCCAGTTGTTGAAGACGTGCGCCACGCCGTGCTTTTTCAAGCAGGCGAGGTATTCCGGTCCGAGCCAGGTGCGATTGCGCAGCTCCACGCTGTAGGGCCAGCCTTTCGGCAGCGCGCCCAGGAAACGGTCCAGCTGTTCGAGAAAGTCGGTGACGGTGGAGAACTCCTCGGGTTGGAAGCGGGAAAATTCGAGGATGATCGGTCCAACGTTGGCGCGGATCGCTTCCAGCGGCTGGAGAAATTTTTCGACGAACAGGTCCACCTTGAGAAAGTCGGGATTCAGCTGGCCGCTGCGGTCGCGATAACGTTCGGCAATCGCGGGCCAGCGTTTCACGGTGATCGCTTCGGGGACTTTGAGCGCAAACTTGAAATCGGGCGGCACCTGTTCCGCCATGGCGCGCCATTTGGCTTCGTCGTAGAAGGTGTAATAGGCGCCATCGAAACAGACGGTTTTGAAGGTCTCCGCGTATTCGCGCAGACACTCCCGCTCGAACTTGGCGTTGGAAAACCGGCCGCGCGTCTCGTAACGCGTCTCGTTGTAAACGAGGCCGAGCCAACCGGGATAATTCCAACTGGAGGTGCCCACGTAAACACCGCGCTCCGCCAGCGCCGCGATGCGTGCGCGGTAATGGTCCAAATCGAAGCCCGGCAGAGTCATGCCACCATCATGACCGGCCTCGCCCCGATCTCGAATTTTTTCGCGGCGCGAACTTGGTGTGATCCGAGCGCGATTATGGCTTGGGCGCTGCGGTGTGGTCGTGGGTCGGCGAAGGAACGGATTTCTGCACGTCCAAGGTTTTTTTCAATGCCGCAGTCAGCGTCTCGACGCGGCCCTTGCCCCAATAGTGCAGAAACAGCATGCGGGGCTGTTCATGCGTCATGTGATGATGGATGGCGACAACGTTGATGTCGGCGGCGCGCAGACTCTTGAGCACAGGCTGCAGTTCGTCTTCGAGCACGGCGAAATCGCCGTCGACCACGGCGTTGTCATCCGTGCCTGCGAACGCCGCCCACGTGTTCACCCCCATTTCCTTCGTCATGGCGCATCCGCAGGGCATCGTTACCTCACGACCGATCACAACTTTGAACATCCCATTGTTCGCCTGCCCCTTGGTCCCGAGCGCGGTGTCGATCGCTGACCCGGTGATCGCGTTTTTCTCCGGTGCGAACGCAGTGCCAAAAACCTTGGCGGGCTGAGGCTGGGTGGCGCGGATGGCCTTCTGCCTCGCCAGCGCGGCCTTTACGCCGTTGGCCATCTTCTCCAGCGTGCCTTCGCCGCCGATGTGCATGAAATAGACCCGCGGCTGATCGAAGAAAAAGTGATTGTGCAGCGCCGTAACGGTCAGGCCAGACTCCAGCGCGGCGGACATAACCGGGTTCACTTCATCCTCCAGCAGCACCAAGTCTCCCGCCAGCATCACCTCGGCTTTGCCGCCCGCCGAGAATGCGGCCCAGCTCGTCAGCCCCATGAACGGCGGCATCGTCCAGCCGTCGACGGAGATTGGAAGGTCGTTGCGCGGTTGGCTCACCTTGTGGACGCCTTCGGCCTCGAACCAAGTGCCTTTCAGCCCAGTGATGCGGTCGATGGCGGACGTGTCGAGGGCGGCGAACGCTGCTTGGCCGGTGATGAGCAAGAGGACGAGGAGAGCGCGAAGGCGGGGATTCATGCCGGCACTGTAAATCGGCGGCGTGGATGTTTCAAGTTGTAACAGATGTTACATGCAGTAACGGTGCGTTCATGAAATCCGGTGAGAAGTGGTTGCTCCTGCTTTATGCCCTGCCCGCACGGCGCGGAACGTCGCGTGTAAGTTTGTGGCGGCAGCTCAAGAAATCCGGGGCCATCGCGCTGAAATCCTCGACCTACCTGCTGCCGGACCGGCCCGAGCACCGGGAGCGTTTTCAATGGCTGGCGCAGCAGGTCCGCGACAGCGGCGGCGATGCGACCCTCATCCATGCCACGGACATCGATGGCATGCCGGACGACCAGATCCTGCGCACGTTCAACGCGGCCCGGGCCGACGACTACGCCGGATTGAGCGCCGCACTGACCGCCTTCATCGGGGCGAACAAAAGGAAGCTCACCGAGAATTCCGGCGAGGAGCTCGAAAAGCTGGGCGCGCGCTTCGAGGAAATCCAGCGGATCGATTTTTTCGACTCACCAAAGGCGGAGGATGCGCGCATCCGGCTTGAGCAGGCGCGGGCCTTGCATGTGAAGTCGGGCAAGACACCGGCGCGCCTGTCGGCAAAAAAATATCTCGGGAAAACCTGGATGACCCGACCCCGGCCCGAGGTGGATCGCGTGGGCTCGGCCTGGCTGATCCGGGGTTTCATCGACCCGAAAGCCCGCTTCGTCTTCGGGAGCCAGCCCCAGGATTTTCCGGGGGCCTTGCCGTTCGACATGGCCGACGTCGAGTTCACGCACCATGGCGACGATTGCACGTTCGAGACGCTGTTGAAGCGATTCGGGCTGGATGATCCGGCCTTGCATCGGCTCGCCGAGGCCGTCCACGTCGCCGACTTGGAGGATGGAAAGTTTCCGCGTCCGGAGGGCATCGGCGTCGACCGGGTGTTGAAGGGCTGGGGACGGCTTGGCGTCAGCGACGATGCCTTGCTTCAGCGGGGCGGCGAATGCTTCGACGCCTTGTACGAATATTTCCGCAAACAATCATGAGCACACCCAGCGTACCGGCGGCTGAGGCCGCCGAAACTTGTCACGTCCCGCGCGAGCCGCTCGGCAAGCTGTTCCTGCGCTTCCTGCGTTTTGGCGCGATGGCGTGGGGCGGTCCCGTCGCGCAGCTCGACATGATCCGGCAGGAGCTCGTCACGGAAGAGAAATGGATCTCGCCCGCGCATTTCAAGCGGCTGCTCGCCATCTACCAGGTGCTGCCCGGGCCCGAGGCCCACGAGATGTGCGTGCATTTCGGCATGATGGCCCGAGGCCGCGTGGGCGGCTTGCTCGCCGGACTGGCGTTCATGTTGCCGGGCTTCGTGCTCATGTTCCTCCTCTCGTGGCTCTACCTGTCACTGAACCTCACTGCGACTGCGTTCCAAGCGGTGTTCCTCGGCATCCAGCCGGCGGTCATTGCCTTGATCGTGCGAGCGTGCCATCGCATCGGCGGCCACTGCCTGACGAACGGCCCGCTGTGGGCCATCGGCTTGCTTGCGGCGGTGGGCGAGCTGCTCGGACTGTCGTTCTACCTCACGCTACCTCTCGCTGGTCTGACCTATGTCGTCACCATGCGGAAACGGTGGGCGCTCGTCGCGTTCGTCGGTGTGGGATTTGGCGTGGCGCTGTGGTCGTTGTCCCCCGTGCTTGCAGGAACGGAGGCGGTTTTAGCCAGCGTCCCGGCCACCACGCCGGCCGAGACCCGGCAAACCGGGCAGGCCGGCGCTCCGGCCCTGCTAGCCTCAGGCCTTCGCGCGGGTCTGCTCACGTTTGGGGGCGCGTATACGGCGATTCCATTTCTCCGGGAGGACGCCGTGGAGCGCGGAGCTTGGATGAGCGAGCGCGACTTTTTGGATGGCGTAGCCCTGTCGGGCATTCTGCCGGCACCGCTGATCATTTTCTCGACGTTCGTGGGGTACTTCGGCGGGGGACCTCTGGGAGCTTGCGCCATGACGTTCGGAATCTTCCTGCCCGCATTTCTCTTCTCGATTCTGTTCTACCACCGGCTCGAGGCGGTGGTTCAGAATCCCATGTTGCATCACTTCCTCGAAGGCGTGGCGGCTGGCGTCGTCGGTTTGATCGCCATCACCACCGTCAGCCTGGCCCGGGCCGCGATCCCCAATCTCGCGGCTGCCGCGATCTTTCTCGCGGCGCTGTTTGTGGTTTACCGCTGGAAGAACAAGCTGACGATCCCCGTGATCGTCGTGGGCGCCGGATTAATCGGTTTCGTGTGTTTTCACTGAACGCTCATGCGCCCGCCCATCATCGGAATTCTCCTCTACGCCCCAAACGGTTTGCCCCGGAATGCGGCCGAGGAGGACAAGTACCGGCTGCTTGTGGAAAAAATCACGGCGCGTGCTTGGGCGGTGCGCACGTTGAACTACCACGATTCCAACCGCGCGCGCGTGCGCGCCGAAGCTCGGGCGTGCGCTGCCGTGCTGGTCTGGATCAATCCCACCGAGCCCGATCTCGACCGAACCGCGCTCGACACGTTTCTCCGGGAATTGGCCACTGACGGGGTTCACGTCAGTGCGCAGCCGGACACGATTTTGCGCTTGGGCACCAAGGATGTCCTGGTCGCGACGCGATCCATCGGCTGGTCCGTGGATGTCGCCGCGTACGGCTCGGCGACAGAATTCGCGGAACGGTTTCCGGCTGCCGTCCGCCGTGACGGCGCGCGTGTAGTGAAACAATACCGGGGTCACAGTGGACAAGGTGTCTGGAAGGTCACTCTCGCGGCTTCCGAAGCGTTCCACGTGCAATCCGCAGTACGGGGAGCGCCGACGCAGACATTCAACGAGACGGGGTTGGCTGCATTCTTCGCGGAGGCGGTTTTCGCTCAGGGCACCCACGTGATCGACCAGCAGTGGGTGGCGACGATGGATCGAGGCATGGTCCGCGCCTATCTTTGCGGGGCAACGGTGGTCGGCTTCGGTTTTCAGGAAATTGTCGCGCTGCACCCGTCGAATCCCGGCGCAGACTTCACCCGCACGGAGCCGAGCCGCCGCCACTACTATACCCAGGATTGTCATCTCTTTCGCACCCTCCGCGAACGCTTGGAGTCACAGTGGATCCCGGAACTGCAAGCGGTGCTCGGCCTCCGCAACGACGACCTGCCGTTGTTGTGGGACGCCGACTTCTTTTTTGGCGAGCGGCCTCAGCCGGACTACATTCTGTGCGAAATAAATGCGAGCTGTGTGTCACCGTTTCCGGACAGCGCCGTGACGCCGTTGCTCGACGCCTTGGAACTCCGCCTGCGGCAGCGGTAGCGGGGAAACGTCTTTCCCCGTTATGCCGCATACGGCATGACGGGGATTATGCCGAGCGCCGGGATATGCCGAAATGGATGCCTCCTTTCGAGCCG
>CAYZPV010000042.1:0-58321 GCA_964480585.1 uncultured Opitutus sp. | reverse complement strand
TTCGGCCTCGCAGAGACGATCCCCGGGCCGAGCACCAAGGCTTTCCAGGCGCTGGCCAAGAAGTATGGAGTGGTGATCATCGCGTCGCTCTTCGAGAAGCGCGCTCAGGGGCTCTACCACAATACGGCGGTGATCATCGACGCCGACGGGAAGATGCTCGGGGTGTATCGCAAGATGCATATCCCGGACGATCCTCTCTACTACGAGAAGTTCTACTTCACGCCGGGCGATACGGGCTTCAAGGCGTGGGATACGAAGTTCGGCAAGATCGGCGTGCTCGTGTGCTGGGATCAGTGGTACCCCGAGGGCGCACGCCTCACCGCGATGCAGGGCGCCGAAATTCTCTTCTATCCGACCGCTATCGGCTGGCATCCCAAGGAAAAGGCCGAGTACGGCACCAACCAGCACGGCGCATGGGAGACGATCCAGCGTTCGCACGCGGTGGCCAACGGCTGCTACGTGGCCGCCATCAATCGTGTCGGCACCGAGACCCCCGAGGGTGGCGACGGCATCGAGTTCTGGGGCCAGAGCTTCGTCGCTGGCACCAGCGGCCAGATCATCGCCAAGGCCAGCGTCGACAAGGAAGAGGTGATGCTCGTGCCCATCGATCTCGGCAAAGTCGATGTGACGCGCACGCACTGGCCATTCCTCCGCGACCGTCGCATCGATGCCTACGGCGACATCACCAAGCGCTACATCGACTAAGATGCCCGCCGCTGCAGCGAAGAAAACGCCCGCCGCCCAAGGCTTCCGCATGCCTGCGGAGTGGGAGGCACAAGTCGCCGTTTGGCTTTCGTGGCCGCACAAGCGCGCCTCGTGGCCCGGGCAATTCAGGCCTGTGCCGTACACCTTTGCCAAGATTGTGGCGCAGATCTCGCGCTTCGAAGAGGTGCGGATCAACGCCGCGACGCCGCTCCAGGCGCGCGCCAAGCGCCTCTGCGCCGCCGCGGGCGCCGACATGTCGCGAGTGACATTCTACAATCACCCGACCAACGACACGTGGTGCCGCGACCACGGCCCCATCTTCGTCAAGAACGACAAGACCGGCGAGGTCGCCATCACCGACTGGCGCTACAATGCCTGGGGTGACAAGTATCCGCCGTACGACCTCGACAACGAGATCCCGCCGAGCATCGCGAAGAAGCTCAAGCTGCGTCGTTTCGAGAACGACATGGTGCTCGAAGGCGGCTCCATCGACGTCAACGGCAAGGGACTGCTCCTCACCAGCGAGCAATGTCTGCTCCATCAGAATCGCAACCCGCACCTCACCCGTGAGCAGATCGAGCAAAACCTGCGCGACTATCTCGGAGTAAAGACGGTGCTCTGGGTCGGTGACGGCATCCTCGGCGACGATACCGACGGCCACATCGACGACATCACGCGCTTTTACAAGACCGACGGTTTTGTGACGTGCGTCGAGTCCAATAAGCGCGACCCGAATCACAAGATCCTCGAGGAAAATCTGGAGCGGCTGAAGGCCTTCCGCACGCCGACGGGCAAGAAGTTCGACATTGTCGAGCTGCCGATGCCCAAGCCTATGGCCTTCCAGGGCCAGCGCGTGCCGGCGAGCTATGCAAATTTTCTCATCATCAACAACGCGGTGCTCGTGCCGACCTTCCAGCAGAAGAAGCGCGACGCCGAAGCGTGCGAGATCGTGGGAAGCTGTTTCCCCGGCCGCGAAGTGGTGCCGATCGACTGCTACCACCTCATTTGGGGCCTAGGCACGCTGCACTGCATCTCGCAGCAGCAGCCGGCCTGAGCGGGCCGAGGGGATCGAACACAAGGCAACGAAGGGACGGAGAGTCCCTTCGTTGGTGGAGATTGCAGCCGATTCGTGCGCGCCCTGTGAGCTCTGCGCCGCCTCCGTGTCCTCTGTGGCGAAAGCGCGGCGTCTCTAGCTAGCGCACGGGCTCGAGCCACCCGAAGCGGGTGTCGTGCAGCTTGTCGAGATCGAGGCCGTCGAGCACGAGGATGCCGTGGAGCGAGGCGATGCGTTTGGGGTCCTGCTTCCACTCCCATACGAGCTTTCCCTGCCAGTCGAATTGTACGACCTGCACTCCCTTGTCGCCCTGGTTGCCGTGGCCTTGCCAAGTCGTGACGATGATGTCGCGATTGGACAGGAGTTGAAAGCCCGCCCAGGATTGACCGCCAATGCGGGCATACTCGGGGCTCCCTGGCCCGATGCTGCGGAGGAGCGAGCCGTCGGCGGAGAAGAGCTTCACATCGCGCGCCTTGCCGGAGGAGATGAGGACTTCGCCCGTCGCGAGGCGAGTGCCGAGGTACGAGTCGTCTGCGCCCGTGCTCCAAGTCCGCAGGACATTGCCAGTGAGATCGACCTCCAGCATCTTATCGTGCGCGCCGACGAAGAGCGTGCCCGAGCCGGTGTGGCGAATGACCTTGATGAAGGCGCCCGGCACGGTGACGCGGCGCACCTCGACGTCCTTGGCATCGAGTTCGACGATGACATTGCCCGCGCCGAGCCAGGTGTGACCATCTGGCGTGCGGCGGGCGGTCTGTGAGCCGTAGCCTTTGTGAGTTTTGAGGACTTTGCCGGTGGCGAGGTCGAGCTCGACGTAGCCGAGTTGGCCCACGCTCGCGAGGAGGCGGCCGCCGCCGATGAGCTGCACGTCTCGGACAAGCTTCCCGTCGAAGCCCACATCCCAGTCGCGCGAAGGATCGCCAAGATTGACCCGGTGGATCTGGCGATTGCCTTCGTCTACGAGGATCATGTCGTGCGGGCCGCGGGGATTGGGCGCGGCAGCGCGAGCGACAAGGACGAGCGTGAGCAAGCCAGCGGCGAGCAGGCCGCGGCAAAGAAGGGCAATCATTTTGGGGCGAGGCTGCGTGCTCAGACGAGCGCGTCGCGGCAGAACTTCACGCACTTGGCGAGCTCAGTCATGCGATCGGAGCCGGCCGGAATCTTATATTCAAACTCGATGGTGGCCTGGATCGGCCACTTGTTGTCGCGGATCAAGCGGAGCACCTCGGCGATGGGCGTGTCACCCTGGCCAAAGGGGAGATTGGCGGGGTTGGCGGCGGTGGACTTGGCCTTGCGGTCCTTCACATGCACATGGGTCACGCGTTGGTGGTGCTTCTTGATAAACTCGACCACCGACTCGTCGTTGCCCGCGACGAAGTGGCCGAGGTCGACATTGGCGCCGTTGTACTTGGCGAGCGAGAAGGCCTTTTCCCAATGAGCTGGACCGGTGGAAGCGTGGCCGTGGTAGCCGACCCAGAACTTATGCTTGTCGGCAAAAGCGCCGACGCGTTTGAGGTCGTCGTCGCTCTTGGAGATTTCGGAAGAGATGGCGCGGGCGCCGACGGTCTTCGCGAGCGTGAAGGCGTAGTCGAGCTCGGCGTCGGAGAGCTTGAAGAGGTTGTCGACCTTGAGGATGTCGATGGCGATGCCGGCGGCCTCGTACTTTTTGCGAAACTCGGTGGCGCGAGAGACATCGACCTTGCCGCGCCATTCGCGGAGTTCCCTGGCATTGGCCTCGGCGGCGCCGGCGACGGCCACCTTGGCCCTGGCGCCGACGAGATGACTGGAGGCACCGAGGAAAGCCTCGATGGGCTGCGCGCGGAGTTCGACGGCGCTGAGGCCGAGCGTGGTGCACGCGGCGAGGATCTCGTCGCCGCTCATCGTGGGATTACCGAGGCTGTACGGCACATTAAGGCCGATATGTACTCCCTGCACCTTGGAATTGGGCTTCGCGCCGGCGGCGCGGAGGGAGGGCAGCGTGAGGACGCTGGCGGCGAGGGCAAACTTGGCGAAGTCGCGACGGGTATAGGTCGACATGAGAAGAGGAGGGGTTGCGGGGTAAGACGCATGAGAGCTAGAAATGGGTGCGCGCCACCCGCAAGACCGAAGCGGGGCAGCGGCTCAATCGCCGGTCGTCTGTGAGGCGGAGAGCCTAGCCTCGGCGAGCGCGAGGAAGGCCGCGGAAGGATTGGCGGGCGCGCCGGGGGTGGCGGTCGACTGGTCGCGCTCGAGCCGGACACTCTCGCGGAAGCCGGCTGCGGCCTCGGCCCAGGCGCCGCGCTCGTAGTGCTGGAGTGCAGCGGAAAAAGTATCGATGCAGGCGCGGATTTCAGACGTGGCGCGGGCATCGAAGGCCATCGGCTCGAAGAGCCAGATGGGCCGCAGCTTGCTTTTGATGAAAGAAAAGCTGAGCGGGCGAAACAGGATGTGGTCGGGCGAGGTCCGCTCGCATTCGGCGCGAGTAGCGTCGGTGCAGACGATGCGCGCGCCGAGGTGCTTGGCGTCGTGCTCGAGCCGGGCGGCGAGGTTCACCGAGTCGCCCATCATGGTATAGTTGAAGCGGGTACGGCTGCCGATGTTGCCAACGGTGGCGGGGCCCGAGTTGAGACCGATGCGGACACGAAGCTGTTGGGCGAGAGGCGGCCAAGGCTCCCGATCTGCGCGGAGACGCAGGCGCATGTCTGCGATAGCGGTTTGTATCCGAAGCACGGCTGCGCAGGCGCGTGCTGCATGATCGGGTTGGTCCAGGGGCGCGCCGGCCATCGCGACGACCGTATCGCCGACGTACTTGTCGATGGTGATGTCTTCGGCATGGAGTGGGTCGCCGCAGCGTTCGAAATAGTCGTTCATGAGCGTCGTGAGCCGGGAGAGCGGCACGGCCTCGGCGATGCCGACGTAGTTCTCGATGCTGATGAAGATGGACGTGATCTCGCGCTCGGTGGTGCCGGGACGGATGTCTGCGAAGTCAAACGCTGGAAGGGGCGCTGGAGCGGACGCTGAAACGAACCTTTTCCGAAGCCAGGAAAGCATTAGGTGCCCCTCAGAATAGGATATTGCGCACGAAGTTGTCGAGATGGGGCGGTACGACCCGGTGCTTGCGTAGCACTACTGCCAGCTCACGCGAAAAGCGGTTGAGTAACGGGATGCGGTGTAGGTTCTGCTTGCCTGGGTAGAGCGCGAGCGCGCGGATCGGCACGAAGCTTAGGCCCATGCCGAGCGTGACGAGATTGATGATGAGGTCGAAGTTATCGAACTGCATGGCGGGCTCGATGGACCAGCTCTGCTTACGCATCCACGCCTGGAGCTGCTCGCCGGAGCGGGTAGATTCGTCGAGGAGCAGCCAGCTCTGCTCGTGCAGCCAGCGCTTGCGGTCGCGCGGGCGGAGGGCGGCAAATTCGGCGGCTTTGTCAGCTGGGCCGATGAGGGTGAAGGCGTCGTTGAAGCGATGCGTCATCGCAAGGGTGGGCGGCAGCCGACGGGGTGGAGAGAGTACGGCGAGATCGAGCTCATTGGCCTCCAGCCGCGGGAGCAACTGCACGCTGGGAACATAGGCGACGCGGCAGCCGACCTGCGGGGCGCGCGTCAGATTGGCGTGGAAGAAGCCGGGCAAGTACGCGAGGCTGATGGTGCGCGAGACGCCGACGCGCACGACCTTGCGCGCGCCCGCGAAATCCTCGCGCAGCCGCTGGAGCGAGTGCTCGACATCGCCGATGAGGCGTAGGGCCTCCTGCTCGAGAAATGCGCCCGCTGCCGTGATGGTCACGCTGCGCGTGGTACGCTCGAAGAGCGCGACGCCGAGGCGGTGCTCCATGCCCTGAATCTGGCGCGTGATCGCGCTCTGCGTGAGGCCGGCCGCACCGGCAGCTTTGGTGAAACTGCGGTAGCGAGCTACAAGATGGAAGAGATAGAGTTCGTGCAGATCGAAGGGGGCGGTCTTTAGATATTCATGCATGATATACATTGAACTATGATATTAATGAATTTCACGGCAATTCAGACATGTGGCATGATGGGTGGAGAAATCTCATGGCCACCCTCACTCAACGACTGCCCTATAACGTCCCTGGTTTATTTTACGTGGACGACACCTGCACGGACTGCGACCTGTGCCGCACCCTGATGCCGGCGGGCTTCATGCGGAATGACGAAACCGGTTACTCCTTTGTGCATCGCCAGCCGCAGACGGAGCAGGAGATGGACGAGGCGCGGGAGGCGCTGTCGTCGTGCCCGTCGGAGAGTATCGGCGACGACGGAGTTGCTGCCTGACGCTCCGCGCTTGCGCGGTCGGGGCGGGGCGCCTTGGCTCCGTGCCGACGGTTGCGCGTGCGCTGCTTGTGTTTCTTGCCACCTCCGCGATGCTTTCTTTCGCGCTCTTTGCCGTGCGAGATGGCGCGCGTTGGCCGAGCGCGGAGTCGCCGCCTCGACAGGGTGAGGCGGTGCTCCGAGGCTCGACGCCACCACAGCATATGCCCGAGGCGCTGAGGCGACTGGTGCGCGAGCCGCAGAATACGTGGAGCAATCTGGCCTTTGTGCTCGGTGGCTCGGGGTTGCTTGTGGCTGCGCGATTGCGAATGGCGCGGGCCGTGGGGGCGGCGCTCATTGCGGTGGGCGTCGGCAGCTTTTTGTACCATGCGTCGGCGTCGCGGACGCTGCGGCACCTCGATGTGGGCGCGATGTACTGGCTGTTTTTGCTGCTGGGTGGGCTCGCCTTGGGGAGCGTGGTCGCGCCGTGCCGGAACTGGTGTGAACGACGGGCCGGATGGCTCGCGGTTGGCACGGCCCTGGCGGCGGTGGGACTCACGGTGGGGCGCAACCTCTCGGTGCTGGGAATAAAGCCCTTGTCGCTCACCATCGCAACGGGCATCGCTGCGGCGCTGACGATTGCGAGCCTGGGCATTGCGGGCTGGCGCAGCCGGTCGGGGCGGACTTGGGCGGCGGTGGCGGGCGTGTATGTACTCTTCGCGGTCGCGCTGATGTGCCAGCTCGGCGACCAGCCTGGGCGCTGGCTCTTTCGTCCCGGGGCGGCGGTGCAGGCGCACGCGCTCTGGCATATCTTTTCGGCGGCAGCGGTCGTGGGCGCGGTGGCGGTGCTCGACCGCTCAAGCGACGGGCGAAAAACCGGCTAGCTGGTTCTTGCTTTCGTTGGGGGCCGGGTGTGCTAAGCCTCGTCGTACCTCCCATGTCCTCTCCCGGTGCTGGCAATGCTGGTTCGGATAGTGTCGGTCCATTTCAATTTGCGATTCTCCTGCTGTCGATCTTCGCGCTTGTGGCGATCGGGGCGGACGCAGTGTTCACACTACCGCCCGAGATCTCGCGCATCCTGCAAGGCGTGGACCTCGTGGTGTGCGGGGTGCTCTTCGTCGATTTCGTCAACCGCTTTTGCGTCGCGGAGTCGAAGCTCGGGTTTATGAAATGGGGCTGGCTCGACCTGATCGCGTGCGTGCCGATGATCGACGCGCTGCGGCTGGGGCGTTTTGTGCGGATCTTTCGCGTGATCCGGCTGGTACGCGGTGTGCGTTCGCTCCAACGGCTGATCTCCTTGATGTTTGTCAACAAGGCGCGCGGCGGCGTGGCCTCGGTCGGGATGACGATGTTTCTCCTCGTGGTGCTTGGCTCCATCGGCGTGCTGCTGTGCGAAACTGCGCCGGGCGCCAATATCAAGACGGCGGACGACGCCGTGTGGTGGAGCGTCACGACCGTAACAACCGTGGGCTATGGTGATCGCTACCCGGTGACTGACGGGGGGCGATTCGTGGCAATGTGCCTCATGCTTGCAGGCGTAGGGCTATTTGGCGCGTTGAGCGGCATCATCGCCTCGAAGTTTCTGGGCTCGTCGGAAGCAAAGGAGGATGCGGTGCTCAACGAATTGAAAGAACTCCGGGCCGAGATGGCTCGACTGCGCGAGGATAAGCCGCGCTGAGTATCTCTCCCATGACGACTACCCCGCACGACTTCTCTTCCCGCCGCCACTGGCTCCGCACTGCCGCGCTTGGACTTGGCGCACTGGCGCTGACGGGGGAATTGACCGCCCAAGCGGCAAAGAAGGCCGGCAGGATCGGCACGCCTGCGCCGACGAAGCCGCCGCTGACTCCCACGGACATCACGCTCCTGCCCGCGGGACAGGAACGGCTCGATCTCTTTCTTCTCATCGGCCAGTCCAACATGAAGGGCCGCGGGTTCATGCCAGACGAGCCGAACCGCGATTCGCGGATTGCGATGATGCACCTAAAGGATGATGCTTGGTACATCGCACGACATCCGCTGCACCTCACGGGCGACGCCCGGACCTTCGCGGGCCATGACAATGCGGGTGTGGGCCCTGGCCTGGCTTTTGCCGAGACGGTACTGGCTCGCGCCCCCCAAGCGCGGATAGGCCTGATCCCATGCGCAGTCGGCGGCTCGCCCATCGCCCAGTGGCAGCGGGGCGCGCGGCTGTACGACGAGGCGGTGCGCAAGGCGAAGCTCGCGCTCGGCCAAGCCAAGGGCGCACACGCACGCATCCGCGGCGCGCTGTGGCTGCAAGGCGAGGCCGACGCCACGGCGGAGAAGATCAAGGGGTATGAAACGAGTTTGCTGAAACTCGTCGACGATCTGCGGGCGGATGTCGGCGAGGCGGCGCTGCCATTTATCGCCTGCACGATCGGAGAGATGAAGCCAGACGAGGGCGCTAGCCGTCGCGGGGAGATGAACCGCCTGCTACTCTCGCTGCCTGAGAAACGGAAAAAGACGGCCTGTGTGGATGCGCGAGACCTCAAGACAAACATCGGTGACAGCGTGCACTTCGACACCGCGGCACAGAACGAGATCGGGCGACGCTTTGCCGGAAAGTATCTCGCGCTGCTGTAATCGAGGGCAGGCAAAGAGGGACACGTGATGAAGATCCTGGGTCTTGGTTTGGCCGTTATTACGACGCTGGCGAGCGGAGCATTGCCGGCGCAGCCGCGAGCCGCTACTCAGGCGCCCATGTCTTCCGAGGCCCAGCGCTACCGCCTAGACTACGACAGCCCGACCGATCCCGCCCTGCAGGCGGCAGTCGGCGCGCTCGATGCGCAGTTGCGCGCACAGCATGGCATGGCGGCCGACGAGACGGCGGTCGGCGTGCTCGATCTGCGGAGGCTGCGCCTCGCGCTGATGCGACCCGATGCGGTGGACTACGCGGCGAGCGTGCCAAAGATTGCGATCCTTTTTGCATGGTTTAAGCTCCGTCCCGATGGGCCGCTCGATGCAGGGACTCGGCATGAATTTGGATTGGTGATGCGACGATCGGACAACGCGCTCGCGACAAAGTATTCGAAATTGCTGGGGCTATCGGCCATTCAGGAGACGCTCAACGCGGAAGGGTTCTACGACGTCGCACGCGGTGGCGGCATCTGGCTGGGCAAACACTACGGGAAGAGCGACGAGCGGATAGGCGACCCGGTGGGCAATAACTCGCATGCGGCGACGGTGCGGCAGCTCCTGCGCTTTTATCTCCGACTCGAGCAGGGCACGCTGGTCTCGGCCGAGGCCTCACGAATAATGCGCGAGATTTTCGCCGATACCTCGATCCCTCACATCGACGACAAATTTGTACGCGGGCTCGCCGGGCGCGCCGTGGAAGTGCGGCGGAAGGCTGGTTGGTGGGATGCTTGGGTGCACGATACGGCGGTCGTCACCGGCGAAGGGCGGCACTACATCCTGGTCGCGATGACGCGAAACAAGGACAAGCGCGGCGAGGCGTACCTCATTGATCTGGCGAGGGGGATAGACGATCTCCTGCAGAGTGAGAAGTGACGCGAAGGGCGAGAGAGCGACAGCGTTGATCCATGAGTGGCACGGAGGAGAGCCTCCATCCCGCTACTTCCAGCGTGGCTCTACGGCAAGGAGGTGGCGGACGAAGAAATCCATGCGGCGGCGAGCGGCGTAGGGCGTTTCGCCCGCGCCGTGGCCTGCCCCGGGGATGATAAGCAGCTCGAAATCCTTGTCGGCTTTCACGAGGGCGTTGGCTACCTGCAGGGTAGAGGATGGGTCGACGTTGCGGTCGAGCTCGCCGACGGTGAGAAGGAGTTTGCCGGTGAGCTTGGCGGCGTGGGTGATGTTGGAGTTTTCGGCGTAGTGCGGGCCAACCAGGCCGAGCCAGGCCTCGTTCCACCAGATTTTGTCCATGCGGTTGTCGTGGCAGCCGCAATCGGAGGCGGCGGCGCGGTAGAAGTCCCCGTGGTGCAGCAGGGCAGCGAGCGAGTTTTGTCCGCCGGCACTACCGCCGTAGATGCCCACGCGGGTGAGGTCCATCCACGGGCGCGAGGCGGCTGCGGAGCGCAGCCACGCGATGCGATCGGGGAAGCCGGCATCCTTGAGATTGCGCCAGGCGACGTCGTGGAAGGCACGGCTGCGCCAGTTGGTGCCCATGCCATCGATCTGCACCACGATGAAACCCAGCTCAGCGAGTCCGTGCATCTGGATCTCGCGAGTCCACTCCTTGGCGACGAAGAAGTCGTGCGGGCCGGCATAGATTTTTTCGAGCACGGGATAGCGGCGTGCGGGGTCGAAATTGGAGGGCTTGATGATGACGCCGTGGCGGTCCGGCGCGCCCCCCGGGCCCTCCCCGACGCACCGCGCGGGCGCGCGCCCGCCGGGGGCGCGGCGGGCGGCGGCCGCCGCCCGCTCCAACTCGCAGACGAGGGTGCCGTCGGCGGTGCGGCGCAGCTCGACGACCGGCGGATGATCGGAGCGGCTCCAGGTATCGATAAAATATGTCTCGTCGGGCGACCACTGCCAGCGGTGGCTGCCGTCGCCTGCGGTGAGGAGCGAGAAGCCCGAGCCATCGAAGCGCACGCGGGCGAGATGCGCGTGGTAAGGGTCTTCCTCGGGGCGCACGCCGAGGACGCGGAGCCGCAGGGTGGAGGTGGGCTCGTCGATGTCCTCGAGGCCGCGCACGACCCAGTTGCCGCGCGTGACCTGATTTTTCACGGCGCCCGTTTTGACGTCGTAGCGATAGAGGTGATTCCAGCCGTCGCGCTCGCTGGCCCAGAGGAGCTCGCCGGTAGCATCGAGCCAGCGGAGGAGCGTCTTCTGAGAATAGTCGATGAAGGTCGCGCTGCGCTCCTCGACGATCGCGCGGGTCTCGCCAGTCTTAGCATCGATGGCGATGACGCGCATGAGTTGGTGGCCGCGCTCGTTGTAGATAAACGCGGCGTAGGAACTGTCGGGTGCCCAGCGTAGCTCGGTGATCGCCCAGGGATTTGGAGAAAGGGTATCTGAGACCGGAATCTGCGTGCGCGCGGCGATGTCGAAGAGGCGCACGCGCGGATGGGCGATGCGGTCGCCGGGCTTGAGGTAGTCGATGCTGTGGAGCTTGGGCTGCACCTGATCGGCGGGGGAGGACTCGATGAGGTGCACCTTATGCTTCTGCGCGGGCTCGACCTGCCGGACGAGAAGGCGCGTGCCGTCGGGCGACAGCCGCAGGGGCGCTTGATAGGCGTTTTGCGCGGAGCCGTCGCGGGAGAGTTGCACCTCCTCACCGGTCTGACGGTGGCGCAGCCAGACATTGTGCTCGCGGATGTGAGCCCGCCAGTCGCCGCTGGCCTGCTCATCGCGCGAGCGGGTATCTGACGGGCCGATGATGCGAGCGCCGCCTTCGCGGAGAGCGATGATTTGCTTATCGGGGCGGCCGGCGAAGGTGCCGAGCGACGTGCCGCCCTCGGCTTCAGCGAGCCAGCGGTGGCCGACAAAGGTGTGCTGCGCGTATTCTTCGCCGGGCTTTAGGGTCGCATAGAGACGGCGCGGGCCGCCCTCGGAGAGCCAGAACAGCGAGACGGGGTTCTGGGTGTCGTTGCGAAAGGTCAGCTCGGTTTCTCTAGGGTTGGCGGGGCTGGGGTCCTCGCGGCCGGGCTCGCCGGGCAGGCGGGCGGGGTCCACCGGTTTGCCGAGGCGCTCGGTGAGCAGTGCGGCCAGCGAAGTCGTATCGAGGCCGCCGATACGCTTGCCGGCGCGAGCATCGACGAAGACGTGTTCGCTCTTTCCGGGCGCGACTTCGGAGCGATACCAGAAGGCGTGTCCATCCGGCAGCCAGCGCGGGGCGACGCGATCGCGGAAGACTTTTCCCTGGGTGCTCTTGCCGAGCGCGCTGGCGCGCGCGTAGTCGGCCTGCGTGCCCTGGGCGAAGAGCGAGCAGGTGGAAAGGGCAAACGCGAGAAGGGCGAGGAAGCGCATGGGGGTGGAGCGTTTCCCTGCTACGGGAGCGGGGAGCTGGCTTCGAGGCTGATTTTCGCGGCGCGGCGCTCGCGGCTAATTCGCGAGGAAGCGGTCGATGGTCTCCCGTATCTTGCGCTGCGCGGCTGAGGTGTCGAAGGGCTGTCCGGACTCGATATCCTCGGCGTCGGCGAAGTGGTATTCGAAGAGGGATTTGCCGTCGACCTTGTCGCGCAGGGTGAAGCGCTCGTTGGCGGTGTAAGTGTCGGCCCAGGCTTGGCGCACAAGCGCCCAATAGGGGGCGGTCTTGCGCCAATAGGTGTCGCCGGCGGCGAGGCTGGGGGCGGAGATGCGCTCGTAGCGATCCAGCCCGATCTCGGCGGCGACGAAGGCGGGAGTGTCGGCGGCGGCCTCGCCGGCGACGCGTTTCCAGTTGTTTTGCTCGTGGAGCCAGCCGGTGGCGGTGAGGACGATGCGGTGGACGCCCTCCATCACGTCGTAGTCCTTGCGGACCGTGTGTTCGCGCCGAGGCAGGGGGCGCCAGGCGCGCTCGCTCGTCCAGACTGTGAGATTGCCGCGATGCTCCCAGCGGCCAAGTGCTTCGTAGCGCGGGGAATCATCGACTTGAAACACGGCCTGCGACCACGCGCCGGTGGCCTCGCTGGCGGTGAGGCGGCGACGCCCCCACGAGGCTGCGCCGCGGAAGGTGTGCAGGTCGGTGTCTTCGTAAGTCCAGTCCTGCCGCCAGTGCTTCATCGTCATGGGCTCGGACATCGTGCCGTCCGGCTTCTGGAAAAACATCACGAGCGTGTGCTGAAGGCTGATGAAGCGACCGGTGTCGGCGATCACGCGCACGTGCTCGGTGGCCCATGAGTGGTAGGGTCGCACAGGCTTGTACTCGGAGCTAAGGCCGAGCGACTCCATGAAGTGGAAACTCACCTTGTAGTCGCCTGCGAGGGCTAGGATCGCGGCACGGTCGCGCGCGAAGCCGTCTGGGGCCCGCACGATTTCGGCGAGCGGCAGCATCCTGCCGGGAGCAAGGGTAACGGGAGCGCCTCGGGTAGATCCGCCCCGGGGATCGGCGGTGCTGGTGGGCTGATCGCCCCAGCCGAAGACATAGCGAGTCTTCAATGAAGCATTGGGTGGCGGGACGGCCGCGTAGCCGGAGCCGGGCCCGGCAGCCGCAGCCAGTGTCGTCGCCGATGCGGCGGTGGAGGCAGTCGCCATCGCCGGATGTGGCGAAATCGTTCTCGTTGTCGCAGGCTTCGGCGCTGGCGCGTCGGTGTGCTGGCAGGCGACAACGAGGAGCGCAAACGGCAGCGCGAAGAGGAGGCGAAGCGACGGCGAAGACATGGTGCGGCGGGCCTTGCTGCCCAAATGGACCGTAGCGAGTGCGCCGCGGATTGCAAAGATTCGCCCGCCGCCGGCCTGGTATCTACCCCTTTGATTTTTGTTATTCACTTACTGACCACATGCGAGGGGGACGCCAGGGAACGGACGGCGGCGGGCGGAAAAGCGGGAGTCGTTTCAGTGGAGAGATGGATGCTGACGATGAAAGCAGCCAACAAGGCGAGCGCAGCACAGAGGCCGAGGCTAAACTGAAGATCGATACGCTGGCGACGGGTCATGGAGGCGTAGGATTATCGTAACATAGGAAAAGCAGCGGCCAGAGCATGGTGCCAGGAATCGATGTCCTCCGGCCTCGGCCCAGCGGAGAAGCTGACGAGCAACTCTTCGTGTGCGGCGCCGACGTGGAGGACAGCGGCCCCAGAGTCAAAAACGACGGCGAGCCGGCGGACGAGCAGGAGCGCGACCTGGCAGGTACTGCGCGTATCGCCGACCGATAGCACACCATCCTCCACCAAAACACGGTGAGGGATGAAGACACGCGTGTGCGTCGTCTCCGTGGTGCGCAGCTGGCACGAGATCGGCACATCCTCGTCGCCAAGGGCGGAGAGCAGCACGGTCAGAAGCTCGCTTCCCCCGCCGAGAGCGTGTGCGGCCGCAGGCAGTGGCACTCGTGGTAGCGGGGAGCGAGTGGGCTGCGTGGGATCGCCCGTCAGCGGTGCTGCAGCTGTGAGAGGGGCGAGGGCGTGGCTCCAGTCAGCCGCAGGCAACTCAGCGGGCGCGGAAAGATGCAGAAACTCCCCCGTCTCGGGTTGGTGCAGCTCGATGCGCCCTGGCGAACCGCAGCAATCACAGATCGCGAGACGTCCCCACGCCCGCGCCTGTGACCAAGCACTGAGGTGCAGCGCCAGCGTGCCATCGGCGGTGGCGGCATAGGCCAACGCATCGGGGGCCGGCCACTCGATACAGGGCAGCGTACCGCGATGGACGAGCCGCGCAAAGGCGTGACGTGTTTGCAGCGCAACGTCGCCCAAGGGCACACAGGCCGCGAAGAGAGCCGGCCAGCACTCCCTCAGCGGAATCCGTCCGTCGGCCGTGGTGCGGAAGCACCGATGGGGGCGGGTGGCGGAGTCGAAGGTGCTAGCGGGCGTGGCGGATTTCATCGTGACGGGCCCAGTATCGCAAAAACGCCCAGGCCGATTCCACCTGACGACGGCCCATTAGTGCCTGCGGGCGGTCGCTGATGGCGATAACCGTGGCGGTGAACCGCACACGCGCAGCCGCGGCATTGACCAAAAGCGAGTGCGGACGCCCCTTCGTGGGCACCTGCGCAACGTGCGAACTGGCGGGCCGCTCGTCCTAGCGCCGCGAGCCAAGTTGAAATTCCTTGGGGTTGAGCCCAAATCGCTGGCGAAACGCAGCGGCAAAGTTGCTGGGGTTGCTGTAGCCAACGAGTGTGGAGGCTTCGAGCACGGTGGCTTCGCCGGATTCGAGGAGTGCCTTCGCCCGTTCCATGCGGTTGTTGCGCAGATAGCCAAACACGGTCGTGCCGTAGACCTGATGAAAGCCGCGCTTGAGCGTGGTCTCACTGAGGCCGACCTCGCGCGCGAGCTCGGCGACGGAGGGCGGCTGCTCGAGGTGTCTCGCGAGATAGGCGGCGGCGTTCTCGATCTGGTCGACGGCGGAGCGGAGGAGTGACCCCGCGCGTGCGGGCTCGGCGCTGGAGAGCGACGTGAGAAACTCGAGGAGCAGATCGTTGCCGCGCGCGGTGAGGGCCAATTCGCGCAGCGGGCCGACGAAGGGACAGCGGCGGATCGACTCGAGCGCGAGCCGGGCGGCAGGCGTGAGGGGGAGGGCCAGCGGCAGCATTGAGCTGGAAGCGACGAATTCCGCGAGGCGGGGCGCACCGGCAGCCAGCTCAGCGCAGGCCGCAGCAGAGACGGAAATGGCGGCGTGAAACCCGCCGTCCGGCAGGCTGCCCACGCAGTCCAGGGTGCGCAGTAGGAGCATCCCATCGGTCGAGCGCTGCGCCTCGGGTCCGATGCAAAAGCGAAAGACCACCGCCGTGTCGGGTGGCAATGTTGGGCTGGAGAGCTGGCTGCCCCAAGAAAGGCAGAGGCCGGTGCGTATCCAGTGTTCGTGGACGAGTCCGGCGGTCCACGGGGTGACATTCATGGCAAAAGAGAGCGCGGCAGACTGCGGCTTGCCCCGGTGGCAAGGTAGATTGAATCGCCGCAGATTAAGACCAGGTGAAGCCTCAGCGCACAGCATCCTCGGCGCTGCGCGGCGCCGGAGCCTGCGGCCTCTTGCCGAAAAACCGCCGCCAAGAGAGGGCGAAACCGGTGTAGACGAGGAACACGCCACCGAGGCACGCTAGCCCCGCGATAAACTGGCCAAGCGGCCCCACGGCCTCTCCCGTGTGAAGGAAACGGGTCCATGAGCGGACCTGCTGCGCGGCACTGAGTTCGGCGTAGCCGGTGCGCCGAAGGATCGCGCCTGTAAAAGGATCGAGCGCCAGCGTAGTAGAGGCGGTGCGCGGCCAAGTGCCGGCCTCGCGGATCGTGAGGGTAATGGGCGGGAGCACGGAAGCTGCACCGCGCGCTGGCGCAGAAGGCAGGCGGTGCGTGATCGTCTGCCACTGGGGCATCGCCTCCTGCGCCGCGGCGAAAAGGGCTTCCTGGCTCAGCGGCTTGGCACCCACGGCCGGTGTAGGACCTTCGACTGAGGCCGCGGCAGGCGTACCGGAAACGGGTGGCGGGGTGCCGGTGAGCGTTTGGATCAATGTGCCGCCCCAACGGAAGGAGATCGGGATCGCCGTGAGCGTGAGGATGATGAGGATAGGCGCAGTCCAGAAACCGATCGCATTGTGCCAGTTGAAATCTCGTGCCTTGCTCGAGCTATTCTGGCGAAACCAGATTACGGGCCGCAGAGCACGCCATGACCACGTGCGCGGCATCCAGAGATAAAGCCCGGTGAGTGCGAGCACACAGAAGGCGATATTGCAGACGCCGTTGATCAATTTGCCCCGCGGTCTGCTTTCCTCGCCGTGAAAGCCGAGGTAGCGATGCAGATCGACCATCGTGTGCATAAACGTGCCCACGCGCCGCGAGGCAGGCTCGCGGACCTCGCCAGTGTACGGATTGACATAGACCCCGCCGGTGCGGCCGGTGGAGAATGCCACGGCCGCTCCAGGATCGTTGTGCACCACGAGGCTGGTGGCGCGAAGTTCCGGACGCGCCGCACGCACCTGAGCCTGCATTTTATCGAGACTGAGCCGCGAGGTATTCGCAGGCACTTCGACGCGTCGCGCATCGCGCTCAGACCAAGCTGTGAGCTCCTTCTCAAAGGCAAGCATCGTGCCGGTAAAGCACATGATGCCGATCGAGGCGCCGGCGATGAGACCGGCGACGAGATGGACCCAGAAAAGGATCTGACGGAAACGCATGACGGCGGCGCGGGCAGGAGAGCTTTAGGCGCTCGTGGTCGGCACCACGACAGGCGACGCAGCGAGTTTTTGCTGGGCCTCGCGGATCGAGCGCGCGATGCCTGCGAGCTTCTCGGGATCGCGGCCGCCGGGCACGCCGGCCACCATCACGCCGGGGCGCTGGACGTGCGCGAGCACCTGCGCGAGCGCCTGATCGGCCACAGCGCGCATCTCGGGATCGTTGCTAAACACCGCCTCGGGGTTGGTGGGATCGACATTCTCGAGGATGAACTCGGCGACAAACTGCGGCTGATTCATCCCGTAAAGCTGTACGCCCATCCGGAAAAGCCGGGTGGCAAAGACGCGCAAGTGCGTCGCGCCACGCTTCTCGCATTCGCGCGAGAGCTGCAGGCCCTCGTCGATGACGTCGCTCGTCTCGGCGGCAATGTCCGCCGTCGGATGGCCCAGGGACTCTGCGTGCACGAGCTGCGCGCCGAGCGTGACGGCCAGATTGCGGCGGGCGCGGAGGCTCATCTCGGCAAAAGCGACGTGCGCCAGCTCGACGTCGGCGATCTCGGCGATGGCCTTGCGCGAAGTCTCGGCGGCTTGGGCCAGCACGCTGGCGGAGTCGGCGCTGCCCTGCTCATGCTGGCTGAAGCGGACGTGCGCCAGATTGGTGAGTGCGCCCGCGAGGTTGAGCTTGAAGGACGGATCGTCGCCGCGCGGGATTTGCTCAAGCTCGGCGATCGCTGCTCCAAATGACTCCGCCGCCGGCTCGAAGGCCGAAACGGTGGTGAAGGCGTGGCCGCGATTCAGATAGGCCGCGCCGAGGTGATTGCGGTAGTCGTGGCTGGCCTCCAGGGGGAGAGTGCGAAAGAGAGCCACCGCTTTATCGTACGACTCGACTGCAGCGCGCACGGCATCGACGGCATCCTTGTTGCGCTCCTGCTGGCCATGCTCGGCGGCGAGGCGCTGGAGGGCGTTGCCGCGATTCATCCAGACGATGCCGAGGACGCGACGCGTCTCGACATCCGGGGATGGCGTGCCACGGAGGAGGGCTACCGCTTCATCGTAAGTCGTGAGGGCGGCGGCCAGCTTGCCCTGGCCCTCCAGCGTCTGTGCCTGCTGGAGCAGGGCAATAGCGGGAGGGGGCGTAAGAGAGTCGGGAGAATCGGACATTCGGACACCATTCGGTCAGAGAGTCGGCGCGAATGCAAAGCGGACGTGAGCGGAGGCGGAAATTACCCCATCCTCGTCGGCAAGCGGGGCCAGGGCGGAGTTTACGATCTCGTCCAGCCTAGCGCCATCCAGCGGAAAGGCAGCGATTTGCCAAGCACATCCCCGTCCTGCGCGCACCTCGATACGGAAGGCGCGATGCGCCCAGCGGCGGACGCGGTAAAAAGCCAGATAGTGGCGATCTCCGAGCACCCGGCGTACCCGGAAGAGCTGCTCGATGCAGGCGAGTGCGTCCGCCCCTTCGGAAGCGAGCGAACGCAGATCCAGCACGGCATCGAAGGCCTCGCGATCGCGCGGGTCGAGTTCGGCGAGCAAGAGATCCAGCGTTGCTGCCCCGGCGTGAAACGGGCATTGGGGTAGCGTGCCCAGCGGCGCCGGCACGGCGGCCGGCGTCGGGGCGCGGTAGAGGAGGTGCGTGCTGTCGCTCACTTGAGATAGCTCTTTAGCATCCAGATCGTCTTCTGGTGCCATTGGATGCGGTCGATGGCCATGTCCTGCGTCTCGAGGTCATTGGCCGAGCCCGCGGCATCGCGGAGGGCTACGGCATCGCCCAGGGTCTTCTCGTGCGCGACGATGAGCGCGGCCACGTAGTCCTTCGCCGAGACGGGCGTTTTGAACTCTTCGATGCCAGCCTCGTTGGCGAAATTGCGGAGGCCGCCGATCGCGTACGCATCCAGTGCTCGAACGCGCTCGGCGATGTCGTCGATGGCTTTGAAGAGGTGCTCGTATTGGCCCTCAAAAGCCTGGTGCAGCGCGAAAAAGCCGGGGCCCTCGACATTCCAGTGGGCGTAGTGGGTGTTGGCCATCAACGCGTAGGAATCGGCGAGGAGGAGATTGAGCGCCTTGACGACGGTGGAATCTGTCTTGGTGGGGGAGGAGGCGGTGTTGGTTTTCATATGTCGCAGACCAAACTAGGAGCTTAAGCGCAAAAGCGCAATGGGTTGAGGGACGCTCCAAGGGCCGAGATTGTTACATTTCCGCCCACTGGCGCAGGAGGTTGTGATATACTCCGGTCAGTGCCACCACAGAGGGGTGCGTGGCGTTTTCGGAGCCGAGGCGCTGGATGGCGAAATCCATGTCGAAAAGCATCGAGCGCTGGCCGTCGTCGCGGATCATCGACTGCAGCCAGAAAAACGAGCAGAGCCGGGTGCCACGTGTGACGGGCGTAACCTGGTGCAGACTCGTCGACGGGTACAGGATCATATGGCCCGCAGGCAGCTTTACCGACTTGGAGCCATACGTGTCCTCGATGATCAGCTCGCCGCCATCATATTCCTCGGGGCCCGCGAAAAAGAGCGTGCACGAGAGATCCGTGCGGATGCGGTGGCCTGTGCCGGGGATGATGCGGATCGAGCCATCGACATGCGTGCCAAAGGTCTGCCCGCCGCTATAACGATTAAACATCGGGGGCAGGATGTGCAGCGGAAGCGCAGCCGACATGAAGAGCGCATTACCGCTGAGTGCACGCAGGATGGTCTCGCCCACCTGGCGCGCCACAGGGTGATCCACAGGAAGCTGTTGATTGTCCTTCACTCGGGCCCCCTGATGACCGGCGGTGGCCTTGCCATCGATCCAGTCGGCGGCTTCGAGCAGACGGCGGGCTTCCGCGACTTGTTCAGGAGTGAGGACGTTTGGAATGGCGAGGAGCACGGTGTCGGAAGTTTCTCGTTTTGCAGCCGGCCCCGAGCGCATGCACGCGGGGCCGGCCGGCTAGGGACAATTAGAAGCGATAGTCGGCGCTGACGAGGAAGGTGCGCGGATCGCCGTAGTAGGCCCGGTTCGAGTTGTTGTTGATCGCGCGGGCATAGAGCTTGTCGGAGACATTGCCCACGTTGAGCCGCACGTTGAGGTTCTTTGCCACTTCGTAGCCGATCATCGCGTTGATGATGGTGAAGGAGGGCAGCTTGGCCGCGGAGGTGTTGTTGAGCGATACGTTGGACTCACCGGTATGCTGGACGCCGCCGCCGATCGTCAGACCAAAGGGGAAGCGGTACGTAGTCCAAAGATTGCCGGAGAATTCCGGCGTCCAATTGAGTTCGGAGCCATTCTGGGCTGCGTTGGTGGAGTTGCGATTCTCGGATTCGAGCAGGTTGACGCCGCCGAATACCACCCAGTTATTGGTGATACGCCCGGAGACGCCAAACTCGACCCCCTCCACGGTCTGGTCGCCAAAGGTGGTCGGGACGCCGTTGGTGTCGGAGGCGACGACGATGTTGGTGCGCTCGCTTCGGAAGAGAGAGAGGGAGGTCGTCAGCTTGCGCTGGAAGAAATCCCATTTCACGCCAACTTCGTAATTGTAGGACTCCACCGGCTCCGCGTTGGGTGAGTTCTGGCCGGTGGTGCCGGGAGTGCCGTTGTTGCGAGATCCGTTGTCGTTCGAGAGATTGTTGGTGCCGGGCGGCTGGGCTGCGAGGCCCCACGAGGCGTAGAGGCTGCCCTGGCGAGCGGGCTTATAGACCACGCCGACTTTGCCTGTAAGCAGCGTATCCTCGAAGTCGAAGGGCGCGACCGCACCTGTAGCGACATTGCGCACCGCGTAGCGCGCCGTGTAGTGCTCCAGACGCGCTCCTCCGGAGGCCTGCCAGCGCTCGCTGAAGCGGATCGTGTCGTACGCGTACAGCGCGGCGGTATCGATGCGGATATCGTCGACAAAGGCGTAGGCAGGCGCGAAGCCTGTGAGGGCGCGATTGGGGTTGGGGTTGTAGGGGCTCGTGCCAGTGACGACCGTGGGCGTTGTCGGGAGGCCGGCAGCCGTGACATTCACCGTCTTGGTAAATTCTCCATTGGTGCCAAGTCCGCTCCAGTCGCGGAGCGTGTGGCCGTTTTCGCGGATGAGTTCCAGGCCGCCTGCGAAGGAGTGATCGACGCCGCCTGCGGAGAACTGGGAAGCGAGGTTGGTCTGATTCGAGATGGTCTCGATCTCGCGGTAGAATGCCTGGCGGCTGGTGGTGACCATCTCGATGACCTGGCCCGTAGTCATATCCGGGCGCACATCCACTGCGCTGGGGACCGTGTAGATCGCCTCACGGTCGGTGGTGCTCCAGCGGGTGTAGTTGCTGAGGCGAGTCGTGGGCGTGAGATCGTGCTCGAGCCGCGCGGAAAGCACATCGATCTGCACGTCGTCAAAATCGCTCGTGAGGCCGTAGAACCGGCTCCGGTCGGCGGGGCGGCTCTGGCGCACGCTCGTCGCGGTGCCGCCGAGGTTGGCGCCGAGCGCGCCATAGTCCGGGCGGTCGTTCTGCTCGTTGTGTTGGTAATTGAAGTAGGCTCGAGTGGGCTGGCCCAGGCCGAGCGCGAGCGAAGGAGCGATGCCCCAGGTATTCTTTTCGGCGTAGTCGCGGCCGGCGACACCGCCCTCTTGCCAGAGGGCATTGAGCCGGACGGCAGCGCCGTCCGACACGGATTGGTTGAAGTCGAGCGTGCCGCGTTTGCGATCGATGGACGCGTACTCATCAAAACCGTAGCTGGCGGTCACCGCCCCGAAATTAGTAGCCTGTGGCACTTTCGTGGCCAGGTTGATGTAGCCGGCGGCACTGCCACGACCGTTATCGCCCGAGGGGCCCTTCACCACCTCGATCTGCTCGAGGTTGAAAATATCGCGGCCGTAGTTGCCGCTATCGCGCACGCCATCGATGAAGATATTCCCCGACATATCGAAGCCGCGCATAACAAAACTATTCGAGCCCGATACGTGGCCACCTTCGCCAGCGAGGAAGGTAATGCCAGGCGTATTGCCGAGCGCGTCAGCAAGGCTCGCCGCGCCCTGCTGATTAAAGACCTCCTTCGGGATCACCGAGACGGTCTGGGGCGTATCGACCAGCGGAGCGGTGAACTTGGGGGACGAGACCGTGCGATTCTGTGCGGCCTGCACGTTTACTTGCGGAAGCTGTACCGCGTCGTCTTTAGCTGGTGCCGCAGTCGAGGCCGTCTGGGCGGCCGTAGTGGCACCGCTGGCCATCACCATCGCTGTAAGGGCAGCGACAGACTTGGAATTGGATGAGAGTGTGGACGAAGCGGACTTCATGACTAAACGATGATTTGAATATGAGGATGAGACCTAGTCTCGAAAAGTTGCGGAAAAAAGAGCCGACGGTTAAGTCGGCTTAGTTCGCCGTCGCGAAACTGGAGCGCCTCGCATAACGCAGAGGTTACACGGTTTGCCTTCAGTCGCGCGGGCTAGAACATGGCACTAAAAGGAACGTCGCAATCGAAAGCTGCGACAGAGTCTCATGTCAATAGCTTATTGAGACAAATACTCAGTCTCAATAACATGCGTCGTTGACCTTGCTGGTGCCCAACGCTTTAACTTACTCTATGGCTCAGACATTGACTGTAAATCTCAGCGAGCGCAGCTACCCAATTCACTTTGGTGACGAGCTTTGGGATGATATGCGTGCTGCCGTAGAGGGTATCATCCTAGGTGGGTCGAAGGTCGCTGCGTTGGTGGATGAGCACGTCGCACGTCTCCATGCCGAAGGGGTCGCTCGGGCTTTGGCGGGCTCGCCGATGCTCATAGTCCCATCGGGTGAGGGCTCCAAATCACTGGAGTCGTACGGACGCGCGCTGGATTTCTTGGCGGAGTCCAGGCTCGACCGAAGCTCTATCGTCTTTGCAATTGGCGGTGGCGTTGTAGGCGACCTCGGAGGTTTTACTGCAGGCAGCTATCTGCGGGGGGTGGACTACATCCAAGTGCCGACCACGCTGCTCTCGATGGTCGATAGCTCCGTGGGGGGCAAAACGGGCATCAATCTAAAAGCTGGGAAAAACTTGGTCGGCGCCTTTCACCAGCCGAAGGCAGTGTATATTGCCACCGGCCTGCTCCGTACGCTTCCCCCGCGGGAGTTTGCGGCGGGTATGGCGGAGGTGATCAAGTACGGCCTGCTTGGCGACGGCGCGCTCTTCACGGAGCTGGAGGCCAAGCCCCTCAATGTGAACTCGCCGGAACTCGCCCAGACGATCCGCCGCTGCTGCGCCGCCAAAGCGCGTGTGGTCGAGGCCGACGAGCGCGAACTCGCCAAGGAGGGCGGCCGAGCACTGCTCAATCTCGGGCACACCTTTGGCCACGCAGTGGAGAATGTGGCGGGCTATGGCGAATATCTCCATGGCGAAGCCGTGGCGATCGGCCTCTGCGCGGCAGCGCGGCTTTCGCAGAAGCTGGGATGTCTCACCGCAGCCGACGTCGCTCGGGTGGAAGCTGTTGTCGCTGCCCACGCGCTGCCCACGCGTCTGCGCTCGCCGCTGGAGTTGCCCAGTCTGCAGGTCGCAATGACGCGCGACAAAAAGGTCCGCTCTGGCGGCCTTCGTTTCGTGGTACTCAAGTCTCTCGGCGGAGCCGCCACGCAAGGCGATATCCCGCAGGCGCTTGTTGAGGCGAGTTTCCGTGAAGTCGGAGCGAGATAAGCTGCGAATTACGATTTACGATCTACGATTTCTGATGTGAGCTGCCTTCGGGCGGGAGCACCGCCTCCTTCCGCCGCTCATTCGCACCTCGTAACTCGTAACTCACCCTCACCGTGTCAGCGATCGACGAAGGTATCGTCCGCGAGTATTTCGAGCAGAATGGTTTCCTGGTCCGCCAGGCGCGCAAGTACCAGGTACAGGCGCGCCGCAAGGCCGCGGAAGAGGAGATCGACCTCATCGTCTACAATCCCACTTGGCAGCGCGACGCGCGGAAGCCCGACTTCTTCCTCTTTGGCAGCGAGCTTCCGTACGTGCAGAAGGCCATCGTGGCGGTGAAAGGTTGGCACACCGGCGTCTTCACGCCCAACATGCTTCGCAGCAGCCCGGAGATTTTCAGCTTTCTCCAGCAAAACGTGCTCAAGGAGGCGGCGCGCTTTTTCCCGACGCAGGAAGGGGAGGCAAGCAACGAGCGACTCACCAAGATACTCGTGCTGCCCAGCCTGCCCACGGCCGAGCCCTTTCGCTCCCAGAGCGTCGAGCTGCTCAAGCAGCACGGCGTGGATGCGATCATCTCCTTTCGTGCGATGCTCCAGGACTTGATCGACAAGATCGAGCCCAACCAGAACTACAGCAAAAGCGACACCCTCCAAGTGATCCGCATCCTTAAAAACTACGACCTGCTGCGCGAACCGCAGCTCGACCTCCTGCCTGAGCGCGCGCTCTCCGCGCCAGCCCGCCGCCCTCGCGCCACCACCTGAGCCATGCCGACGACGATCCATCCCACCGCCATCGTGGAGCCCGGCGCACAACTCGGCGCCGACTGCGAGATCATGGCGTACGCAGTCGTGACAAAACACTGCCTCCTGGGCGACCGCGTCGTCGTGCATCCTTTTGCCGTGGTCGGCGGCGATCCTCAGTACCTGAAATTCGACCGCGCTACCGATGCCCGCGTGCAGGTGGGCGCCGGCACGGTGATCCGAGAGCACGTCACCATCAACCGCTCCATCCATGCCGGCAAGGCGACCACGCTCGGCGAAAACTGCTTCATGATGGCCTCGAGCCATATCGCGCACGATTGTGAAGTGGGCAATAACGTGGTCTTCGCCAACGGCGCTCTGCTCGCGGGCCATGTCAGCGTGGGGGACAACACCTTCCTCGGTGGCGCGTGCGCCGTGCATCAATTCTGCCGCATTGGCGAGAGCGTGATGGTGGCCGGCCACGCCTCGATCACCCGGGATGTGCCTCACTTCACGATGGTCGCGGAGCGAGACGACGTGATCGGCTTCAACGTGGTCGGCCTCAAGCGCCGCGGTTTCTCGCGCGCGTCTATCGCGGAGCTGAAGTCGGCCTTCCAGGACGTGTATTTCACGCCCGGCAACATCCGCGAAGTCGCAGCCGCCCGGCTCGCCGCCAATGCTTTCGAATCGCACGAAGCGAAGCGCTTTCTGGAATTTTTCGCAGCCGGCAAACGCAGCTTCGCCCGCGCCAGGAGGGCTAGCGGCGACGCTGCGGAGTGACTCCGCCCTCGACCATGAAACTCGCGTTTACCATCGGCGACCCGGCGGGCGTCGGACCGGAAGTGATAGAGGCGTGGCTGGGCGCCAATCGCGAGGCGGCGGCCGACGTCGCCGTGATTGGCCACGCGAGCTGGCTTCAGGGCCTGGACACGCGGGCGCAGAAGATAGCCGTCGGCCTCGACGAATATCGCGCGGCCCCGGGCAAACCCTCTGGCGAAGGCGCGCTCGTGGCATGGGCGGCGATGGAGCGCGCTGCCGAAGGTTGCAAACAGGGCGAGTTTTCCGGCGTGGTGACGGGGCCGGTCAGCAAGGAATGGCTCGCGCGCATCGGCTACGAGTATCCGGGGCAGACCGAGTTTTTCGCCGCGCGCTGGGGTGGAGAGCCAGTGATGGCCTTCTGCGGCGGCAAGCTTCGTGTGGCGCTCGCGACGTGGCACGTGCCTTTGCACGACGTACCCGGGCTCCTAGGGCCCCATCTTCTCGAGCGCACGATCCGCGCCACGCGCGATCTATGCCGCGCGGAGGGCATCGCCGAGCCTCGCATCGGCGTCTGTGGACTCAATCCCCACGCGGGCGAGGGCGGCATCCTCGGCCACGAGGAGGAAGAGCTGTTGAATCCTGCACTCGACAAGCTGCGCTTCGAATTTCCTGGTCTCTCCCGCTGTGAGCCCGGCGACACGCTTTTCGGCCGCCAGCTCCGCGGGGAATTCGATGCGGTTATCGCGATGTATCACGATCAGGGCCTCGCGCCGCTCAAAGTGATCGATTTCGACGAGTCGGTAAATGTCACGCTCGGCCTTCCGCATGTGCGGACGAGCCCAGACCACGGCACTGCGTTTGGCATCGCCGGCAAAGGCCTCGCCCGCGCCATAAGCTTTTCCAATGCAGTGATCGTCGCCCGCCGCCTCCTCGCTGCACGCAGGCGCCCGGTGCAGTAAGCCCCGCTACCGGCCCGGCGCTGTGTGCTCCGCCTTTGCGCGCTGGCTCATCTGCCGGTGAGGAGCGGGAATCTCGCTCGCTGCGCCCACTGCGGGCACGATCCGCGCAGGCGCTGTGGGCAACGCAACCGCCCCGGCGCTACCCGCCAGCGCTTCGTACCCCTGCACGCAGGCGTGCAGCTCGACGAGCAACGCCTCGTTTAGCTGGATCGCAGGTCGCAGATCGCTGCCGCGAAGTGCAGTTCGAAAAGCCGCCCAGGCCGCCGTCGCCCGCCCCAGCAGCGCATCGATTTCGGGTGAGTTTAGCGAAGAACTGCGCAATGCGACGAGCGCCTGCTCGAAACTCCCCACGAGCGATTGCAACTCCGCCGCCTGCGCGGCGGTGGCGTGCGGCCCCGCCTGCAACAGGTGAAGCTTCATGATCTTCTGCGATAGCATTCGCTGCCGTCCGGCCAGATTTACGGTCTGTGTGAGCTGCCGCGTCTGCGCGAGCACTGCGTGCAGCGTGGCAATCCCCACGGCCGATTCCTCGCTTAAACGCTGAATCTCGCCTGCGACGACCTTGAGGGCAGCCGTATCCGCGCCCGCGGCGTGCTGCAGCCGCTCGGCGATGAGCGCCGCATTCATGGAAATGAGTTTCGACATGCGGGCCGAGCTGGCGAGTTGCTCGATTACAAGGCGAAGTTTGCTGTCGAGAGTCTCCATGCGGCGTGCGCCTGCCATAAGCAGCTCACATGCTCCCGCGCGCCCGACGCGCAGGATAACCCATGAATCTTTTTCGCGCCTGGTCTGAATGAAACGCGTTAAAGTACGCGCCGCGGGCGCCGACGCGCGAGGCGCAGGCTTAGCTTACATACTTTTGCACAATCGGTATTCGTCGTCCCACGCCGAAAGCGAGCGGTGTGATCTTCAGGCCCGGGGCAGCCTGCTTGCGCTTATATTCGTTGAGATCGACTTTTCGGACGATGTCGTTGACGACGGGCTCCGCGAAGCCTTGGGCGACGAGATCACGGCGCGAGAGGCCTTCTTCGACATAGCCTTTGAGGATCGCGTCCAGCATGTCGTACGGTGGCAGCGAGTCTTGGTCAGTCTGATTGGGACGCAGCTCTGCCGAGGGTGGCTTCTCGATCGACGAGAGAGGGATGATCTCCTTCTCGCGATTGATCCAGCGCGAGAGAGCGTAGACCTGTGTTTTGAAGACGTCGCTGATCACAGCGAGGCCGCCGCACATGTCGCCGTAGAGCGTGCAGTAACCCACGGCGACCTCGCTCTTGTTTCCGGTGGTCAGCAGGAGCGCGCCAAACTTATTGGAGAGCGCCATCATCAAGACCCCGCGCACGCGGGCTTGGATATTTTCCTCGGCGACATCGCGGGGAAGCCCGGCAAAGAGGGGCCCGAGGGAAGTCTCGCACGATGCCACCGCATCGGCGATCGCGATGGTCTCGAAGCGGATGCCGAGATTTTCCGCCAGGATGCGCGCATCGTCGCGCGAATGTTGCGACGAGATTGCGGAGGGGAGGGAGACGCCGATAAGGTTTTCGGGTCCAAAAGCCGCCGCAGCTATCACAGCTACGACGGCCGAATCGATGCCGCCGGAGAGCGCGATAAGGCCGCGCTTGAATCCGCTCTTGTGTGCGTAGTCGCGCAGGCCGAGCACGAGCGCGGAAAACATATCCGAATACTCCTCCTGGGAAAACGTCGGGTGGAGCTTTGGCGTGCCATCGAACGGCGCATGCGTGCCTAGATTGGGCTTTAGGTCGACAACGGTGCTGTCTTCCGCAAAGCCGGCGAGGCCCACCATGATGCGGCCCTGCGCGTCGCAGGCGAGCGAGCGGCCGTCGAAGATCAGTTCGTCGTTGCCGCCGACGCAATTCACGTACGCCACAGGGCAGTGGAGCACGCGCGCCGCGTTGGCGATCACGAGATTCTGCCGGATGGTCTCCTTGGTATTGTGCCAGGGGCTTGCCGATAGATTCACCATCAGGTCGCACTTTTGTTCGGCGAGCTGCTCGAGTGGGGTGCGGCCGGTATAGAGACGACGCGTGCTGAGCTGGGGGTGTGTCCAGATATCCTCGCAGATTGTGATGCCGATGCGCTGCCCCGCGTGCTCGATCACCGTGGGCGCGACGGCAGGCTCGAAGTAGCGATCCTCATCGAAGACATCGTACGTGGGCAGCAGGCACTTGCGCGCCAGCGCGGCGACCTTTCCTCGGTAGCAAAAGGCGGCGGAATTGAAAAACGGCCGGCCGCGGCCAGAGGTGTTGGCTTCGACGGTGCCGATCAGGGCCGGCACGGCGCCAACGGCGGAGGCGATCTCTTGCAACGACTCCGCGACGTCGGAGACGAAGCGCCGCTTGAAAAGCAGGTCTCGCGGCGGGTAACCGCAGACGGCGAGCTCGGGGAATACAACGAGCTCCGCGCCCTGCGCCACGAGGGCGGCATAGGCTGCAAGGATCTGGCGGCGATTGCCGGCGAGATCGCCGACCGTAGGATTGAGCTGGGCTAGGCCGAGACGCATGAATTGGACGTAGCGGATCAACGTGAAGAGATTTTCGTCGGCTGACAACTCGCAACCCCGGGCTTGCGCTATGCGTCAGGCCCACGATTTCCTCCCCCTTCTATTTCCCTATGCGTTTCTTGTCCCTTGGCTTGGTTTTGGCGGCGGTGTTGAGCTCCGGTCCCGCGTCGGTCGCGGCGGAAAACAGCCAGACGCTCACGCTGGAGCAGGCCCTGGGCTCGGTGGAGCGCGTGAATGTGAGCGTGCTCGTGAGCCGTGAGACCGCGGCCCAGGCGCAGGAGACTTACAACCAGCAGCGAGCGGGAGTACTTCCGGTGATAAACGCTTCGGTGCAGCAGCGTCGCCAGCAGCAGGTGAGCATCGGCACGGTCGTCACCTCCTCGGGCCGGCCCTCCAGCCGCTTCGATGCGCTGCTCACGAGCAACTGGGCGCTCTTCGATGCCGATCTGATTGCCGCCATCAAAGGAGCCAAGCTCGGCTCGCAAGTGGCGCAGGCCAACTATCAAGCCGTGGTGCAAACGGTGCTGGCCGACGTGGCCCAAGGCTACTTTTCGCATCTCCGCAATCAGCGTCGCCTCGCGGTGCTCGATGTCAATATCGCCCGCTCCCGCGCCTTGTTCGACCTCGCTCGCCGCCAGCTCGAGGCCGGCGTGGCGACGCAGATCGATGTGACGCGCGCCGACGCACAACTTGCCACCGCGGAGCAGGCCCGCCTGCAGCAGCTCACGACGCTGGTCGCCAGCGAACTCTTTCTCAAGCGGCTGCTCGACCTCCCGGTCGTCGACGGTCTCGTGATCGAGGATTTTCCAGTGAGGCGGGTAGAGCCCGGCCTTTTCGTCTTTGCCGACCGCAAAACTGCTTTTGAGCAACGCGCCGACTATCTCGCCGCGCAGAAAGCAGTCGAACAGGCGCAGATGGCGGTGCGCGCGGTAAAGTACCAGCGGCTGCCCGCGCTCAACGTCACCGGCAACTACGGCGAGGCATCCCCGCGCTACGACGACTCCGACAAGCAGGAACAATGGAGCGTGACCTTTAACGTCACGATGCCGCTCTTCGATCTGCGGCTCAATGCCGACAAGCGCGTCGCGCTTTCGCGCCAGCGCGCGCAAGAGGCTCGGTTGCACGCCCTGGAGATGCAGATCACGTCCGAGCTCAAGCTCGCCTTGCAGGATTCCGGCTCCCGCAATGCTCAGGTGGCAGTGGCGGAAAAGTCGCTGGCCCTCGCTCGCGAGGAGCTGCGCCTCGCCCAGCAGCGCTATTCGCAGGGAGTGGCCGACAATCGCGAATTGATCGAGGCGCAGAATCGCCTGGCCGTCGCCGAAGACAACCAGGTGGAAGCCGTCCACCAGTACAACCTGAGCCGCGTCGAACTCGCCCGCGTGCGCGGCGATGTCCGCGGCTTGCTCGCGGAGAAGGGGCCTTGAGCGTGGCCGCGCCTGTCTGCCCGGCGACCCCGCCCCGTCTCATCCTCGCCTCTGCCTCGCCGCGACGCCGCGAGCTGCTGGGGCAGCTCGGCGTGGCGTTCGATATCATTGTGGCCGATGTCGTCGAGCACGAGGAAGCGTCTACGGATCCCCGGGTGATGGTCGCACACAATGCCGCCCTCAAGGCCGATTGGGTGGCCGCTCGGCACCCGGATGCGCTGGTGCTCGGAGCCGATACTACGGTCTTCATCGATAATCGCGCTCTCAATAAACCGGCCGATGGCCTCGAGGCGCGCGCCATGCTCCGCCGACTCAGCGGCCGCACGCATACCGTCTTCACCGGCCTCGCCGTGAGACGGGCAAGCGACGGCCTAAAAATCGACGAGGGCGTGGCTAGCGACGTCACCTTCAAGACTTTCGGTGAGGATGTCATCGAGGCTTACCTCGCCAAAGTCCACACGCTCGACAAGGCTGGCGGCTACGGCATCCAGGACCACGCCGACCTGATCGTGGAGGGCTATCGCGGCTCGTTTACCAACATTGTCGGGCTGCCCATCGAGACGACGAAACAAATTTTGACGCGCTGCGGTCTCCTGCCATGACTTTTTTGTCTCGGTAGCGTCCAGACCACCGCCCATCCATGAGTCATAGCCTCGCCACCCCCCCGCCCAGCGCCGCACCGCGGAGCTGGCTCGCCCGGCTATGGGCGGAGCCCGACACGCGGTCGATCCTGATCGGCATCCTGGCCGTGGTCGTGATCCATATGCTTCTGTGGCTGGTTGGGCCTCGCTTCTTGCGCATGGAGGCGCGCGCGCTTCCACCCCGCACGGCCGACGACCAGGGAAAGTTCTACAACATCGAGCTCAACCCCGAGACTCCCGTGAAGGAGCAGGAAAAGCCCAAAGATCCCTTTAAATTCGTCGAAACCAACCCCGATGCGCCGGAGAACACCCCGGATAAGACGACTAATTTCGCGGCGCAGAATCAGCAGGCCGCCGAGCAGACGCCCGATCCCACCAGCAAGGCTGATCGCGCCTCCACCACGGGCAAAAAGGATTTCGAGTCCAACCAGATCGTGAGCGGCCGGCTCACCTCGCCCTTGGAAAATCTCGCCGCCATTCCGCCCTCTCCCGAGACAGCCCAGTCAGAGCAGGAGAAGATGGTCCAAAAACAGCGTGCGGAGCAAAACCCGCTCACCGGCTTCGATAAAAAGGAGGGCGACGCCAAGGACGGCATCGGCACCAATATCGCACCCCACCTCGCCAATGCCCAAGCCGTGCCCGAGCGAGTCGAAGGCGGCAAAGACGTGCTTCACGATGATTCCGCCACTGGCCTCACTGCCGCCATCGACCCTCGCCGCCCGCGCCCGCGCCCCCAACTCGTCAAGACCCAGAATACCCGCCCGGCCATCCTGTCCGAGAATCCCGTCAAGGCTCCCAATATGGGCCTCAGCGGCATCGACGCCAAGTGGAGCGAGTATGGCCAATACCTCCAGAAGATGATCGATGCCGTGCAGTTCCAGTGGGAGCGGCTCATCCTCAATCTTTCTGCCATGCCTGCCGGCGGCACCAATGTCTCAGTCAAGTTCGTCCTCAACTCCGAGGGCAATATCGCGACCGTAGTGAGCGTAAATGGCACCGCCAACGAGACGGCCACGCGCGCCTGCGTAAGCGCGATCACCGAGCGTGCTCCCTACGGCGCGTGGACCGACGACATGCGCGCCGCGCTCGGCGACAAGCAGGAGATGACCTTCACGTTCTACTATCAGTGAGCGCGGCTCCGGGCGAAGATTACTGGGCGACACTGCCCGTGCGCCGCGATGTCACGCTCATCGCGCGCGACGACAATGGGCTCGCGGCCTTTGCCAAGCCTCCCGGCGTCCTCTCTCATCCCAACGGTGCTGAGGACGAGGGCCGTGCGCTGCTCGCGACGCGCTATCACAAGGATGAGGGCGAGTATTTCGAGTGGCGCTCGGCGGAGGGTGAGCCCCGTCGCCTCTGGCTGCTGAACCGGCTCGATTCCGCGACGTCGGGGGTGATCCTCGTCGCGGCCACGGAAGCGCTCGCCACGGAGATCCGCGCCCACTTCAAGCGCAAGCAGGTGCGCAAAGTTTACCACGCCGTCGTCTTTGGCGCGCCTCGCCAGCCGCTGGAGCTTTGGCGTGATCTCCTCGCCGTCGACAAGAGCGGCGGCAGGATACGCACCGCCGCCTCCGCGGGCCACGTGCCCGCAGAGAGCCGCATGACGCTCCTTCGCGCCGGCCACGGCCAGCCCCGCCTTGCCCTCATCAAGCTGGAGCCCAAGACAGGGCGCAGCCACCAGCTGCGCGTGCAGTGCGCAAAGCGCCACCTGCCCATCGTGGGCGATCAGACCTATGGCGATTTTCGCGCCAACCGCGCGCTCGCCAAGGAGACCGGCTGCAAACGTCTTTGCCTCCACTCCTCGGAGACCAGCTTCGACTATGACTACGGTGGCCGGCTGCACCGCTTCTCCGCCCAGGCGGAGCTGCCGAAGGAGTTTGCCGAGCTTGTCAAGTAGCGCCGCACGCCCACGCAGGGCGTGAGCGTGTCTCGATAGCCGTCACGCTGAGTTTTTCCGCAGCTCACGGCACCTGCTGAATAGTCCGCAGATACGCGATGAGATCGCGAATGTCGTCCTGCGGCATCAGCTTGAGGAGACCCTCCGGCATCATCGAGACATTGGATTTTTCGCGGGATTGGATCACAGCTTTGGCCACCACGGTTTCCTGGCCGACCAGACGCAATGTGACCTGCTGGTCATCCTCCGCGACGATGTTGCCCGCGAGAGTGCGGCCGTCGCGGGTGGTGATCGTGACGAGGTGGTAGCCTTCAGGGATCACTTCACTGGGTGAGACGATTTCGGAGAGGATGTAGTCGAGATTGGCGCGGTTGGAGCCAGTCAGATCGGGGCCGATCTTGCCACCCAGGCCGTAGAGTGTGTGGCATGAGGCGCAGGTACGCTCAAAGACAGCGCGGCCATTGGCTGCGTTTGCCGAGGCGATGCGCTCCTCGGTGAGCATGCGCTTGAGCGCGGCGATCTCGCCCTGCTTGTCGTCGTGCGGCTGCTCCATCTTGCCCCAAAAATCGACAAAGGAGGGCCCTACGACCCGCTGGAGCTGGCGAGCCGCGAAGGCCGATATATCGCTCTTCGGGATCGTGCCACGCTTGAGCGCCGCGACGAGCCTGTCCGCCGTTGGCTTGCGCCCGATCAGCATCAATACCGCATCCGCTCGCTCGACGGGCGACCAGGCAGCGTAGCGCCGCAGGATCTGATCGGCGAGCTTGGGATCGTCGTAGCTCGCGAGTGCACGGATGGCGTCGCGGCGCAGCGCGGGATCATCCAGCAGCGCCACCGCTATCGGCTGGGCGGGCGCATAGGCATCGCGGGCAAAGGTCTGCAGTATCTCTCGTCGTTGCGCGGCCGGCGCAGCCTTGTCTTGCAACGTGGCGAGCTGCGCGGCGGCCGCCTTGGCATCGCCGAAGAGCTGCCCGATCTGCGCGGTGAGCTGCCTTATCGCCGGGTCGCTGCTCCGCTCGAGCGCGGCTGCTGCTGCGTCCCAGTTGGCCGGAGCGCCCGATTCGCGGCGCCCAAGCGAGAGCAGCCCATCGCGCAGCCCTTCAAGCAGGGCGCGGCGCGTGGCGACGGGGGCCGTCGTGAGGATGGCGGCCATGGCATCGAGCTGCCTGGCGGCGGTGGCGCGGCGCGCGATAGAGCTGGTTAGCATCGGGATCTGGCTCTGCGCAGCGAGCGCGAGTGCCCGCGGCGTATCCGCGGCGACGAGCGGCTCCAGCCCGACCCACGTGAGCTTGGGGAGATTGTGATCGTCTTTGTCCTCCGCGTGGCGTGCGAGGCCCTCCACGATAGGCCAGCGGGCCGCCTGCGGGATGCGCTGGAGTGCGCTGGCGAGATAGAGTCGCACCACCGGCGAGGCATCGGCACGGGCCAGCGCGGCCAACCGTGCCAGCACGGGAGCCTCAGGCGCGGAGTCTTCGCAGAGGAGCTGGATCGCCCATGCTCGTACATAAGGCTCCTCGTGGCCCAGGAGCGCGGCGAGCTTATCGGTGGTCAGCGTCTTCGTGACGTGCATGGCCCAGAGCGCGCGGAGTTTTCCCGCCGCCGAGGGAGCCTTTGCCAAAAGCTCCGTCAGCGCAGGGCCTACGCTCCCTTCGAGTTTGCCGGCAGCGGCGCGCTGTTGGAGTTGCAGCCGAGCGCGGCGGACGTACCAGTCGTTGCGATGGGACTGGAGTTCGACCAGCTCCCGGTCGCTCTTGGCCGCGATGTCGAGCCCGGTCTTGCCGGGAAGCCCCTTGGGCGCGAAGCGGAAGATGCGGCCGGATTCTTTGTGCTGCACGCTGTTGCCGCAGATATCGCCATCGTGCCAATCGAGGATGTAGACCGCGCCGTCGGGGCCGGTCTCGATGCTAAAGCCGACCCAGGCGGGGTCGTTGGCCAGCAATGCATCGTCCCCATGCACGCCCACGAAGCCCGAGCCCTTGGGTTTCAGGATATCGGTGAGCAGCGCCCGCTCGTGGATGTTGGCCATGAAGATGCGGTCGCGGTACTCCTTCGGGAATTCATCCGCGAGGTAGATGCGCGCGCCGCCGTGCGCTGAGCGATGGCGATGGTCGGCGATGGTCTTGATGTCGTCGTAGATGTGAGGGTTGATGTGCTTTCCGCTCTGGCGGTGATACACTCCGCCAGGGATCACATGCCAAAGATGCGGGATCACGCACGCTGTCACGAAGGCCTGGCCGTGATCGTCGAAGTCCAGGCCCCAGGGATTGCTGAAGCCGTGCGAGACGATCTCGAAGCGGTCCTTGGTGGGGTGGTAGCGCCACACACCGCCGTCGATGTACTGGCCATCCTTCACGGCGATCTTGGCGGGGAAGGCCTCGCCTTTCTTGTAGACCTTGCCGCCATCGGCGGGCTTGCCGACGGTCGAGCGCACAAAGACGCCATGGCAGCCGTAGAGCCAGCCATCCGGGCCCCACGTGAGGCTGTTGAGCGTTTCGTGGCGGTCGTGGATTTCCCATCCTGTGAGTTTAATCTGGATATCCTCGTCGGCCTGGTCGTCGCGATTGCGATCGGGCACGAAAAGCAGATTCGGCGGCGCGCCGAGCCAGAGCCCGTCGAAGCCCACCGCGATGGCTGCAGGGAAGGGGATTCCCTCCAGAAATACTTTCCGCGTATCCATCTTTCCATCACCGTCGGTATCTTCCAATATGAGGATCTTGCTTCTCCCGTCCGCCGAGAAACCAGCCTTGCGCGTTTCGTAGTCGAGATTCTCCGCTACCCACAGGCGGCCGCGATCGTCCCAGCAGAAGGCCATCGGCTGCGTGATGGCGGGCTCGGAGGCGTAGAGCTTTACTTCAAAGCCCTCCGTCACCGTCATCTTTTGCACCGCCTGCTCGCCGGTAAGGAACTCCGCCTTTTGCCCTTCGCCGCGCGCGAGCAGCCATAGCACGGTGTCCGAGCGTTCCCCGGTGTAGGCGCGCCACGTGTCGTTCATCGCCACGTCGTCGAGATTGCCCGTGTAGACGACAAACTGATGGCGGAAGGTGGCAGTCTTGCCCTTGGCAATTTTCCAGTCGCCGTTCAGCGAGGGGTTGGGGCCGATCCCGAGTTGCTTGTCTACGCGCCACGGCTGCGGGTAGCCGGGATTGAGCGGATGATCGAGGATGGCGATGTGCGCCTGGTCGTCGCGGCCCGGGAGCTTGAGACCTACGTCGGCCCAGATCGCGCGCTGGTTGTTGGCGCGCTCGTTGCGCTGGCGGTTGCTATTGATCACCGCTCCCTCCATCCCCGCCTGCCACGGCATGCGGAGAAAGAGCCCGCCGTAGTCGAATTTTCCCACCGTCACATCGACGAGTCCCTTGCCCGTCCATTCCAGATCGATCAGGTAGCGGTCCCCCGAGTCACGCATCGACCAGAGCATGGTCTCCTCCAGCATAGGTTGCCCCGCCTCGTTGAGCAGATGGTAGACGGTCGACCACTTCACTTCCTCGCCGCGGTCGACAAGTGCGGTGAGGGAGACGCGCTTCCAGAAGCCCGCGCCCGGATTGTGGAAAAACGAGCGACCATTCACGCTCGTGAGCCCCCAGTAGAGCCCCGTCTGGTGATTGTGGTGGCCGGGGCTGAACTCCGTCAGCACGCTCTTCCCATCGGGCGATACGATCGGGTGTAGATGGGGCCGGAAGGCCGTCCCTGCGTTCTGCGTGAGGAGGGGCGATTCCTCACCCGCGCGATAAACGGAGAGCGTCTCTTTGCCGCGATCTTCGCGGATCGTCAGCGGGCGCGCGCTCAGGGCGGGCAGGCAGGCCAGGACGAGCAGGCACAGCGCGGCAAACGCCGAGCGGCGGACGTGGGGTAGGGCGTCGGACATGCCGCAGACGTTAGCACACCACACGCGCCCTGCCTATGAGAGAAGACGCAGAAAGGATGAGATTTTTCACCCCTCGCCAGCCGCCGGCTTGGCGGGCGCTTTCGGGAAGTGGTACGTGGTATTGAAGATGAGCTCTATCTTCTTCGAGTAAGCCACGCGGACTTTGATTTTTCCCTCCCGCGCACCCACGCCTGCGGGTGTGGCCCTGCCGGACACGGGACGCTCTGCACCATCCTCGCGTATCGCCAGGCCCTTGAAGTCCACCGCCTCGCCGCGCTCCAGTTGCCGCAGCATCGCCTCGGTAAACGTCACGGATAGCGTCCCCTTTTCGTTGTAGAAAACGAAGGGCACCACCCTGGCCACGTAGCTCGATTCGAAAGCATCCCCTTTGCGGGCAAAGACGGGCATCTTCATCGAAACGTAACCGAGATAGATCGAGGTCTTTGCCGCCGCCACTTCCACGGAGTCGTAGCCCCCCGGCGTCGCTTCCGCCGGCTCAGCCGCGCGTCCGGCCCCGCTCGCCAGGGCGAGCGCAAGCAGGGCGATGAGTCGAAGGTATGGGTGCATGCTGCGGGCTAGGTCGCTGATAGACCGCCTGGCGCTCGAAAGGGCGACATTTATTTCGCGTTGCGCGGACGGGCGCTCGCGCGTGTGCTTGCCCTCCCACCTATGGCAAAGTCTTCCCACGCAACCTGGGGCGGGCGGTTTTCCGCCGGCCCCGCCGAGTTGATGCTGCAGTTCAGCGAGTCCGTCTCGTTCGACAAGCGGCTCGCGCCGTTCGACATCGCCGGCAGCAAGGCCCACTCGGCCATGCTCGCGCATGTGGGCCTCATTACGAAAAAGGAGCGCGACGAGATCCACAAGGGACTCGATGCCATCCTCGCCGAGATCGAGGCGGGCAAGTTTACGTGGGAGACCAAGCTCGAGGATGTGCACATGAATATCGAGCAGGCGCTCACCAAGCGCGTGCCCGCCGCCGCCAAGCTCCACACCGCCCGCTCGCGCAATGACCAGATCGCGACCGACATGCGGCTCTTCTTCAAGCATGCCTGTGCCGTCCTCGCCGCAAAGATACTCGGCGCGGAGCGCGCGCTGCTCGCCGTGGCCGAGGCCAATCGCGACGTGCTGATCCCCGGCTACACTCATCTCCAGCGCGCCCAGCCAGTCTTCCTCACGCATCACCTTTTTGCCTGGCTCGAAATGCTCGAGCGCGACCGTGCGCGCTTTGCCGATGTGGCGGCGCATGCCAACTGGTGCCCCCTTGGCTCCGGCGCCATCGCCGGCACCACGCTGCCCATCGACCGCGAATTCACCGCCAAGGCGCTCGGCTTCGTGGATGCCAAGGGCCGTCCGCAGGTCACGCAAAACTCGATGGATACCGTCGCCGATCGCGACCTTTTCATCGAGTTTGCCTCGGCTTGCGCGCTCTTTGGCGTCCACATCTCCCGCATCGCGGAGGATCTCATTCTCTGGATGAGCGCCGAGTTCAAGTTTGTGGAGCTGCCCGATGCCTTCTGCACCGGCTCCTCGCTCATGCCGCAGAAAAAGAATCCCGATTCCTGCGAGCTCCTGCGCGGCAAATCCGCCCGCCTTCACGGTAATCTTCACACTCTCCTCACGCTCGCCAAGGGCCTGCCGCTCACCTACAATCGCGACCTCCAGGAAGACAAGCCGCCCGTCTTCGACAGCTTCGACCAGACTGCCATCTGCGCCGATGTGCTCGCCGGCACGCTCGCCGGCATGGTCGTCAATCGTGAGCGTTGCGCCTCCGCCGTCCGCGACCCCGCGCTGCTCGCCACCGATCTCGCCGACTACCTCGTGCTCCAGGGCGTGGCGTTTCGCGACGCCCACCACGCCGTCGGGGCCGTCGTCCGTCTTGCCGAGAAGAACAATGTCGAGCTCAACCAGCTCTCCACCGCCGATGTGCAGCAGGTGCACGCCGCATTCAAGGAGGATTGGGCCGAGGTCTTCGACCTTCAGCGCGCCATCGCCAAGCGCACTGGCACCGGAATGCCCGGGCCCAAGCAGGTCGCGAAACAATTCGCCCGCTGGAAGAAACTGCTGGGGAAAGGCTGAAAGACCAAAGGGCTGAAGGGCTGAAATCTCGGCGGTCCGCACGACCACCGCTTCAGCCCTCCGGCCTTTCGCCCGATGCTCTTTCCGACCGCCAAGTCCGACCCGGAGCTCGCGCCTTTCCGAGCCGGGTTGGTCTTCGGCTTCTTCAACGCCCTTGCCTGGCAGATCGGCATCGGCACGCCGATGGTGCTCTTCGCCGAGGAGTTGGGCGCCACCCCGTTTCAGGTCGCCCTGGCGTACGCGTTTGTCTTCGTTCTGACTCCGCTCCAGATCGTGTCGACGGCGCTCCTGCCGAGATATGGCTTCAAGGCGCTGATGCTCGGCGGCTGGCGCATTCGCAGCTTCTTTCTCGGCGTGCCTGCCTTGCTGGCCATCGCGATCATCGCGGGTGCGCCCGAGCAGCCGTGGATGATTCAGGCGCTGGTGTGGAGCGTGTTTCTCTTCTGCGTCTTTCGCTCCATCGGCGCGGCCTCGGGTAATTCCTGGTTCTACGCCATCCTCCCCGAGAAGGCGCGTGGCCGGTACTTCGCGAGCGACCAGTTTTTCTCCGCGATCGCGGGCGTGGCTACGCTGCTCGCCAGCGCGGCGCTGTTCGCGTTTCTCCCAGTGTACCCGGCTCTTCTCGCGCAGTACGGTATCGCCCTCGCCGGGTCCACGATCAGTTACTTTTCGCTCAAGAAACTACCCGATGCCGAGCGACCGACCTCCATCAGCCTGCGCACCGTGCTGCGCGATACCCCGCGGCATCTGCTCGCGCCCTCGCGGTTTCGCACGTACGCGATCCTCGCGGTGGCCTGCTCCGTGCTCGCGACGCCTATCCCGCCGTTTGCCGCGTACTACCTCAAGGTAGGCGCTGGCTTCACCACTGCGCAGATCATGCTGGGCGAGGTGCTCCGCTACTCGGGCGTCATCGTCGCGGCATGGCTCATCCGCCGCTGGATCGACAAGGCAGGGGCCAAGCCGTTCTTTCAGGTCGCCTTGGCGCTTTACGCCGCCGTCGCGATCTACTGGTGGCTGTTCCTTGAGCGCGAGTGGGGCGGCGTCGCAGGGATCTACGCTTCGTACTTCACGCTCGGGCTCGGCGCTGCGACCTGGGCGATCGCCAATCTGAATTATCTTCCGTTCGTGGTCCCCGCCGAAGATCGCACGCTCGCCGTCGCCATTCACGGCGCGGTCACCTCCTTCGCCGGCGGGCTCTCGCCCATGCTGTGGGGCTTCTTCTTGAAGGAGGGCGGCGCGGATTCGCGCGCCATCGATGAGACGGTGTTTCAATACTTCTTCGTTTTCGTGGTCGTGGGTGGGCTCGGGCTGATGCCGTTCTTTGCCCGTCTGCCCAGCAATCGCGACGCTCGCTCTGAGCCGCTGGTCATTGGCGATGCCATCCTGCGCCCGCTCCGCGCCGCGACCGCTTTGGTGAACTTGATCGATCCGCGCTCGCTGCGCCGCGGAGGCAGGGATAGAAAAGAGTAGGGCGGGGCTCGCCCCGATTGCTTTTGACCGGCCGGTGCTTTCCTTCTGAGCTGGAGTGACATGGCGCGTGTCGTCCGATTTCATCGCACTGGCGGTCCCGAGGTATTGCAGTTCGATGAGCTCGATATCCCGGAGCCTGGTCCCGGTGAAGTGAGGCTCACGGTCAAGGCACTGGGGCTCAATCGTGCCGAGGCGATGTTCCGCTACGGCCAGTATCTCGATACGCCGCGACTCCCCGCGCGCCTCGGCTACGAAGCGGCCGGCCTGGTGGAGGCGATCGGCGAGGGGGTGACGGGGGTACGGGTCGGCGACGCCGTCAGCACCATTCCCGCCTTCTCGCAAAATCAATACGGCGTCTGCGCCGAGCGGGCGCTCGTGCCTGCTCGATCCCTGGCCCCGTTTCCCACCTCGTTTTCCTGGGCGGAGGCGGCCTCGATCTGGATGCAGTACCTCACCGCGGCGGGCGCCCTCATGCTCGTGGGCAAGATGCAGGCTGGCGACGTGGTGCTGGTCGGCGCTGCTTCCAGCAGTGTGGGCATTGCCGCGATTCAACTGGCCAGGATGGTCGGTGCCGTCCCGATCGCGCTCACCCGGCAGCGCGCAAAGAAAGACCGCCTTCTCGCCTGCGGCGCTGCTTATGTCGTCGTCACCGGCGAAGAGGATCTGGTGGCCGTCGTGCGCGAGATCACCGGTGGCGCGGGCGCGCGTCTTGTCTTCGATCCGGTCGGCGGCTCGTATCTTGCCACGCTCGCCGCCGCCACCGCACGGCGAGGCATCATTTTCCAGTACGGCGCAATGAGCCGCGAGCCCGCACCCTTCCCCGAGTGGGAGGTCGTCAGTAAGTCACTCACGCTCCGCGGGCATGCTTTGTTCGATGTCGTGATGGATCCGGCGGCGCTAGCGTCCGCCCGGGCCTTTGTCTCCGATGGGCTGGTCACGGAAAAACTCCGGCCCGTCATCGCTCGGGCCTTTGCCTTCGAGGACATCGCCGAGGCCTATCGCTACCTCGAGAGCAATCAGCAGGTGGGCAAGGTCGTCGTCACGCTGTGAAGCCGCGGTGGCGGTGCGAAAAGCCCGAAAGCAGCGTGTTGACGCGTCCTGCCTGAAACGGGCCTACTTGCGCCGCGCATGGCCAAAGTCCGCATCCTTCCCGACCGGGTCGCCAATCAGATCGCCGCTGGCGAGGTGATCGAGCGCCCGGCTGCGGTGGTGAAGGAGTTGGTGGAAAATGCGCTGGATGCCGGAGCCACGCGCATCGAGGTGGAATTTCGCCACGGCGGCCGGTCGCTCATGCGCATCGAGGATAATGGCCATGGCATGTCGCGCGATGATGCGCTCCTCGCCCTCGAGCGACATGCGACCAGCAAGATCAGCGAGGCGGCAGATCTCGATCAGCTCGCCAGCTACGGTTTCCGCGGCGAAGCGCTGCCTTCGATCGCCAGCGTGTCTCGCTTCCTGCTCCAGACGCGCGAGGCGGGCAGCGATGTGGGCACAGAGATTCTCGTCAATGGCGGCAAGTTTGTCCACGTGCGCGACTGTGGCCGGCCCGTCGGTACGCGCATGGAGGTCTCGCACCTCTTCAACTCCGTCCCCGCACGGCGGAAGTTCCTTAAGACCGATCAGACCGAGGCTGCGCACATCGTGCATTGCGTGCGGCTCTACGCGCTCGCGTGCCCGCGCACGGCCTTCACTCTCATCGAGGATGGGCGCGTCGTCTTCCGCTCGCCGGAGTGCTCCACGCTCGCGGAGCGTATCCAGGAGATTTTCGGCCGGCAGACCTCCGAGTCCCTCGTGCCCATCGAGGTGGTCGAGCCCGGCCTGCGCCTCAGCGGCCTCATCGGTCGGCCTGGGGTAGGGCGCTCGACGCGGCACGAAATGATCGTCTTCGTCAACGCGCGTCCGGTTGATAGCCGGACGCTCAACTACGCGTTGATCGAGAGCTACCAAGAGTCCTTGCCCAAGGGAAAGTACCCGCTCGCCTTCGTCTTCTTCGAGTGCGACCCCGCGGCAGTCGACGTGAATGTGCACCCCGCCAAGCGCGAAGTTCGCTTCCGCAGCGAGCCACAGGTGCGGGGCTTTGTGATTCGCGCCGTGCTCAGTCGCCTCCGCGAGCTCGGCGGCACGAGTGCCCCCGTGGTGGAGCTGCCGGTCGACTCGCCTATGCCCTTAGCCCGCGCGCCCGAAAGTGTCGCGGGCGTCGCGCCCGCGTCCGTCGATAACCCTTCGCCGGGCGCGCCGCGACCTCCCGTCTTCACTGCCGCTGCGGCGGTGGCCGCGCCCGCTGCGAGTTCGCGGCTTTCGCATTCCGCGCCCGCCGTCTCCGGCCTCCGTATGCCGGCGGTTCCGGCAAAGCCCGCCGCTCAGTCCGTAGCAGTCCCGGCCTCGTCTGCTCCGACAGCACCGGCGTGGCGCTTCGTCGGCCTCGCGCACGGCAACTACGCACTCTTTGAGACTTCCGCCGGCGTGGTGCTGCTTGATCGGCGCGCCGCGCACGAGCGCGTGTGGTTTGAGCGGTTGCGAGAGCAGTTTGCCGCCGGCTCGGTGCCCAGCCAGCGCCTGCTGTTGCCGGTACCCCTGGAGCTCGATCCCATCGCCTCGGCCCTCCTGCTCGACCGGCTGAAATTTCTCAATGCCCATGGCTTCGAAATCGCCGAATTCGGGCGCAATTTCTTCCGCATCGAAGCCATTCCCGCCTGGATGGAGCCAGCCGATGCCGAGCCCTTTCTTCGCGACCTGCTCGGTGCCTTCCGAGAAGGCACCATTCCCGACCGCGACACCAACCTCGCCCGCGATGAGTTGGCCCGCCTCGCCGTGGCCAAGGCGGTGCGCCTCCCTGAGCTCACGCATGAGCCTGAAATCCGGGCGCTCATGGTCCAACTCTTCGCCACGCGATCGCCCCTCACAAATCCTTCTGGTAGACCTACCTACATCGAGCTCAACCATGGCGAACTTGCCCGCCGCTTCCAGAAATAAGCCGAAACCCGCACTCGCTCTGGCACACTTCGTTCTTACATCTTACTACCTTCCATTCACATGCCCGCCGACAAACGCGCTCCCGCCTCCCGCAAACGTACCGCCATCCCGCAATCGGCCGCGCCTGCTACCGCAGCCCCTTTTCCGATCGAGGCCCACATCCACCGCGAAGATCCCTCCAAAGATGCCCCGGTCGACCGGATGCGCTCGCTCATCCAGCGCCACCTTGTCTCCACGCTGGCTCGCCACACCGCCTCCGCTACTCCACGCGATTGGTGGGTAGCGACCGTCCTCTCTGTCCGCGACACGATCCATGAGCGCATGATCGCGACGCAGGCCGTGCACAATCAGGTCAATGCGCGCCGCCTCTACTATTTCTCGCTCGAGTACCTCATGGGCCGCCTCTTCGGCACCAACCTGCTCGCGACCGATCTCTACGATACGGCCAAGGCCGCGCTCGATTCCATGGGTCTGGATTTCGACATGGTGCGAGAGGCCGAGGTCGACATGGGCCTCGGCAATGGCGGCCTCGGCCGTCTTGCCGCCTGTTTCCTCGATTCCCTTGCCACGCAGGACTATCCCGCTCTCGGCTACGGCATCTATTACGAGTTCGGCCTTTTCAAGCAGGCCTTCGTCGACGGGCATCAGGTCGAGCACCCCGATAACTGGATGCGCTTTGGCGATCCGTGGGAGGTCGTCCGCCCTGAGTACACCACCGAGGTGCGCCTCTACGGCAACGTCGAGAATGTCTTCGACGACCGCGGCAACTACCGTCCCAAGTGGGTCGGCACCAAGACCATCCTCGGCGTGCCCCACGATATCCCCACCGCCGGCTACGGCACCAAGACGGTAAACCTCCTCCGCCTCTGGGCCTCCAAGGCCACCGATGACTTCGATCTCGCAGCCTTTAATAGCGGCGGCTACGTCGAGGCCGTGCGCGAAAAGGCCGTCGGCGAGACGGTCTCCAAGGTCCTCTATCCCAACGACAAGACAGAGAACGGCAAGGAGCTCCGCCTCATCCAGCAGTACTTCTTTGTCGCCTGCTCGTTGCGCGATATCATCCGCCGTCATTTCCGGCACTCGAGCAACTCGTGGGAAAACTTTTCCGCCAAGGTCGCAGTGCAGCTCAACGACACGCATCCCGCCATCGCGGTCGTGGAGCTCATGCGTATCCTCGTCGACGAGCACGACATCGCGTGGAATACCGCTTGGGAGATCGTCACAAAGACTTTCGCCTACACCAACCATACGCTTCTGCCCGAGGCTCTGGAAAAGTGGGGCGTGCCGCTCTTCGAGCGCGTGCTGCCACGCCATCTCCAGATCATTTACGAGATCAACGCTCGCCTCATGCAGCTCGTCGAGCGCGAGTGGCCCGGAGACGACCAGAAGAAGCGCGTTTGCTCCCTCATCGAGGAAAACGGCTCCAAGATGGTGCGCATGGCCAATCTCGCTGTCGCCGGTTCGCATGCCGTCAATGGTGTCGCTGCTCTGCATACCGCGCTGCTCAAGAAGGATCTGTTCCCCGAGTTCGACGCGCTCTATCCCGGCAAATTCCAGAATAAGACCAACGGCATCACCCCGCGCCGCTGGCTCCTCAAGTGCAATCCGCGGCTCGCCGGCCTAATCACAGAAAAGCTCGGCGGCAGCCCCGAGAGCTGGGCGCGCGATCTCGATCTTCTCCGCGGCCTCGAGCGCTACGCCGACGACGCCAAGTTCCAGCAGGAGTTCATGGCCATCAAGCGCCAGAACAAGGTCGACCTTGCCGCCACGATCCTCAGCGAGTGCGGCGTCACCGTGTCGCCCGATGCGCTCTTCGACGTGCAGATCAAGCGCCTCCATGAGTACAAGCGCCAGCACCTGAATCTCCTGCACATCATGGCGCTCTATCGCCGTCTGCTGCAGAATCCCGGCCTGGACATCGTGCCGCGTGTATTCGTCTTCGCCGCCAAGGCAGCTCCCGGCTACGACCTCGCGAAGAACATCATCCGCGCCATCAATGTCATCGGCGCCAAGATCAACGCCGATGCGCGTATCAAGGGTAAGCTCAAGATCGCGTTTCTCCCCAACTACCGCGTCTCGCTGGCCGAAAAGATCATCCCGGCCGCCGACCTCTCCGAGCAGATCTCCACCGCCGGCAAGGAGGCCTCCGGCACCGGCAATATGAAGCTCGCCCTCAACGGCGCCCTCACCATCGGCACCCTCGACGGCGCCAATGTCGAAATCAAGGAGGAGGTCGGCGACGACAACATCTTCATCTTCGGTATGACTGTGGAGGAGGTCGAGGCGCTCCGCGCGCGCGGCTACAATCCCTGGGATTTCTACCACCGCGACGAGGAGCTGCGCGCCATCGTCGACTGGCTCGGAAGCGACTACTTCACGCCCGGCGAACACCACGCGTTTGGCCCGCTCCACGGCAGCCTCATGCACGGCGGCGATCCCTACATGTGTCTCGCGGATTTCCGCGCGTACTCCGACGCTCACGCCAAGGTCGATGCCGCTTACCGCGACAAGGCAAAATGGGCCCGTATGGCTATCCTGAATACGGCGCGCATGGGCAAGTTCTCCAGCGATCGCACCATTCGCGAGTATGCCGAGCAGATTTGGTCGCTGCCTGCCGTCCCCGTGAAGTAAGGGGCGCCGGCTGAGGGCGCGCCTGCCAAGGCGCGCCCCACCGCGCAAGCTGGCAACTTCGAGGCATTTTGGCACTCTAAGCAGGATGTTCCAGCCCCTGCGCCGCGTCCTCTTTGCCTGGGGCTGGGCTCTGCTCGCCTGCGGCGCCCAAGGCATGGAGTTGCGCCTGCCCCACGGCGTGTGGCAAATCCCGCCCTTGGATGGCGAGTTTCGCGGAGAGTTTTTCACTTATCAGATCGACGGCGCGCCACCGCTGCAGTGGACGCTCAAACTGAGCACGCCGCAGCCGGGAGTACGCGCGTTTGAAGTCGCTTTCTCCGGGCCAGGCACTGAGCTGCGCGCCGAGGCGCAGGTCGACCAGCGAGGCGATGGCAACTGGCGCTTGCGCGAGTCGACGCTGGATCTCGCTTACTGGGCCTGGGCCTCGCTTGACTACATCGGCGAGGAGTTTCGCGGCGCGACGACGAGTGGCACGGTCACATTTTCCGGCGAGGGCACGTGGCGTCGCGGAGCGATGCACGGCCGCGCGCGGGTGGGCATACGCGACGGCGTGCTCGATCATCCCGGCCGCAAGGTGAGGATCGAGGGCATCGCACTCGATCTCGAGCTCGCCGATATCCAGCAGCGGCGCTCAGCGCCGGGCCAATCGCTCCGTTGGCGCGGCGGCACATTTCAATCGATCCCTTTCGGGCTTGGCCACGTCGACTTTTCGCTCAAGAGCCAGGAAGTCTCCGTTGAGGAGGCCTCGGTGGAGGTCTTCGGCGGGGAACTCGTGCTGGCGGCATTTGGCTTCTCCACCGCACGCCGCGAGATGTCGGTGATCGCTCGCGTCGTGGGCGTGCAGGTGGAGCACGCGGTGCAGTTTCTCCCTCGGATCATCTCCAGCGCGCGCGGCCGCGTCGATGGCTCGGTGGCGCTCCACCGCACACCGGCCGGCATCCAGATCGGCTCGGGCAATCTCGCGCTGCGCGCCAATGAGCCAGCCGAGGTGCGCCTCGCCCCCACGCCTGGCCTCATTTCGGCGAGTCTGCCTCCGGCGGTACTGGAGTATTATCCGGGTATTGGAAAAATCGAGACGGGCGAGATACCGTTACGCGCGGAAAAACTGGAGATTTCCTTCATGCCGCTCGGCGATGCCCAAGGGCGCACCGCCGTCTTGCATCTCGCTGGTGGGCCCGTCGATCCAAGCCTGCGCGCTCCGGTGGATCTTACGATCAATGTACGCGGGCCGCTCGATCAGCTCATCCGCTTCGGCACCGATTCCCGAGTGCAGATGGGTGGCGGAAATAAGCCACGATAGATGAATCTTTCATTTTGCGGACGCGTCTAAAACTGATCACCGTCTCCACCCGATGAACCGGCAATGCCTCCGCCTTTTTCTGCTCCTCCCGGCCGCCGCTTTGGCCGGTTGCGTCAGCGTTGAAACCAAGCCCATCGAGGTTAAGCCGATTCATATCACCGTCGATGTGAACGTGAAGGTCGACAAGGCGCTCGATGATTTCTTCGGCGATTTGGACAGGAAGTCGTCCACGCTGAATATTCCGTGAATCCCGCATCGCGACTCCTCATGAAACCTTTTCTCTTTCTTCGTCTCCTGATTGTCACCGTGTCGCTCGGCTTCATCACACTGGCGCAGGCCGCCAACGATGCCGCGGCGGTGAAGCAGCGCATGGCCGAGCGGCAACCTGCCATCGACGGCCTGAAAGAACGTGGCGTGGTGGGAGAGAGCAATCGGGGCTTCGTCGAAGTCCGCGGTACCGCCACCGCGCAAGAGCAGGGCGTCATCGCCGACGAGAATGCCGATCGCCGCGCCGCATACGCGTTTCTCGCTAGTCAGACTGGCGAAGATGCCGACTCCATCGGCCGCCGTCGCGCGCAGCAGATCGCCATCGCAAGCAAACGCGGCGTCTGGATCCAGGATTCGTCCGGCCAGTGGCTCCAGAAGCGCTGAGCGGGCCGGTGCCTACTTCGAGCGCGAAGCCATCGACTCAGCCAAGGCGAGCAGGAAAGCGATATCTCCCGGCAGTTTCCGCAGCGCCGAGAGTGCCTGGCTGGTATGCTCCTGCGCGAGCCGTCGCGACGTTTCCAGGCCGTGCAGCTTCACGTAGGTGGTCTTGCCCGCCTTCGCGTCCTTTCCAGCAGTCTTGCCGAGGGTCGCGCTGTCAGCGGTGGTATCGAGCACGTCGTCGACGATCTGAAAAGCCAAACCTAGATGCCGGCCTGCCTGGCGCAACGCAGCAAGTGCAGGCGCGGTCGCACCGCCGACGAGGCCACCCAGGACTAGCGCGGCCTCGAGCATCGCCGCGGTCTTGTTGAGATGGATGAATTCGAGTTCGTCGGCCGTGGCATCTGCCTTCTTTTCTGCCAGCAGATCCTCCATTTGCCCGCCGATCAGACGCCGGCTGCCAGCCGCATCCGCGAGCTCGCGCACGAGCGCATGAGCGAGGGCGGGCTGCGCCGCGTAGGCAGTCGCCAGCAGCGCAAAGGCGTGCGTGAGGAGAGCGTCGCCGGCGAGGAGCGCAGTGGCCTCGTCGAAGGCTTTGTGCGCGGTGGGCCGGCCGCGGCGGAAGTCGTCGTTGTCCATCGCCGGGAGATCGTCGTGGATCAGCGAGTAGGTGTGGATGCACTCGACTGCAACCGCTGCGGGAAGGGCTGCATCGTCGGCTGCGCCGAGCGCGTCGGCCACCGCGAGCGTGAGCACCGGGCGCAGGCGCTTGCCTCCGGCCTCCAGGCTGTACCGCATCGCGCCGTGCAGGCGCGCCGGGCGCACATCGGCGCGCGGCACATGAAGGTCGAGCCCGCGTTCGACGCGGGCGACTTGGCGCTGGAGCTCGGCCGTAAGATCCATGGGAGGTGTTTGCTTGGGGGAAAAGCCCCGCCTGGGCAAGCTGCCCGACAATGCCCCTGTGGAACTACACACTCGCCAAGCGAGAAACCACCCCTATACCGTCCGGCCGACTCAGCTATGCCTACCTACGAGTATGCCTGCCCAAAGTGTGGACATCAATTCGAGCAGTTTCAGTCGATGCGCGACGAACCGCTCAAGAAATGCCCGAAATGCGGTAAAACCGGCGTCAAACGCCTGGTTGGCGGCGGTGCGGGGCTGATTTTCAAGGGCTCCGGCTTTTATATCACCGACTACAAGAAAAAGAGCGGCGGCGAAGCCAAGTCCTCCTCCAGCGAAAGCAAACCTTCCTCCAGCCCCAAGTCTTCGGACGCGGGCAAGAAATAACCTCCTCCCATGAGCAGACGAGACCGCGTAGCGAATGGCCCGAGCTGGGCCGAAGTCATTTTCGGCGCCATCCTGAGCCTCGGGCTTGGCGTGGTCATCGGGGCGCTGCTGCTCGTCTTCCGGCCGGTGGTGATCGCCAAGGAGGAGCCCAAGGAGCGCGAACGGGGCGTGGTCTACTATATTGAGGGCGTGCGCGATGGCTCCAAGGCCCGCCAGGCGCTGGCCAAGCGCAAGAGCTTCACCGAGGGCCAGTCGATCAGCGTGACAGAAGAGGAGATCAACTCCCTCATCGCCCCCGCACCCGCTCAAGGGGAGAAGAAGGAGGGTGAGGCGGCGAAGGAGGGGGCGGACTATTACAAGACGGGCACGCCGGTCGTGCGCGTGCGCGACGGGCTCCTGCAAGTCGGCCTCCCCGTCACGGTCGATCTCCTTGGCGCGAAGCTTATCGCGCAGGCGCAGGGAAGCCTTGTAAAGCAGGGCGATGTCTTCGTCTTCGAGCCGCAGACGATGTACCTCGGCTCGTGCCCGGTAAACCGGGTGCCGTATCTATCGGGTCTCGTGCGTGAGAAGGTGCTGCACGCCTATCCGATCCCGGAGGACATCAAGCAGGCGTGGGGCAAACTCGCCAATGCGACGATTGACGGCAGGACGGTGAAGCTCACGATGCCGTGAGCCTGCGGTCGGTGCGCGTCGCCTGCTTGGTGGGAGCGCTGCTGCTCTCTCCGGGGCTTTGCGCAAACGCGGCGGAGGCGATACCCACGTTGGTACAGAGCGCGCCCGGGCGCTTCGAAATCGCGGCGCGCGATCCCAGTGCGGCGCATGGGGTGGCAGCGCTCGCCGAGGAGACGTGGCGGCTGCTGGAGAGTCCCTTGGGGCTGCCGCAGGCTTTCGCGTCGCCGGTATTTGTGCGGCTGGGCGAGGAGCGGGGAGCGCCTTCCTTCTTTGTTGAAGCCGAGCCGGGCGGCATCGTGTCGCTGCGCATCCGCTGGGTGCGCGGGGAGGAGCCGCCGCCGCGCACCGTGCGAGAAGCGCTGGTAAGCGCCCTGATCGTGCGGCGCGCCGTGGCCGCGCATGGCGCGAGCGGGAAGAGGGCAGCGCCAGCGTGGCTGGCGATCGGCGCGGCGGGCTGGTGCGAGATGCGGGCAAATCCCGCCCACGCCGACGCAGTCAAGTATCGCTCCGAGCGCAGCGGAGTCCCGGAGCTGGCTGAGGTACTCTCCGCCACTGCGCCGGCCGAGGGGCTGGAACTGGGGGCAATCTGGCTTTTCACGCTGCTCCAGGCAGAAACGACGCGGGCGGGGGAGTGGCCGGCCTTTCTCTCCCGGGTGTCGATGGGTGAGCCAAGCGAGCGGGCGCTGGAGGAGATCTATCCAGGCCGTTTCGAATCGCGGGCGGAGAGGGAGCTATGGTGGCAGACTGGCTGGCATCAACTGCGGCGCGTGCGCACGCTGCCGGGCCTCGATGCGGCGGAGTCACGACTGGAGTTGGCGGCGCTGGCACGGTTTGTCTTCGCACCCGGCGAGACGGACCAGGTCGTGCCGCTGCGAGCGATCCTCGAGCCGAGGCGCAATGTCGTGGTGGGCGTCGAGTTGCGGCGGCGCGGCGCGGAGCTGGCGAGGCTGGCTCCACTGCTGCATCCCTTTTACCGCAATGCGGGTTTATCGCTGGCGGCGGCCTTCGAATCAGCCGGGCTGAGCCCGATCCGCCGAGACGAGGCGTGCGCTCAGTTTGACGCCGATTGGGCAGAGGCGGTAGCGCTGGAAACGGCGTCGCGGGGGGCACTCGACGCGCTGGAAGGCGGCAAGTAAGCCGGAGTCAGCTGACGCGGGTGGCGAGTTTTTCACCGGCGGCGATGCAGGCGGGCATGGAGATGCCGTCGCGCGCCTGGCCGCCAAGATAGAAGCCTGGGTGGTTGCGCTCGGCGGTCGCCATCGTGTCGAGGTGGCTCTGATAGCCGAGCGTGTACTGCGGGATCGCTTTGGGCCAGAAGCCGTGGCGGCGGAATAGGGGAGGGCTTTTTACGCCGAGCAGGCTGGCGAGATCGGGCTGGATTTTGGCGAGTAATTCGTCGGCGGGCAGACGGGCAAGCTCAGGCTGGCGGGTGCCGCCAACAAGGACGGTGAGGGCGACGTGCCCCTCCGGCGCGCGCCCGGGAAAGAGCGTGGAAGAGAAGATGGCGCCGAGGATGGAGCGCTGCTCCACCTCGGGCACGAGCATGCCAAAGCCATCGAGCGGATGGGCGACATCGGCGCGCCGATAGCCGAGGAAGAGCGAAGCGACCGGCGGGTGCTCGATGCCATCGAGCGACGCCAGCGGGCGCTCGCCGAGCGGGCCGAGCCGGAGCAGCGCCAGGGCAGGGGCGGGCAGGGCGGCGACGACGGCATCGAAGGTCTCGGTATTGGTGGCCCCCGCGGCGTCGCGCCAGACGACGCTCCAGCGTTTGTTTTCGCCGGGGATGAGGGCCTCGATGCGTGCCTGAAGCGACAGGACACCCGCCGGGAGTCGCGCGGTGAGCGCATCGGGGAGCGTCTGGAGACCCCGACGGAAAGAGATGATGCCGCTGGCCGCGCGTTGCGCGGGAGACTTTGCCTTGGCCGCGGCGATCTGGCCGCGGAGGATAGAGCCATGGGTGCGCTCCAGCTCCCAGAGCTTGGGAAACGAAAGTTTGGCCGAGAGCTTGGCGGGATTACCGGCGTACACGCCGGCGACGAAAGGATTAAGCGCGTAGTCGACGAGCTCGCGACCAAAGTGAGCGCGGATGAACTCCTCCAGGCTGACATCGGCGTGACGCACGCGCGGACGCGCGAGCAGCTCGGTGAAAAGACTGAACTTGGCGCCGAGCGAAAAGAGCGGAGACCGCAGAAAGGCGGGAGGCGAGAGCGGGGCGGCGATGGGCTGACCGCGGCGAACGATGTAGCGATTGCGGGCGGAGGGATTGGCGGCCACGCGCTCGCCAGCCAACCCTAGTTCGGCAAGAAATGCATCGAGCTCCGGATCGCCGGCGAGAAGGGAATTGGGCCCCCGCTCGATGAGCCAGCCGTCGGAAAGCTCAGTCTGCATCACGCCACCGGCACGAGCGGCGACCTCGAAGAGCCGCACCTGATGGCCTCGCTGCGTAAGCCGGTAGGCGGCGGTGAGGCCGGTGAGACCGGCGCCGAGGATTGCAATGGCCTTGGGCGCAGCGGGAGGGGGCACGGAGGGAAGCGAGTTATTTCCAGCCGGTGACGGTATCGACCAGCGTCTGCATGCACTCGACCTTGGCGCGAGGGGTGATGCCGTGGCCGAGATTGAAGATATGGCCGGCGGTGCCGCGCATAGACTCGAGGAGGCGCGTGGCCTCGCGAGCCACGATCTCGGGCGTGGTATTCATGAGCACGGGGTCGAGATTTCCCTGCACGGCGACGTTGGCAGGAAGAGTGCGGCGGACGATCGCGAGATCATTGGTCCAATCGACGCTCAAAACGCGCACACCGGTGAAGGCCTGATCCGTGAGGTGGGGAGCGGTGCCCTTGGCGTAAAGGATGATGGGGAAGTCGGCGGGCAGCGCGGCGACGATCTGGCGGATCCAGCGCAGGGAGGCCGCTTCATAGTCCGGCCCTGCCACGATGCCGCCCCACGAATCGAAGATCTGGATGGCATCGGCACCGGCGGCGATCTGCGCCTTGAAGTACGCGATGATGGCGGCGGTGAGCTTCTCCAACAAGGCATCGAACGTCGCGCGCTCGGTGTAGAACAGCAGCTTGATGCGCTCGAATTCATCGGAGCTGCCGCCCTCGACCATGTAGGTGGCGAGCGTCCAGGGAGAACCACCGAAGCCGAGGAGCGCCTTGGTGCCAGCAAGTTCCTTCTTCAGCAGGGCGAGCGTGTCGGTAACGTAGCGCAGGCGCTCGGGCACGGCGTCGGCAGGGGCGAGTGCGTCGATCTGCGCGCGCGTGTCGAGGCGGTACTCCATTTCGATGCCGCCCTGGTCGCGAAAGTGGTAGCCCTGACCCAGTGCCTCGGGAATCACGAGGATATCGGAGAAGAGAATCGCCGCATCGAGGGCGAAGCGTCGCAGGGGCTGGAGCGTGACCTCCATCGCGACCTCAGGGGTGCGCACCATCTGGAGGAAGGACGACTGGGCCTTGAGCGCGCGATACTCGGGCAGGTAGCGGCCCGCCTGGCGCATCACCCAGATGGGCGGGCGATCGAGTTTTTCGCAGGCGCAGGCGGCGAGGAAGCGGGAACGGCTGCTGAGCATTTAACCAATTACGATTTGGGATTTACGAATCACGATTGTGGAGTAGCGGCCCAATCGCGGGGTTGCAGGAAGATGTCGTAGAGCCGGGCCTCGGCGGAATTGGGCTCGGGATGGTAGTCGTAGTCCCAGCGCACGAGGGGCGGCAGGGACATGAGGATCGACTCGGTGCGGCCGCCGCTCTGGAGGCCGAAGTGGGTGCCGCGATCCCAGACGAGGTTGAACTCCACGTAGCGGCCGCGGCGGTAGAGCTGAAAATTTCGTTCACGCTCGCCGTAGGGGGCGGCCTTGCGGCGGGCGACCAGCGGGCGGTAAGCGGGAATGAAGGCATCTCCGACGGCGCGCATGAGAGCGAAAGAACGCTCAAAGCCAAGCTCGCAGAAATCATCGAAAAAGAGCCCCCCGATCCCTCGCGGCTCGCCGCGATGCTTCAGGAAAAAGTAGTCGTCGCAGGCCTGCTTGAAGCGCGGGTAGAGGGTGTCGCCAAAAGGGGCGACGGCATCGCGGGCGGTGACATGCCAGTGGCGGGCATCCTCCTCGAAGCCGTAGTACGGCGTGAGATCGAAGCCGCCGCCAAACCACCAAATCGGTGTAGCAGTCTCAAGCCCGGCGATGAAGAAGCGCACATTCATGTGCGACGTGGGCACGAAGGGATTGCGCGGGTGCAGCACCAGCGAGACCCCCAAGGCTTCCCACGGCTTGCCCGCCAGCTCAGGCCGGTGGGCGGTGGCGGAGGGAGGGAGCTTGGTGCCACGGACGTGGGAAAAGCCAACGCCGCCCTTTTCGAGAACGGCGCCCTCGGCGAGGATGCGGGTGCGCCCGCCGCCGCCCTCGGCGCGCGTCCATTCATCGGTGCGAAAGCGCTGTGCGCCGCCATCCTCGGCCTCGAGAGCGGCGCAAATGCCATCCTGCAGCGAGAGCAGGTAGGCGCGGACAGCGGCGAGATCGGGAGCAGACGACATTGGAGCCATAAGCAAGCGGAGCGAATGAAGGGAAGTCGAGAGACGAGCTAAGGTATTAGCCCGCGACAGCGGAGAGAAAGAAGGCGCTGAAATCGTGCCGAAAAATCAACGGAGATGGGCGAATTAGCCCGGAAATAGAGGAGAGTTGGACAAGAAATGCGCAGAGGGGCGACGCGGAAGGGCGGTGACCCGTGGGGTAAAGGCTCGGCTGATCGCGGCGGAGCGCGATCACGCCCGGCGGGGGCTCGAACTGAGCGGGTGGCTGGGGCGCAGGTGTCTTCGGGCTTCAAGGCTGACCGATGGGCGGATTGTAGCGCTTTTGGCGACCGCTGTCACCTGGGTACCGAGAGAACGTGATTTTGCCGTCGGTGGAAGCCCCCCCTTGACGACTTTGATAGCTTTCACGTCGACAGCGCGCGAGGTCGCGGGCTGGCTCACTCTTTACGCTCATGCAAGATACCGTCCTAACGACCGTCGCAGCCACCGGATTTACCGTGGCGTTTTTCCATGCGGCGATCCCGACCCACTGGCTGCCTTTCGTGCTGGTGGCGCGCGCGCGGAGCTGGAGCCGGACGAAGACCCTGGCGGTAACCTCGCTGGCCGGCATGGGCCACGTGGTGCTAACGAGCCTGCTAGGCTTGGTGATCGCGTACTTCGGATTCGAGCTCGACGAGCATTTCGGCGAAATCTTCCCGCATCTCTCGGGCGGGCTGTTGCTCGCGTTTGGGCTTTTCTATTTGTGGCGGCAGATGACGGGCCGGGGCATTGTGCACCATCATCCGCCGGGCAGTTCGCACCATGCGGGCGAGGGCTGCGGGCACGAGCATGGGCACAGTCACTGGGATGAGGAGATGGCGGGCACGAAGCTGACGTCCAAACACTCCGGCGAATGGGCCGCAATCAGCGGCCTCTTCGTGATGCTCACGCTTTCGCCCTGCGAGGGCTTCCTGCCGGTCTATCTCTCAGGCGTGCAGTTTGGCTGGAAAGGATTCTGGGTGCTCAGCGCGATCCTGGCCGTCGCGACGCTCGCGGGCATGACGCTTTTCACGTTTCTAGCGTTGATCGGCTTCGAGAAATTCCGGGTGAAGGCGTTCGAGAAGTACGAGGCCGGCCTGCTCGGCCTGCTTTTTGTAGTGCTGGGCATCCTCGTGATGACGATCGAGCACGGGCACGAACACGCGCACTGAGGACGATCGATACGTTGAGCGCTGGAGAGTTGATGGTTGCGAGAATACAGGCCGGAAAGACTTGGCGGCGCGGGGCCCTTTGCTCGCCTATTCGCCGATGATTTTCTCTCACCTAGCTCACGCCAAGTAGTGGCAAGCGGGATGCTTGCGGAGGGTAACCATCGCCCCTCAATCTGCGTCGATTCACGCCATGCATCCCGCCTTGGAACACATCGATCATCGTCCGTGGCCGATGCCTGCTTCGGGCTGGCGGTGGCGGCAATCGTGGCTGGAACTGGCGTTTATCCACTATCGCGCGGAGGCGCGCGAGCTGCAGAGTAAGCTGCCCGAGGGCGTGCGGCTCCAGGAATTCGACGGCTCGGGATGGGTGGGTGTGGTACCCTTCCGGATGGCGGGCGTGCGTCCGCGCGGCGTGCCGGAGTGGCTCGGCCTGGGGACATTTCCGGAGCTGAACGTGCGCACCTATGTGGAGGTGGATGGAAAGCCCGGCGTGTGGTTTTTCAGCCTCGAGGCGCAGTCGCGCCTACTCGTGGGGGCGGGGCGACGGCTGTATGGCCTGCCTTATCACTACGCGGACATGGCACTTGGGTATGATGGAGGGTGGACGACACTCGAGAGCCGGAGGCGCGACGGCGGCGTGGCCTTCCGAGGGCGATACCGGCCCAAAGGCGACGCGTACCGAGCCGCGGCGGGAAGCTTCGACCACTGGGCGACCGAGCGATATTGCCTGTACTCGCGAGGACCGAACGGAGCGACCATCCGAGTGGAGGTGCATCATGTGCCATGGCCGCTGCAGCGGGCGGAAGTGCAGATCGTACGCTCGGACCTGCTACGGGCGGCGGGGGTGACGGTGCGCGATCAGCCGCCGGTGTGTCATTTTTCCAAGGGGGTGGAGGCGTTGTCGTTCGATGCGGAGCGGGCAGGGCAGTAGGTCGCACTTGCGTGCGCCGCAGCCGAGCGGGAGCGCTGGCTTGGTTGATCGCGATCAGCAGAGGCGAAATGAACAGATACCATGCACCTTACACGTTTTGCGTTGAGAGCACGTGCGGGATCTTTGAGGGAATCCTACATGATTTTAGGTGTATACTCGGCGCAAAGACAGGACGGCAGCAGCTTTATTTTGATACGGTATGGTATGGCACTGGGCTTCTGGTGGCGGAAATAAAAAAGGCGGACCATTGCTGGTCCGCCTTTTTGAGAGGGGTAGACTGATCCGATCCGCTTAGATCGCGGCGAGGATATCGTTGAGCGTCTTGCTCGGGCGGAGGGCGGCGTCGGCCTTCTTGTCGTCGGGCTGGTAGTAGCCGCCGACGTCGGCGGGCTTGCCTTGCACGGCGACGAGCTCGCTCACGATCTGCTTTTCAGCGGCGGTGAGTTTCTCGGCGACCGGCGTGAAGATAGCCTTCAACTCGGCATCGGCGCTCTGCGCGGCGAGGGCCTGGGCCCAATAGAGGCAGAGGTAGAAATGCGAGCCGCGATTGTCGATCGTGCCGAGTTTGCGGCCGGGGGACTTGTCGGTCTCGAGGAACTTGCCGTTGGCCTGATCGAGCGTGTCGGCGAGGACCTTGGCCTTGGCGTGCTTGGCGACGATGCTGAGGTGCTCGAAGCTGGCCGCGAGGGCGAAGAACTCGCCGAGGCTGTCCCAGCGCAGGTAATTCTCCTGCGCGAACTGCTCGACGTGCTTGGGCGCGCTGCCGCCGGCGCCGGTCTCGAAGAGGCCGCCGCCATTCATCAGCGGCACGATGGAGAGCATCTTGGCGCTGGTGCCGACCTCGAGGATCGGGAAGAGATCGGTGAGGTAATCGCGGAGTACATTGCCCGTGACGCTGATCGTATCCTGGCCGGCCTTGATGCGCTCGAGGGAGAACTTGCAGGCCTCGGCGGGGGCGAGCACGCGGATATCGAGACCCTTGGTGTCGTGCTGGGCAAGGTACGTCTTTACCTTGGCGAGGATCTGCGCGTCGTGGGCGCGCTTTTCATCGAGCCAGAAGACGGCGGGCGTGTTGCTAAGGCGCGCGCGGTTGACAGCGAGCTTCACCCAGTCCTGCACGGCGGCATCCTTGGTCTGGCAGGCGCGCCAGATATCGCCTTCGCCGACCTGGTGCTCCAGGAGAGTCTTGCCGCTCTCGTCCACGACGCGGACGGCGCCGGCGGCAGCGAGCTGGAAGGTCTTGTTGTGCGAGCCGTATTCCTCGGCGGCCTGCGCCATGAGGCCGACATTGGGGACGGACCCCATCGTCTTGGGATCGAGTGCGCCGTGCTGCTTGCAGAAGTCGATCACGGCCTGATACACGCCAGCGTAGCAGCTATCGGGGATGACTGCGAGGGTGTCCTTCAGTTTGCCCTGGGCGTCGTACATCTTGCCGCCGGCGCGGATCATCGCGGGCATGGAGGCATCGACGATGACATCGCTGGGGACGTGGAGATTGGTGATGCCCTGGTCGCTATTGACCATGGCAATGCCGGGGCCGGCGGCGTAGGCGGCCTTGATGTCGGCCTCAATGGCGGCCTTTTTATCGGCGGGGAGCTTCTCGATCTTTTCGACGAGGTCGCCGAAGCCGTTGTTCAGATCGACGCCGAGCTCGGCGAACGTCGCGCCGTGCTTGGCGAAGAGATCCTTGAAGAAGACGCGGACGGCGATGCCGAAGAGGATGGGGTCGGAGACCTTCATCATCGTGGCCTTGAGGTGCAGCGAGAAGAGCACGCCGTCGGCCTTGGCCTTGGCGACCTGGGCCTCGAGGAAGGACACGAGAGCAGCCTTGCTGATGCGCGTGGCATCGAGAATCTCGCCGGCCTTGAGGGTGGTCTTGTCCTTGAGGACCTTGACCGCGCCATCGGCGCCGACGAACTCGATCTTCACGGTCGTGGGGGCGGAGACGGTGACGGACTTCTCATTGGAGAAGAAGTCGTCCTTGCCCATGGTGGCGACGGAGGTCTTGGAATCGGCCGACCAGGCGCCCATCGAGTGCGGGTGCTTGCGGGCGTAGTCCTTGACGGCCTTGGGGGCGCGGCGGTCGGAATTGCCCTCGCGGAGGACGGGATTGACGGCAGAGCCCTTCACCTTGTCGTAGCGGGCTTTGGCGTCCTTTTCGGCATCCGTCTTGGCGACTTCCGGGTAATCGGGGAGCGCGTAGCCCTTGGCCTGCAGCTCGGCGATGGCCTCCTTGAGCTGGGGGACGGAGGCGGAGATATTGGGCAGCTTGATGATGTTGGCCTCAGGCTTGAGCGTGAGGGCGCCGAGCTCGGAGAGGTGGTCGCCGATGCGCTGGGACTCCGGGAGCTTGTCCGTAAACTGAGAGATGATGCGGCCAGCGAGGGAGATGTCGCGCGTCTCCACGTTGATGCCCGCATGCTTCGTAAAGGCCTGCACGATGGGGAGCAGGGAGTACGTGGCGAGCGCGGGGGCTTCGTCGGTCT
>CAYZPV010000041.1:0-59349 GCA_964480585.1 uncultured Opitutus sp. | reverse complement strand
CAGCGGCCACCCGTAGGGGGGTGTTGTGGAGCTTCATTTTGGGGGGTGAAGCAAGCGCCGACCGAAGGGGAGACGGGGTCGACTCGCCTGCAGGGTAGGGTGGAGGGGTGTCTATGTCATAAACGCTCCGCGGCTGGCCGCGAGGAGATAATGGCGCGCGAAGAAGCCCTTGCAGACTACCTAATTGGCGGTGCGGAGCGGCCGAGCGGCTCTAATTTCTGGGGCCTGTGGTTTCGCGCTAGTCCCGGCGGCGATAGCGCCGCACTTCCAGAGGCGCGCCGATCGAATAAAACGACACTACGGTCTCCAGCCGGCCAAGCAGCCAGGGTACGGAGAAGGCCGAGCCGTTTTTCGTAAACACAAGGTCTTCCGCCAAGTAGACGCAGGAGTGCACGCCCTTGCCTTGCTGGTCGACGAGGATGATGACATCCCCAAAAGCGGGCTCCCCTGCCGCCTGATAATAGTCGCTCTGGATAACGCGCTCGACAAAGGCCATTTCTGCGAGGCGCTCATCGGGCTGCTCGTTGTAGAAGTTGAACGAGGTCCAGTGGCAATCGTGCGCGAGATGGACGGGATTTTCCGAAGGGACGGGGTAGGTGTACAGGAGCGTGCGCGCAAATGGCGGGAGCAGATGCGCGATGTCGACGCTGCCTCCGCCGGGTCGCTGGGCCAGGGAGCGCAGCAAGGGGCCTACGTCCTTGCTGCGGCGCCCGCGGCCCCAATAGCGGGTCAGCGCCTCGACGTCGGCGCCGGGGGAGACTCGGAGATTGACGAGAAACGTGGATTTGCGTGAGAGGGCTTTGACGAAAACGACCCGCTGGGCAGCGGAGGCCAGCCGAGGCAGCACGACATCGTGATCGGAGAAGAGCATGTTGCCGTTGCGCGGATACAGGAGACTGCGGGTGAGGGCCACGATCTCATCGGGCAGCGCGTGCGACTCGAACCAATCGTCCACCGCATCGCGCCGGGAGCGAAAGGGGTCGTGCTGGACGGTGTTTTCCGTCCATGCGGCCAGCACGCCGTAGATCGTGGCGCGGGCCTCGGGCGCCAGCGACAGGATGAGCGTGCTGTCTGGCTCGAGCTGCACTCCACCGCCAGGCAGCGCCTGGCGCGGGGCGGCGCGCAGCGAGCGGCGCTGCTCGTCGGTGAGCGCCGCCCGCTGCCAAAGCTCCTCCAGCTGAGGCTCTGCCATATCCTTGAACACCCACCGCAGCGGCTGCGGATGAGTGTAGAAACTGGGCACGAAATCTTCCGGCGGCTCGACGACGATGCGCGAATACTCGAGCTGCCCCCATGGACCGGCGTTGCCGAGCTGGGCTGTGGTACCCACGGCAGAGGGCGCGGCGGGCGCGGGCCTGGCTGCCGGCGCGGGCGGGCCGCTGGGGCGGGAAAGCCAAAGCACGGCGGCCCAAGGGAGCAGGAGGACCAGGCCGAGCAGGCACCAGCCGAGGCGCGGCAGCTGGATGACGACTGGGGAATCTTGGCGCATCGATGAGGCTTCGCGCATCGCTCCGATGCGACGCAGGCCGGCGGCACGCCCCGGTTTTGGCAGGGCACTTCGACGGCGGTGCTCCGTCTACTCGCGCGCGACGGCTTTGCCCGCCGCCGACTTGCGCCGCTGATAACGCCGCCAGGCGATGAGGCCGAAGCAGCCCGTGAGAAGGATCGCGCCGTAGGTCGAGGGCTCCGGGGTGGGCCGGATTTCGTTGGCATGCCAGCCGTACGGGGTGCCATTCACCCACGTGGTGGTGAGACCATTGTAGTTGTACGACTGACTTGGGTGATTGATGAAGGTGATCTGGCTGAGCGGGTCGTTGCCGAAAACAGTGCCGCCGCCGAGGGTGAGATTGCCAGTGCTGCCCTGCACGCCGTTGGTGCCATTGAGCACGCGCCAGATCGTGGAATTGGCGGGCACGCTGGCCGTGCTGATCCAGTTCTCCACCCGGATATTCACACCCGCCGCGATCACCAAGTTGGTGGAAGTGAGGAAGGTGCCGGCTGCGCCATTGAAGTCCAGGATCGTGTCGCCGGTGATGTGGATCGTGCCCACCGTGATATCCACATTGGCGAGCTCGAGGCGGAAGTAGTTGCTGAGATCGCTGCTGCCCTGGGTCTGGCCGCCGATCTGGAGCGTGAGATTGGGAGCGCTGAAGGAGGTGTGGAACTGGAACGCGGAGGAGGTGCCCGTGGCGCTAGTCAGCGCGAGCGTGCCCGTGCTGGATGCGCCGATGGTGCCATAGAAGTTGGACGTCGCGCCATTGTCGAAGAGGGCGCTGACGGTGCCGCCCGAGGCGATGGTGAGGGTAGCGCTGGTCTGGCCGACCGCTCCGGAGGTAAGCTCGGCTGTCTTCAGCACGGTGGGATTGGCCGCGCCGCCGCCGCCCACGGAGAGGGTGCCGTTTGTGATGTGGGTGTTGCCAACGTAGCCGGTAAAGCCTGTGACATTGCCTGCGGTGGAATTGATCGAGATCGTGCCGCGATGCGTGGAGCTGCCGATGGTGAGATTCTCGGCGGCCGTGCTGTACGTTGCGTTACTCGTCATGCCGCTAAGTCCGGTGACGCCGCGCACGGTGAGCGTGGTGCCGGTGGTGGCGGTGAGAAGATTGCTGACCGAGTTGGAGCCGAGGATGATCTGGCCGCCGAGCGTATTATCGTTGGCGAAGTTGTGGATGGCGCCCTGGCCGGAGGTGCCGGTGCCGCTCGCGTAGATGCGCTCGTCGGTCGTGTTGAGGCTGCCACTGACATAGAGCGAGGCGCCGGAAGCGATCGTGGTGGCGGTGGCATTCGAGGCGCCGCCCACGCCGAGCGCCGAGTTTTTCTGAATATGGAGGACGCCGCCAGTGACGTTGGTCGTGCCGGAGTAGGTATTCACGCCAGCGCCCGAAATCACCAGCGTACCGGAGTCCTGCTTGGTGATATTGCCGCTGCCGCCGATCACGCCGCTGAGCGTGGTATTGCCCGCGCCTCGGATCGTCGTGTCGTTGGTCGTCGTGAGCGTGCCGTTGATCGTGAGCAGGGTGCCGCTTTCCGATTGGATCTTGCCGTAGTTGGAATCGACCGTGCCCGACCAGGTGTTGTTGCCGTTGAGATTGTTGAGGTTGCCGTTGCTACCGAAGCCGCCGGTCGTCTGGTTGGTGCCATTGAGGTAGAGCTTCTCGGTCAGAACGGTGATGTTATTAGCGAGTTGGAGGGTGCCGCCGGCATTTACCGTCGTCTTGCTGTCCTCGGTGCCGCCGGCGCCGAGCGCGCCGCCCGCCTCGATCTTGAGGATACCGTCGTTTACCGTGGTGGAGAGCGCGTAGTTGTTGTCGTTGTTGGACATCGTCATCGTGCCGTTGCCGAGCTTTACGATGCCGCCGTTGGTCACGCGGGACTCGATGCGGAGATCGTCGATGACGCCGGAGCTATCCTGCACGGTGAAATTGCGGATGACGTCCGTGACCGTGGAGCCGTACTTGTGGATGGTGAGGCTCAGGCCGGTGGCCGAGCTGCCTCCGGTGATGTAGGCAGTGTTGCCGGCCGTGGCATTCACGGTGACATCGCCGTTGAGGTGGAGGAGTCCGTTGGCGCCCATGTCGATGCGGCCGCCGTTGAAGGTGATCGCGCCGATCGACTGATTGGCCTCGAGATCCCACCGGCCGTCACGATTCAGGGTGACGGGCATGTTGAAGTTGAACGCGCCGTCCTGGCCTGCCGGGGTATTGACGAAGGCGTCGTAGGTGTAGCCCGCCTTGTTATCGCCGCCGGAAGTGCCGCCCGCATTGTTGCCGATCACGAGCCCGCCGGAGAGTTGGAAGAATCCCGGGTTGGCCGGATCGTTGGGTACGGTGTTGGCCACTTCGGGGCCGGCGATGAGCGTGCCGCGGTCGACGTTGAGGATACCGGTGAAGGTATTCATGCCCATCGTGAAGCCGACGATATCCGTGGAATTCGTCAGGTTGAGCGTGACGTTGCCGGTGCCCGTGATGCGGCTGTTGACGTAGGTGGTGCCGGTGCCGTTGAAGGTGAGAGTGTTCGCGCCGAGGTTGATGAAATCGCGATCGGGCGGCGGGCCGGAGGGGTAGGTGCTGCGATCGTAGTCCGTCGAGGTGCCGACGCTGAAGTAGTTCGAGGTCCCGAGATTGGTGATCGTGGCATTGCCACCAAGGGTGATATCGCCCGTGTAGATGACAGTGCTGCCGGCTGCGGCCACGAGGCTCGCACCACTATTGAGAGTGAGATTGGCGCGGCCGGTGGTGAGATCGCCGACGCCGCCATCCAGCCTGAGGCTGGTGCCGGTGCCGACTGTCACCGTGCCGGTGGTGGCGTTGCCGAGGCTGGTGTTGCTGGTGACGATCAGATTGCCGCCGGAGATCGTGATATTGCCCGTTTGCGTGCTGGCTCCGGAGAGCGTGAGATTGCCCGCGCCGGACTTGACGATGTTGCCGGGACCGGCGAAGCCGCCGGAGTAGGTATTGGCGCCCGAGTTGTTGATCGTGAAATCCTGGCCGTTTCCGAGATAGATCGTGCCGGAAGCGCCCGTCAGGTTGGCGACGGTCTGGTCGGCTCCGGTGAGGTTGAGCGTGCCGCCATTCATGGCGAGCGACGAGGTGGCGCCGCCGATGGTGCCGGTGCCCGTGGTGGTGAGATTGCCGCCCGAGACGGTGGTGGTGCCGGTGTAGCTGTTGGCGCCGCCGAAGATCCAGGTGCCCACGTCGGACTTGGTGACCGAGGTCACGCCGGTGCCGTCGGAGATCACGCCGCTGATCGTGTTGTCCTGAGTGTTGGTGCCGTTGAGCGTGAGCGTGTGGGCGGTGCCGGCCGTGCCCGTAATGGTGCCGGAGAGGGTGAGTGCGCCGGTGCCATTGGCGGTGATGGCGCCGCCGCCGGTGGTGCCACCCAGCGAGATATTGCGATTGGAGGAGGCGTTTTGGCCGGTGTAAACCAGCGTACCGCTGGTGGTGCCGCTGCCGAGGGTGATATTGCCGGTGCCGATATTGCTGGCTGCGCCGGAATTGGCCATGGTCGCCACGGATAGCGCGCCGTTGGCGATCGTGGTGCCGCCGGAGTAGTTGGCCGTCGCATTACCCAGGGTGAGCGTGCCCGTATTGTTCTTCACCAGGCTGCCGGCTCCGGTGATATTGCCGGCAAAGGTGTTGTTGCCGGTGTTGTTGACCGTGAGGGCGACGCCGTTGGCGAGGCTGATCGTGCCGCTGGCAGTGCCTACGAGATTGGCGATCGTCTGGTCGTTGGTGTTGTTGAGCGTCAGCGTGCCGCCATCGACCGTCACATTGCCGGTGGAAGCGAGTGAGCCGCCGGTGCCGACGATCAGATTGCCGGCCGACACGATGGTGCCGCCGTCGTAGGTATTGGTGCCGTTGAGGGTGAGGGTGCCGCCACCCGCCTTGGTAAGGCTGTAGCTATTGACTCCATCGCCGATCGCGCCGCCCACAGTGAGCGTGTTGGCGGTGACGGTGACCGTGCGATTGCCTCCCAGGGTGACGGCGCCGGTGCCGAGATCGAGGTTGTTACTGCCGACAAAGGTGAAATCCCCGTTCCATTGCTGGGCGTTGTTGTTGGAGAGGGTGCGGGTGGCGTTTACGTTGAGGTTGCCACCGTTGATGACGAAAGTGCTGGAGGAAGCACCGAGAGCGGTGTTGCTACCGATGACGAGGTTGCCCGCGTTAAGGTAGGTGTTGCCGGTGTAGGTGTTGGTGCCGCCGAGGATTAGATTGCCGCCGCCTGATTTCGAAAGGCTCGTCACGCCGCCCGCGCCGCCATCGATGATGTTGGAATTGATGATGAAGTTGCCGCCGGTCTGGTAAGTAAAGATGGCGAGTTCGCGGCTAACGCCCGAGCCACCCGCGACGATGTTGCCACCGGTGAACGTGATCGAGGTGGAGGAGACGGCATTGGACGACATCAGGCCGCCGCTCTGCACAACGAGGTTGCCCGAGATCGTGATCGCCCGGTTGGCATTCTGGCGCCAGGCGATGCTGTTCACCGTATTGCCGGTCAACGTGCGGTTAATCGTGACGTTGGCGTTGGTACCGCTGGTGAAGGTATTGCTGGTGAGCGTGAGGGCGGTGAGATTGTTGCCGCTGACGGTGACCCAGGTGTTATTGGTGATGGTGGCGTACGCCTGGCCGGAGCCCAGCAGGCCGTTGGTGGTGGTATTGCTGGCCGAGGCTACGACTACGTTGCCGCCCACCGTCGTGCCCGTGTTGATATTCAGCGTACCGCCCGCCTCTCGCGTGAGATTACCGAGAACGATGTTGGTGACGTTGGAGGAGCCGGCGACGCGGGTGAGTGAGGAGGCGCCGGAGGCGATCGTCGTATTGTTGAAGCTCTGGTTGGTGGTGACGGTCGTGTTGCCATCGCCCACCACTTGGAGCGTGCCACCCGCGAGCACCAGCCGGGAGCCGTTGTTGATGATGTTGGAGGTGACGTTTCCGCTGCTGCCCATCGCCGAGAAATCGAGGGAGAGCGTGCCGCGGTTGATGGTGGTGTTGCCCGTGTAGGTGCTGGACGCGCTTGGGGCGAGGGTGAGGGTGCCGGCTCCATCCTTGGTGAGGCTGCCGTTGCTGAGGACGCCGCCCACGGTGAGGGTATTGGCCACGACATTCACCGCGCGGTTGGAGCCCTGGAGATTGATCGCGCCGGTGCCGAGATTGAGGCTTTGGCTGCCCGTAAACGTGAAATTTGACGCCCAGTTCTGGGCGTTGTTCTGACTGTTGGTGATGGCTCCGCCGGAGGTGTTGTCGATCGTACCGCCGTTGATGGTGAAGGTGCCCTGGCCGAGCGCGGAGGCGTTGTTGATGGCGAGGGTGCCGGCGTTGAGGATCGTGCCGTTGTTGTGGCTGTTGGCGCCGGAGAGGGTGAGGGTGCCGTTGCCGTTCTTGGTGAGGCTGAAATTCCCGTCGGCGATCGCGCCGCCCACCGTGAGCACGCCGGACGTGACCGTCACCGCCCGGTTGGCGTTGAAGGTGACGGCACCGGTACCGAGATTCAGGTTGTTGGTGCCGGTGAAGGTGAAGTCGCTGTTCCAGTTCTGGGCATTGTTGGTCGAGAGGGTGATGGCGGCGCCGGAGGTGTTGTCGATCGTGCCGCCAGCGATGGTGAAGTTGCCTGCACCGAGGGCGGAGGCGTTGTTGATGTTGAGCGTACCCGCATTGAGGGACACGCCCGCCGCGCCGCTGCCGAAGGTGTTTGCGCCCGAGAGGGTGAGGGTGCCGGCGCCGGCCTTGATAAGGGCGAAATTGCTCGCGCCATCGCCGATGATGCCGCCGACGGTGAGGATGCCGTTGCCGTTGGTGGTGATGGTGCGATTGGCGGTCAGCGTGACTGCGCCGGTGCCGAGATTCAGGTTGCCCGTGCCGCCGTAGGTGAAGTTTCCGGCCCAGCTCTGAGGATTGTTGGTCGAGAGCGTGACGTTGGCGCCGGAGGTGTTGTCGATCGTGCCGCCGTTGATGGTGAAGTTGCCGGAGCCGAGAGCGGAAGCGTTGTTGATATTGAGCGTGCCTGCATTGAGGGTCACGCCTGCCGCGCCGCTGCCGAAGGTATTCGCTCCCGAGAGGGTGAGAGCACCGTTGCCGCTCTTGATGAGAGCGAAGCTGCTCGCGCCATCGTCGATGATGCCGCCGACGGTGAGGGTGCCGGCGGAGACGGTGATGGTGCGATTGGCGGAGAGCGTGACTGCGCCGGTGCCGAGATTCAGGTTGTTGGTGCCGGTAAACGTGAAGTTTCCGCCCCACGTCATCGCGTTGTTGTTCGCGTTGACGATCGCTGCGCCGGAGGTGTTGTCGATCGTGCCGCCGCCGATCGTGAAAGTGCCCTGGCCGAGGGCCGAGGCGTTGTTGATATTGAGCGTGCCGGCGGTGAGATTCATGCCGGCCGCGCCGCCGCCAAAGGTATTGGCACCGGCGAGGGTGAGGGTGCCGGCCCCGGACTTGATGAGGGCGAAGCTACTGGCTCCGTCGTCGATCACCCCGCCCACGGTGAGGTGGCCAGCGCCATCGCTCACGGTCACGGTGCGGTTACCGGTGAGGGTGACTGCACCCGTGCCGAGATTGATCGCGCCAGCGCCAGCTACCGCGAAGTCTCCGCCCCAGCTTTGCGTGTTGTTGCCTGCGAGGGTGATCGCCGCGCCGCTGCCGTTTTGGATGGTGCCGCCGTTGATATTGAAGGTGCCCGTGCCCAGCGCGTTGCGGTGCTGGATATCGAGGATGCCGGCGGTGAGGGTCGTCGCGCCTGAGAACCCAGTGTTGACGCCGGAGAGCATCGTGGTGCCGGAGGCACCGTTGTTGATCGTGAGGCCGCCGCTGCCGCTGAGTGCGCTGGTGATGCGAATCGACGTCGCATTGGCCGCATTGGTGGTGATGAGGTAGCCCGCATTGGTCACCGTGGAGCTGCCCACGATAAGACCATCGGTGCCCGTCGTCGCCCAAGCTTGGGCGCCGGTGAGGGTGAGCGCGGAATTTACCGTCTGGAAAGCTGCGTTGTTGCTCGCCACCGAGATGCCGCTCGTACCGAGGGAAATCCCGCCGGTGCCCACGAGGTTGCCGGCCAGATTGCTCGAAACGAAAAACACCCCAGCGCCGCTTTGGAACTGCAGCCCCAAGATCGACCACGGACCGCTGGAAGCGTTGGCATACGACGAGCCGGAGCCGCTGTTGAAGCGCACGACGTTGCTGTACGTCGGATCGCTCGGGCCTGTATCCGAAGTCCAATTAATCGCCGTCGACCAACGAGGATCCGAAGCCCCTGCGCCACCATCCCATATCACCTGCGCGGATACGTGCGTCGACACTCCTAGCGCGCCGAGCGCAACCACCGCACGCGCACCACGAGCATCACGGAAAAAGCGGGTGATCCGGGCGAGGCGGCGTACAGGCGTGTTCATGACAAGATCGGGTAACGTCACAAATGTTCCTGATTTAACGCGCTCGGTCAATCCCAAATTGGGGTGATGACCCTAGACTCCCGATTTGCGATCTGCTCTGAGCCGGCACTAGAGGGGATGAGGTTCAAAAGCGGGTGCGTTCGGGCCTATCCACTTTCGCAAATTGATGAAAAAAAAGCCAAAATCGCGGATTTTGGGGTGGACAACTGGGGGTGAACCCCTAGTGCTCATGTGTAGTTTCATCTAAAACCAGCCGCAGTCTTCCCCCCAGCTATCATGAAAGCGCTCGCACAGTCCTCCAGTTTCTTCGTCCGGCGGTTCGTTGGATTCGTCTCGATGCTCCTCGCTGCTGCGGCGCTCGCGCCATCGGCTTCAGCGCAGCTCACGGGTGGCACGCCTGTGGTTTCCTATACACCCTCTACCTCGCTGATGGGTGGCCAGATTCCTTATACCCGCTTTTACGATCTCGAGATCAAGTCACCCTCGTCCGTCGCTTCCAACAACCCGGTCACGGTCTCGATCCAGCTCAGCATCAATTCCAAGCCGACCTCGGTCAGCGATGCCACGGCGCTCGGCTACGTCACCCTGAGCACCCCGACTCTTAGCTATACGGGCCCTAACCAGACGCGCAGCGTCCGCATCACGGTAACGGTACCGATCACTGCCGAGCCCGGCTCCTACGGCTATCAAGTGCTGGCAGTCGGCTTCCCGCCCAATGCGCAAGGTTCCCTCGTCAATGTCGGTGCCTCGATCGACTCCACCATCACGGCCGCCGATGTGCTCGCGCCGCCGACGGTCGGTATCGTCAGTCCCGCCGATGGCGCCGAGATCACGGTCTCCTCGCTCCCGGCCTCGATTCCCCTTTCCTTTACGGCGTCTTCCACCGGCATCACGGCCACGCCCATTACGAGCGTCGCTGCCGACCTCGATAGCGGCACCTCGGTCGCTGTCAGCGCCTCCGGCCTCGGCACCACGAGCGTCACGGCCTCCGGCACGCTCACGGTCAACTCCTACGGTATCCACACGATCACCGCTTCCGCCACCAACCAAGGCGGCACGGCGACCGACACCAACTCCTTCAAGGTGCTCGTGCTGGCCCCGCCGCCGACCGTCGTGATCGATACCCCCACCGTCGGCGCCACGTACACCTACCGCGTCGGCAGCGCTCCGACCGTCGTCCCCTTCACTTTCACTGCGCGCAGCAATGTCGGCGCGGTTCGCACGCTGATGGCCAAGGTCGACGGCGCGAGCGTCACCTTCACTCCGAGCGGCATCGGCACCGCGACCGCGACGGGCTCGATCAATCTCCCCTACACCACCGCCGGTACGCACACCCTCGAGGTCACCACCACCGACGACGTCGGCACGGCGACCGCGACCTCCAACTTTACGGTGACGGTCATCGCTCCCACGCCCGCGATCGACATCACCAACCCGACGGAGGGCCAAGTTTTCGATATCCCGACGGGCCAGACCACGGTGAATGTCCCCTTCCGCTTCGTCACCACCTCCAATAATGGCTTTGTGGTAGACTCGGTCACCGCGTCCGTCGGTACGACGACCATCACCGCAATCTCCACCACCGGCCTGGGGACTGCCACGGCGACCAGCACCGGTACGCTGACTGGCCTCGGCGCGGGCACCTACACCCTCTCCGCCACCGGCACCAGCGCTGGTATCAATGTTTCCGACTCCGTGCGCTTCACGGTCCGTGCCGCGACGAATGTGCCGCCCAGCGTCGTCATCAACACGCCCGCGCCCAACGCCACCTTTACTCGCGTGTCGGGAGGCCCGGCCCTACAGATCCCCCTTACCTTCACGGGCACCAGCAACACCCCGGGCGGCGTGATCACCCAGCTGCGCGCCTCGCTCGGCAGCACGACGCTCTCCGTGACCCCCACGAATCTCAATCAGAAGGTCGCTACCGGCAATGCGGTGATGACTGTGAGCAACTCCGGCACCTACACCATCTCCGTCACCGCGATCGATGCCTATGGCGTCGCCAATGCGACCAGCCGCTTCACCGTGTGCGTCGTGCAGGGCAAGACCGTGTGCGGCGAAACATTCTTCGACGTTGATTTCGATGGCGTCGAGGATTGCGACGAGTTTGGCCTCAGCGGCATCACTGTGAAGCTCTACAGCTCCACCAACCAGCTGCTGGGTACCGATGTCACCGATGCCTGCGGCAACTATTCCTTCTCCAATATCGCTCCCGGTACCTACACGGTCACGGCGACCGCCTCCTCTGGACTGAAGGCCACGACTCCGATCAGCCGCACGATCACGGTAGGCAGCTACAATGTGTGTGTCTCGCGGATGGGCTTTGGCCTCGACTTCGTCGCGCTCAAGACGATGAGCGCCAACGGCTACACCATCGGCTTCTGGAAGAACAACATCGACAAGGCCATCCAGTGCAAGACCAACGGCATCCAGATCAGCGCCAACACGCTGAAGACTTACACCTGCCGGATCGGCGACTTTGCCCTCTCGGTCTACGATAATATCTCGCTCAAGACGGCCTCGACGACGATGAGCTACAATGGCTCCAATGCCTCGCAGCTCCTCTCCAAGCAGCTCATCGCCTCGGAGTACAACTACCAGAACGGCGCCTACCTCAACGGTAACAAGACGCTCACCTTCCTCTTCCTCTACTGGGGTGAGTACGTCCTACGTAACGAGAGCCGCTACTCCACCAGCTACCGCATCTGGGCCAAGGATTGGTTCGACGCTTACAACAATAGCCACGGTGGTCTCGTCAACGGCCCCAATCCGTAAGCCGCTCCATCGCTAGCGCTGCAGTCTTTCAAAGCCGGGGATTTCAATCCCCGGCTTTTTTTGTTTGTCCGAGATCCAAGGGCTTCCCTCCAGAAGCAGCGGCACCGGGTGCCGACGCCTCGCCCGCGCTCAGCGGAGTTGGGTGGCTATGGCTGCAGCCTGACTGTACCGCTAGCCGATTGGCCCATTCCCAATGCAGGTGTCTTGCTGTAAAAAGACAGTGTCTCCACTGAAGCGCTGGGCATCACGCTCCTGCGCTTCGGGGCCGAGCCACCACACGATGAATCGAACCCTCGACCACTCCATGCCTGCCCGTTCTGTGTCTCACGTCCGTTTTAGTTTGGGGCGCGTCGCTCGCGCATCATGCGCCGCTAGCCTTGGTCTGCTTGCGCTTGCGTGCGTGCCGTCCCTTGCCTCGGCAGCCGATTCCGCAGCAGGTACGAAAAATCTCCCCGCTCCGCTTTTCGAGGGCCTTGGCGAGCATCGTCACCCCATCTCCACGCGCTCTGTGGAGGCTCAGCGCTACTTCGAGCAGGGGCTCATGCTGCTGTTTAATTTCAACCACAAGGAGGCGATACGATCCTTTCGCGCCGCCGCCGCCCTCGACCCCCAGTGTGCGATGGCGCATTGGGGCGAGGCCTATGCCCACGGCTCGCATGTCAATGCGCCCATGGGTCCCGAGGCCGTCGGACCCGCTTGGGCGGCCCTGCAGGCGGCAATCGCGCGCCAAGCTCACGCGAGCCCCCGCGAGCGCGCCTATATCGATGCTCTCGCCCGGCGCTATGCCGCCCCCGTGGCCACGCAGGATCGGGCGGCGTTGGACGACGCGTTCGCGCGCGCCATGCGCGCCGTGGCCGATGCTTATCCCGACGATCACGACGCCGCCACTTTTGCCGCCGAGGCGGTGATGAATACGACGCCATGGGACTACTGGCAGGCGGATAAGACGCCAAAGCCTGCGATCGCAGAGGCCATTCGCCGCATCGAGCAGGTCATGGCTCGAGCGCCAGCGCACCCGGGAGCGAATCATCTGTATATCCACCTTCTCGAGGCCGGCCCGGAGCCTGCCCGTGCCCTGCCCAGCGCCGATCGCCTTCGCCGCTTTGCGCCGGCGGCCGGCCACTTGGTGCACATGCCGTCGCACATCTATATCCGCGTCGGCCAGTATCAGGACGCCGTAGACGCCAATGAAGAAGCCGCGCGGGCCGACCGCCGCTATATCGCCTCCTGCCGAGTGCAGGGCTTCTACCCGGGAGTCTACTATCCGCACAACCTGCACTTCCTGTGGTACGCCTATCTCTTCCAAGGCCGGGCCGAACTGGGTCTCGAGTCCGCCAAGCAAGTCGCCTCCTATGCGCTCACGCCCCTTTGCGGGACGCCTGTATTTGAGAAGCCCCGCTTCACCTGGCTCCCTGTCGTTACGCTTCTGCGCTTCGGCCGTTGGGATGAGGTGCTCGCGCTCCCCGAGCCGCCTGCGGAGCAGCCCTACGACCGTGCGATCTGGCGCTATGCCCGCGCCCGTGCCTTTGCGGTGAAACGTGACACCGCTGCCGCCACCCGCGAGGCCGCTGCGCTCGAGGAACTGGCCAACTCCGCGGCGGTGAAGGCGGTCGATAATCCCGGGTTCCCCGCCTCGCGTACGCTGGTCGTTGCCCGGCACCTCGCCGCCGCAAGCGTGGCGCAGGCCGGCGGGGATCACGAGCAACGCGTGGCCGCTCTCCGCCGAGCGGTCGACGCCGAGCGCACCCTCCCATATATGGAGCCCTCATTCTGGTGGTATCCCACCCGCCAGACACTGGCCGCCGCCCTTTTGGAGGCTGGCCGCCCCGCTGAGGCGGAGCAGGAGTTTCGCACCGATCTGCAGGAATTTCCCCGCAACGGCTGGTCGCTCTTCGGCCTTGCCCGGGCTCTCCGCGCGCAGAAGAAAGAGGAGGCCGCCGCCCTCGTGGAGGCTGAGTTTGCGCAAGCGTGGTCCCGATCCGACGTGAAGCTCCAGATGGACTGGCTCTAGCCGAGTTGAGAAACGCAGTGAGGACCAGGGACGCGAGGGACGTGTCTCGCTGCCCCTGATCCGCGCTCCGGTGGGCGCGTACAAACGAGCCTCCGAGTGCCGCCATGGTGCCCGGGGCGGGAGTCGAACCCGCACGCCCTTACGGGCAAAGGATTTTAAGTCCCGTGTGTCTGCCATTTCACCACCCGGGCGGGGAGGGAGAAACTCGTGCGGAGTAAACGCATCCACCCGAGCACAGGAGGTCAAACCTCGTTTGCCACTGTGGTGGCGGCGCGATTCTAGCGGAAGGGCTCGAGGGCGTGAAGCAGACTGATCTTGCCGATCGTGATGGGTGGCGTCGTGGGGCGGGGCCGCGTGTGGGCCACGTGAAGGCGCAATCTGGCGGGAATGGCCGAGGGTATGGGCCAGAGTTCCGCGAGCAGTTCGCTGACATCCAGCGAAATCGCCATCCCGGCTGTCTCGCTGGCGGATGCGAGGCCGTAAAGTCCGAGCACGCCAGCGCTCCGAGTGGAGGAGGCGGCGAGGGGCTTGCCAGTGGGTGAGTCGAGATGCACCGCGAGGTTGGCACTGCGTGCGCCACTGATCGCCTCAAAACGCAGAAGCGCTACTCCGCGGCGAGAGGCAGGCGCAGCCGCGAGCGCGGCGGCGAGCAGACGGGCGGCGGGCGGGTGCAAGTCGAGCCAGGCCTCCACGCCATCGGGCTCCGCCAATACCAGCGGGCTGGCGACGACACCAACCAGCCGGGGAGATACCAAGTTGGGTTCGTTGGTGACCATGATTGCGCTCCTGAGGCTGGCGGGCGGACATGCAGGGTCGCAATCACCGACCTAGCGGCGACTACGGAGCCAACGGCTGGGGGTTGCCTGGCTGCCGGGCCGCCAAGCGACGCCAGATCCAAGTGGCGTAGCTGATCGCTGTACGGCAGCCACGCAGCCGCCACGTTGGGGGAGCGCCTGGATCGAGCCGCTCGCAGACCATGAGGAGCGCCACCGCCAGCATTGCGGCGTGATGCCCTGCCGGCAGAAGCATTGGCCAGAGCATATTGAGCCAGCAGGAGCCCAGGCACCAGACGCCATGCTCGAGGCCCAAGCGCAAGGCATCGCGGTGGGCTGCGAGGCCAAAGGCCGCCAAGGGTCGGTAGCGGTGGCAGCGGTTGAGGCACGCCTGCTTCCAAGGAGAGGCCTGCCAGAGTAGCGCCGCCGCGCCGACCGCGAGGGCCGGCCAGGGCGACTGGGGAAAGGCCGCCGCGAGCCGCAGCTCGCCGAGGGCAAGGACGCTCGCCGCCGCGGCCCACACGGCTGCGTAGCCGAGGGCACAGAGCACGGCCAGGCGGAGGCGCAGCCGGGCGAAGCTGCGTGAGAACACAAAATAGAGTGGCGCGATCAGCAGCGGCGAGAGCATCGCCACGAGCATGAAGAGCCAGCGGGTAGACACCTCAGCCAGCGCCGCGCCCTGGAGCCAGCCTGTATCCGCGCCGCTCAGGCTGGCGGCGCAGTACTCCGCCGGTCCTCGGCCCCCCAGGAGCGCGGCCCAAGCGACGAGGCTGAGGCCGCCGGCGGCAAGGGCGATGCGATGGTGTGTCTGAAGAGGCGGCATGAGACGGGCCATGCGGGTGGGCGCGGGATAGCCGGCAGGCCAGCCCACCAGCGGCGCCCTGGCAGACGGCGCGCGCGGTGGGCCGGGGCTCAGCGCGACACGCGATGGACGCTGACGCGGCCTACGTGGATGGTCTGGCCGCCGACGATAGGCTGGCGGGGCTCGATGGTGACGCCGAGTTGATCGCCGCCGAGGCCCCGGGCGAGGTCCTGCTCCTTGAAGAGGCTCGTGATATCGAAGTTGAAGGAGAGTCCGTTTCCGCCGTGGCGGTCATCGACTGCGCTCGCCTGCCGGAGCCCGAAGAGGCCGGCGGTGCCGACCTTGCGCTTAGCCTGACCTGGCCCGTGGAGAAACACGTCGAGCGAAGACAGGCCGCTCGTGCCGGTGACGCTCTCGAGCTTGAGAATGACACGATCAGCGGCTGTGCTAACCTCGGTGCGGGCGAGACTGGCCACGGCCTTGGTCCGCGCGCCCGTATCGAGCTTGACCGGCACGAAGGCTCCGTTGTTGCCCACCGGGGTGGAACTGGGGCTGGCGCCCAGCAATTCGGCCTGGGTGAGGGGAGTGCGAGCGGCGACCAGCGCGGGGGTGACGATCTTTTCCCGCTCGAGCAGTGCCGGCCGCGTGGTGGTGGCCGCGGGGCTCAGCCAGTTTTGGTTGAAGGGGAACTTGGCCGTCGCGGGGTCGGCGAGAAAATCGTAGGTGTAGGAATAGGGCACAGTGGTGCCGTTGGAAAGGGTCACTTTAAGGGAGCTAAGACTGGTGACATTACTGGGGTCGTACTGCCACGTCACGCCCGCGCCGGCCGGGACCCAGGGCATAAGGAACATGCCCGGGTGATTTGGAAATGTGGGGGTGAGCCACTTGGAGTCGGTGGGATTGGCGTTGGCGACGTTGTTGAGCGTCTCTGTATTCCAATAGGCCCAGAGGCCATCGATCATGGCGTGGTGGAGATAAAAGATCGGGTCGAGCGAGGCGTAAACCGGGTCGCCCATCAGGCCGCCGTAGTAGGGCGAGGTCGGCTCCTGCCCGCCGACATCGACGTGCACGATGTTGTGAGGATCGTTTTCCAAGTCTCCGGTCTGGCCGCCGAAGTGGGAAAATGGCGTGCTCCCGCCGCCGAAGCCGGTGCCGGCTGCGCCAGTGTAGACATCGCTCTTCAGCGAGTCGGGCGTGATCGAGCTGAGATCGACCGAGCCGTAACGCATCGCCACGTACAGGGGATTGGGCTGCCCGCCGAGCCCGGCGGGAAAGGCGGCGCCGCTGGCGATGGTGGCGGGCAGGGTCTGCTGGGTGAATTCTACCGGCAGATTCCCAGCGCTATTCCAGTAATTCCAATAGGGGAGGGCCCAGCCGCTGGGGCCGCCATTGGCGGTGATATCGGCTTGGAGCTGGGCTTCCAAAGCCATCAGGTAGCCGCGGTGCCACGGGGGAAAGTACCAAGTGCCGTGCTGGCACTGATCCCACATGATGGGGTAGCTGCTGGGCGGATTGGTGAGGAAGGTGCCCCACTTGACGGTGGGGGGCGCGATGATGTTTTGCCAGCCGGGCATGCTGCCATCGGAGTGCTGGATATCCTGGCCGTGGATCGCCGCAAAGTACCACCAACTCGCCGGGTCGGTGATGGCGCGCTGCATCATGGTGTTTACGCCGACGGCATACCATACGATGGGGTCGCTCCAAGGTGCGGTTTCGAGGGTGACATCTTGTCGAATCAGGGTGCTCATGGGGACGGGGGGGTGGGTGGGTGAGGCTAGCGGGCCGGGGGGAGAGCGCCGGCTCTGGCCCAGCAGGGAGCAAATGGAGTCAATGTGAAAGCGCCCCGACTACCGGCTTTCCGGTATAAAGCGCGCATCTTCATGGCTTTTGCTTCCATGGTGTGACGAAGGTGACGGCGATCGATGGGGTGCATGGGCGCGGCATTCCCCGCGCCCGTGTCGGCCTGCATCGTAGGAGCGCACCAACAAGTTGAGCCTTGCCCGCCCTTTGCGCCCCGCCCACGGTGCGCCCAGTGAAAATCGGTTTTCTCGGCGGGAGCTTCGATCCCGTGCATTTCGGCCATCTGCTCGCGGCTCAGGATGCCTATGAGCAGCACAAGCTCGACCGGCTCATTCTCGTGCCGGCCGCGCAGGCTCCGCTCAAGCCCAACGATGTGCAGTCCACGTCGGCGGATCGGCTTGCCATGCTCCAAGCCGCGGTGGGCTGGGACAAGCGTTTCGAGGTATCCGATATCGAACTACGCCGCGGCGGCGTGAGCTACACCATCGATTCCGCCCGCTACTTTCGCTCACTCTATCCCGACGACGATCTCTACTGGGTCATTGGCGGCGACCAACTTCCCAAGCTCCATTTGTGGAGAGACATCGAGGAGCTGGCCAAGCTCGTGGAGTTCATCTTTCTCGAGCGTCCAGGGTACCCTGTGAAGGCCCGGCCCGATATCCCGGGCCTCAGGCTGCATCGGTGCGATGGGCATCTGCTCGCCTGTAGCTCGACGGAGCTGCGCGAGCGCACCCGCCGCCATATGTCGCTGGACTATTTTGTGCCACACAAGGCCATCGTTTACATCAAGGAACATTCGCTCTACCTAGATCCCCGATGAAAAAGAAGACCGCCGCCCTCGACCTGGTGAAAACCTGCTGTCGCGTGCTCGACGACAAGAAGGCGGGCGAGATCGCCGTGCTCGATGTCTCGGAGCAATCCTCGATCACCGACTACCTGGTGATCGCCACCGCGACATCCGATCCGCATCTCCGCGCCCTCCGCGTGGAACTGGAAAAAGCCTTTGACGCCGAAGGCACTCGCCTGGTCGGCCAGGAGACTGCCCAAGAGAGCGGCTGGCTCGTGATCGATGCGTTTGACGTCATGGTGCATCTCTTTCTGCGCGAGACCCGCGAGCGTTACGCGCTCGAGCGGCTCTGGCGCGACTCCACGGAGATCAATGTCGCCAAGCTTCTCGGCCTCCCGGGTGCCGCATCGGCTCCGGCGAAAAAGCCCGCCAAGCGCAAGCCTGCCGCCGCGCCCAAGGCCAAGAAACCTGTTGCAAAAAAGGCCGTCGCCCCGCGCAAAGCCGCCAAAAAACAAGGCCGGGCCTGAGGAACACACCCTAAGAGTTACCACTTACCCCCTTACGGTATATTTCGGTTGAAGCCCCAGCTCCTCTGCCATTGGATTGCACCACTGCTCGCTCTTGAGCGTTTATCATCATCCATAATCAGTTAGGTCCTGTCACAACATGAACAAGAATTCCAAGAAGGGTTTCACGCTCGTTGAAATCATGATCGTTGTCGTCATCATCGGCCTCCTGGCCGCGATGGCTATCCCTGCGTTCCAGAAGGTCCGCACGTCCTCGCAGGACAAGGCGGTCATCAATAACGCCCGTCAGCTGTCCGCCGCTTCCGACCAGTACTTCCTCGAGAACGGCGTGACGACGGTTGGCTTCACGAACCTCGTCGGTTCCGACAAGTACGTGAAGAACATCAACGCCGTCGCCAACGAGACCTACCCGACAAACTTCACCCAGGGTATCACGATCTCGGTCACGGGCGTGGCGGGCACCCGCACCGTCACCTACGCTCCCTGATCGCATAGCGTAACGTAGACACGTTTTACTGGCCGCAACCTCCCGAGGTTGCGGCCTTTTTCTTGGTATGCGACTGCCGCGAGGCGGCGCGCACTTTTCACCATCCTTTGCTGTTGCTGGACTGGCAAATAGCGCAGACGAAAGAGTTGCGATGACGTTTGACGAGCACGCGAAACGGCTGGCGGCCACGGTAGGCGTGGGCGTGGCGGCGGCTGTGGTGGCGTTGAAAGTGCTGCCGGCAGAGGCAGCGCTCGATGTGCTCCGCCAGGGGGGCTATTGGGTGATGTTGGTCGCGGTGGTGGCATTTGCGTGGGCATTGGCGCGAGTGGCGTCGCAGTGGCGCGACGCGCTGAATTGGGCGCGGTCCGACACGCTCTCCGCGATCGCGCTCGCCGCACTCGGGGTGGTGCTGCTCGTGCATGAGGAGGCAGGGTTCAAAATCCTCATGGACGAGATACACCTGCTCGGCACCTCCATGGCGATGCACTTTGATCGCCAGGTATTTGTCCCGCAGCGGGCGCACGAGCTCAACGGCGTCTTCGAACTCATGGGCGGCATGGTCGACAAGCGCCCACTCGTCTTCCCGTTTCTCGCGTCGGCGCTGCACGATATACTTGGTTATCGGCCGGAGAATCTCTTCCTACTCAACGGAGTTCTCACCTTTGTCCTGCTCGGACTCTCTTATCTCGCCGGTCGGGCGCTTGGCGGCTGGCGAGCGGGCTTGTTTGCTGCCTTGGGCTGGGCGGCCTTGCCGCTTCTGGGGCAGAATTCGCGTGGCGGTGGCTTCGAGCTGCTCAATGTCACGCTGATCGTGGGGACTGCTCTTCTCGCTGGCTGGCACTACCGGCAGCGCGACGAGCGCTCGCTCGTCGCGCTCGTCTTCGCGGCGGTGCTGCTCGCGCAGGTACGCTACGAGTCGCCGCTCTTTCTGCTGCCGGTCGTGGCGCTGATCGCACTGGTCTGGCGCGAGGAGCGGGCGATCCGCTGCCCCTGGCCGTTGCTGTTAGCGCCGTTCCTACTGCTGCCTGTGCCGCTCCTCATGCGGGTCTTCGAAGCCCGGCCCGGCTCGTGGGAACTGGCGAGCAAGCCCGGCCATCAGGAGGTGTTCTCGATCTTCAACATACCCGATAACCTGGGGCACGCCTTCGCGTACTGGTTCAATCTCGGAGTCGAGCAGCCCAATGCCCCCTTGCTCTCGGCAGTGGGCATGCTCGGTCTTGTGCTGGCGCTAGCCTCGCTCGCGGGTTGGGTGCGCGGCTGGCGCGACCTGCCGCCGGCGGCCAGAGTGGCGCTGCTGTTTTGCGGCGGCCTGCTGCTGCACCTTGTTCTGCTGCTCTGTTATTTTTGGGGAAAGTTCGACGATCCCATCATCCGGCGGTTGAGCCTGCCGACGCACCTACTGTTTATCTTTGCAGCGCTACTGGCCGCCCGTCGGCTGGCCCGGCCGGCGCGTGCCTATGGTGCGCTGGCTGTACTGGGCCTCGCGGCGCTCGTCACCTCGGGGATACCGGGCCTCGCGCGCCAGGCCGCGACGAAGTTCTACTATCCGGCCCAGGATACGCAGTGGCGCCGCGCTTTCATGGCCGCCCGGCCGGAGCGCGACTACCTGGTGATCGATAACGACTCCACCATCTGGATCACGCACCGCGTCTCGGCCACCCCGGTGGTGCGGGCGAAAACGAGCCCGGAAATTTTCGCCTTCAATCTGCGCAATCGCATGTTCAGCGGCATCTTCGTTTTCCAGCGTTTCGATATCGACCAGGCTACGGGGGCACTGCGCATCAAGCCCGATGACGATCTCGGCCCGGCCTACGAGCTCGAGACGGTGGCTGAGCGCACCTTCACGACCGAGCTGCTGAGCCGCCTCAGCCGCGTAAAAGCGATCCAGCTCTCGCCGGGTGAGCGTATCGAGGCGGCGCCCATACTCGACACCGATCCCGCCGCTGCGACCGCGCGCGATGTGCGCGAGAAAGCTTTCGTCAGCGAGTGGATCAAGCGGCTCCCGTGAAGCCTCAGCTGCGATGCGACATCTGCGCCTGAGGCTGCTGCCCTCCGAGCCCCGCGCTGTGGCGCGTATCAAGAGCCTCGCCCTCGTCGGCGCGGCGGGACTGGTCGCCGTCTACGCCGGGTTTGTGCGTTTCAGTGCGGCGACGTGCGAGGAGCTGGTGCGGCACTGGGGTTATTGGTGGATGTTTGCGCTGGTGGGCATGATGGGCCTGGCGACAGCTCGCACGGTGGCCGAGGAGGGTGGCTGGCGAAGCTTGGCGGCGCGCGTGTGGCCCGGGTGGCGTCACGCGCTGCTGATCGCGTTTGTCGCGCTGTGGCTCCTGCGCATGGACGCGCCAGGCTACAAGATACTCTTCGACGAGCCGGTGCAAAGCTCGACCGCGATGACGTTGCACGCGGAGCGGGAGCTCGCCACCACGATCCGAGCGCATCGCATCGACGGCGTTTTCACCGTGCTCAGGGCGTACCTCGATAAACGACCGCCGCTGTTTCCCTTTCTTGTCGCCGTCGCGCACGACGTCACCGGCTACCGCACAAGCAACGCCTTTTTCATCAATGCTGCGGGCACGCTCTTGCTCGTGGCCCTCGTGTGGTGGCTCGGTCGTCGCTACGGCGGAGGCCTGGGCGGCGGGGCCTGTGCCGTGGCGCTGCTGGCCACGCTGCCGCTGCTCGGTATCACCGCGACAAGCGCGGGGATGGACCTGCTCAACCTCACCATGCTAGCGGCGCTCTGGGTGGCCATCGTGCGGTATCTCGACCAAGCGACGGAAGCGCGGACGCTGGCGATGATCATGCTAGCGATACTGCTGGCCTACTGCCGATATGAATCCGTGCTGTACGTGGCGGCGGCGGCGGGTGCATGGGCGCTTTCCTGCTGGCGGCGCCGGCAATGGGAGGTCTCGTCGCTCTGGGCGCTGCTGCCGCTCTCGCTCGTGCTCTATGCGTGGCACAACAATGTCCTCTCCAATACCCCGGCGCTCTGGGAGCTGAGGGAGGAGCAGACGCATCGTTTCAGCCTGAGCTACGCGCCCAACAATCTGGCGCATGCCGCGAAGTACTTTTTCGCGGTGGATCCGTGGCTCTCCAACTCGCTTTTCCTGAGTGTGGCGGGCCTTGCCGGCGGGCTGGCGCTCCTGGGTGCGCTCGCACTGCGGCGTACGCGCATGGCCAATGCCGAAGGGGCCGCGCTCGTGTTGATCGGAGTCGGCGTGATGGCGTCGTTTGCGATGCTCATGTGTTACTACTGGGGTGAACTCGACGACCCCGTCGTGGCCCGCCTTTCGCTGCCGCAGCAACTCCTCCTGGCAGTGCTCGCGGTGGCGGGCTGGCGACAGCTGGCAGCAGGATCGAAGCGATGGTACGGCGGCTGGCGTCCACCGGGGCTGGCGATTGCCGCGGCGTGGGCCGTACTCACGGTGCCCGCTGCGGCGGCGGATCGCTACACCGCCAAGAACTTCCTTTGGAGAAACTTCGTGTGGGAGCGCCAGGTGCTGGCGCAGTTTTGGCCGGAGCCAGGGCTCGTCCTCACCAATCGCAGCCCCATTTGCTGGCTCGCGGAGGGTGTGCCCGCCGCCTCCATCGACCGGGTGCGGCTGCGCCTCGACGACCTTCGCTGGCACATGGAGCGCCACAGCTTCCAATCTGTCTTCGTGATGCAGCGCGTGCTCACGCGCGGAGCCGATGGCGGCTGGGTGGTGGACACCACCGATGCATTGCCGGAGCGCTGTCGTTTGGAAGAGGTAGCGGTGCGGCGGCTGGATGCGACGCTCACGCGAGTCAGCCGGGTCGTCTCGATCGATCCGCCGGCGGATGGCGCGATGCCTTGAAGATCCTAGCGGGAGCGGTCGAGACGCTCTATGGCCATCAGCCACTCCGCGTAGGAGCTATCGAAAGCCAACCGCGCCTCGTCGGCGGAAACATGATAGAGGAGTATAGAGTGGCCGATGGTCGCGTGCGGCTCGCGGGCGCGAAGCAGGTAGCACAGGCGTGCGAAGCGGAGCTCGTCGTAGCGAGTCCACGCGCGCTGCCACTGCTCGCGAGGCACCTGTTGCTCAAGTTCGGGCCGGGAGGAAGGGTCGGTGAAGTAGCGATCGAAGAGGGGGGCGGATTCGCGCAGCCCCTGGTATTCCGCCTCGATCTGCGGAGTCCAGGGCCGCGCGACGTTGCTGTAGACCTGCTGAAGCAGGGTGGCGCTAATGGCATAAAGGCCGGGGCCTGGGCGGTACCAACGCGGAGGCGAGCGGAAGCCATTAAGGAAAGGCAGGCGCTGCGCGCGGATGCCGTAATAATCGGGTTCGCCCGAGCCGAAATAGGCGAGGAAGACCGGTTCCTCTGCGGCGGCTCCCTGCCGCTCGCGGAGATGGCGGGCGAGGCCGGGCAGGTCCTGGCCCCAATCGAGGGAACTATCGACCAAAAGACGGTAGCCGTGGGCCGGGCCCCCGGCGAGAGTGTTGAAGAATGCGAGGTAGTGCGGATGCGTGCGTGCAGTGGCCAGGGATTGCCCGCCGACGAGAAGCAGCGGAAGAGCCCAGCTGAGGCGGGAGGAAAGCACGCCGGGCGCGGCGAGGCCGCCGAGCAGGATGAACAGCACTGGGTAGAAGGGCAGGATGTGGCGGTGGCCGATATTGAGGTGACTGGGTATCCATATCGCCCAACAGACGAGAGCGAAGACGCCCAGCGGCGCCACGGCACGGAGATCTCCGCTGAGGCGCACGGGCGCGCTCCGCCAGCGCCGCACGAGGGCCAGCAACCCGATGAAGCACGCGCCAAGCACGGCGAGAGGTGTCTTCCAGAGAAATGCGAGCGGAAAGAACTGCGGCCAGCCGAAGATGCTGTACTCGCCAGCGAGGAATGCTCCGCGAGCGTTGGTCGATAGGATCACCCAGGCATAGCCTTGGAGAAAGGCTTCGGGGAGGAGCCGCCACGAGCGGCAGAACTCCACGAGATGGGCATGCGCCCCGATGTGCGGCAGGATCTCATTCCATGGCGCCACGTAATGATCCGCGGGCGGCAGCCCGGCAGCGAAGCCGGTGTAGCGAAAGCCGTAGAAGGCCCAGATCGCGAGGGCTGCAGTCGCGATGTGCGCCAAGCACGAGCAAGCAAGCCGCCGCGCCAGCGGCCAGCGCTCCTCCTGGGGCGAAAGCAGCCAGCGTAATAGGAGGAACAGCGCGAAGACGGGCGCCAGCAGCACAAACGAGTATTTGGCCACGCAGCAAAGTCCCAGCGTGAGCGCACTCAGGGTGCCGCTGGCGAAGGTGACTGCCTGCACGTGACGCCAAAACAGGCCGCAAGCCGCGAGCAGGAAAAAAACCGACGCCGAATCGGAAGTGGCGAGCGCATTGTGCGCGAGGAAGTTGGGGCAGAGAGCGTATAGCGACAGGGCCAGGAGGCCCGCTGCCGTCCCAAATAGCGCTCGCGACCACAGAAATATGATCACTCCCGTGCCCAGTCCGAAGAGGAGGATCAGCGCGCGCGCCGTCATAAGCATGGGCCAGTGATCGTTGCCCGACTCGTAGAAAAATTGGTAGCCGACGATGCTGGCCTGCGATTTGCGCCAATGTACGTTGTCTTCGAGAGGTGGCAGGCGCGCGCCGGTGAGCGAGGCGCCCAGCCCTGCCACGCGCTGCGGCAGGTTGCCGTTCTCCGGGTGCAGGCGGTAGTCGCCCAGCCGGTTGTAGACGTGACCTGCAGTGACGTGGAGGATCTCGTCGGCGGTGACGGATTTTTGCGACACGGCCTGCAGCGCGAGCACCGCGTGCAGCAGGAGCAGCGCAATCACGCCAAGCCAGATCGAGCGCGTGGAACTGCGGGCTGTCGATTTCGGGGGCGTGAAGACCTGCACGTTAGAGGAGTATGGACACCCGGGGCCGCGAACAGCAGAATTTGTGAAATGTTCGGTCACCAACGCACGGGCGGATGAACGCAGAGGAGTACGCGAATCTCGAGCGCGTGGAGCGCGAGCATTGGTACTACGCGGGCAAACGCGAGCTGGTGCGGGGGTGGCTGGAGCGCCTGGGTGTGCTGCGGGCGGAGGCCCGCCTGCTCGATGCCGGTGCCGGCACGGGATTCTTTGCCCGTGAGCTCAAAGGCTGCTGCCGCGTGCAGGTCCTCGACGACCACCCGGAATCCCTGGAAATCCTCCGCCGGCATTTTGCGCCCAGCGAAATCGTAGAGGGCACGATCCATGCCGGGCAGCTCAAGCCGGAGAGCTTCGATGCGATCACGGCGATGGATGTGATCGAGCATGTGGAGGACGACTCGGCGATGATCCGGGGCTTTCATCGCGTGCTGAGGCCGGGTGGCGTAGCTGTGTTGACGGCGCCGGCGAGCATGGCGCTGTGGAGCGATTGGGATGAGGTGCTGCATCATTACCGGCGCTATAGCCTAGGTGGGCTGAGGGAGCTCTTTTCCGAGAGTGACTGGGAGATCGTGGACGCTCGCTATACCAATGTGCTCGTGTACCCTGTCGTGTGGCTCGTGCGGCGGTGGCGGAGCGTGCGGCGCGACCTGGGAGCGAGCGGAGACCTGCGCACGGAAGATCGCCTGCCGCCCGCCTGGCTGAATCGGCTGCTCAAGGCTGCGTTTGTGGGGATGGGCCGCTCGGGCTCACGGTGGCCCTGGGGCGTGAGCGTACTGGTTGTGGCGCGACGGCGTTGATCATGGACGCAGGCGCACGAGCGCGAGCTCGGCGCCGTCCGGCGCCCGCAGCACCAACAGCGTATGGCGCAGGGAGAGTGGGGCGGGAGGTGTGTCGAAGTAGAGCGAGAGCAGCGCGGGCTCCTGGAGGCGCAGAGGAAAACGAGCGTTGACGGGCTTGCCTTGTGGCGTTCCCGCGAGGTTGATGGGCGCCAGCTCCATGCGCGTGCCCGCTCCGCCAAAACTTCCGGGCGGTAGGCCGCGATCCTCCATCCGCGCGATCTCGATGCGATCGATCACGGTGCCCGGTGGCAGTGCCAGCGGGATGCGAAGTGCGGCGGCAGGGACGCCGGGTTCGGCGGCTTGCCCTGCGCGTTGCAAAAGCTCAGCGGTGAAGAATGGCGCGGCGGCGCGGCTCCGCTTGAGATGAAATTCGAAATCGTCGATGCGAAACACCGGCGAGAAGTTTGCCTCCAGATAGTCGAAGAGGAGGCCTTTGGGCGCGAAGCCCTTTTCCCGGAGATAGGCGAGGTGCTGGGTCTGCACGATCAGCGCGGCGCGAGGGTGGGCTTCGAGCGCCTGGATGATCTTGCGTTGCCGAGTATCGTCGAGAAGGGAGAACCAGTGAGTGGTATTGGCAAGGGTGGGCGTTGGGAGGCTGGTCCAGAGATTGAAGCTGCACATGCCGGGAAACGTGAAGAGCACGTCGGCGTGGGCTGCGGCGTTAAATGACAAGATGCGATAGGCTGCGGTCGTGGCATCGGGGATGCGGATGTGCTCCACGCCAGGGAGCCCGAGGGGGCGGGAGCCCCAGTACACGCTTCCGAGTTGAGCGACGATGAAGCCGATCATGCTCGAAAAGGCCACCAGTCCGGCGATGGCCAGCTTGCGCCCGACACTCAACATCCGTGGGGAGCGAACCGATCCCGCGAGATACGCGACCGCGCTCGGCGCGCTCATGGCCACCAAGGGCAAAGCGAGGAAGGAGCCCCAGCCTACCTGACTGCCGGGCACAGGATAGGCGTGGAGCCACTGGCCGAGCAGCAGCAGGCCTAGCCAAGTCCGCCCGGCGAGCTGGCTGCGTGAGCTTTCTCCTGGCAACGGCCACAGACAGAGCCAAAGCCATGGGCCGCACCAGTTGAAGACAAAGCCCCGCTGCGCCAATCCAAAGATCTCCAGGCTGGCGAGGAGGAGCCCGCCAGCGAGCAGCAGCCGGCCCGCGGCCACGGCACGGTCGACTGCGGGACGATGTGAGCCCCGACGCAGCGCGTACGCCCAGAGTGCGGCTGCGCCGCCCAGCGCGATGCTGCCAAAGACTCCAGTGGGCCAGGAGAGGACGACGCTGAAGACAGCCGGATGGCGCAGCGGCCCGAGCAGAACCCCTTCCAAGATGTCTGCAAGCGACGTGCCGCGCATGACGACCACGCCGATTACCGGCACGCTGACGGCGATTCCGCCAAGGAGGACGGCCCCGAGTTCACGGCGACCGAAGCGAGCGGCCCCAGGCTGCCGCGCCGCCTCTCCGCCCGCCAGCATGAGACCCGCGGCCATGACGGCAAACGTGGCTGCGTAGGTCTGCACCCACGGCTGCGCAATCAAGGTGCGCATCAATGCCAAAGGCAGCAGCATGCCTGCCGCGACGAAGAGCCAGGGCGAAAATCGGCGCACGGGCTCGGCGGCGCCGTACAGCCCGAGGAGCGCCACGACGGAGCAGGCGGCGAAGACACCGAGGTTGATCTTGGTCAACAGCAGCGCGGCCACGAGGGCGCCGCCCATCGCCGCCAGCGCAGCAGTGCGGCCACTCTCCAGCGCGCGAAAGCCCCCGTAGGCTGCGAGCGCAAGGAGCGCAGCGGCCAGCGCGCCAGGATGGTTGGGCTCGCGGACCATTACCCATAGGTAGAGCACCGCCGCGCAGAGCGTGGCGAGGGCTAGGGCGAGATGCCGCGTGGAGCGCCACACGAGCTGGGCGCAGAGCAGCGCGGAGGTGCCCCAAAAGAGCAAGGTGAGAAAGCGCCCTCCGACATGCGTGAGTGGATATCCGGCCAGCCACGCGGCATAGTGCAGGACATACGGCAGCGGGCCGTACTGCGTGTAAACGTCCCGGTAAAGCCCACCATGCTCGGCAAAATTGCGCAACGAGAGGAGGATGTAGCCCTCGTCGTCGTAGAACATGAACGTGGAAAAAAGTGCCAGCGCCGCGCCTGCCATCAGTGAGAGGGTGGCGGCGGCAAGGAGAAGGGAGGCGCGCCGATGCTCGGCCGCAGTGGGGGGCGCGCTCATGGTCGGAGACGGGCGAGAGCCAGCTCCGAGCCGTCGGCGCGACGCAGGACAATGAGCGTGCCGGATTCGGAAAAAGTGGTGCCCTTGCGGTCGAAGTACACTGAGAGCAGGGTGGGGCCCTCGGGCGTAAATGGAGGATTGGCGTTGCGCGGGAGCGCGAGCAGGTCGCCTTGCGCGGAGATGGGTGCGCTCTCGAACCGCGCAGTCGCGCGATCAAGCACGAGCGGCGGTGCATCCGGCCTCTTCGCATCGGCGAGCTCGATGCGTGCGATGCTTTCGCCCGGCGGAAGCACGAGAGGCAGCCGCAGCAGCACGTCGCTGGGCATGGCGGCACCGGGTGCGACAGGAGGGGTGAGGATCTCTCCGACGAAATAGGAGGCCACGCGCCGGCCGCGACGGACGCGAAACTCATAGGGGCCGAGGCTGAAGGCCGGTACATACTCCCGCTCGATGAGTTCGTAAAGCGGGCCCGAGGGGCCGAGACCCTGGGCAGTCAGAAAATCGACGTGTCCCACCTCTACGATCACGCAGGCCCGGAGATCGCGCATCAGAGCCGCGGCGATGGCCTCCTGCTGCCGTGGGCTCAGGAGGAGAAACCACTGGGTGGTATTGGCAAGGGTGGGAGTGGGCCGGCCGCTCCAGAGGTTGAAATTAAACATGCCGGGGAGCGAGAACAGCGTGCTAGCGTGCGCGGCAGCGTTGAGCGTGAGGATGCGGGAACGGGCGGTGACAGCGTCGGGGAGTCGTATCAGCTCGCTCCCCGGGAGCCTGAGTGGGCGATGGCGGGAGTAGGGGGCTCCTTCGCGCACCAGCGGCAGCGCCACCGACACGGCGGTGGCGAGCAGCGCACCCCGCGCGACGAGGGCCAGTGCTCGGCTCCGCAATACACCTGGAAGGCGCGACTTCAGCCAGTTGATGGATTCCCACGCCCCGAGCGTGGCGAGCGGAGTCACCAGAAACGAACTCCAGCTCATCTGCGTCCCGGGCACCGGATAGGCGTGCAGCCACTGGCCCAACGCGAGGAAGGCGAGCCACGCGCGCGCGGCGGAGGCTGGCGGGGCTTCCCCTGCAAGTGGCCAGACCCAAGCCCAGAGCCATGGCATCACCCACCAGAAGGCGGTGTAGTGCCGATCGACGACGGTGGTTACGAGCGGACCGATGATGATGGTGGCCAATAACACAAGGCGGACGACGACCACCGCGCCGTCGACGGCGGCGCGCCGGTAGGCGCTCCACCACCCTGCTGCCAGAAAAGTGAGGGCCGAAGCGGCGGCGGAAGCGACGACGAGTGTCGCCCGAGGCATCGGCGCTTCGAAGAACATCGGATGACGAAGCGGGCCAAACAACGTGCCTTCCAGCAGCTCGGCGATAGAAGTGCCCCGCGGCATTACCAGCAGCAGCACCATGCCCGCCACGCCCAGCGCAGCCAAGGTCGCGCGCCCGATCTCTCGCCACGTGCACCGCACCGTGGGCGCTTGGCGTGCGCCCCGCACAGCAGCGAGGGCAAGGCCAAGCGCGGTGAGAGCGAAAAGGATCGAAAACGTCATCACCCAAGGCACCGCGAGCCTCGGGCGCATCAAAATGAAGGGGAGGGGTATCAGCCCGAGTACGAGCCCCCACCCCCCATAGCGACGGAGGGCGGGATGCGCGCCGTATGCGATCGCCAGCGCGACAAACGCGAGACCCGCGAAGACGCCGGTGTTGATTTTGGTGAGCAGGAGCGCGGCGATGCAGGCGCCTGACAGGGCTGCCCACGCCAGCGTTCGACCCCTGGTAAGGAGATAAAAGCCCCCTGCTCCGGCGAGGGCGACGAACCAAGCCACGATGCTACCGGGATGAGTGGGCTCCCGCACACTCAGCCAGAGGTGAAGAAAAAGCAGCGTGAGCGTGAGTAGCGACCAACCGAGCGAGCGCGTCCAACGCCCCACCGCCACGGCGAGAATGAAGGCGGTCCCCAGCCACAGCAGCAGCGTGATCGCGCGACCGGTGAAGTGGTCGATCGGTATCCCTGCCGAGTGGAGCAGTGAGTACGCGGCGTAGGGCAAGGGACCGTATTGCGTGTAGACCTCGCGATAGAGTTTACCGTGTTCGGCGAAGTTGCGGAGAGTCCACAGCACATAGCCCTCATCATCGTAGGCCATGAGCGTGCCAAACATCACTCGCCCCCCTGCCAGCAGGAGGGGCAGTGCCGCGAGCGAAAGGAGAAAAGGGATGCGCCAACGCCGCCACAACGTCTCTGGCGCGACAGAGGCCGGCTGGCTCATGCGGAGGGCGGCCGACGGCGCGGGGGCTTCAGCAGATAGAGCGGCCGGCGCTTCACCTCGTCGTAGGTGCGGCCCAAGTACTCGCCCAGGACTCCGATCCCGATGAGCTGCACACCGCCGAGGAAAATGAGCAAGGTGACGAGCGTGGTGAAGCCGAGCTGCGCGGTCTCGACCCCGAGGATGCGGCGAACGATGAAGAACGTGCCGATGGCAAAGCCCATGAGGGCCACGAAGACTCCGAAGAACGTGAGCACGCGCAGCGGCAGATGCGAGAAGCTGAAGAGCCCGTCGAGTGCATATCGCACAAGCCGGCGAAATGTCTGCTGCGGCTGGCCCGCCGCCCGTTCCTGGCGGTCGTAGAGTACATCAGCAGCGGGATAGCCCACCCACGCGCGCAGGCCGGGGAAAAAGCGATGCCGCTCCGGCAGGCTGTTGAACGCGTCCACCGCTTCCCGACCGAGTAGGCCGAAGGTGCCGGTATTGGGCTCGATGGGAAAGTCGGTGAGCCGGCGAAAAATCGCGTGAAAGGCGTCGAGCGCGAGGCGACGCAGACCTGTCTCGGCCCGCGAGCGCCGGACGGCGCGCACGATACCCGCACCTCCGCGCCATGCTGCGACCAGCTCGGGAATCAGCTCCGGCGGATCTTGCAGGTCGGCATCCATTGTCACCACGGCCTCTGCTTTGCGCCCCGCGTGGACCATGCCGGCGGCGAGCGCGCTCTGGAAGCCGAAGTTGCGCGACAGCTCGACCAACTCCCACCGCGGGTCGCGCGCGGCCTGCGCGGCGATCATCTCCGCGGAGCGGTCTCGGCTACCGTCGTCGACGAGCACGGCGCACCACTGGCACGAGCGCTCGGCGTCGAAGACGGCCGATATCCGTGCAAACAGCTCAGGCAGCACGGACTCCTCGTTGAAGACCGGTATGACGATCGCGACAAGCGGCTGAGACACGGCGAGAAACAACGGGGCAGAGGCCCGGCACGCAACGCCGTTCTAGCGGGTGGGCGCTATCTCGCCGGGCCGCGCATGCAGCACCCACACCCCATCGGTAAAAGCCTGGTTAAACTCGGGCAGCAGTTGGAGCGCGACAGGCGCGACCATGCCACGTGGGTGCACGATCACGCGCAGGTCCGTGGGGAGGTGACGGCGAAAATCCGCCTCCCTGAGGCCAAGGCCGGCGAGATCGCGCGTGACGATGCCATCGTGCGTGTGCCATAGCCGACCGTCGGCGTAGAAGGATATGACCGGATGGGTCGGAAACCATGTCGTCCCCGGGTGTGTCGCCACGATCTGCTGGGCTCGATCGTAGCTCTCCCGCGCGGGCAGAAAGCGCCATTCGGCGGTGCGAGGGAGCTGCAGGGCGAGCGCGAGGGCCGCAAGCGCGGGGAAGGCTGGGCGGGGGAGGTCGCGCGAGAGTCCGAGCACGAGCAACGCGGGAAGGAGATGGCCCCACGAGTGAAGCACATTGGTGTTGCCCCCGTACTTCAGCAGCGAGGCCAGCCCGATAGGGAGCAGCGCCAGGCTTACACATAGGCTGCAGCGCAGGAATCGCCCCGTCTCGGTGTCCCGTGCAGGCCAGTGGCGCGTGCGGCGCAGAAGCACCAGCCCGAGCCAGGGTAGCGCATACTGGCCTAGGAGAAGCGCGGCGTGCAGCCCGAGGCGATGGAGCGGGTCTTCCGCCCAAGGCAGACGGCCGGGGATCGAAACGAGATTCAGCCACAGGTTGCCCCAGCCAAACGCGAGCGTCGCCGCGCCCAGCGCAAGGGCGTTGGCGATAGCGACGACGGCTGCGTACCGCATGGCAACTACGCGCTCGCCTCCGAGCCAGAGATAGACGAACTGGCCGACGACGACGAAGACGGCGAGCTGCTTCGACCAGATCGCCAGCGTGGCCAGCGCGGCTGCGCCGACGAGGCGGCCCGTGTCAGGGGCGGCGGCACGCGAGAGATACCACGAGGAAAGCAAACCACAGGCGACGGCGGCGTGATCCGACACTTGTAGCATCAGGGTCGAGCGCGGCAGCAGCAGCACCGCGAGCGCGAGAGCGAGCCCGGCGGTGGCGGTGCCTCGGGCACGGAGTGGTGCGGCGCTGAAAAACACCAGCGCGAGCGGCGCGATGACGACGAGCAGGTTGATCATGCCTGCGGACTGCACGGCGGCAAGGGCTGAGCTGGCCCACGTGGCGGGCAGGTTGAGCAGCAAGCCCACCGGCCCGTATATCCACGTGGAGAGGGGGCCGTCACCAAGTTGCGGATACACCTCGGCGCCGTGCCGGAGCGCGAAAGCTGGTGCGAGGCGCAGGTCGTTCCAGGCGAAGGCGGGAAACTCGCACCATGCGGTCCACGCGCAGAGGCCGGCGGCGGCGAGGGCGACGGCCGCCGCCGTTTTGCGGACCGAGTCTGGGCGAAGGAGGATGGTCGCGGCGAGCGCGGCGAGGCCGAGGCCAAGAAGCACCGCGCCGAAAGGAGCCACGTCGTAGACGAATGCCCAGTGGTTTTGGAGCTTCGCGCGCAGATTCATCCGGGCGAATTCGGAATAAGTGAATATCGTCTCAAGCGGCCCGCCGGCGGGCGCGAGCCAACGGTCGATGACACTGCTCTGGACGCCGAAGTGCAGGACGATGCCGAGCAGCACGTCGAGTGTGATCCCCGCGACAAGCACGGAGCGCCAGCGCCTGCCGAGACTGGGCCAGTGGGCGGCGAGAAAAACCAGCCCGAGCAGCACGAGCGGTTGCAGGCAGATGTGGACGAGGCCCCAGGGGTCGCGGCCGCTATGTGCGGCCACGCCGAGGATGATCGAGCCGGAGACGAAGCCTGCCCAGAAAAGCCGCTGCCGGAAGGGCGTGGCCCGCCAGGCCGAAGGCACGGCGCAGAGCAGCGCAAGCCAGGTCAAGCTGCCAAACGCGAAGAGCAGGTTGGTCTGATAGAGAAAGAAAAACCAATCGCGCCACCGGCCGGATACGCTGAGCTGTGCGAACGGCGCGAAATCGACCTCGCGCAGAAAGTGAGGCACGAGGGTATCGCGGAAATTGAGCGCAAACGTGTGAGCCTGTCCCGCGAAGGTGCCAGCGTAGTCGGTCGCGGTGGTATTGGCAAACAGGGCGCCTTTGAGCCCGTAGACAGCGCAAGCCCAGCCGAACCATGTTGCCAGCAGCGCGGCGCCGACGAGCGCAGCCGAGGCGGTGCCGCGCCACCATGCGGTTTCGCCTCGCCGCGCCCAGCCCAGCCAAAACCAGCCGACGGCGAACAAGACGGCAAACGGCCCCGCCGAGTAGTGCGCAAGCAGCGCTGCCGCCAAGCTCGCGGAAAACAGCGTTGGAGCCGCTCGGGGTGGGGCAGGATCTTGCGCGCGAAGGAAAAAATAAAGTGCCGTGAGCGTGAAGAATGCGGCGGTAAGCTTGGTCCATCCGAAGGTGGCGTTTTGCAGGAAAAGGGGACTCGCCAGAAACAGCGCGGCGAGCAGCCGCACCGAGAGACTCGCGGAGGAAAATCGCCGCACGAGCAGCGCGGCCGGCAGAAAGACGGCGGCGCTCGCGACGGTGGTGACAACTTGGTAGTGTGCGAAGTCGGCGCGGGTGCAGGCGAGAAACGCGCCCGTAAGGAGATTGGCCAACGGCGGTCGCGAGGCGAGCGGGTCGAAGCCATTGAAGAGCGTGTCGCGCGGCCAACGCTCGAGAAAGAATAGCGTGCGCTGCCAGTGGCCAAACCAGTCGCCGATCCAGCCGCCGCCCGAATAGCTCGGGATGAGCGCGAGAAAGGCGAGGCTGCCGGCAGTCACTACAATCAGCCAGGCGAGCGCCTCGCGCGGTGCCGGCTCCGCCAAGAGTGCGAGGAGTGGGCGGCGAAAGAGAATAAGGTTGAGCCCGGCAATCGCCGGCAGCAGGCGCAGGGTCTCCGCGGGCAGGCTGGCAGCGTAGATGCCAAAGGCCATCAGGTACGTGGCCATGAGCGAGCAGGCGACGGTAGCCAGGAGCTTTTCCGACGGTGCCAACGACCAGCGGGCGGTGAGCGGCCAGGCGAGACCCAGCGCGACCAACCAGAACAGCAGTGCGACGAGCAGCAGGGAGGCCATGGCGGCTAGGCCGATCGCTCCGGGCGCAGCGCCCGCCAGAGGGTCAAGGCGAAGACGGCTGCCGCAAGACCTGCGAGTGCCAGCCCGTGATCGGAAGCGTGGTCGCCGGCGAAGGTAAGCTTGTGCGTCAACTTTGCCGCAAAGTTGAGCACCGCTAACTTACCTAGGGGGAAGATCCAGCCCACGGCGAGATGCTGCACGACAAAGTGCACGACGATGCCGCACACCAGATCGACTGCCGCACCGACGGCCAGCGCGATGCGCCAAGGGCGCGGCAGTGACGGCGCGCGAGCGACGAGGAATGCCAGCCCGAGCAGCACGAAGGGTTGGAGGCAGATATGAGTGAGTCCCCAGAGATCTCTCCCTCCGTGAGCACCGATGCCGAGAAGCACGATGGCGATGCACAATCCGAGCCATGTTGCGCGGACGGCCGGTGCTGTGGTGCGATAGGCCCGCAAGAGCGAGGCGAGCAAAGCCGCCCATGCGAGCGAGCCAAAGGCGAAAAAGAGATTAAGCTGATAGAGCTGGAAGGCGTAGTCGCGAAACCGGCCTACCGCACTCGGGTGGGCGATGAGGGCGCGATCGAAATCGCGAAGGAAATGCGGCACGAGGCTGTCGCGCAGATTGAGAAGCGCCCGGGCAAGTTGTTCGCCGGAGGATGGAGCCGTGGTTGTGACCGCGGTGTTGGAGAGGAAGGTGCCCGCTATGCCGTAGGCATGCAGAAACCATCCGAGCCACAGCGCCAGCAGGAGCGCGCCCGCCGCCATGCCGAGCAGTGCCCGACGCCAAGCGAGCCAAAGCCACAGCGGCCCGAGCAACACGAGATAGGGCGCGGCGGAGTAGTGCGCGGCGAGCCCGGCTGAGAGGAAGAGGCCAGTGAGCGCGGAGTGCTCCCAGGTGGCAGCGGCGGCGCGGTCGCGAAGAAAAAAGGCGATGCCGCCGAGCACGAAAAACGCTGAGGGAAGCTTGGTCCAAGCGAAGGCGGCGTTTTGCAGATAGAGTGGGCTCAGCAGCAGCGCTAGGGCGAGCAGCGCCGCACCGCGCGGCCCCCCGCCGAAGCGCCCCACCAGCAACGCGCACGGCAAGAAGACCATCGTGCTCCAGAGCGTGGTGAAAATCTGGTAGTGCGCGAAATCGACCCGCGTGAGCCAGAGCAGGGGGCCGGTGGCGACATTGACGAGTGGAGGCCTCGCAGGGAGGGAGTAGAGCCCCAGGAAACTCTGATCGAGCGGCCCATGCTGGAGAAAAAACAAGGTGCGCTCCCAATGCTCGAACCAATCGGCGCTCCACCCGCCGCCCGAGTAGGTGACGATCGAGAAGAGGGCCACGAGGCTGCCGGCGGTGACGAGCGCGTGTCCCGCGAGGATTTCGCGAGCCTCGGCGGAGCGCAGCGTCTCGCGCGCGGCACGTCTGCCCAAGAGGAGCCCGAGCGCGCTGGTGATCGGCGCAGCGAGAAACCATGCCGGCGGCAGTGCGAAGACGTAGACGAGCCACCCCAGCAGAAACACCGCGATGAGAGAAAGGCCAGTGGCGGCGGTGAGCTTCTCCGCCGGACTCAGGCGCAAGCGTGAGGCGAGCGGCCAGCCAATGCCGTAGACGATGAGGAAAAACAGCAGCGGGCTGGCGAGCAGGGAGACCATGCGGCCCAGTCAGCCTTGCGGAAGCCTGTCCGGTTGGCGAGCGCGCCTCTCAGCGCAGGATGTTATACTTGAAGATCGCCCAGAGTGCGCGGAAACCGTCGCGCCAGCCGATCTTTTTGCCCTCGGCGTAGGTGCGGCCGTAGTAGCTGATGCCGACCTCGTAGATCGCGACGTCGAGCTTGGCTACCTTTGCAGTGATCTCGGGTTCGAAGCCGAAGCGGTTTTCCTCGATGGCGATCTTCTGCACGACCTCGCGTTTGAAGACCTTGTAGCACGTCTCCATGTCGGTGAGGTTGAGGTTGGTCGCCATGTTCGAGAGGAGCGTGAGGAACTTGTTGCCGACCATGTGCCAGAAATAGACGACGCGATGGGGCTGGCCGCCCTGAAAACGCGAGCCGAAGACGACGTCGGCCTTGCCATCGACGATGGGCTTGATGAGGCGCGGATACTCGTCGGGATCGTACTCGAGGTCCGCATCCTGGATGATCACGATATCGCCGGTGGCCGCGGCAAAGCCGGTGCGGAGGGCGGCGCCTTTGCCCTGATTGACCTCGTGGTAGATGATTTTGCTGACGAGCGGTGCGATCTGCGTGCGCAGGATGTCGCGGGTGCCGTCGCGCGAGCAGTCATCGACAATGATGATCTCCTTGTCCTCCACCGGAGAGGAGCGGACGCGATCGACGATCGTGTGGATCGTTTTCGATTCGTTGTAACAAGGGATAACAATGGAGAGCTTCATGCGGACCTGGAGGGCACGCTAGTAGAGTGCCCGTGCGGGGAGAAAGCCTTTTCGGGCGCAAGCGCTTATTCGTGGAACTTTCCCGTCGAGCCGAGCAAGCCGTCCCAGGTGCCGCGCAAACTGGAGGCGATTTTGGCCAGCTTATCGTTTTCAAGTAAGAGTATGTCCACGCTGAGCTTGGCGGCGAAGCAAAGTTCAAAGAGTGCCCAGTGCGCCTCCCTCCCTCCGTGGCGAGCCAAAAGGTGGATGCGGTTGCGGGCGAGGTAGCGTAGCCGGATCGGAGGCATAAACGCCGGCCACCACGTGCGGCCAAGGCGGCGCACAGGCCGCTTGGCGCCCCGGCGGTGCGCGAGCCGTGCGGTGGTGCTCACTCCGACGGTGCGGCCAGCAGCACGGGCGCGCAGGCAGAAATCGGTGTCGACGAGATCCAAAAAGAGCGTGGTGTCGAAGCCGCCCAGCTCGCGCCATAGCGCCACATCGAACAACGTGCCGGAGGTGATCACGCAGGTGACATCGAAAAGATCCGTGCGAGCCACCGAGCGGCGGAAAAAGGGCGGAAACAGGTGGCGGCGGAGATGCCGTGCTGAAGCGCCGGGGCGACCTTGGTCGTGCCAGTTGGCGCCGATTACACCGAGCCCCTTGATCGCGCGGCGGGTATTGAGCAGAGCCGCAGCGAAGCCCGGTAGCGGCGTGCTATCCTGATCGAAGGCCACAACCTCGCGCGCGCCGCGGGCGGCATGCCGTGCAAACCCGGAATTCAGGGCGGCGGCGAGGCCAGTGTTTTCTGGCTGAGCGATCAGCTCGCAGCCTAGCCGGGTGCAGAGTGCGGCGAGGTCGGCGCGAGCAAGCGGCTCGGTGGTGTTGTCCACGACGATGCAGGTGGATATCTCGCGAAGGATGGCAGCTAGCCGATCGGCAAACTCGACGTCGGGGAAGTAGGTGACGACGACGGCGCCGAGCAGCGGGGGGGGGCTGGAGCTGGGGGAACTCATGTCGTGGAACTGCCGTGCGCCAGATGCAGAATGAAGTCGAGCCGGGCTTTCTCCTTCGCGGTGACATCGAGGTGGGCGATGGCCGCACGCGGCACGCGGCTGGCGCTCCAGCGGGCAAGCCAGGCCGCTATACGCTCGCGGTGGGGTGCCAGCGGCTCGGAATCGTTGGGGAGTCGAAGGAAATAATCCGCAGCTTCGGGAATATCGGTGTCACGATACGCAGCGAGCACGGGCAGGCCGCAGGCGAGGTACTCACGGACCTTGATAGGGCAGGCCTCATCCATTCCGTTTTTGAAGAGGGCCATGGAGCCGAGAGCGGCGATCGCGCGGGAAAGCAGCCCCGAGTACTGCGAGCGGCCTAGTGGGCCGTGGAATGTGAGCGTGGAGGGTGCGGAGCTTACGGCGGGTGCGATCTGAGTCGCATCGGCCGCCGTGTAGCCGACGACATCGATGGCGATGTCGGGAAAAAGACACGCTAGCTCCGCGATGCGCTCCAGGCCGTGCCACGGCGCACCGGCCGTGCCTACGAAGACCAGGCGAGGCGGTGCTTCCGCGGGAGGGAGTGGAGCTGGTGCGAAATCGGCAAGGGCGATGCCGTTGCCCATCACGAGGGTGGGCTTGGCAAACTCCGCGAAGCGGGCGCCGATCTCGTGCGTGACGGGCACGATGCCCCGGCAGGCTGATAGTACCCGCGCGCGAGTGAAGCGGTGGTAGAGCACTTTGGCGGGTGAGAGCGTGAGCGGATACTCGCGCAGGTCGTCGGAATTGATCTCCGCCACCGTAGGGATGTCGCGAAATAGCTCCGGATATCCGGTGCTGTGATATGCGTAGCGGAAGTAGATCGCGTCGGGCCGCCACGCGCGCACGCGGAGGGTGAGGGCTCGCGAGCGCGCGGAGCGTTGGAGGAGATTTCCGCGGGCGAGGATTTCGGCCTCTGCCGGGGCGAAGCCCGGCCACAGTGTAGTCGAGGGCGCGAGAGCGAAGTAACGGACAGTGTGGCCGAGCGACCGCCAATGGAGGGTCTGGGCGCGGATCTTCTTTGCGATGCCGTTCTCGTGAGAAAGGTCGGCCATCTGGCCGAGGTATGCGATTCTCATGGCACGCGACGCGCGCCCTCAAGCGAGGGCGCGGACGATCTTTTCCGCGGCGCGACCATCGCCGTAGTGAGGGGCGCGCTCGCCGGTGGGGAAGCGCTGGAAGGCAGCTCGGATGCGCGCAGGGTCGGTGCCCGCAAGCTGGTTCCAATCGTGCTGGAGTGTCTCCACCCACTCGGTTTCTTCTCGGAGCGTGATGCAGCGGGTGCCGAGCCAGTAGGCCTCTTTCTGCAGGCCACCGGAGTCGGTGAAGACGACGTGGGCGTGGCGCGTGAGAGCGAGCATGTCGAGGTAGCCCACGGGTTCGAGGAGGTGCAGCGTACGACTGTGCGGCATTCCACCCGTACGCTCGAGAAAGGCGCGCGTGCGCGGATGAAGCGGGAGGACGCAGGGGCGATCGAGGGCGGCGAGCGTGGCGATGAGCGTTCGTAGGCGCTCGGGGTCGTCCGTGTTTTCGGCGCGATGAATCGTCGCCAAATGGTAGTTGCCCCGCGCAAGGCCGAGAGTGTGGTGGATGGCCGACTGGCGCTCCGCGACCGCGCTGAAGTGGAGCAGGGCGTCGTACATGACGTCGCCGACGATGTGCACGCCGGCGGAAATACCTTCGCGGCTGAGATTGTCGGCGGCCTTCTGCGAAGGGCAGAAGAGCCGTGCACTCACGTGATCGGTGAGCACGCGATTGATTTCCTCGGGCATGCGGCGGTTGAAGCTGCGCAGCCCGGCCTCGACGTGGGCGACGGGGATGTGGAGCTTGGCGGCGGCCAGTGCCCCGGAGAGGGTGGAGTTGGTGTCGCCGTATACGAGGAGCCAGTCGGGCTTGGCGGCTTCGAGCTCGCGCTCGATGAGCTCGAGCATTCTTCCGGTTTGCGCCCCGTGTGCGCCGGAGCCTACTCCCAGATTGACGGAAGGTGGGGCGAGGCCGAGTTCCGTGAAGAACTGGCCCGACATGCGCTCGTCATAGTGCTGGCCGGTGTGGACGACGATTTCCTCCACGCCCGCGGCGCGGAGCGCGGCGGAGGTGGGCCAGGCTTTGACGAACTGCGGGCGGGCGCCGACGACGGTGAGGACTTTCATGCGAGCAGGCCCGCGAGCTCGGCGCGGGAGGGGTAGGAGATCAACACGGCCTGCAACTTGCCGTGAAAAACGAAGAGACTGCCCGCTGCGGCGCTCGCGCCGAGTTTCACGACCGCGCGGATGTCCTCGAAGCTTCCCGCACCGCCGCAGGCGATGATGGGCACAGACACAGCGGCGGCGACTTCCTTTACTAGCGGGAGGTCGTAGCCTTTGAGCGTGCCGTCGCGGTCGATTGACTGGAGCAGGATCTCGCCCGCGCCGGCGTCCTGGCACGCGCGCGCGAGATCGGCAGGTTTGCGGTCGAGAGGCTTTGTGCCGCGTTGGATCGCGATAGAGGCTTGGCCCAGCCAGTTGCGGCGTACGTCGAGACAGGCTGCTACGCTCTGGCTGCCAAAGCGCGCAGCGGCTTCGCCGATGAGGCCCGGGAGGGTGGCGGTCGCGGCTCCGAGGCTGACTTTTTCGAGGCCGAGTTCGAAGAGCTTCTCCATTTGAGCCAGCGAGCGCACGCCACCGCCGTAAGTGACGGGCATGAAAGCCTCGGAGGCGATTTCGCGGATGATCTCGAAATGGGGTGCTCCGGTCGTCGCTGCGCCGATATCCAGGATCGCGAGTTCATCGACCTCTTTGTCGTTGAAGATGCGGACAGCGTTGATCGGGTCGCCGACGTAGCGCGGGTCGGCGAAGCGTTTCGTCTTCAAGAGGCGGCGGCCATCGATCAGGAGGACGGGAATGACGCGGGGCAGCAGCATGGGTCAACGGGCGAGCGTGGCGAAGCGGCTGAGGAGCTCTTTGCCCCAGCGGTGGCTCTTTTCCGGGTGAAACTGCACGCCATAGACATTGCCGTGCTGCAGCGCAGAGGCAAAGTCGCGGCCATAGTGCGTCCAGCCTGCGACGAGCGCGGGGGTGTCGGGCGCTACGTGATACGAGTGGACGAAATAGAAGCGCGGCGTCTCCGCACCCGTTGGGATGAGGGTGGCGATAGGTGTGGGCCTGCACTCATTCCACCCCATGTGAGGAAGGCGCAAAGGTGGTTGCTCGGAGTCAAAGACGATGCGTTTGGTCGTGGCTGGTACGAAGCCGAGGCCGGGCGTGGGCGCGCCTTCTTCGCTGGCGCGACCGAGGAGCTGCATGCCAAGGCAGATGCCGAGAAGCGGTACCTGCTCTGCCAGAACGCGCCGCTCCAGCGTCGGCACGAGACCGGAAGCACGGAGTCGGCTCATGCCGTGATCGAAGGTGCCGACTCCCGGGAGAATAAGAGCTCGAGCCGCCACGAGCTCCTCGGGGCGCGAAATGGAGCGCGCGGGCGCGCCGACGCGATCAAGCATGTTGAGGAGCGAGCCGATATTCCCAAGCCCAACATCGATGACGCCGATCATGCAAAGGCCTCCAAGCCCGCAGCGCCGCGGGCGACTCCTAGAAAACGCTCACGCAGCACATCGGCATTGAGCTGCTCAGCGGCGCGGTGGGCGCTTGCCTTGTGGCGCACGATGTCGTCGGTCGAGAGGGCGTTGAGCCGCGCGGCGAGCGTTGCGGGCTCAAAGTCGTCGGCGACCATGCCAAGGTCGTATTGACGGACATAGGGCGCCATTTCGGGAGAAGGGCCGATGGCGAGCATAAGCCGAGCTTGGATAAACTCGAAGAACTTGTTGGGCAGCGCGTGAAGTGTGTTGAAGCTCGTGGGCGGGAGTAGATAGAGGCCGATGTCGTAGCGGTTGGTGTCGCGCACTAGGTCGCCAAACGCTACGGGCTCGCGGAATCTCACACGGGGATTGCCCGCCGCGCGGCGGCGCAGCTCCTCGACATAGCCACGCTCCTCACCCGCAAGCATGAGGTCGAGGTGGAAACGGGGCTCGGCGAGTTGGAGCGCATCGATCATGAGCTCGAGCCGGCGTGAGCGTGTGGCGAAGCCATGATGGATCATCCTTATCTTGCCAGGATCGACGGGGCCTGGTGTGAGCGCTACTGGCTCGGGGAAGCTCGGGAGCACACCGCACGCGACGCCAAACTCGCGGCGGTACTCGTCGGCGAGGCCGCGATTTACCGTCACCATGACATCGGCCTGTCCCAAGTACGTGCGGCAGAGATGCAGATTGAAATCCTGGAGGAAGAAGCGCCAGAACCACCGGTCTTCGAAATGCCTGGAGTAGTACTCACGCGCATCAAAGAAGACCCGGCCCCTGCCGCGGATAGCGAGGGCGAGTGGCAGCAGCGCGAGATCGTGCACCACCACGAGTGCGGGATCGTGAGCGTGCTCGGCGGCGGCGATCTCGCGCACGCCTGCGGGCCATAGCCGCGCGTCGTAGCGCCGAAGCTTGAGAGCCAGCGCGCCGCGGAGTTTGCGCATGACCGGCGAGCCGGAGGGCGCGGGCAACCGCACGTGGACAACGCCGGGCAGATCGGTCGTGCCTGAGCTGATGGCCCGCACGTCAAACTCGCGCGAGAGCCAGCGGATGACTCGATGCGGCCGCGGATCGCGCGCTGGATCGCCGGCGCAGATGACAAGCGCGGTCGGTCTCGAGGGCATGGTCAGGCCCGGAAGGGCTTTTTCAGCCAGGCCTTGAAGGGCAGGCGGCGCACGACTGCTTTCACGCGGCGCATCAGCTCTTCATTGGATTCGTAGTCGCGGTGTGTGGTGATGGGAGCGCGGAGCAATTCCTCAAACTCCTTTTCGCTCAGGCCGAGCTTCTTGATTACGAAAGCCCGGTCGCGCCGCAGTTCATCGGCAGGGTAGTGCTCACGCTCGAGCTGGGCCAGCGCCTCGTCGCGCGTGAGCTGGCCTGCGACGATGAGGCTCGAGAGGTGCGCGAGGCGTTTGTCGTAGCCAAAGCGACTGGGGAGATAGTAGCCTTGGAAAAATTTCGTCCAGACGGACTCGTAGTGTTTGGCGCCGTAGTCGCGCCAGCCGTACTTCTCTACAAGCAGTTTCTTGGCCGCGATCTTGTCGTAGGGCAGATAGTCGAGCGGGCGGAGCACCCGCATCTTGTGCACGAAGGGAAAGATGAAAAATAGATCCCAAAAGCTGACGATGGGAAAGGTTTTCAGTGGCCGGCTGCCAAACCGGCGATGGATCGACTTGAGGTGGCGCGAGTCCATCGCGTCGTAGCCCCAGGCTGAGGGCAGGATGCTCTCGCTGGCCAGATTGCCGCCGCTGAGCACGCAGTTTACCTTGTGAGAAATGGCGAATTTATAGAGACCGGCAAAAAACGCGTGGTCCTGAGGCACGTCCTGATTGGCTACACCGGAGCGAAGAAAGGCGATCTGAAGGTCGCGGATTTCCTCCCAGTCGATGACGATCGTATGCAGGTCGAGCTTCAGCACCTTTACGAGCCGCTCGATGTTTTGTACGGCGAGCTCGGAATTCCACCCCGCATCGACGTGGACGACTAGCGGGCGCAGGCCGTACTCCACGACCTTGATGGCGAGATAGGAGCTGTCGACGCCGCCGCTGAGGCCGAGGATACAGTCGTAGTCGCGCTTGGCATTCTTCTGCTTGATTGCCTCGATGCGGGTGCGGAGCTCGGCCTCGCCGGCAGGAGTGTCCTTCCAGCGACTGCGCAGGACGGCATCGAAATTGCGGCAGTGATTGCACACGCCAGCGGCGTCAAACGAGATCTCTGGATCAGTGGTATCCATCACGCAGCGCGTGCAGCGGCGGTAAGCGGTGTGAGCGTGGGCTGTCGGTGTGACGGTCATCGGCACTGGCAGAGGCGACTAAGAATCGCTGCGCGGGCAGCGGCTTGGCGAGACGTAACTCGGCGCGAGCCGTGAAAGAAAAATTAAATGCGCGCTCAACGCGGGCAGGCGGCAGGCGAACCCCAAGCTGCTCAGCCTCGGCGGCTGTAGCCGCGGGTAGGCGTCCTCATCGCTTGACTCCTGGGGCAATGCGACCGCGTGCGAGCCCACGTGAGATGAGATAGTTGGCTCCGTAGAACACAAAGGTCGCGGCGGTCAGCACCACGACCGTGCCATGCAGCGACTGGGTCGCGGTCGCATAGGCCCACGTGGCTGCCACGCCGAGGAGCAATACGCCCTGGAGGGCGAGGTCCAGTCCCAGCCTGGTGCCTAGCACAAGCATCGCTGTGAGCGGGCTAATGGCGAACCGCAGGAAATACCAGACGCCCAGCCAGCGAGCCAGCTCCCCTGCTTCGCGCCATGGTTCGCCAAAGACAAACGCGAAGATCGCAGGCCCGAAGCAGACTACCGGGAGACATACGAGAAGGCCGATCGCAGCGAGAGTGCGCGCAAACTGATCGAACTCCGTGGCGCACTCGCCACGCGTGCGATACGCCGCGCCTGCCTCGCGGACGAAGACCTCCCGGAGTGCGTTTCCGAGGAGCGTGACCGGAGCTTGATAGAGGCGATGCACGAGAGAGAAATAGCCGGCCGTCGTGGTGCCAAACACGTTGCCAAAGATCCAGAGCGGCACCTGGCTCACGGACGTGTTGATGAGGTCGGCCGGCAGGCGCCATAGCGGATAAGAGCGAAAGCGCCGCCGCAGCTCCGCGAGCGGAGCCCCGGTGCCGGCCGGCGGGGCCGTGTGCGCAAACACCCTGCCGAGCGCGACCGCGCTGGCGAGTGCGCCGAGCGTCTGGCCACAAATGAGACCCCATGTACCTGCATGAAAGAGTCCTAGGGTGGCGATCGTGCCGACGACTGCGCCGATCAGGCGTGCGCGCACCAAGGAGGCGAACAGCGCTTCACGATTGGCCCAGTTGCTGAAAGTCGCGCTGAAGGCATTGGCCGCGATGAGGGTTGGCAGTAACCAGAGGTGGGCGGGAGCCGCAAATCCCACGATGGCCGTGGCGACCAGGGCGATGCTAGCCCCGCTGGTCAGCATTGCATAGCGGAGCGCGAGCCGGGCGATCGTGGCCGCATCCTCGCGCGCAGCCGGGGCATGGATCGCCTGGTCGAAACACAGGGTCGCCATAGCTGCCACCACGCTGGTGATCGAGACGACGATGGCGAACTCCCCGAAGGCGTGCGGCGTATACAGACGTGCCAGCACCGGCGCAGCGGCGAGGGTAATGATCTGCCCGGCTGCATTGCCACCTGCGACCAGAGAGACGAGGCGCGCGCGCGGAGAGCCAAGCTGGGGCAGACGCAACATCGATGAGGGCGCCCGCTAGCTGGCGTGGTCCCAGTTTTTTACGGTGTCGGCCACGTAGGCCAGTTCCGGGTCGGTCAACTCAGGGAAAATCGGGATGCTGAGCACCTCGCCCGCGAGCTGCTCGGAGACGGATAGCGTGACTGTGGGCAGATGGGCAAAGCACGCCTGCTGGTGTAGCGGCAGGGGATAGTAGATCTCATTGCCGATGCCATGCGCGGCGAGGCGCGCACGCAGGGCATCGCGCCGACCCGCGCCGGGCACGCGTAGTGTATACTGATTCCAGATATGATCGCGGTTTGCTGCGGCGGCTGGCAGCGCCACGCCCGGGAGGCCAGCGAGCTGCGCGGAATAGAAGGCGGCATTGCGCTGCCGCGCGGCACAATAGGCGGGCAGGTGAGGGAGCTTCACTCGCAGCAGCGCGCACTGGAGCGCATCGAGGCGGAAATTGCCGCCGACGACCTGATGGTAGTACTTAGGCTTGGCGCCGTGTGTACGCAAAAGCCGGATACGCTGTGCAAGATCGTCGCGATTGGTCGCGACAAGGCCCCCGTCGCCGAAGCCGCCGAGATTTTTCGAAGGAAAAAAGCTATACGTGCCGCAGTCGCCGAGCGTGCCGCAGGCTTGGCCGCGGTAACGCGCGCCGAGAGCCTGGGCGGCGTCCTCGACGACGGCGAGCGCGTGTTGTTTTGCGAGCGCGAGGAGCGGCTCCATCTCGGCGGACTGGCCGAAGAGATGCACGGGTATTAGGGCTTTGGTGCGCGGCGTGATGCGGCGCGCGACATCTGCGGCATCGAGATTGAAGGTCGTGGCATCGACATCGGCAAAGACCGGAGTCGCGCCCAGCCGTGCGATGCAGCCGGCGGTGGCAAAAAACGTGAACGACGGGCAGATGACCTCATCGCCGGGGCCGAGGCCAAGGGCCATCAAGGCGACGAGGATGGCATCCGTGCCCGAGGAGACCGCGATGGCATGCCTGGCTCCCAGTGCGGCGGCAGCCTCGCGTTCGAAGGACTCGACTTCGGCGCCGAGGATGAAATGTCCCGAGCGTAGCACGCGCTCGAACGCGGAGGTGAGCTCTGCCTGCAGCGCGGCGTTCTGGCGATTGAGGTCGAGGAGTGGTACTGTCATGACGAATAGCTACTGCCTCCCGCTGAAATGGCGGTAAGGGTGCTGGCCCACGGCCAGGGAAGCGGGGAGCGGGGCCTCCTCGTCGAGGTCGATGCAGTGCAGACCCTCGGGCGTCTCGCGGTAGCGGAGGCCGCTTTCGGGGCACGTGTAGATGCCATTGCGCGGGCTTTTGAGAGGATGGCCGTGCCGGCTGACCCAGCCGCGTAGGCGGCCAGGTACTCCGACGACCAGCGCATAGTCGGGCACGTCGCGCGTCACCACGGAGCCTGCCGCTACAAGACAGTAGCGGCCCAGTGTCACACCGCACACGATGGTGGCATTGGCGCCCACGGTGGCGCCGCGGCGGATCCGCGTTGCCTCATACATCCCGCGCCGGGTGATCTGCGAACGCGGATTGGAGACATTGGTGAGGACGCACGAGGGCCCCAGGAATACATCGTCTTCTACGTTGGTGCCGCTGTAGACGGAGACGTTGTTCTGGATCTTCACATTGCGGCCGAGGCGCACGCCGTGCGCGATCATCACGTTCTGCCCCAGGTTGCAGTCCTCGCCGATCACACTGTCGGCGCAGATGTGGCAGAAATGCCAGATGCGGGTACCTGCTCCAATGGCGCAAGGCTGATCGACGACTGCGGTGGGATGGATCTGCACGGTGCCGCTCATGCGAGAGGGGTGATGGTCTCTATGCGGCCGCCATGCTCGGCCGATCGGCGGCATGCCTCAAGCACAGCGATTACCCGCAGGCCGCTATGGCCGTCGCTCAACGGCGGCCGGCGGCTGCCGATGCTTTCAATGAAGGCGGCGCACTCCAGACGAAGCGGCTCTTCTGCAGGCAGCGGCTCAGGCTGGGCTGTTCCCTTGTGGAGAAGGGGTTGCCCCTCTTTGAAGTCGACGTGTTGATCGTAGAACGTGAGCTTTTGCGCCAGCGGCGCCGCGTCATCAAAGACCGCAGTGCCTCGATCGCCTACGACCACCAGCCTCTGCTCCTTGGTTGGGTGCAGCCAGCCGGCGAAGACGTGCGCGTCGATCGAATCGGGGAAGCGTAGCATCGCGATCGCAAAGTCTGCGCGCGGTGTGCCAAGCGAGTACGAGGCAAAGCAGCTCACCTCGGCCGGCATCCACCCGGTGATTCTCAGCATCACGGCGAAGTCGTGGGGAGCGACGTTCCAGAGGGCATCCTCCTCGGTGCGGACCTTGCCGAAATTGAGCCGGTGAGAATGCAGCCGGCGGAGGCGGCCCAGCTTTCCCGATGCGATCCAAGAGCGCAGGATCGGCACTGCAGGATGGTACTCGAGCACATGACCGACTTGAAGGATGCGGCCATTGCGCTCGGCGAGGTCTACGAGCGCGCGCCCCTCCGCCACGGTGAGCGCCATGGGTTTCTCGACAAAGAGATCCTTGCCGGCAGCTAGGACCTTCAAGCCGAGCGCCGCATGCGTCACCGCTGGAGTGGCGAGGGCAAAGGCCTGGAGGTCGCGGCGCGTGAGCAGGGGCTCGATGGCGTCGGCTACTTCGATCCCTGGCGCCAGCTCTGAGGCGAGCTGCCGGCCGGCTGGAGTGGCGTCTACCACGGCAGCAAGAGCGCCGAGGGCATGGAAATTGCGCACGAGGTTGCGGCCCCAGTAGCCGCAGCCGACTACCACTATGCGAGGAATGGGGGAGGGGCTCATGCGAACCAGAGGCGCGCTGCGACGTCTGCGGGCAGCGGGCCGGCAAAGTGGGAGCGGATGGCATTGCGCGTATCCACGATACACTTGCACCACGTTGTTAGGGATTGGTAGTCCACAGCGCGATGGGCGGTGGCGATCACCACGGCATCCGCTGCGGCAAAGGCCGCCTCGGTCCACAACACCGAGCGCTGGCCCGACCAAGCGGCGTTTTCCCGTGTGGGCGGGATGACCGGTACGTAGGGATCGTAGTACTCCACGATCGCGCCCTGCGCTTTCAGCAGGTTCATGATGTGGAAGCTCGGTGTCTCCCGGATGTCGTCGAGCTCGGGTTTGTAGGCGAGACCTACCACGATGATGCGGCTGCCCTTGAAGGGTTTTTGTTGGGCATTAAGCGCCTCGCCGAGGCGGCGTACCACATGGGCCGGCATCGCCTCGTTTATTTCTCCCGCCAGTTCTATGAAGCGCGTGCTGTGGCCAAACTCCCGGGCCTTCCACGTGAGATAAAACGGGTCCACGGGGATGCAATGGCCGCCGATGCCGGGGCCCGGCGAAAAGGGCATGAAACCGAAAGGCTTGGTGCTCGCTGCGGCAATGACTTCCCAGATATCGATCCCCATCGCGGCGTACACGACCTTGAGCTCGTTCACCAAGGCTATGTTGACCGAGCGGAATATGTTTTCGAGCAGCTTTGCCGCCTCGGCTGTCCGGCAGCTCGAGACGGGCACGATCTTTTCAATGGCTCGGCCGTAGAGCGCGCATGCCCTGTCGCAGCAGGCGCGCGTGAGGCCGCCAACGATCTTGGGCAGGGTCCTGACGTCGGAGAGCGGATTGCCCGGATCTTCCCGCTCGGGAGAAAAGGCGAGATGAAATCCCTCGCCGGCCCGCAGCCCTGAGCCTGCCTCGAGCACGGCGCGAAGCTCGCCATCGGTCGTGCCCGGGTAGCTGGTGGATTCGAGTACGACGAGGGATCCGTGCTGAAGGTGCGGCGCGATCGCGCGGCCGGTCTCGACGATGAAGGAGAGGTCGGGCTCGCGGTACTTGTTGAGCGGCGTGGGTACGCAGATCACCACTGCTTCCGCCGAGCGAACATGGGAAAAATCGGTCGATGCCAGAAAGCGTCCTGCCTCGACCTGCTCGGCGACGGCGGCCGCGGGTATGTGGCGGATGTAGCTCTCACCGCGCATGAGCGCGCTGGTCTTGACTGTGTCGATATCGAGGCCGACGACACGCGTGCCGGAGCGGCAGAATTGCAGCGCGAGCGGCAAGCCGACATAGCCGAGGCCGATGACGACGATAGTCATGGGAGAAGCGAAACTGCGATCCGTTGGAAACGCATGGCGGAGAGCTGGAAGAGGGAGCCTCGCATGCTGGCGCGGGGCCAGACAATTCCGGGCTGGAAGGCAGGTGAATTGAAACAGGTTTTTCGCAAGTGCGCTCGTCAGGGGGATGCTGTGCGGGCCAGTGCGGCGGCGAGTTCTCGGGAAAGTTGGCGAGCCGAGTGCGCCGTAAGGTGCGTGCCATCGTAGCTGACGAACCGCGAGGGGTCGACCTCGATCCAGACGGCGCCAGCCGCCTGAAGGAGTGAAGGGAGAGCCTGCTTGTCCCAAGCGGAGAGGTGGCGCGCAAGGCGAGCCGCGTCCGGAGAGGCCGGAGGCTCGAAGGCGAGGATCGTCCAACCGCGCCTGCGCCACAGCGCCACGCGGTGGAGCAGCCGCTCCACCGCCCCGGGATCGATACGGTTGCCGTGGCTGTGATCGGCTTCCGCGGCGCGCAGGCCTGCTGTCGGATGGTGCCGCGTTTGATCGGAGGCAACCCATCCGTCGAGGCGAAACTCCTGTATATAGTCGGTCTCCGCAGCGCGTGCCGAGGATGCGGGTCCCTGCAGGTCGGGCGCAAATGAGCGAAGCGCCGAGGCCCATCGATGAGTATGCCGCACCCACGCAAAGGGCATGGCCGATCGACGCTCTTCGGCTACGGCATCCAGATAGCCATTGGCCAGGGTGGCGCGCGGAGTAAGCGACCATGGCGTCACTCCCAGCACGATGATCGGATGAGGCTCGTGGGGATCGACGACCCGTTCGATCGCATCAAGGTAGGCATCGTCGAGCGCGGCGGCGCTGAAGCCAAAATTGAGAGTCCGCTTGCCCAGCTGCGCCTCGAATTGGCTCGGGTCCAGCCCGCGGTAGACGCGGCTGTCACCGGCCAGCACGATACCCGCAGCCCCCGACCAGTTGAGTTTCATGCGCCAGTACCAGCTCGGCGCCGAGGCGAAGCGGTCATCCCCTCTTCCCCAGGCGATGGCGACTGCGAGGAGGGTGGCGAGCGCCAAAGCGCACCACGCGCGCGGGTGATTAGAATTGGAAGTAGATAAAGGCATTTCCGGGGCCGCGCAGGAAGATAGCGATGACGAGTCCTCCAGCGACTGCGATCATACGGACTGCCGGCGACGCAAGCCAGCGGGCAAAGGGCGTCCGCGCGCTCAGTACCGCCGTGAGGCCCAGCGCGGCAAAGCCAGCGAGCGCGATCGCTCCGCCTGGGGATATGAGCCCCGCCACGCGTTCGATGCCGGAGAGGGGAGACGCTATCATCGCGCGACAGAAAGTGAGGGCCTGGGCGATTGATTCAGCGCGGAAGAAGGTCCATGCCAGGGTGGTGAGAATGAAGGTGAGGCTCGCTCCTGCGAGCCGCGCTGCCATGTGCCGTGGCAGCCGCTCCGGCCAACTCGTCCAGCGCTCTATGGAGAGGTAGGCCGCATGCAGCGCTCCCCATGCGATGAAGGTGAAATTGGCGCCATGCCACAGGCCGGAGAGTAGCATCACCGCCCAGAGATTGGCGGCGCGCCGGAGCGGCGAGGCTGAGCGCGAGCCGCCCAGCGGGATATAGACATAGTCGCGAAACCACGTGGAGAGAGATATATGCCAGCGAGACCAGAAATCGCGGAGCCCCACAGCGGAGTAGGGGCGGAGAAAATTTTCCCCGAAGGAATAGCCCATCCAGCGAGCTAGGCCGATTGCAATGTCGCTATAGCCGCTGAAGTCGCATAATATCTGAATCGCGAAGAGGCTGGCCGCGAGCCAGCATTCGGCTCCGCCGAGTGTTGCCGCCCGATCTGGTGCGAAGAGTCCATTTACGACCGGCGCTAGGTTGTCGGCGATCACGACTTTCTTGAAGAGGCCGAGTGCGATCCGTTCGAGGCCGAGCCAGCGATTGTCTGCCGAGTAGTTGCCCGGCTGGCAAAGCTGTGGGAGGAGGTCGACGGCCCGTACGATAGGCCCGGCGACGAGCTGCGGGAAGAGACTGAGATAGGCGAAAAAATGCAGAAGATTGCGCGTGGGCTCCAACTGCCGGCGATACACGTCGATGGTGTAGCTCATCGACTGAAACGTGTAGAAGCTGATGCCGACGGGCAGGATGATTGACTGTGCCGCCCGCCAAGTATCCTCGGTGGGCCAGCCAAAAGTGAAGGCACTCTCGCGTGCAAAAAAGGCCGTGTACTTGAAGAAAAACAGCACGCCGAGATTGCTGCCTACCGAGACCCAGAGGAGGAACCGTCGATAGCGGGGCAGACGCGGCATAAGAAGCGCCGCCGAGAAATCGAGCGCTCCGGTGCCTGCGAGCAGTAATGTGAAGCGCCAGTCCCACCAGCCGTAGAAAATGAAGGAAAAGAGCGTGATGCCCGCCCAGCGTCGGGCGTCGGCCTGCCGGAGCCAGGGCCAGAGGCCCAGGAAAGTCGCGAGAAACAGGAAGAAGATCGGGTCGGTGAAACTCATCTGCCTTCCGCTGGGAGCAGGGGCTTTACCGTCGTAGGAGGCAGCGCAGCAGGGAGCCTAGATCCGCGCCGAGGCAGCGTCGCCGGGAGAAATACCGTCGGCGGGCTTGCATCTCCTCACGCGCCGCAGACCAGGAGAAAGTGTGGCGGCGGGAGCTGGCGACCACCCGAATAGGGACCGGCTTGAAACGGACGCGGCCCTTCCAGAGCCGGAGGTTGAACTCGTAGGCAGCCATTTCGGGCAGCGATTCATCGAAACCGCCGTTTTCTTCGAAAAGACTGCGGCGATACAAGGTCCCCGCCGGAGGCACGAAATCCTTGGCGAGCGCGTTGGGGTGGGAGCGGAGCTTGATCACGCGGCCATCGTCGTAGGCCACCTCTCCGGAGATGACGCCCGCCTCGGTCTTCCTCGTCCAAGTGAGGCACTCGCTCAAGACCGTGTCGCCGACTACCCGGTCCTCAGGCTGCAGAAAAAGCACCCATTGACCGCGCGCGAAACCGAGACCGCAGTTGGCGGCAGCGAAGTGAGGCGTATCCGGCGGAGTCGTGACCACGGTGATTCCATCGGCCTGCGCCGCGAGCGCGGCGCGCGTGGCCTCCGAGCCGCTGCCATCTACGACGATGATCTGCGCCGCGATGTGCTGCTGGCCTGCGATGCTTTCGAGGCAGGAGGAGAGGCGGGTGCCCTTGCCTAGATTGATGACGATGACGGTAAGGTCCGGCGTGCTGGACATTGCGTTTTATCAGCAGCATCGCGCAGCATTGGGCGGTGTCCACGCCGGAGTTGCCACTCTTGTCGATCGTGATCGTCGCGTATAAGTCTCGCGATGAGATAGGCGCTTGCCTCCACTCATTGCCCCGGACGCTGCGCGGACGGCCCGTCGAGACGGTGGTCGTCGACAACAGCTCCGGGGTCGACGCCGTGGGTGAATTGGTACGCGATGCGTATCCGTGGATCGACTACGTTTCACCGGGGGAAAATCTTGGCTTTGGCCGAGCCAATAATCGCGGTTTCGCGCGGAGCCGTGGCGAGTTCGTGCTCTTTCTCAATCCGGACACGGTGTGCAACAATGCCGCCCTCGAGCACTGCATCCAGCGGCTGGAGGAGGATGTGGAGATAGGGCTGATCTCCCCCAAGCTGGTCACGGCCGATGGCTCGATGGACCTGGCGTGCCGCCGGAGCATACCCACGCTGTGGGATGGCTTCTGCCGTGCGGCTGGGCTGGCGGCGGTCTTTCCGCGGGTGGGATTATTCGCGGGCTACAATCTTACGCATCTGCCGGTCGACGAGAGCTATGATGTGGGTGCGATCAACGGCGCTTTCATGATGGGGGCGCGCTGGCTCTTTGCTGAGGAGGTGGCCGAGGATGGCCGGGTCTTCGACGAGGATTTCTTCATGTACGGCGACGATCTCGACCTGTGCATCCGCGTGGCGGATGCGGGCTTTCGCGTGGTGTATGACGGGCGGGTGTCCATCGTACATCTCAAGGGAGCAAGCGTGGCGCGAGACTACGAGGCGATGTCGCGGGCGATCTTCGATGCCAATCGCGATGTGTACCTGAAGCATTTCAATCCGCGTGATTCGACATTGGTGCGATGGAAATACCAGGCTGCGTTTGGGGCTTGGAAGGCCGTGGCGCGGCTCAAGGCGCAGCTTCGCGGGTACAAGCGAGTGAGGCCGCTCTGAGCGCCTAGTAGGCGTTTTTCCAACGAACAAAGGTGAGCAGCAGGATCTGGATATCAAGCCAGAGCGACCAGTTCTCGATGTAGTAAATATCGTGCTGGATACGCTGGGCGATGGAGCTCTCGCCGCGCAGCCCGTTGACCTGCGCCCAGCCGCTCATGCCGGGCTTGGCGAGGTGGCGGGGCAGATAGTGCGGGATCTCGGTCGAGAGCCGGTCGACATGCACAGGGCGCTCCGGGCGCGGGCCTACGAGGCTCATGTCGCCGCGCAAGACGTTCCAAAACTGCGGCAGCTCATCGAGGTTCCACCGTCGCATGAAGGCGCCGATGCGCAGCAGCCTCGGGTCCCCACGAGCAGTGCTTTGCCGCGCGTGGTCGCTGGTGGCGGCCTCGGGCACCATGCTGCGGAGCTTCCAGAGGGTAAACGTGCGATGCCCCGCGCCCACGCGCGTCTGGCGGAAAAAGACCGGCCCACCGGGCGACTCGCGCTTGATCGCGAGTGCGAGCACGAGGATGACCGGAGCGGAAAACACGAGACCGACGAACGCGCCGACGACATCGACGAGGCGCTTGAGCGCGCGATTGAAAAGCTTGTTGATTGCGAGGTCTTCCACGCCCAGCACAGGCAGCCGGCCGATGGTCTGGAGGCGTAGGCCGCTGAGCAGGATCTGGAAGGAATTGGGGATCACCTTCCACTCCACGTAAGCGCGCTCGCAGCTCTTTACGACGTGGAGGAGCTGTTCACGCGGAAGGTCGGTGCGCGCAGCGATGAGGATATCGATGTGGTGCGCGGCGAGCGTTTCGGGCAACGTGTCGAGCGAGCCGAGGACCGTGGCGGGCGGGGCGGTTTCGCCCGGCAGCGTGACGACGCCGCGAAACTGATACGGGTGCGCGGGCTGTGCGGCGAGCTCGGCCACGAGCGTGGCGGCCTCGTCACTCCAGCCGAGCACGGCGATTTGCTGGCGGATACGCTCGCGCCAGCGCGGCCGGATAAGCAGCGAATAAAATACGCTCCGCCAGAGGAACATGAGCGCCAGCACGCATATATACGCTATGGGCACGAAGAGACGTGAGATCGGCGGGTCGAACTTCACTACGAGTGCGAGGCCGAGGTACGCGGCGACCCAGATCGTGGTGGCCTTGATGACGAGCGAGAGCCCCTGGTATTTACGGAGGAGCAGGCGCTCCTCGTAGAGATTAAGCTGGGCAAAGCCTGCAATGAGAAACGCGACGCCGAGCAGCAGCAGCGGAATATACGCCGTGAAGCGCGCATCGGTGACTTCGATCGCGGCGAGCTCGCGCAGCGGCGATTCGTAGCGCAGCCAGTACGCAAGCGAGAGCGCCGCAAAGGCCACCACCGTATCCCCCAGCAGGAGCCAGGTGGGCAGGAGGACCTTGCGGAGACGGCTGGAGTGCACGCGCGTCATGGCTACGGACGAGAGGGAGCCGTTTCAGGCGCGAGGCCAAGCTCAGGGAGCAGCGGCAGCAGGTAACGCCCGGGAATCGAGCCTTTGGCCGGGAAGAGGGCTGCGGCGAAGTCGGCGTGGACGACCATCTCCTGCACGAGGTAGGCGTCGACGAAGGGTGCGCCAGCGGGATGTAGCGCGAGCATCCCATAGCCGGGGCGTGAGCGACGCAGTGTGCGTATCAGGGCAGGCTCGTCCTCGGAACCAGCCCGGAGAAACGCGATGAAGTCGTCACCATGGCGTCGCGCGCGAAGCGCGAGTGCCGCCTGCACGGGCGGCTCGACGCCGAGCGAGGAAAAATCCCGCGCGAGCCATGCGCGATAGAGCACGGCCCAGGGAAAAGAAAAGTTAACGGGCTCGCGTCGGCTGATGGAGCCCAGGGAGCCCCGGAAAACGCGAGAGTCGTAGGTGCCGATGTTGCGAAGTTCCTCCATGTCGACGGATTCGCCGTTCCACCAGAGCCACCAAGGCGCCTCGAAGTAGGAGTAGGCGGGCGGAATCGTGGCGTACAGCCGCGTGACTTCCGCCCGAATCGCGGGCCGCAGGGGTGCGAGCGCGGAAGTCTCCCATGCGGGCGAGTGGGCGCTGCGCGGATCGTTGAGGGCTTCGAGGGCAAAGGCGCGAATCGCGTCCGGCGATCGACCGGCCTCAAGGAGAGCGAGGCCAAGGCCCAAGTATACCCCGCCCTTGTCGGGCACGAGCCGGGCGGCGGCGGCGAAGTGGCGCGCGGCTTCCGCGGCCTCGCCCATTTCAAGGTAGAGCCAGCCGAGATTGAAATGCGGGAATTCCAGATGCACGCCCGTGCCTAGTGAGCGTTCCAGTCGACCGGCGGCATCGCGCGTGAGTTGAAGACGCCGCTTGGGGTCCGGTGTGGTCTCGCGCAGCGCCAGCAGCGTGTCGGCAGCGCGATGTTGGAAATAGGGATCGTAGGGTGCGATCTGCGAAGCGCGATCGAAGGCCGAAAGGCTCGCGGCGATATCGCCGGCGTCGAGTGCGGCGAGCCCCCGGGCGTAGGCATGCCGGGCGCGCAGATCGCCTTGAAGCGGCACGAGGAGCGTGAGGCACACCGCACTTGCGGCGAAAAGGAGCAACCGGCGGCGGACGAAGCATCGTGGCGGCGAGGTATGTGTGACGACCGCGAGGCCGAAGGCCGAGAGCGCCGCGATAGCAGGGATGTCGAGCTGATGATCGGTAAGGCAGACAATCGCGTAGCCGCCGAGGCTCGCGAGCGCCGCGATGGCAGGCGGCGTGTACCCGGTGCGCGGTATTGCGATCAATGCGCCGACCAGGAGCGCCCCAGCGGCGACGAGTCCGGTGGCGCCGAGCGTCGCCCATAGCTGGAGAGGCGTGCTATGGAGCTGAAGGACGTTTTCCGCTCCGCCATTGAGCGAGGCGCGCACTGAGGGATATGCCAGCGGGACGGACCCCGGTCCCCAGCCCAGCAGGGGGCGCTGCCAGCCGAGTTGCCAGCCGGCGTCGTGCATGGCCGAGCGCTGGAGATTGCTCGCCAAGGCCGAGTCGCTCCACGTGCGCTCCACAAAGAGTCTGCGCAAGCGCTCATTGGTGATGAGTGCGCCCAGCGCGATGATGCCAAACGCGGCGGTGATGAGGAATTTTCGGGTCCATGACCAAGGGGCGCGTATCACCACCACAGCCGTCGTGATCGCGCAGCTTGCGATAAGGCCGACCACGCCGGCGCGGCTGCTGGTGCCGACGAGGGCATACAGCGCGACAGCGACTGCGCCGAGCCACGCCAGGCGGAGCAGGCCTCTGGCAGTGCATGCTTGGAGAGCCAGCCACGGCAGGAGCAAGACGAGAAAGCCGGCGGTGTAGTTGGAGTGGCCAAATGGGTAGGCGTTGCGCGAGGTCGGCGCGAACTGGAGCCAGAGGACGGTGCTCGCAAGGACGACAAGCGCGCCGAGAACTGCGAGCCATCGAGTGCTGGGCGCCAAGAACTCAGGCTGCCGGGCGAGCGCATCATGGAGCAGGAGGTAGACCGCGCAGCCGCCAAGCGTAGGCCAGCCTCTCGGCAGGCTGGCGGCGGCGAAAGGGCCGGTGCTCGCAGAGACGCACACTGTTGCTGCGAGCAAAGCAATCCCGGCAGTCACAAGCGGCGGTGGCAGTCGAAACTCCACCGCGCACGCCAACCGCACGAACAGCACCAGCACGGGCGCGAGCCAAAGCGCCGCCCCGGCGATCGCCCAAGGCCAGACGAGCATGCGACTCGTTGATGGGTACAGCAGCGTAAGACCGGCGAGCATGATCCAGCCGCCGGCGACGAGCGCGCGGGACGCGGAGGCGGGTGCGGCAGAAGTCGTTGACACGTCGACGTTCTGAGGAGCCTCCCCGATCTTCGCCGGGCTCGCAATGACAAGAAATTATGAAATCGGCGGCCGGCGGTCCTGCGACCACCTACCGCGCAGTTCTTGACGGTGCCGCGCGCCGGGAGGCAGGCTGGCGGGATGTCCCTGCCAGCCACGCCTCCGAAGAAGAAGCTGCCGCTCGCGCAACTTGCGCTGGCGGGCTTGGTCGCGCTGGTGGTGGCTGGTGTGATCTTGTACTTCGTGGGCTGGCGTGAGGCGTTGGAGGGTACGAAGCAGATCATTGCTGCCGTGAGCGCCAAGATAGCGCAGGCCGGGCCGGCCGTGTACTTTGGAGCCATGGCCGTGCTGCCCGGCTTTGGGGTGCCGATGGCGCCTTTTGCCCTCGGGGCCGGGCCGATCTTCGGGGATAAGCTGGGCTTTCCCACGATCATTCTGCTCGGGATGCTCGCACTGACGATCAACCTTACGGTGACCTACTGGCTGGCACGGCGCTGGCTGCGACCCTTGCTTACGAGCGTGCTGGCGAAGTTTGGGTACAATATCCCCGAGGTGAGTCGCCAGGACATCACCGACCTCATCGTGCTCCTGCGGGTGACGCCGGGCTTTCCATTTTTCGTGCAGAATTACCTTCTGGGTCTCGTGGATGCGCCGTTCCTCCGCTATCTTCTCATCTCGTGTGCGATCCAGTACCCGATCAATGCGGGCTTCATGCTCTTCGGCGACGCGCTCAGCCAGGGTAAGGGCAAGCTGATCGTCACGGCGGTGCTGTGCATTGTGGCGCTGAGCGTAGGCACGCAGTTTGTGCGCAGGCATATGGCGAAGAAAAAGAAAGCGATCGCGCCGTGAAGCCGCTGGTCGAAGAGGAGCCGCGCGCCGAGAGCGTGTCGGAGTTTACCCGCCGAGTGAAGCAGGTGCTGGAGGGTGGCATCCGCCCGAGCTGGATTCGCGGCGAAGTCTCCAATCTCCGCGCGCAGGCGAGCGGGCACATGTATTTTTCGCTTAAGGATGCGGGTGCGCAACTCAGCGCGGTGCTCTTTCGCGGCGACGCGGCGCGGCAGAGCGTAAAGCTGCGCGATGGCCTTCAGGTCGTGGTCTACGGGGAGGTGAGTGTGTATGAGGCGCGGGGCCAGTATCAGCTTATCGTCCGAGTGGTGGTCGACGATGGCGTGGGCCGGCTCCAGCGCGAATTCGAGGCGCTCAAGGCGCGGCTGCACGCCGAGGGACTCTTCGATGCGGCGAAAAAGAAAACCATCCCCACGATGCCGCTCACGGTGGGCTTCATCACGTCGCCGACCGGGGCCGCGGTGCAGGACTTCGTGCGGATCGTGATGCGCCGCCGGTGGCGCGGTCGTGTGGTGGTGCTGCCGGCCAAGGTGCAGGGCGAGGGCGCGGCGGCTGAGATGATCGCGATGCTGCGGCTTGCGGAAGAGCTGAAAATTTTCGACCTGCTCGTGATCGGCCGCGGAGGCGGAAGCTTGGAGGATCTATGGGCTTTCAACGAAGAGGCGCTCGTACGCGCGGTCGCGGCCTGCCGCCTGCCCATCGTGTCGGCCGTCGGGCACGAGATCGACTTTACGTTGTGCGACTTTGCGGCCGATGTGCGGGCGGAAACGCCGAGTGCGGCGGCGGAGTTGATCACGAGCCACTTCGTCGAGGCGGCGGAGCGCGCCAGGCAAGCGAGTGCGGCGCTCGATGCATACGCCGCCGATGGATTGCGCGAGGCCGTAGCCCGGCTCGATCACGCGCGCTCTCGGCTTCGGTTCCTCACGCCCTCGGCTCAGGTCGAGCAGGGTCTCCTGCGCCTCGATGATCTCGCCAACCGCCTCGGGTCGGCCTTGCGACATTCAACGCAGGCGCGCCGGCAGCAACTCGGCGAATTGCGTTCGCTGCTCGTGCAACGCTCGCCGGAAACGCGCGTGCAGATCGAGTCGCATCGCCTGCTGGCGCTATGGAAGCGGCTGCAGGGCGCGAGCCCGACCTCGGTGTTGCATCGCGGCTTCGCCATCGTGCGTGACGAGACCGGCAAGCCCGTGACGCGCCGCGCCGCGCTCGCCCCGGGACAGGCGCTGACGGCCCAGTTTGCCGACGGCGCTGTGAAAGTACGGACGGAGCGACCCGACGGCGCGGCGTAAGCTGCCGGGGCCGCGTACTTGGGCTGGCGGGCGCTGCTTGCGGCGCGGAGTTTTCGCTTCATCGTTTCGCGCATGAAGTCGACCGATGCTCAGAAGTCCGCCTGCGGACTGCCTTCCAACGTGGTCATCGACATGGCCAAGACGCCGGTGCAGCGCACCGCCGAGGAGTGGCGCGAGCGGCTGACGCCGATGCAGTATCGCGTGACGCGCGAGCAGGGCACGGAGCGGCCGTTTCAAAACGAATACTGGGACCACCATGGCGACGGCGTGTACTTCTCCGTGTGCAGCGACACGCCGCTGTTCGACAGCAAAGATAAATTCGAGAGCGGCACGGGCTGGCCGAGCTTCGTGAAGCCGATCGAGCCGGCCTTCGTGGCCGAGGAGGTCGACGTCAGCTACGGCATGCGCCGCGTCGAGGTGCACTGCGCCGTC
>CAYZPV010000040.1:47546-60028 GCA_964480585.1 uncultured Opitutus sp. | reverse complement strand
ATCCTCCTCTAGACCTCAACTATTTAATAAGGTTACTTGCGGGACAGGACACTAGCAACGGGAGCGCCGGTGGTCGGATCAACAGATATGGAGAGGAGCGACTCGTAGACTTCCTTGTAGTTGGAACTGGCCGTTAGCCGGACCTCCTGCGCCTCATCCGGGCGGACCATGCGCACTCCGAAAGCGTTAGCATCAATGGCGATCGAGTATTCGCTTGTACTCGTATGTCGCAGCACATTCTGGGGATCATAATAGCGCAGAGTGTGAATCCCGCGAGAACCCACGGGAAAAGCCGACTCCGCTCCGAATGATACGCTCAGTGCCGCAATTGAGAGGCAGCTAAGCGTTAAACGCAAAAAGGACATGAACGTACCCATAGAGGAGGGAGCTTCTGAGAGACTGTAGCGCAACCCGGGGATGGAGGGGTTGCGGCCAGCAGCTGGAGGCCGAAAGGACGGACAATTTTTAGGAGTGAGGCGCAGAGAAGCATCTACGCCGTGGAACAACAGTTTAGCGACAAGCGCTCGGATACCTCGACAGTGACCATGACGAAGGCCGCATCAAGAAGATTTTACCCCATTTTGGGTATTTCATGCGCGAACAAGGTTTAGCTTAGCGCGGGGTAGCACTTTTAAACTTTCTCCAGTCGAGCGAAGCCTAACGGGCTGACGCGACGAAGAAAACGTAGAAATGTTCGATGAGCCTGTCGATTGAAGCCCTGGACGGTCAAGACGTGTCGCGACAGCCTAACAAAAAAGTAGGTGTAAAGAACCCTCCACTTCGGAAGTGAAGTTCACCGCACGCTCGCCAGCGCGCTGCGGAACTGTAATGTTTGGGAAGCAAACCATGAAAACATCCCGTATCCTGTGGCTTCTCGGATTCATGGTCGTCTCGGGCTGCGCGGCCGACTTGGCACCCACGCCGCCCAAAGATACGAAAGAGGCCGGAAAGATCGTGGAAGAGGAGATTGCCTGGCCGAAGACCGTCGACGAAGCCGTCATGCGCATCTTGGCGACGATGTCGGAGAAAGAGCGGAAGCTCGTCAGGGAGACCGCTAAGGACAAGTTGATTCTGTTTCATCACGGCTGGGGCATGGGTATCCGGAACAGCTTCGGTTTATGGCGCGGGAATCGGGCTCTCATGGAGGACTGCAAAGCGAAACATCCGGACGCTGCCTCGATGGTGATCATCGAAGCCGTTTGGGCGAAGCTTCAGAAAGAGAACGAGCAACCCAAGGAGGCAGGTAGCAATTGATGATAAAACGACGCGCCGGCCTCGTCCGCAGCGCCATCCTGCCGGCGCAGACCCCGGCGCTGCCGCGGCCCGCTGGGGCTAACCTGTGACGTGAGGCACACCGTGAAGATACTGGCTTGGCTTCTCTTTTCCGCAGGGGCTGCGCTGGCGGCCGATATCCAGGCCTTCCTGTGGCGGGAGACGCGGGAGGAGAAGACCCGCGAGCCGCAGTACACTTTCTTCATCGCGCCCAAGGCGGTGCGGGAGATGGTGGAGGCCAGTGCACGGGGTGACGACGACGCGGCCGAGCAGCATGGAGCGCGGCTGGCGGCGGATGCGTGGCTGTATACGATGCGTCTCACGGGAGGGAGCCGGATCTACCGGAGGGAGCGGATTCTCATGGGCAGCGGTCACGATATCATCGAGATCGCTGCGGGCTCCGTGGAGCTCGATGTGGCGAAGCGGGAAGTGAAGATCGCACTGCAGATCGTGCGCGAGGGGGCGCACGTCCCGTTTCCCGGCAATGGCACGTATGTGGTATCGCTGCCACCTCGATAGTGAAACGGCCCGGTACGGGGCTGGAGCCGCCGCGCCCGGCCGGGGCCGCTCTGCGCGGGCGGCCTCTCCGGGCGCCCCCCGGCTGTCGCCCAACGCGCCGAGTGCACGCTCGCCAGCGCGCGGCTGGGCGGTAGCGTGCGGGCAGAAACATGAAGCAGATCGCCGCCGCCGTGATGGCATTTTTCCTCGCTAGCGGAGTGGCTTTGGCGGCGCCGCCTTCAGGCGAGGAGATTGAGTTTCGTTTCGAGCCGAGTTTTCGGGAGGGGATCTTGGTCTGGCTGGCGCGCACTCCCGAGGGAAAGATTTATTGCTCGGCCTATCGGCTGCCGCTGGTCGCTGATGGCGGCATCCCGAGTCATTCCAAGGCGCCACCGAAGCTCCTGAAACGGGTGTCGATCGGGACGAAGGATTTTGATGGCTTGGTCGCGGCTCTCGAAGGTCGTGAGTTGCGAGCGGCGGCGGAGTCGGATTCCCTCGGGTTGGATGGCACCGCATGGATTTTTCGCAGAAGGGCTGGCGGGCTGCGCCTCGAGCTGCAGTTTTCGACACCGGAGCTAGACCCAGACTCGCCCGCTCTTGCGCTGGGGAGGCGCTTCCTGGCGCTGGCCCAGATCGAGAACGAGATGCCGAAAGATGAGCGCGACCGGCCGGCACAGCCCACTCCGGAAAAAGCGCCTCGCGCCAACCTCAAACCCTGAGCGAAGCACATGGCTGTTTTCGTCGATCTGACAGTGGAGTGCGCCTCCGAAGCCGCGGCGCTACGCGTGCTGCGGCATTTTGAGGGGTTTGAGCTTCGGGTCGGGGGCCTCTCGGTCCCGATGGCCCGGAGCGAAGTGATCGCGCAGAACGAGCGGTGGTATTTTCGCGCCGCTCCTGCCGGCCTCGGGCACAATTCCGCCTCGTTCGCAGCCGAGCTGAATACCCCTGCGTCGATGGCGACTATCCTGGGAGCATTTTACGACCACCTGAAAGGCGTGTCGGGCTTTCGGCGCGCGCTTTTTGGGCACGAGGCTTTCGATGCGCTCGCTGGCTGGGGAGGCTCCTGGGATGGCGAACGGATCGGATGGAAGGATATGATAGCGGCGGCGGAGCTGGTGAGCGATCCGGCGATCGAGGCTCATGCGGCCCCCTTTAGTCCCGGGTATTGCCGAATCACCAGGACGCTGCCGGTACACGCGGCCTAGCCCGGCGCAGGAGGTGCCGCCCACGGTCGCGCCCGGGCTGCCGCCGGCCTCCGCGGGCTCGGCTCAATCCGCTTTACAGGTAAGGGCGGCTGAGCCCCACTCTCGGGCACTCTCGCGCGATGAAGGCTGTACTTGTTTTCCTGCTCCTCACGGCGGCGCTCGGCGTTGCGCGCGCCTTTGAGCCCAAGTCTCTGCCGGAGTGCCGGCTGGCCTTTCTCCTCGGGATGAGCACGGGGAGTCGCGGCACCGCGTGGGAGGTATTCTGGGGCGGGGCCCGGGAGGACGAGTGCCGGGCATTGTTCGAGCGGCTGGGGCGGGCGTATGCGGGCGATCTCGGCGCCTCGCCGGAAGAGCTGCGGACGGAGCAGTGGCGGGCCCGGGTGATGGCGGCCCTGCGCGCGCAGCGCGATGCCGCCAAGCCGCTGGGCGGGTTGGCGGCGGGCTGGCTGGGCGAGGGGCTGGGGCAGCCTGGCCCGCGGCGGGTGGATCTCCTCTCGGCCTTTGCCGCGGGAGCCTACGCGCGCCACGCCGCGCCGGGGGGATTCAAGCTGGGCGACTCTCCGAAGGGCATGGAGCTCGTGCTGGTCATCCGCGCGCTCTCCGCGCTGGCCATCGACTTCTCGATCCGGCCCGGCCTGCCGGGAAACATGACGATCACGCTCTCGGGCGGCGGCGACCGGGAACTGGAGGATTTTTTCGCGGAGCTGAAGATCGTGCGGGATGTGCTCGCCGCCCGGCCATGACGTGCCCGGCGCGAGTGCCGCTGCCGGTGACTGCCCTGCACTCCCGGCCGCCCTGCCCTACTCCCGGCGCCGTGGGCGGCGGGGCGGGGCTCTGATGGCGGGGGCCACTCTTTTCCATGCTCCAAAATCGTCCTGCAACCCGACGCGCGAAAATCCCGGGCGTGGGGGAGAAGACTGGACACTCGCCCAGACGGCAGGGGCGCACGTAAACCCCCGCTCCAGCGTGGTACCCATCGCTGGGTAACAGGGGATCGCGGCAGGGCGCTGGGCCAGGCTGCGCGCCCGGAGCCCTCGGCTAGGCCGGGGGCGGTGGCGGCGGGGTGGCGGGGCGGAGGGCGGCGTGGAGGGTCTGGAGGAGCTCGTGGGGCTCCACGGGCTTGAGGAGGATGGTGTGCACGCCGAGGGAGTGGTAGGCGCGGATCTTTTCCTCGTGCTCGAGGCCAGTCATGGCGACGACGGGGAGCGCGGGATGGGTCTGGCGGAGTTCGCGCACCATGTCGACGCCGCCGAGGACGGGCATCATGCTATCGGTGAGGACGAGGTCGATGGCGGCGCCGGGGGCCTGGAGGGCGAGGAGGCCTTCCTGGCCGTTGGCGGCGGTGATGACGGTGTAGTGGTGATCGACGAGGAGGTGGCGGATCGTGGCGACGATGGGCTGCTCGTCGTCGACGACGAGGATGCGCTGGCCGGCGCCGTCGGGGGCGGCGGGAGCGGCGGGGGCGGGCGGAGCGGGGTCGAGGGCGCGGGGTGCGACGGCGGGGAGGTAGACATTGAAGGCCGAGCCCTTGCCCTCCTCGCTGTACACGGTGACAAAGCCGCCGTGGCTTTTCACGATGCCGGCGACGGTGAAGAGGCCGAGGCCGGTGCCGTGCGTGACCTCCTTGGTGGTGAAGAAGGGATCGAAGATGCGCTCGATGATGCGGGGGGGCATGCCCACGCCGGTATCGGCGACGGTGATGAGGAGGTAGCGGCCGGGGCGCGCGCGCTCGGAGAGCCGGGCCTCGATCTCGCCGACCTCGACGCTCTGCGCGGAGAGCGAGAGGCGGCCGCCGCGGGGCATGGCGTCGCGGGCATTGATGCAGAGATTCATCAGCACCTGGTGGAGCTGCGTGGGATCGGCGAGGACGGGCGGGAGGGCCTGCTGGGTCTTGACCGTGAGCACGATATCGCGGGGGAAGGTCTCGGTGAGGAAGCGCGCGACCTCGCTGAAGATGGTGGTGACTTGCAGGGCGTGGCGCTCGCCATCGTGGCCGCGGCTAAAGGCGAGCAGCTGCTTGACGATGCCGGCGGCGCGGCGGGCGGCCTGGTGGATGATATCGAGCGTCCCCCGCTCGGCGGGCGTCTGCGCGGAGCGGCTGAGGAGGGTGCGCGCCATGAGCATGGGGGAGAGGAGGTTGTTGAGGTCGTGCGCGACGCCGCCGGCGAGCGTGCCGATGGCCTCCATGCGCTGGGTGCGGAGGAACTGGGCCTCCAGTTTTTTCCGCTCGGTGATGTCGCGGGCGATCATGGAGGCGCCGACGATGCGGCCCTGCTGGTCGTGGAGGGGCGAGAGGGTGACGGTGACGAAGATGCGCTCGCCCTCGCGGCGGAGGCGCACGGCCTCGTGCGCGGCCACGCGCTCGCCGCGGCGGAGGGTCTCGAGGAGCTCCTCCTCGCGCTCGCGCGACTCGGGCGGGATGAGGCGGAAGATGGACTGGCCGATCATCTCGCGGGCCTCGTAGCCGAAGATGGCCTGCGCGCCTTTGTTCCACGTCTGGATGCGGCCCCAGCTATCGTGCCGCACGATGGCATCGGCGGAGGATTCGACGATGGCGGCGAGGGTGGCATTGGCCTCCTCGGATTGCTTGCGCTGGGTGATATCGGCGCGGATGGCGACGTACTGGCGGGGTTTGCCGTAGGCGTTGAGGAAGGGGACGATGGTGGTATCGACCCAGTAGTGGGAGCCGTCCTTGGCGCGGTTGCGGATCTCGCCGCGCCACACCTCGCCGCGGCCGATGGTGCTCCAGAGCTCGCGGAAAAACTCGGGGGGATGGCACCCGGAATTGATGAGGCGGTGATCCTGCCCGATGAGCTCCTCGCGGGAGTACTTGGAGATGGCGCAGAACTTGTCGTTGACGGAGGTGATGCGCCCTTGCGGGTCGGTGATCGCCACGATGGCGTGCTCATCGAGGGCGGCCTTCAGGTCGGCGACTTCCTTGGCCGAGGCGCGGAGGGCCTCCTCGGTCTGCTTGCGCTGGGTGATATCGGCGCGGATGGCGACGTACTCGCGGGGTTTGCCCTGCGGATCGAGGAAGGGCACGAAGGTGGTATCGACCCAGTAGTAGGAGCCATCCTTGGCGCGATTCTTGATCTCGCCGCGCCACACCTTGCCGCGGCCGATGGTGCCCCAGAGCTCGCGGAAGAATTCGCGGGAGTGGCTGCCGGAATTGATGATGCGGTGATCCTGCCCGATGAGCTCCTCGCGGGAGTACTTGGAGATGGCGCAGAACTTGTCGTTGACGGAGGTGATGCGCCCCTGCGGGTCGGTGATCGCCACGATGGCGTGCTCATCGAGGGCGGCCTTCAGGTCCATGATTTCCTTGATACCCGCACGCGGGGGGACTTGCCCCGGCGCGGGGTCAGTGGGTGGGGTATTCATAAGGGAGGTGGCACGCAGAGACGGGCGACGCTGCCGCGGGCCTCCCAACCGAAGCTGCGGGGGGCTAGCGGCACTCCGGCCTGGCGCTGTCGCGGCGGCGCGAGGAGCGGGGCCGGCCTTTTTTTCTACGCGGGCGAGTGTGCAGGCGGGCGGCGGCGATGCAACACGCATTTCACCGCTTTTCCGGATTTGCTAACGATAAATGAGTAAAGCGGGCCGCGGCCGCACGAGGGAGCGTGCCAACGATCGTTAGCGGGCGAGGTGGCGGCGGCGCGAGCGCGGGCCCCGGGTGGATCTACCTAAAGGGAAACCTCCACCCGAGGCGCAAAAGCCCGCGGCCCGCCGCCCAGGGCTCGGCGGCGGCGCAGGGCTCTCATGCCTGCGGCGGCCGGGCGGGGGCGGCGCCGGGCGGGTGGCTTTCGCTTTCCTCGCGGGCCAGCACGTTGTGGACGACGGTGCCGATCCGCAGCCATTCGTCGTAATTGAGGAATCCCGCCGCCCCGGCGCGCAAGAGGGCTTCGCTGCGATCGACGCCCGAGACGGCGACGATCGGCACCTGGGGCGCCGCGGCCTTGCACGCATGGATGAGCGCGACGGCATCCGACTCGTCGGTGCGGTGCAGGACTATCGCCGCCACCGCCTCGCCGCCGGAGAGGGCCCTCAGGGCTTCGGCGTCGTGGCGGAGCAACTGGATCGAAGCGCTCGGGAATTTGCGGCTGAGGGTGCGAACGAGGAGCGCTCCGTTGTCGAGGTATGAATCTATCACCAAGAACCTGTGAATCCGCATGAGGCGATAATAGATAATGCACCGCGCGATATCCACTGGAGATTTCCTTATAAAAACGTGTCTAGATAGGTGCTTTATCACCTATCCATAGGTGATTATAGACTTGGCGCGTGGAGGCTGCTGGCGCGCGGCGCGCTCGTGCGGCCTGCCGGCCAGGGCGGCCGAGCGTCTTCCAGGGCTGGGCGTGGGGAGCGCGGCGGGGCTCAGCGGCGGCGATCGTCGCGCGGGGCGAGGAGGCTGAGGAGCCAGAGCGGCCACAGCACGGCGATGAGGAGGAGGAGCGCCGCCGAGAGGGGATCGGGGCCCGCGCCCGCGCCGAGCAGGCCGCGGGTGCGGCGCTCGCGGCCCGGCGCCGCGAGCGCCACGACCATGAGGAGGAGGCCGATGGCGAGGTAGACTGCGCAGGCGATCGCGGGGGCGCTCATGCTTTTACACCGTGCTTCCGTAGCGGCCCGGCGCGGGGGCCGCAATCGGTTTCGAGCGCGCGGCGCTCGGCGCTGGAGGGGGGCGGCGAGCCCGGCTGTGGCGGGCGCCCGGGGCGTCGCCGCCCCGGGCGCAGGCCGAGCAGTCCTTCCGTGCCGTGCGGATTTCGGCCCGGTGCAGTGGTGGTGATTCACCGGATCGAAGATGCGGCAATCTGCGAGGCTGAAGATACCTCGCGTCGCGACTCACGCAACGGCCCCTCCACCGGAAAAGCAATCGCAGAACGCGTACCGATTGGGCGTAGTATCCCGCCCCTCCCGCGGGCCCGCCGCGCCGCCTCCCTCGCCTACCCGCCCGCGCGTGGGCGCCCGGGCGGCGGGCGCGGCGCTGCGGCGGCCTCTCCCCTGCCCCGCCCGCGCCTCACTTGGCCGCAAACTCGGCGTGGAGGGCGCGCAGCGCGGCCGTCACCATCGCCACGTCGCCCACGATCACAAAGAGGCGAAAGGCGTACTCGCGCGCGGCGATGCCGGCGGGGTCGCGGAGGCGGAAGACGCAGTTCCACTTCACGACATTTTCCACCGGGAAGCGGAAGCGCCCGTACGTGGGGCCCGCGAGGAGGGGCGCCGGCTGCGGCGGGGCGTAGATGCCCATCGCATGCGTGCCCGCCGGCACCTGGAAGACCACGGGCCGCGGCCCCTCGCCCGGCCCATCGCTCAGCGGCTCGAGCGTGCCGCGCGCGGCATCGTACTGGCGAAACTCCGAAAACTCCGGCGGCATGTAGCCCGTGAGCGCCTCGAAGACGGCGCGCTCATGCCGCTCCCCCAGCGGCACGCTGAAGGTGACATCGTAGCGGATCACGTGCGGCAGGCCGCCGTGGCCGAGCTGCACGCGCTTGGTGAGCAGGTGATCGGAGAGCGCCGTGGCATTGCGCGCCAGGTGGCCGGCGGAGCGCTCCCCCGGCGCCAGCCAGAAGGCCATCTGCGTCGTCGTCTGCAGCTCGCGCGGCCCTACGCGCAGGTGCAGCAGGCGGCTCGTGGAGACGGGCCCCGCGCCATCGAGGCGCGAGCCCGCCTCGGTGGGGTTGAAGGCCTCGTCGGCGATGGGCCGCCCCGCATCGAAATTGGCCGCCGACTGGAGCTGCCGCCCGTGGTCGGCCGAGTCGATAAACTCCCGGCCGCCCCAGCGCAGCGAGTCGATCGCGCCCGCCAGCCGCGCCGTCGTGGCGATGACGATCTCCGAGCCCCCGGCCTCCGCCCGCACCGTGGCCTCGCCCCACGCCCCCGGCGCTGGCGCCGGCGCCTGTGCCCAGCCCACCGCCGCGCCGCACCACGCCAGCCAGCCGGCCACCGCACGCAGGGAAGAAGATCGCATGCCCCAGCCAAGCGCCCCGCGCCGCCCGCCGTCAACGCCCGCGCAGCGGGGCGCGGGCGGTGGCGCGGGCCGCGCGGCCGGCGGGCGTGGGGAGATTTTTTGCAGCGCCCGCCCGCTTGGGGCTCGACGGCTACTCTTTAACGGGTAGGCTCGCCGCCGATGACCAGGAGACTTGCGCTGCTCGGGGTGGCGGTGGCGGCGGTGGTGGCCGTGCTGCTGTGGCTGGCGCTTTCGCGCGGCGCGCCCGTGCGCGAGCTCCCGCCGGCCCAGGCCAAGGCCGCAGCCCCGGCGCGCCCCGCGCCTGCCCCCGGCCCGCAGGCGGCGGCCCCGCTGCTCCCGCCGCTCAATCAGCCGCTCCCGGAGGTCTGGACACGCTTTGCCTACGATCCCTCGATCCCGCTCCGCCGGGAGATCGGCGAGTTTGTGCGGTTGCATCCACCCAGCGAAGCCCGGCCGCTCGGCCGCGCCACGCTGGCCGCGGCCTTCGAGTCCCAGTGGTGGGCCGTGGCCGGGGGCAACCTCGACTACCTGGAGCAGGCGCTCGTGCTCGAGGGGCGCCAGGCCGAGCGGATGGCGCAGCTCCTCGCGACGGCGCCGGCGACGATCCGCGCGGAGTGCCCCACGCCGGAGCGCTTCGCGGCCTTGTTGTTGGCGGGCGCGAGCGATGGCGTGCGCGGCTACGCGGTGTCGCGGCAGCTCCCGGTCGCCGACGACGAGACGATCCTCTCCGTGGATACGCTCAAGCCGGGGCAGGATCGCTCGCGCGGCCACGCGGAAAACTTTCGCAAGACTGCCCAGGGCGAGTGGCGGCGGGTGATCACCGCCAAGATGGTGACGGAGTGGGAACTCACGTTTGGCAAGCGCGCCGCCGCCTCGCCGTAAGGGGGCGCTTCCTCCGCGCGGGGCAGGCAAGTCTCGCGCCGCAGCGCAGAGGCGTGCCTCGCGGCTGCCCGATCCTGCGGCGGGCAGGCCGGCGGCGGAGAGCCCGGCGCGAGGTCAGCGCGGGCTGTCGGTCGCAGCGGGCGGGGCGAGGAGCGAGCCATCCGGGCCGAGGCGCGCGCCGGTGGCGGCGGCCGGCGCAGGCGCAGAGGCGGCGGCGACCGGGAGGAGCTGGATGCGCTCGTTGTAGATCGTAGCGGGCACGATGGGGCGAAATACCAGGCCCTCCCCGGCAAAGCCGAGGATGAAGGCGATGTAGTGGGTAAACTCGGCGTTGTAGACATCGTAGGCCCACCACTCGCAGTGCGGGTCGCGCCACGTGCGCACCGCGGGGCCCAGCCGCGCGGCGACCTCCTGCGGCGTCATGTGCTCGCGCAGCTCTCGCACCATCGCAAAAGTGAGCGGCTGGCGCAGGCGCGCGGCCTCGAGAAACGCCTCCTCCCGCACGGCATCGTGCCGCCGGATGGGGACCACGAGCTGCTGCCGCCCCGGCTCGTCGCGCAGATGCCCGCGGCCGACGTAGTGGAAAAAGGAGACGGCGCGCCCCCGCACCTTTTCGAGATCGTAGCCCCACAGCTCGCGGGCGTCGGTGCGCTCCACCGAGTCCGGCGGCCCCAGCTCGCGCTCCGCCATCGCGGCGGTGGGCGACGCGGCATCCTCGCGCGGCGGCGCCACCGCCGCCCCGGCCGGGGCGCTCGAGGCGCAGCCGGGCGCGAGGAGGGCGAGCATGAGGAGAAAGCAGGCGCTGCAATACCGGATGACCATACAGGATGCGCAGGCTGACACAGATTTCGTTAAGCCCGCAAAGCCCCAAATGGGAAAAAACGCCGCCCGCGCCTGCGCCGCGCTCCACCTGTGTCTCCCGCGGCGCCTTCCGGGCGGCCCGGGCGGCTGCTCCCGCGCTCCGGCGCCGCGCCCGCCCCCCTCGCCCCTTATCGCCGGCGCGGCTTGGCGAGGTGCTCGAAGATCTGGATGTAGTTGTTGGGCGCGGTGTCCTTGGAGGCCTTGCCGCCCACGATGTAGATGAAGCGCTCCGAGGCGATGGCGGCGGCGCTGCGCGCGGGGCTGTAGCCGAGGCGGATGGCCTCCGAAGTCTTGGTGACGAGATCGTAGATCACGATGTCCTCGGGCGCGGTGTAGCTGCCGAAGAAAAAAAGATACTCGCCGAGATGCGCCACCGCGCTCGAGCTCATGGGGCGGCTCAGGCGGGGCAATCTCTTCCAGCTGCCCTGCGCCTCGCTGAAGGCGTACACCTCATCGTAGACCTTCCGGCCATCGTAGCCGCCGGCGGCGATGTAGTGGCCCGGGGGGACGCGCACCACCGAGGCCGCGCCGATCACGGGCCCCGGGCCCACGCTCTCCCACGTGCGCGTCGCGGGGTCGTACCGCAGGATCGAGTTGGTAAACGTGGGAGCGCCGCGCGTGCCTCTCATCCCCGCGACGAGCAGCATGCTCTCCCCGCTGCGCACCAGCCCAAAGCCGGCGCGCCCCTCCGGCAGATCGGGCTCCCGGGCCGCCTCGCCCGTGGCGAGATCAATGGACTCCACGCTCGTCAGATACAGCGGCGAGACGCCCTGGGTGGTCCGGTAGTCGCGCACCGCAGGCGCGGGCGGAGCCGCCGCGCCGCCCTCCGCCCCGGCCGCCGCAGGCGGGGCCTCGGCCAGCTTCACCGTGGCCGGCGCCTCGGCAAAGCCCTGCCCGCCGACCACGTAGAGCCGGCCCTTCCGCACAAAGGCCTGATGGCCGTAGCGCGGCGTCAGCAGATTGGCCCACGGCGTGCAGACGCCGGTCTGAAGATCGAAGCGCTCGATGAGCGACACGGCGGCCGGCCCCCCATCGAGCCCGCCGATGATATAGAGATAGCCGCCCTCGATCACCACCGCGGGCCAGGCCCGCGCCACCCGCATGGCCTTGGTATCCACTTTTCGGATAGGCACCCCGCCCGCCACCGTCTGCGCGGGCAGCGACTCGATCTCGCCCGAGGCCGCCGCCCGGCCCAGCCCCGGCCAGCCCACCCCCACCACCACGACAAAAACAGCCAGGCAGCGACACCGGCAGCGGATGCGGGTAAAGAGGCTCACCTCCCCCACCCTGCCCGAGCCGGCGCGCTAAGCGAGATTTCTGTGCCGCCGCCAGAGCGAAAGGGCGGCCTCCAGCCGGGCAAGCGTACCGTTTTTGCAGGTGTTCAATACTCGATAGCGGTTTCAACGCGCCGATTTCTATTAACCACCCTCGCAACCTGATGGCCGCGGCCGACTCACGTTGAGCAAGGGGGCGCAAGCGTGTCGCTTGAAGCTATTTTCCCTATCAAACCTGCTGTCTCGCGAATGGTATCTTGCGCCCTCGCCGCTTTATCTGGAAGATCGGTGGCAAGCCAGCGTCCCCAGCCACGCCCTTCCGGCTCCGTTTTGCCTGGCGCCTCCCCCTCGTCGTTTCTTTCCCCGTCCATGCTTTCACTGACTATTCGTCGCGCCCAGTTCATTATCATTGCGAGCTGCTGGATCGCGCTGGGCGCGCTGCATGGCCAGACGCAAGTGCGCGAGGTGCGAAACCTGGCGCCCGCGGAACTGGCCTCCGCTCCGGTCGATGTCGAGGCGGTGCGACGG
>CAYZPV010000040.1:0-47536 GCA_964480585.1 uncultured Opitutus sp. | reverse complement strand
TCGGGTTGAGATGACCCGGCGCCAAGCGCGCCGGGTTTTTGTTTCAACCGTGCGGAGGGGCGACGACATCCGCATCCGACAGGATCGACCAACATGGCCAGGAAACCGGGAACGCGCACCGAATTCGTATTTTTCGATGTGCTTTATGAAGATGGAACGCGGCGCTCCAATCGCCGGAAGCCCCGTTCGAGAAGTTCCTCGCTCTACGTCGTCGCAATGCCCAAGCGGCAGCGGAGACACTGAAAAACCCTCGTGCCGCCGAGGCTGCGCTGCGCAGCGCGAACGCTGGAACGATGACCGCATGCGGCAACGGCAATTTCGATCCAGGGATCGATCAGTCTGAGTGGCGGGGCATCAACGGTTTCCTCCACATGGGAGGCACGCTGTTTAATACCACAGGTATCTATTCGGGGCCGATCAACTCGCCCATCGCACGGCAGACCGTCGTCGGCCCCGGCGGTTATGATCCCGTGCTAGGTGGCACGATCCTTCCGCTCTCTCCCCCAGGGGGTGGGCGTGCAGTGCGCTTAGGCAATACGTCTTCGGATGGCGAGTGCGACGGGTTGGTAAAGATCTTCACGGTCACGCCGGAAAACAAGCATTTCTCGTTCTGGTACGCGGCGGTATTGAACGACGCTGGCGGGCATGGCGGTGGAATCCCCTTTTTCACCGTCCGCGCCTGGATCGAGGCTCCCACTAGCATGAAAATGTTTCCCGGCTCGGGCTGGCTGCCGATTCCCAATCCGGTAGATCTCGGAGGAGGCAGCAGCCAGATCTTCGCCGACGAATTCAACCCGATCTTGCAAAAGAAGGCGATCCCCGGTGGTACGGTCTTCTATCGCACGTGGAGTTGCGCGCAGATGGATCTTTCGAGCCTCATCGGAAAAAAGGTGAAGATCGAGTTCATCGCGGCGGACTGCTCCGCCGGCGGGCATTTCGGCTACGCGTATATCGGTAGTGTATGCGGGAGCTGCTTCGGTGATACGGCAGGGAGCATAGCCTACAATGCGAAGGGAAGTCAGCCGTGCGGCCAGCGGGGCAAGATCTGCTTCAACTACACGCTGCCCGGCAAGCCGGCCATCCTTCCGAAGGGCAAGGCGACGATCACGCTCGCGGTGCTGCAAAACGGCGTGCAGGTGGGCACGCTCAACAGCGGCGCGCTCACCTCGGGGGACTCTTATTGCTTTGAGATCGATGCCGCCGCGATTCCCGGGCTCGACCTCTCGCTCGGCGGCTTCGATTTCAAGGCGTCGGCGGCGTTTTCCTATCAGAACTTCACCCCAGCGCCCAAGGTCGTCGGGCAGCTGCCTGATGGAGTCCAGTCGGGGCTGAACAACGACTACTCGTTCAAATGCCAGAGCCACACGTGTTGCCCGGGCGACAATCTAATCGTCAACGGAGACTTCGAGGCGGGCGCCATCGGCAACAGCCGCCCGCCCGTCTGGCCAGGCCTTGGATCCCAGTATGGCGCGGCCTCGCAGGCGCAGCCAGGGAGTGTCGCGCCGGGGCAGTTCCACATCGTCACGGGGGCGGGCGCAGCCGCGATCAATCCCCAATGGAACGTCGTCGACCAGTTCACCTGCAATGCGCACACCGGGCGCTTCATGGTCGTCAATGGTCTCACCGGGCAGCCCGCGGGGACTACGCGCACCGTCTGGAAGCAGACGGTGGCGGTGACTCCGGGTGCGGCCTATCGCTTTTGCGTCAATGCCCGGCATCTGCCGATCTCCCATTTCTCGGTGCAGCCGAAGATCGAGGTGCGCTTCACGGGGCCTAATAACCAGCCGATCGCGTCGATCCCTCCAACGCCTCTTGTCATCTCGACCAACGCCTGCGACTGGCAGCTGCTGAGCGCGAATCTGACACCGGGCGCGGGCGTCAGCGCCGTGACCATCGATATCCGCGTCGACGAGTCGGGCCAGGGAAATGGCAACGACTTCGCGCTCGACGATCTCTCGCTGCAGCAAAAGCCACCCGTCAATCCCGCGCTCCTCGCCGTGACATTCGCCACCACGCCGACGGCGGCGAACGGACATTACCAGATCAAGGCATTCTACCCGCCGACGCTGCCGCCGCATCCGCAATACGGCTATCTGTGGAAGGTGAGCGAGATCCGCCCGTCTGATGGCGCGGAGGTGCCGGGCACCACGATCTTCAATCCGCCGGTATGGTGGACCTACATGGGGCCGACGCCGCCGGGGCAGTTTCTGGCCTTTAACGGCTACCAAGGCACGACGACGCTCGCCTCGTCGGGTGGGCGCGACCAGCTGCCCGTGGGACAATTCCGTGAAGGTCGCCATTACCGTATCACGTTTGCCGTGTGGTCGGACTGTGAGGGACCGAGCGTGGCGAGCTGGGATTTTCACCGGATGCCGGGGCCCACGCCGCCGCCGCCGAAACCCAGCTCCGCGACGCGAGCCTCGGACCTCAAATTCGACTTCCCGCTGCTGCAGCCGCACGGCCGCGGAGCGGCCGTGCGTGACCCGGCCCGGGGCGTGGGGACACCACCGCCCGGCGCGGTGGCGGCCGCGCGCCTGCCTCGCGCTGAGGAAGATCGCACGGTGGAGATCGCCGTCGCCAAGCCCTCGGTCTCACCGGGAGATCGCGCTCCGGACTTCACCGTGATCGATGCGCGGGGCGCGCGCTGGCGGCTTTCTGAGTTGAGGGGCAAAAAGAATGTATTGCTCACCTTTTTTCCCCGCTGCTTCACCGGCGGCTGCGCCACGCATCTCGCGGCGCTGCGAGATCGGAGCGAGGAGCTCGACGCCGCCGACATTCAAGTGATCGCGGTCTCGGTCGATCCCGCGGAGGGCGAGCAAGGCCAGCTGGCATTTGCCCAGCGGTGGCAGCTCGCCTTTCCCCTTATCCCTGATACGGACCGCCGCTTGGGCAAGCTCTTCGGCGCAATCCGCACCGACCAGCAGCTCGCGGCGCGGATGAGCGTCTTCATCGACAAGGAGGGGATCGTGCGCTTCGTCGATACCGCCATCGATGTCGCCAATCACGGTGCCGATGTCCTGGCGCGCGTGCGCGCGCTGGGAAAGAACAAGTGACTGGCTAGTCATAGAAAGTACCAATGGCCGACAATCATCCGCCGACAGCTTCAGCGGCCCAACTCAGACTTCCAAGGAACGGCATATTTGGGCGGCGATTAAACCGGTGATTGAACGAACAAGAAATGGGGTGGGTGCTCCAAGGTTGACTATCAACCACACAGCACTGGCGCCGCTAGTATCACCACCCAACTTGGTAGACGGGTCGCCTAGTTCCCCGGATCGCACCTCTTTATTTGCTTTTACGCTCCCTGCTCGATTCACTTTTGGTCGACAAGCTTACAGGCCTTATGTATTTAGCCAACGTGCAGTCTATACTGACACTACTGGTGTGCCTTTTGATGGTGGGATGCACCTCCCCATTCCGTGCCATTGGCAGTCGAGAGTTAGTGGGCGACGCCGAGGTCGAGTTCCGTGGTGGGGGGACGATCCGCCTCTATGACATCAACTCTCGGGGTGGGGTGATGGCGGTAAATGAGATCGTTGTAACGAGAACTCACGTGATCGTGTTTCAATTTGATCACATCGCGAATCGCCCCTTCACGGTGGCAAAGCTCGAACGAGCGAGTATTGCTCGGGCGGAGCGCGACCATGCGCGGTTCGTGAGGTTGGAAATGCGCGACGGGATCACGCATTGGGTCGAGCCTTTTGATGGGAAGAAGGATGAGTTCATAGCGGCACTCATGAAGGATGATCGTCCGTAGGCCGGATGTTGCACGCCCTCGGGGGCAAGGTATTATATGGTTTTTACCCAAACTGCCTGTAATTTAGAATCCGATACAACCAAGTGTTCGACGTAGGAAAGACGATGGCCATACACCGAGGTCAGGATCGTCATTCGGCGATGGAATCGATCTTGAGCGCCGCGTGCGAACGGACCAAACTAGGGCAACCTCACGTCAAATGGGCAAGTGATCCCCGGTCGCAACGGTGGCAATGCCCCTTCACGGCGGTACAATTTTGAACCATGGTTCGGAGAGATCCATCATCTACCATGCCCCCCGCCGCGCCCGAATTGATTCGGCTCAAAAGCACACTTTCAAGGTCACTCCAAGCGCGACTAAATGAAGGTTTGACCATCGCTGAACTTGCTCGGCGCATCGGCACTGGGCGTACGGCTGTGCGTCGCGTGCTCGATCCGAAGAACACATCCATCACGCTCAATACGATGTACCACACGGCGCGGGCTTTAGGGCTTTCGATCACCATCGAGACAAAGCCGCTTGCGCCACGCGCTCTCAAAGAGCTGGCCGAGCAGTTGCAGACCGCGAAGACCCCAAAGGCCGCAGCACGACTGAAAAAGGAACTCATCCGCGGCTTCTACGGCCAGGCCCCGGGTAAAGCGTAAGAACATCCCTCCTGCATTACTGGCTCACCTGATCGATCGCATAGGGACGCGAGAGGTGTCGGCAGCTGCACTCCAGGCTTTGGCTGACTGGCTCGATAACAACCCCGAGGTGCCGGCGGGCCAATGGTACAAGCGGCTCGCCGATATCATTGTGTGCGGGGAGGGCGAACTGGTGAAAACTTTCCTGACCAAAAAGCAGACACCCATCGGTGCCGAACTCTGAGCGCCAAAGGCCGCACGGGTTGGAATCTTCGTCGGCTGACACCCTTGGAAGGTCAAAAAAAACGCGGGGTAGCTAACGGCCACTTACTCGCGGCCGGGCTGCGCTGGCGCGGCTTCGCGGCCGGTTTTGGCGCGGTAGTCGCTCAAGGTGGCGGGGGTGGCCTGGGTGGTCTTGGGGTCGAGGTAGATCCAGCGGGGCGCGGACCAGCGGAGCTTCACAAAGCCGGCGTCGATGGTGAGGAGCGAGCCGCGGTCGACGACGATGGTGCGGGCCTCGTTCGCTTTCGAGAGGTGGTAGTACCGTTCATACACTTCGCCTTCGCCGCGGATCTCGCTGCCGCTCGCCTTGTGAAAGGTGCGAAAGTGATAGGCCTGGCGGGTGGGGCTCTCGCCATGGAGCTCCAGAAAGGCGATGCACTCGGGCGTCTCGATGAGGACGCCTTTTCCGGCGGGAATTTTAAACCCTGCGCGGGCGGTGCTGCGCGGCGGGGAGATCTCCTGCGGGCTCTTCGCCAGCTCCAGCAGTTCCCGGGTGCCATCATCCTGCGCGCGGGCGGCGCCGAGGGTCGCGAGGCCGAGCAGCGCCCACCCTACCGCGGCCCCCAGTGCGGCGCTGCCGGCGCGGGCGAAGCCGCGGCTCGTCGTGGTCATCATGGCGGTAATCTTCTCCGGGCGCGCCGGGCGTCAAGCCCGCCGGCGGGGCCGCGCGGGTAAACGCGCGCCCAGCGCCGGGGCGGAAACGCGGAGTCCACCTCCCACCTGCCACCCGCCCACCTCTCACCCTGCCCTTCCCGGCCTCCCGCCAGCGCGGCTGGCTGCGGGAGGGGAGCGCCGGCGTATCAGCAGATGCGATACGGCGCGGCGCGCCCTCCCCTGCCCTACGCGAGCCACTTCTTGCGCTGGGGGAGGTGCACCCAGCGGTCGGCGGCGGGGGTGTTTTTGGCGCGGAGCTGGGCGCTGTCCCACTCGATGGGCTGGCCGACGCGGAGGGCGACCATGCCCGTCATGGCAAACTCGGCGGCGCGGGCGGCGATGTCGAAGGGCTGGAAGGTGGCGTCGCCGCCTTTGCAGGCCTGGAGAAACTCCAGCATGTGATCCTGCGCGGGGGCGCGGCGGTAGACGATGGGGAGGGGCTTGGCGGCCTCGTGGTCGAGGACACCGCGGGCGCGGGGGTTGGTGTCGGACTGGAGGCGCATCACGCCGCCCTTGCCCCAGGCATCGGCGAGGAGCACGCCTTTCTCGCCGACGAAGAGGACGCCGTTGGTGGGAAATTTCTTGTAGGTGGCCTGGAGGAGCGCGGTGGCGTGCGGGGGCGGGGCGGCATCGGGGCCGTCGCTCCACCAGACGGAGACGGGGGCGTACCGGCCGCGGGCGGCAAAGTCCCAGCGGAAGGTGTTTTTGGCGGGGTAGCTATCGCGCACGGGCTCGGAGGACTCCACGGAGACGCGGATGGGCGGGCCGAGCTCGAGGGCGCGAAGGGGGAGATTGTGCGCGTGGGCGCCCATGTCGGCGAGGTGGCCGTCGCCGTAGTCGAGCCAGCGGCCCCAGGCGAGGCAGCCGCCGAGGTAGTGCTCCTTGAAGGGGTGGAGGGGCGAGGGGCCGCACCAGGCATCCCAGTTGAGGCCGGCGGGGAGGCGATCGGCGACGGTGGCGACGGGCTCGCTCGGGGGGAAGGTGCGATCCATCCAGCAGTACACCTCGCGCACCTGGCCGAGGAGGCCGGCCTGGATGATCTCCATGCTGCGGCGAAAGGTATCGGTGGCGCCGCCCTGGGTGCCGATCTGGGTGATCTCCTTGCGGCCGACGATAAACCGGGCCATGTCGCGGGCCTCGGCGACGCTGTGCGCGAGCGGCTTTTCGCAGAAGACGTGCTTGCCCGCCTGGAGGGCGGCCTTGCTCATGGGCATGTGCCAGCGCTGGCCGGTGGCGATGATGATGGCGTCGACGGAGCGCTCGCGCTCGAGGAGCCGGCGAAAATCGTCGTACTCCGTGGCGCCGGCGACGGCGGCCGTGACGGCGGCGGGGGGCTTGCCGCCCTTCTTCTCGCGGCGGTCGCGGGGATTGGGCGCGCCGGCCTTGAGGCTGGCGATGGCGGCGGGGTCGACATCGCAGAGGGCGGCGATGCGGGCCCCCTGCTGCGCGAGGGAGGAGAGGAGAAAGACGCTGCGGTTGCCGCAGCCGATGATGGCGACGTTGAGGCGGTTGCTGGCGGCGGCCGCGCCGAGGGCGCGCGAGGGCAGGAGCTGGGGAAAGGCCGCGAGGCTGGCGCCAGCGAGGCCGGCCGTGAGAAACGAGCGACGCGAGACGGGGGTTTTCGGGGTCATGCGAGCGAGGGGGGGGGTTGGGCGCGCGCGGGGGCGCGCGGGCGGGAGGGGTGGCCTGCACGCTAGCGCGCCCGGCCCGGCGCGCAAGGCCGGAGGGGGGCGAGAGGTTTTTCTCCGCCGCGCTGCGTCAGCGCGGGGCAAACTCCCGGTCGGGGTGCACCATGGCCTGCGCGGCGTGCGCGAGCGAGGGGTGGAGGCCGGCGGCGCAGGCGGCGAAGATCGCGGCGCCGAGGCAGGCGCGCTCGGGGCTGCGGGGCGTGATGACGGGCACGCCGAGGTGGTCGGCATTCATCTGCACCCAGAGGGGGCTGCGCGAGCCGCCGCCGGTGGCGACGACGCGGCGGGGGCGCGCCCCAGGGAGCACGGCGCGGACGAGCTGGGCGTGCGTGGCGCTCACGCGCTCGAGGATATGGCGCACGGCGCGGGCCTCGGGCGTGGCGGGCGCGGCGGCCTGCGCGATGAGCTCCTCGAGGCGCCACTGCGGGGCGTGCGCGCGGTGGTACTCCTCGAGCTCGCCCGCGCCGCGGGGATCGAAGGCGAGGCGGTAGAAGCGCCGCCCGTCGGTGTGCGGCCCGTGGAAGCACGCGGCGAGCGGCGTGGGGCGCTCCACGAGCACGAGGGCGGCGAGCACGGTGCCGGTGGAGATGCTCGCCTCGGCGAGCGTGCCGAGGCCGGAGCCGATGGCGGCGGCGTGGTGATCGAGCGCGCCGACGGCGAAGGGGATGCCCGCGGGGAGGCCGAGCAGCTCGGCGGCGCGGGGGCCGGTGCGCCCCGCCCCGCTGCCGGGCCGCAGGGGCTGCGCGAGCCGCGCGGGATCGAGCTCAAAGGCGCTGAGCGCGGGCTGCCACCAGCCGCCCGAGAGCAGATCGTACACGCCGAGAAAGGCCGCGGTGCTGGCATCGCCCACCGCCTCGCCGGTGAGGGCGTGGGTGAGGTAGTCGGAGAGCGTGAGGATGCGGCGCGCGGCGGCCCAGAGGCGGGGCTGCTCGCGCTGGTACCAGCGCCACTTGGCCGCGGCCGTCTGGCCCGAGATGCCGGCGTAGCCCACGTGGCGCTGAAACGAGTCGGTGCGGCTAAACTCGAGGAGCGCGGGCTCCACCGGCTCGCCGCGCGCATCCACCCACGAGACGAGGGGCGTGAGCGGGCGATCGCGCGCATCGAGGAGGAGGAAGGTGCTGGCCTGCGAGGAGTACGAGAGGCCCGCGATGTCGCCGGGCGCGGCGCCGGCCTCGGCGAGGGCGAGGGCGAGGCCCTCGCGCAGCGTGCGCCAGAAGTCCTCCGCCGCCAGCTCGCTGCGGCCGGGCGCGGGGGCGTGGCACGCCACGGGCACGCGGCCGAGGCCGCGCAGCGCGCCGTCGGGCGCGAAGAGCCCGACCTTGAAGTACGAGGTGCCGAGGTCGATGCCGAGGAGGAGCGCCATGGGCGGGCTTTCTTTTTCAGCGCGGGGCGGGCTGCGCCCCGCCGAGGAGGGCGAGCGTGGCCGCGACAAAGCGCGGCCCGTTGGCCGGGGCGAAGACGGCGTTGGTGGATTCGTACACGCCGCGCGCGGCGGCCTCGGGGGTGACGATGTAGCCCTGCAGCTCGCCATTGGCGAGGGTGACGACAAACGTATCCGGAGACTGGGTACGCACGGCCAGCCCGTAGGCCACGAAAAACTCGCCCGGCCACGCGACAAAGCGCCACCGCCCCACCGCGACGAGCTGGATCTCCGCCGGCGTGCAGGCCGCGATGGCCGCCGCCAGCCGGCCATCCTCCGCCGCGCGGGCGAGCTCCGCCGTCTCCTCCGCGCCAAAGACATCGCACTCCGCGCCGCGCACCTGCGCGCGCGGCGCGCCCGCGGCCTGCAGCTGCGCGAAGCGCGCGCGCGCCGCCGCCACGTGCGCCTGCGCCTCCGCCGCCGGGGGAAAGCGCCGGGGCTCCACCGGCAGCTCCGCCGTCGCCACCCGCACCGCGGGCACATCGCCAAACTCGATGCGGGCAAAGGCGGCGGCGAGCGCGCGCCCGAGGTTTTCCCCGAGGCGCTCGGCCTCGGCGAGCGTATTGCCCCGCGTGACGTGGCGGGGGCTCTGGTCGCCGGAGGCGCCATTGTGGTACACGATGGGGCAATCGGCCGGCAGCACGGTGCGCCGCAGATGGCGGCGCGCGAAGTACGGGAAGTCGCCGCTGAAGACCGTGGAGTCCTCGTGCAGCACGGTGGGGTGCATGGCGTACACCACCATCGCGCCGAGCGGGCGGCGGGTGGCCGCATCGCGGGCCACGAGGAGCGGCGCCTCGGGGTCGGCCGGGCCCGCGGGGTCGTGGCGATTGGTGCCCACGCCCTCGGCGCGGGCGACGGCCAGGCCCACCTCGGCCGGCACCGCGGCCGCCACCGCCGCCTCGGCCGCGGCCACCAGCCGCTCCATGAGCCAGGCGAGGTAGGCGGGGTCGACCTTGGGCAGCACGGGGTCGGCGGCATTGCTCAGGTGATCGGCCATGATCGGGCCCGAGTGCGTGTGCGTGGCGGTGATCATGATGGCGCGCTCCGGCACGCCCGTGCGCGCCGCGATGCGCCGCCGCGCCTCGGCCACAAAGGCGCGCGTGAAGTAGATCACGTCATTGGCGAGGAAGAGCGCCGCCCCCTCGCCCTTGCGCAGGTAGAGCGCCGCGCACTCCAGCGGATCGTGCGTGCCCGTGCTGTACCGCGGCACGTGCGGATAGCCGTAGAGAAACACGCTGCCGCGCGGCGTGATATCGAGCGTGGCGGCGCCCGCGAGCAGGCGAGTCTCGGACGAAGGGGAGGCAGGCATCATGCGCCGCCCAGCCTGGGGCGCGGGCGCGCGCGGCGCAATGTTAAGTTGTGTTGTTTTCCAACATTTCTTGACATTTTCTAACATCCACCCAAATCCTCGCGCACCGTGAAAAACCTGCCCTCCGCCGCGCGCCAGACTCGCATCCGCGAGCGCCTGTCCCAGCAACCGGGCGTCTCCATCGCCGCCCTCGCCGAGGAGTTCGACGTGAGCGAGATGACGATCCGCCGCGATCTCGCCGCGCTGGAGGAAAAGTCGCACATCCAGCGCACGCACGGCGGCGCGGTGCTCACGGAGCGGATGATCCTGGAGTTCGACTACCGGGAGCGCCGCGAGCGCCATCGCGCGGCCAAGCGCGCCATCGCCGCCGAGGCGCGCAAGCTCGTGCAGCCCGGCCAGCGCCTCCTCCTCGATACCGGCACCACCACGCTCGAGCTCGCCGCGCTCCTGAAGGATGGCGAGCGCCTCACCGTCATCACGCCCAGCCTCGCCGTCGCCTCCGAGCTGCAGCACGCGGCCGGCGTGGAGGTGATCCTGCTCGGCGGCGTCATCCGCCGCGGCAGCCCCGATCTCACGGGCCCCGTCACCGAGCACTGCCTGGAGCTCTTTGCCGCCGACCTCGCCTTCCAGGGCGCCGATGCGCTCGGGCTCGATGGCGCGATCTTCAATTCCGACCTCCGCCTCGCCCGCGTCGACCAGCTCATGCGCAAGATCGCCAAGCAATCCTGCGTGCTGTGCGATTCGAGCAAGATCGGCCACACCGCCCTCGCCCGCTCCGGCACGCTCGCGGAGGTGGACTACTTCATCACCGACAAGGCCGCGCCCGCCGCCGCGCTCAAGCGCTTTGCCCAGCTCGGGCCCAAGGTCGCCACCGTCTCTCCTTAAACCCGTTCCCGTCCATGAGCACCTCCACCACGGAAGCCTTCTCCACCCTCGAGTGGGGCCGCGTCGATCTCGCGCGCGTCCCGCACCTGCCCGTGCCGCCCCCCGGCCCGCAGTCCCAGCACTGGCACGAGCGCTGCACCAAGCACTTCAAGGGCCTCAGCGCGCAGGTGAAGCTCTTCCCCGTCACCTTCGCCTCCGGCGAGGGCTGCGTGCTGCGCGATGTCGATGGCAACGAGTACATCGACTTCTCCTCCGGCATCTACGTCACCACGCTCGGCCACTGCCACCCCAAGATCAGCGAGGGCATCGCCCGGGCCGCCGCGCAGCTGATGAACGCGCACGACTTCACCACCCCGCTCAAGACCGAGCTCATGGAGAAGCTCGCCGCCGTCCTCCCCGGCGACCTCAATGGCTTTCAGCTCTACGACTGCGGCACCGCCGCCGTCGAGGCCGGCATCCGCGTGCTCCGCGCCGCCACCGGCAAGCACGAGACCCTCTCCTGCTTCTACGATTTCCACGGCAAGACGTACGGCGCCGTCTCCCACGGCCACATCCGCTCCCACGTCTACGGCGCCGTGCGCGCCCCCGGCGCGCACATGCTCCCGCGCCCCGACAAGTACCGCCCCATCTGGACCAAGGCCGATGGCACAATCGACACCGACCAGTACCTCGCGTTTTACGAGCAGTACATCGACCGCGCCACCATCGGCTCCGTGGCGGGCTTTGTGCTCGAGCCCATCCAGGGCTGGGGCGGCTCCGTGATGCCGCCGGATGATTTCTTCCCCAAGCTCCGCAAATTCTGCGATGCGAAGAAGATCCTCCTCATGGCCGACGAGGTGCTCACCAGCTGGGGCCGCACCGGCAAGTTCCTCTGCCTGGAGCACTGGGGCGTCGTCCCCGATGTCGTCACCATCGGCAAGGGCTTTGGCAATGGCTTTCCCGTCACGTGCGTCGCCGTGCGCGAGCAGTTCAAGGAGAGCTTCGAGTCCATCTCCGCCTCCTCCAGCTACGGCGGCAATCCCATGGCCTGCGCCGCGGCGCTCATCTCCACGCAAGTCATCGAGGAGGAAAATCTCCTCGCCCGCGCCACGCACCTCGGCGAGCTCGCCCTCAAGCGCATGGAGAAGATGAAGGCCACCCACCGCATCATCGGCGATGTGCGCGCCAAGGGCTGCCTCATGGGCATCGAGCTCGTGAAGGATCGCGCCACCAAGGAGCCCTTCGACAAGGCCGGCACCCTCGTCTACCAAAAAGCCTTCCGCAAGGGGCTCGCCTGGATCCCCGCCGGCCACATCCTCCGCATGAGCCCGCCCATCGTCATGGACGACGCTACCCTGCTGAAGGGCCTCGACCTCATCGACGAGGCCATCGGCGAAACCGCCCGCGAACTCGGCTATTCCTAATCACATGACTCAGTATCGTCTCAACCGCCTCTTCCATCCTGTCTCGCGTCGCTGCTTCGACGTCGCGATCGACCACGGCTTCTTCAACGAGTACGGCTTTCTCGAAGGCATCGAGAATATCGGCAAGGCCGTGGCGACCGTCGCCGCCGCCGCGCCCGATGCCATCCAGCTCACCGTGGGCCAGGCCCGGCACCTCCAGGAGCTCCCGGGCCGCCACAAGCCCTCGCTCGTCCTCCGCACCGATGTCGCCAATGTCTACGGCAAGAAGCTCCCCCGCTCGCTCTACAGCCGCATGATCGAGGACCCCGTGGAGCACGCCGTGCGCCTCGATGCCGCGTGCATGTGCGTCAATCTCTTCCAGATCCCCGGCGAGCCCGAGGTCGGCGAGGAGTGCATCGCCAATATCCTCAAGCTCAAGCCGCTCGCCGTGCGCGCCGGCATGCCCATGATGGTGGAGCCCCTCGTCTTTCAGCCCAATGAGAAGGCCGGCGGCTACATGGTCGACGGCGACGAGAAGAAGATCATCCCCCTCGTGCGCCAGGCCGTCGAGCTGGGCGCCGATGTCATCAAGGCCGATCCCACCGACGACGTGAGCCGGTACCACAAGGTCGTGGAGGCCGCGAGCGGCATCCCCGTGCTCGTGCGCGGCGGCGGCAAGGTGAGCGATCGCGAGATCCTCGAGCGCACGCACGGCCTCCTCGGCCAGGGCGTCGCCGGCATCGTCTACGGCCGCAATATCATCCAGCACGCCAAGCCCGCCGCGATCACCAAGGCCCTCATGGGCGTCGTGCACGAGGGCCTCACCGCCGAGCAGGCGCTCGCCCTCCTCGCGTAAGTCCGGCGCCCTCCCCCGCCATGGCCGATCTCCTCCTCCGCCACGTGCGCCTCGTGCAGCCCGGCCGCGGCATCGCCGCCGGCGATGTGCTCGTGCGCGGGGGGCGCATCGCCGCCCTCGGCGAGATCCCGGCCTCGGCCGCGGCCGGCGCGGAGGAGATCGACGGCGCGGGCCGCCTGCTCACGCCCGGCCTCATCGATGTGCACACGCACGGCCTCCTGCACAGCCTCTACGATGGCGGCCCCGAGTCGCTCCGCGCCGCCGCGCGCGAGCTCGGGCGCTTCGGCGTCACCAGCGTGCTGCCCACCATCGTGCCGCAGATCCGCGCGGGCTGGCTCGAGCGCCTCGCCGCGCTGGCCGCGGCGCTCCCCACCGTCTCGGAGGTGCACATCCCCGGCCTCCATCTGGAAGGCCCCTTCATGGCCGTCGGCGGCGCGGCCTGCCCCACCCTGCCCGGCGATCTCGCGCTCCTGGAGCAGATCCTCGCCGCCTGCGCCGGCCGGCTCGCGGTGATGTCGGTCAGCCCCGATACGCCGGGCATCCTGCCCGTCATCCGCCGCCTGCGCGCAGAGCGGATCGTCGTCTTTCTCACCCACACGCGCGCCACCGTGGAGCAGACGGAGGCCGCGCTCGAGGCGGGCGCGGTGCATGCCACGCACTTCTACGATGTCTTTTACGCGCCGGCGGAGACGGAGCCCGGCGTGCGCCCCGTGGGCGCGGTGGAGGCGCTCCTCGCCGATCTGCGCGCCACGGTCGATTTCATCGCCGATGGCGTGCACGTGCACCCCACGGCCATCCGCGCCGCCGTCGCCGCCAAGTCCTGGGCCGGCGTGCTCCTCATCACCGACTCCAATATCGGCGCGGGCCTGCCGCCCGGCACGTACGACACGCCCTGGGGCTACCCCGTGCGCGTCTCGCCCCACGACGCCGCGCGCCACGCCACGCAAAACTTCCTCGCCGGCAGCGCCCTCACCATGGATCGCGGCATGGCCAATCTCCTGAGCTGGCTCCGCCTCCCGCCCGAGCAGGTGTGGGCGATGGGCACGCTCAATCCCGCGCGCCTCCTCGGCCTCGAGCGCAAGGGCCGGCTCGAGCCCGGCGCCGATGCCGACCTCGTGCTCTGGGACGATCCCCTCCGCCCTGCCCGCACCTGGGTGGGCGGCCGCACCACTTATTATGCCCAAGACCGCCGCTAAGTTCACCTACGCTCCCGCGGACTTCATCCCGTTTCGCGACCAGAAAGTCCTCGCGCGCATCCGCGCCATCAAGCGCGAGGCCATCGCCCGGCACCGGAATCCCGACTTCAAGATCACGGTGATGCCCGGCGAGGACATCGAGTTCCTCTGGATCGCCGACATGTTTCACCGCATCAAGACGGCGATGGAGGCCGGCGAGAAGCTCGTGATGATCACGCCCAATCCGTGGCCCCGCTACGCGCGCCTCGCGTACCTCATCAACAAATTCCAGATCGATTGCCGCCGCCTGTACACGTTCAACATGGATGAGTACGCGAGCGACGATGGCCGCATCGCCCCCGAGACGTGGGAGCTCGGCTTCATGCACGCCTTCAAGAAGTACTTCTGGTCGCAGATCGATGCCCGGCTCCGCCCCCCGGAGCGCAACGTGCAGGGCCCCTCCGACAAGAACATCAAGGTCTACGGCAAGATGCTCGCCGATCTCGGCGGCGCGGATATCTGCTACAGCGGCCCCGGCTGGGCCGGGCACCTCGCCTTCATCGATCCCGGCGCGCCGGAATTTGCCGGCACGCTCGAGGAGTGGAAGCAGATGGGCCCCCGCGTGTGCACGCTCCACCCGCTCACCATCGCGCAAAACTCCCTGCACGGCAGCTTCGGCATGAGCGGCGATCTCGCCGCCGTGCCGCCCAAGGCCGCCACCATCGGCCCCGCCGAGGTGATCGCCGCCAGGCACCGCATCGATATCCACGCCATCACGGTCGATGGCTCCTTCGCCTCGTGGCAGCGCTTCACCACCCGCCTCGCGCTGCACGGCCCCGTGACGCCGCTCGTGCCCCAGTCTATCCTCCAGACGCTGCGCACCGATGTGTGGGTCTCCGAGTCCCTCGCCGCCAACATCGAGCCGCGCTGGGACAAGGGCTACTGATGCCGCCGCTGCTCACAGCCGTGCCGGCCCACGATCAAGCGGAGCGCTTCGTGCTCCCGCGCGTCTCGGAGACGGAGCTCGCGCGCGGGCTCGAGGCCCCGCACTGGCCCGCCTGCCCCGCGCGCCCCATCGTGCTCCAGCAGTGCTGGCTGCCGATGCCGCAGCGCGCCTTCCAGCCCGGCACCGTGTGGCTCGCCGCCACCGAGGATGCGCTGCTCGTCTTTGCCCGCCTCACCGGCAGCGCCGCCCGCACCGCCGCCACCGCGGATAACCAATGGCTGTGGGAGCTCGGCGATGTCTTCGAGATCTTCGTGCAGTCCTACGGCGGCGATGGGTACTTCGAGTTTCAGATCGCGCCCAATGGCCGGCTGCTCCAGCTCCACTACCCCTCCGCCGGCGCGCCCCGCCACGAAGGGCTCGCCCGCTACCTGCGCAGCGACCGCCTGCTCGAGTTTGCCACGCACCACGACGCCGCCGCCCGCGAGTGGCGCATCGCGGCCCGCCTCCCCATCGCCCACCTCCTCCCCGCGCGCACCCTCGCCGGCGCCGCCGAGTGGCGCCTCGCCTGCTGCCGCTACGACTACGCCGCCGATGGCAGCTTCGTCCTCTCCTCCACCGCTCCCCTGAGCCGCCCGGATTTCCACCGCATCGGCGAGTGGAGCCGGCTCTCCATCCCCGGCGGCTTCCCGCCCCGGGCCGTGTAACCAAAAAACGAATACCCCGCCCCCGCCCGCCACGATGTCCGACCTCAAATCTCCCTTCCGGGCCTGGCTGACTGTCGGGCTCCTCTTTATCGTAGGCCTGCTCAATTACCTCGATCGCAACATGATCATGACGATGCGCGGCTCCCTCGTGGCCGCCATCCCGATGACGGATGCGCAGTTTGGCCTCCTCACCTCCGTCTTTCTCTGGGTGTACGGCCTGCTCAGCCCCCTCGCGGGCTTTCTCGCCGATCGCTTCAGCCGCGGCCGCGTGATCATCATCAGCCTCTTCGTCTGGTCGGCCGTCACCTGGCTCACGGCGCACGCCACCACCTTCCCCGAGCTCCTCGCCGCCCGCGCCCTCATGGGCATCAGCGAGGCCTGCTACATCCCCGCCGCGCTCGCGATGATCGCCGATCACCACCGCGGCGCCACGCGCTCGCTGGCCACCGGCGTGCACATGGCCGGCGTGATGATCGGCCAGGGCCTCGGGGGCATCGGCGGCTGGCTCGCCGAGCGCCACACCTGGAGCTACCCCTTCGTCGTCTTTGGCCTCGTGGGCATCGTGTACGCCTTTGTGCTCCTCTTCACCCTGCGCGATGCGCCGCGCGAGGCCGCCGCGGCCCCCGCGGGCGCCCCGGCGGCGGGCAGCACGGAGGAGGCCGTCACCTTCGGCGCGGCGCTCCGCAGCCTCCTCGCCAACCGCCAGTTCCTCCTCGCCCTCGCCTTCTTCGGGCTCCTCGGCATCGCGGGCTGGGGCCTGGCCGGCTGGCTCCCCACGTACTTCCAGGAGCGCTTCGCGCTCAAGCAGGGCGAGGCGGGCTTTTCCGCCACGGGCTACCTCACGGCCGGCTCCTTCACCGGCGTGCTGCTCGGCGGCTTTCTCGCCGATCGCTGGTCGCGCACCCACCCCCGCGGCCGCATCCTCGTGCCCGCCATCGGCCTCTGCGTCGCGGCGGGCGGCATCCTCGTGCTCGGCCTCGCTCCCCTCTTCTGGCTGGCCGTGGCCGGCCTCGTCACCTACGGCGTCACCCGCACCTTCACCGATGCCAACATGATGCCCATCCTCTGCCTCATCGTCGACTCCCGGTATCGGGCCACTGGATACGGCATGCTCAATCTCCTCGCCTGCGTGATCGGCGGCGTCGGCATCTGGGCCGCCGGCGCGATGCGCGATGCCCGCATCCCCATGCACAACATGCTCCTCTTCGTCGTCGCCATCCTCGCCCTCTGCGCCGGCCTCCTCTTCTGCCTCCGCCCCAAGCCCCAGCCCGCTCCCCCGGCCTGAGCCGAGTTCCGGCTGGAGCGGCCATCGGCCAATTTCCGGCGGGCGGAGGGCTCACCGCCAGGCAGCGGCCCGCCCTCGAATGGACGTGTCTGCACTCGCGGTTCTTGAGCCGATCGAGGGCGGCAGCGTGGCGCTCGGGTCGGCAGGAGAGCCCTCCGCTTCTCCCGCCTGGCGCAGACCGCGCGTTCCCCGGCGGCCTGCCCCTCGTGTAAAAATCGGTTTTATCCTAAAACGCGTATATAACCCTTTTATCTTCCCATTATGTGAATAATCAGCATATTATTGTACGCCCCCATACCCCATATACGATCAATATGTCGGTGAGATACGCACCTTTGCCGGCGATTACGCCCCGAAGGGCTGGGCGTTTTGCGACGGCCAGTTGCTCTGGCCCGACGACTATCAAGCGCTTTACGCCGTCATAGGAAGCCTCTACGGAAGAGACGGCGCCTACTTCAGACTCCCCGATCTGCGCGGCCGCCTCGCCGTCGATATGGGGGTCGGCTATCCTCTGGCGGCCAGGGGCGGGACGGAGACGGTCACTCTCCTTCCGGAGCAGCTGCCGCCTCACACCCATCAAGTCTACGCCTCGAGTGCCGAGGGCACCACCCCCGATCCCACCGACGCCGTCTGGGCTGCCAGCCCGCTCAATCAATACGCCAGTTCAAACATCGACGCCTACCTTTCGCCCACCGCAGTGGCCGCGACCGGCGGAAATGAGCCGCATGAAAATATGATGCCGTCCTTCGCGGTGTCCTTCATCATCGCGACGGAAGGCGTGGTGCCCGCAAGGGATGATTCCAGTTCGGCGCGACCGCAGATTTCCACCTTCATGGCCGAGATCCGCCTGTTCGCGTTCCCCTATCCCCCTGCCGGCTGGGCCGCTTGCGAAGGGCAATTGCTCTCCATCAACCAATACCTCACGCTGTATGGGCTGCTGGAAACCACCTACGGCGGCGACGGCAAGAAGAACTTCGCGCTCCCCGATCTAAGGGGCCGCGTCCCCGTCAACCCAGATTCGACCACTATAAAACGAGGCGAGCCCGGCGGCGACGCCACGCATCAACTCACGCTTGCAGAAATACCGCGGCACACCCACATCGTCGCCGCCAGCCGACAAGTGGCCGATCGTCGCGCCCCGAGCGAAAACACGGTCTGGGGCAATGCGCACGTAAACAACTACGCCCTGGAGCACGACACCTCCACCCTGGCCGACGCCGCTCTCACTGCGACCGGCGCCGGTGAGGCCCACTCCAACTTACAGCCCTACCTGGTCCTCAGCTACTGCATCGCGGTCAACGGCGAAGTCCCGCCCCACCCCTAGTCGCCCCCCCTCTCACCATGGATCCCTACATCGGAGAAATTCGCCTCTTTGCCGGAAAATATGCGCCGGCAGGCTGGCTGTTTTGCTGGGGCCAGAGACTCCATATCGATCAGTATCAAATGCTCTTCGTGGTTATCCGTGATCTTTACGGACGCAGCAATGGCTTCCTTTTCCAGCTGCCCGATTTGCGCGGCTACGCGCTTATCCATCGGGGGCAGGGCCCGGGCCTGACGCCTCGCGACTTCGGGCAGATCGCCAACACCACCGGCAGCGTCATAATCACGCAAAAAACGATGCCGAGCCATTCCCATCTCCCGGCCACCACGTATAAAAGCGAGTCCCCCTCACCCGCCGGTAAGCTCTGGGGCGCCCCCGGCCACGCGATCTATACGGACTCGCCCAAGGCCGACACCAAACTGCACGCCGGAGCGCTAGGCACCAACGGCGGAGGCATGCCCCACAACAACCGGCAGCCCTACCTCGGACTCAATTACATCATCGCCACCGAGGGCGAATACCCGGAGCGGAGCTCATAACGGCGAGCCCGCGATGTCCCTTTTTCGCCACTACTCGCAGCCTTGAAAGTCGAGCACGACTTTAAGGGCTAATGCCTGATTCCCAACGTCGTTTAGATTGTCCTCCGCATGGATGCCGCTGGCTGGTCACTTCCCCCGGCTGAGGAGTCTATCGCGCAACTGCTTTCTTTTGACTCGCCTGCTCGGGAAGCAGTGAGGGCCATCGGGTGCTCGTGAAGGCCTGCCAACCCATCGGCCGGCGAGAATCGCGATTCTCGATCACCACCTCCCACACCAACTTGGCGGGAGTCTCATGGGTGTATTCTCGCACCCGCGTCCAATTGCCCGCTCCGGAGTTCCATGCCGGCGGCAAGGCGCCTCGCCGCAGGAGTGCCCCATACGAAACCAAGACGTTCTTAGTCTGCGGCATTTGCTCCGCGTTGCCCATCGCCACGCTCACCACCGACTCTTTTCCAGGTCCCGTTTCAGAGACCCACACCTCTTCGGCCGACCGACTTTTCTCGTCCAGCCGGTATTCCACGGCGCGAGAATACGTCGCGCTGGGCGGCAATGGCGGATCGAACGGCATCGTCCGATAGTTGCCGTTGTCGAATACGATGAGGCTGCCGTTTTCTGTCGGAAAAGGAGCGTGCTGGTGATGAAACCAGCGTCCGCCGGGCGCTAGCGCGAAAAGTTTGGCCTCCATCGGCGGCTTCCACCCTTCGGGCCGGCCGAGCACCCACCGCACATTCCCAGTCGAGCGGTCGATCTTCAAGATGGCGGACTGATACCGGAACGAAACGAGGAACGAGTCGTCTTTTTCATCATACCGAAGGTTATTGGCGTGAGACCAATCGACTACGCCGGGAAACCCGCGCCGCTCCCAATAGCCGGAGAATGTCTCATAACCGATTCGAAAAGGATCCATGTGGTCAAAGGCGTCCCACTTCCATACCACGCGACCCTCGCGATCGAATACGATGACTTGGTCGCCCATCACCTTCTGCCGTTTCCTCGGCGCATTGGGCTCCGTCTCGCTGGTATAATAGTTGTCGATCTCGCGCAGGCTTGTGCCCAATACGGCAATATCTCCGTTGGGGAGCTCGTCGACTTCGTGGTGGAAGGTCATTGTCTCCACTGCGATTCCGTCACCCTTGCCCTTTGGTCGTCCCGCCGCGTAGTAGCGGCGCAAGGTATTCCCCAGCAGGTCGATTTCGAGGATCTCGTAATCGAGCGTGCACACCAGGATGGTGCCCTTGCGCGTGCGCTCGAAGTCCGAGATGCGCGCGTCGGACCGATAGTACCAAATGGGTTGTCCCTCGCTATCGAGGGCGAGCAGCATGCCAAAGCGCACGCTGGAGGGGTCGGTCAGCTGCCCCGGGACTTGTCGGCGCGTGCTGATCACGGTCACGCCCGGTTCCATCTGCTCCCGTAGCGGGGCGCTCACGTGAATCGGCGGGAACTCTCCGGGCTCGCCAGGCAGCGGCGGGGCGCTGAATTCAAACGAACGCGAGACCACGCCCGAGTCGCCCGGACCTCGGAAGTTTACCTCTACCCGGTGCCGCTGGCCGGCACGGAGCCCGACGATCGGCAAAACGGTTTCAGCGCCGGGGCTCGGATCGAAGTGCAGTTCTGTCGTGCTGCTGCCGTGGGAGAGTCTCACCGTAGTCGCCAGCGGCTCTCGGGAGGAATACCGCAGCACTGCCGCCAGGGGGGCGCGGGGGTTCGGATTCGGTTCGAGGGTCGGTTCCGAGGTGAAGGTGATCGCCAGCCCTGCCGACGGCGTGGCTAGCGCGAGACCGAGGAGAGCGCGACACCAGGGCTGCCGGAGCAAGACCCGAAGAAACGGAGATGCCACGAGGGGGGACCGTAGGCGCATGGTTACGAGGATTGAGGAAGCGGAGACCGCGCTGAGCCGCTTCAGTGCGGCGGGGCTGAAAATATAAGGCACAATCCGCCACCGCGGCAAATCACCGCCTGGTCGGCTCCGATCGTCCTTTCAAGAGTGGGCGCTCTATCATGCCGCGACCGCTACGTTTTCCCCGCCGCTTCCGCGGTTGCCAAACGGGCGGGGGCGGTGAAGGTGGCGGGCTGAGCTATGAGCGAGCTGCACGAGATCCTACTGAGCCCGGAGGCACTGTCGGCGGACTACCGGCAGCTCAAGCGTGGGGAGAAGATCGCGGTGGGGCACTTCTTCCAGGAGCCGCACGCGCCGCGGAAGATGACGGTGGAGGGGCTGAAGTACCGCTTCCTGCGCGTGGAGCCCGATACCTTTGTGAATGGCGTGGAGATCGCCGGCCTCGCCTGGGAGCCCGCGTATCCGATGGTGATACGCGAGCTGCCGCGCGTCGATCCCTTCGCCGAGGCGGGCGAGGATGCGCGGGAGTTTTTCGTGAAGGCCGCGCGCGATCTCATCCGGGGCGAGCTGATCCACGTGCGCATCCTGCCCGATGGCACGATGGCGAGCGACAAGCTCGACTTCACCAGCTACAACAAGGTGCGCACGCGCTCGATCGCGCCGATGGAGCCGACGCCGCCTCCGCCCAAGCCCGGCCCCGCCACCCCGGGGGAGAGCGGCGGCGGCGGCAAGGAGCAACTGCCGCTCTTCTGAGCGCGGCGCCGCCTCACGGCAGGCGCACCAGCGCGTAGGCGCGCGGGCGGGGCTGGGCGGCGCGGCGGGCGGCCTCGGCGAGCTCGTGGGCGCGGGCGCGATCGGCGGCGGCGCGGGGCTTGAGCTCCGGGTAGAGCCGGTAGATGCGGAGGAGATTGGAGGTGGGCGGCTGCGTCTGCACCAGCTCGGCGAGCCGCGGCGCGTAGTAGGGCTGCGCGGTCTCGAGGGTGTAGGGCTGCCCGGCCGCGGGCGCGCACTGGTGCTCCACGAGCGCGAGATTGCGCGCGGTCTCCGTCACGTGCAGCCGGTGCTGCTGCACGAGCCGCAGCACCTCCACCGCCTGCCGGTGCTGGGGCGTGCGGGGATTGCCCGCGAGATCGACGCCGCGCGCGAGCGCCGCGGCGGAGTACCGCCCCACCGCGGCGCCGTCGATCGTGAGCGCGTACTCGCCGGCCGCCAGCCCGGCGACCTGCAGCGTCTCGCGATTGAGGTCTTGCGCAAAGGGCACCCACGCCAGCGCCGCCCCGAAGGACTCATCGCCGGGAAAGGGCAGCGCCCGCGCGGCCCAGGTAAAGGCGAGGCCGCCGCCCTCCGCCCGCAGCTCCGACAGCGCGCCATTGCGCGCCTCGCGCACGCGCCCCGCGCGGGCATCGAGGGCGAGGTGCGAGACCTCGGCGGGCACGCCCTGCGCCCGGAGCACATGGTAGGCCAGCACGAGGTGCCCGGGCGTGGCGGGGTGGATGCGGTCGGCGCTCGTGAGGGTAAAGGCGGGCTCGCTCCGCTGCCGCTCCGCGGTGAGCCGCGTCGTGGGCCCGTGCAGGTCGATCACCGGCCGGCCGCCCTCGGCGGCGAGGCGGCGCACGATGGCGGCGCACTCGGCGAGCGCGGCGTTTACCCCCGTGGTTTTCGGGGCGGGCAGCTCCGCCGTCTCGTCGAAGAGCGAGGGCGTGAGGAGGATGACGCGCGTGCCCTGCCCCTCCAGCAGCGCCACCAGCGCGCGGAGGGAGTGCGCGTAGGCCTCCAGCGCGGCCCGCCGCCGGGCAGGCAGATCGTCGCCGGTGGCGGTGGCGGCGTAGAGGTGCCGGCCCACGTCGTTCATCCCAAACATCACGGTCGCCACGCTCGCGCGCGCCGGCGCGATATCCCACGCAAAGCGCCGCACGCCGCCGGCCGCCGTGTCGCCCGCGATGCCGGCATTGAGCGCCTCGAGCGGGCGCCCGGGAAAGCGCGTCAAGTGGTACAGCCACACCCACGCATGGTAGCTGCCGGAGTGCGTGATGCTGTCGCCCACCGCCGCCCAGCGCTCGCCGGCGCGAAAGGCCGCGCCCGCCGCCTCCTCGGCCCGCACCGGGGCGCTCGCCAGCAGGCAGGCCAGCGCGCTCAGCGCGATCCCTCGCAGCCTTGTCGTCATGGCTTTCATCCTGGGCGGAAAACAAACCCGCCCGCGAGCCTCGGCGGCGCGCGGGCGGGCAGGGCCGCCACCCACCTCAGAAGCGGTACGTCGTCACGATCTGCGTCGTGCGCGGCGTGTACGGATCGATGGCCGCCGCGTGCTGGTGGCCGGCGACAAACCAGTCGTCGAAGAGGTTGTTCACGTGCACCTGGATCGTCCACTTCTTGCTCGGATTATACGAGACAAAGGCGGAGGTCTGCGTGCCATCCTTGATGCGGAAGGCGGAGGCCACGCCGGGCGTGCCATTGGAGGGGGCCACGCTGCCATCGGGCAGGCGCATGGAGCTGCCGGTGATCCAGCGCGTGTACTGCCGGTTGGCGCCGCCGCCGATGGCAAACTTCTTCAGCGGCTCCGCCGTGAACTGGTAGCGCGTGTAGACGGCGAGCGAGCCCTCGAAGGTATTGGGGATGCCCGTGCGGCCCGCCTGGTCGGTGACTTCGCCCTTGTAGCCATTGAGCGTGATCTGCCACGAGGCGGTGGGCCGCATGAAGAGCGTGAAATCCGCGCCGCGCTGCGTCGTCTTGCCGATGTTGTTGAAGTACGTGAGGCCCGAGACGGGCGAGATCAGGCCGGTGTTTACCGCCACGTTGCTCAGCTCGATGTCGAAGGCCGCCACCGTCGCCGAGATGCGGCCCTCGAGGAAGTTGACCTTGAAGCCCACCTCGCGGCCCTTGCCCTGCTGGGGATCGAAGAACGAGCCGTCGAAGGCGCGGGCCGACTGCGGATTGATCGACTCCGACTCCAGGCCGTACAGCCCCAGGTCCTTCGTGAGCATGAAGATAAAGCCCACGCGGTGCAGCAGATCGGCCGCGCGCGTGATCGTGCCCGTGATATTGGCCGGCGCGATGAAGGGCCGGTTGGAGGATTCCTGGAAGCGGTTGAACTGCGCCAGGCTACCCACGATGGTGAGGCGGTTCTTGATGACCTCCACGTTCTGCTGCACGTAGACATTGGTCGACACCGTCTCCTGCCGCGTGCCGTAGTTGGCGCCCGAGACGGCGGGGTTGAAGTAGTACGCGGAGTCGCGCACGAGGATCTCGTCGGTGCGGGGATTGTCGATCGGCACGGCGAGGAGATTGTTGCCGGGGTTGAAGCCCGCGCCCGAGGCCGTCACGCCGCGGCCGATGCCGCGCGAGGCATTGTACTGGCCGAAGGTGGGATCGGTGGGAAACGCGTTGGGCTTGTTGGTGTTGTCCTCGCCCATGAAGCCGATCACCGATTTCTGCTTCAGGCCAAAGAGCTGGTAGTCGCCCGTCACGTCGATGGAGCCGGAGAAGAGGCGCTGGCCGAGATTGTTGTTGCGCGCCTGGAGGATGACCTCGCGCGTCTGCCAGTTGATCGCGTTTACGAGCACCACGCCCTGGTTGTAGTAGTTGCGGCTGAAGGCGCCGCGCACCGCCATGTTCCACCCCGCGCCGAGGCGCTGATTGAGGAGCACGCGCATGGTGCGATCGCGGCGCAGCACCTTGGTGTTGCGCGGCATGTAGGCATCGTCGTTGGGCGCGCGGTAGGGCACGCCCTCGGGGGTGATGAAGAAGTTGCGATGCGGGTCGGCCTTCTGGTTGGAGTACGTGTAGTTGAAGCGCAGGGTGGTATCGGGGCGCTTCATCTCGAGCACGATGTAGCCGACCTTGCGGTCATTGGAGAGCTGGTCCCAGAAGAAGCGGCCGCGCTGGTACGCCAGGTCGGTGCGGAGCGCGTAGCGCGTCTCGCCGCGCTGCGCGATCACGCGCGTGTAGTCGAGCTCGCCGCGGGTAAAGCCGTGCTGGTCGATGCGGAGCACGGCGCTCCCGCCATTGCGCCCCGTGGGCACGCGGGTGTTTTTCAGGATCGCGCCGCCGAGATTGCCCACCGCGCCCACGCCGTACAGCACGCCCACCGGGCCGCGCACGATCGTCACGGAGTCCGTGGTGACGGGGTCGAAATTATAATCCACGACGCCGTCGGCGTACATGCTCACGCGGCCGCCGCGCAGCATCGCCGAGTCGCCCTGGAAGAAGTTGGAGCCGCCCTGGTAGCCGATGATCTCCGACATGTTCTCCGTCGCCATGTCGTTGATCATGTCGCGCGTGATCACGCTGATGGACTGCGGCACCTCCATGATCTGCTCATTGGTGCGGAGCGCCATGCCGCTGCTCGGCGCATTGTAGCCGAGCTGCTCGGTCATCACGACTTCGAAGGGCTCCAGCACGACCGCATTTTCCTTCGGCGGCGGCGTGGTGGGGGCGGGTGCGGCGGGGGCTTGGGCCAAGGCGGGCTGGGCAGCGGCGAAGAGGGCCGCGACGACCTGGAGAGGCCGGATGAGCTTACGGGGACACGAGGTCATGGTTATTGGATGGATCGTTGTGCGGGGGAGGGAATCCTGCCCTCGGGGCGAGGGCGTGCAGCAGCTCCGCACCCGGCGCGCGAGGGGGGATCGCACGCGCGGGCGCGAGGCGGGGGGGGTTGCAGGGGGAGGAAAAGCGGAGGGAAAAAAGAACGAGGGGCGAAACCGGGGGAAAAAAATGACGCGCGCGCGCGGGCTACCGGCCGTAGCGCTCGACGCGCACCCGCGCCGTGATGGCGTGGGCGAGCATCCGCTCCACCTCGCACTGCCGCGCCGTGACCTCGCCCACCCCGATGCTCGCGGCGGGCGTCATGCGCTGGTACGTGACGGTCTTGAGGAACTTGCCCACCCACACGCCGCCCGTGTAGCGCGCGGAGCGGCTCGTGGGCAGGATGTGGTTGGTGCCGATGCTCTTGTCGCCGTACGCCACCGTCGTCTCCTCCCCGATGAAGAGGGAGCCGTAGTTGCGCAGGCGCTGGAAATACGTGTCCACCTCGGCGACGTGCAGCTCGAGGTGCTCGGGCGCGTAGTCGTCGGAGATCTTGATCGCCTCCTCGATGCTCTCGGCGACGTAGAGCTTGCCGTAGTCGCGCCAGGAGAGCTGCGCGATGTCGCGCGTGGGGAGCACGGCGAGCTGCTTCTCGACCTCGGCGAGCGTCTCGCGCGCAAACGCCTCGCTGAGGCACACGCAGAGCTGGCCGCTATTGGGATCGTGCTCGGCCTGGCCGAGCAGGTCGCACGCCACGAGGGCGGGGTCGGCCGAGTCATCGGCGATCACCGCGATCTCGGTGGGGCCCGCGAGGAGATCGATGCCGCACTGGCCGAAGAGCTGGCGCTTGGCCTCGGCGACAAACTTGTTGCCCGCGCCGCAGAGGATATCCGCCGGCTCCACCTCGCCCATGCCAAAGGCCATCAGCGCCATCGCCGGCACGCCCCCGAGCACGAAGATGCGATCGGCCCCCGCCTGCTTCATGGCATTGATCGTCGCCGGGTAGTAGCCCGCGCCCTTCACCGGCGGCGTGCAGGCCACCACCGTCTCCACCCCGGCCACCTTGGCCGGGATGATGCTCATCTGCGCCGAGCCAAACATCGGATACCGCCCGCCCGGCACATAGCTGCCCACGCAGCGCACCGGGATGTGCTTGTGCCCGAGCCACACGCCGGGCCGCGACTCCACCTCGAGGGGCCGCAGCGTCGTGAGCTGCGCCTCGGCAAAGCGCCGCACATTGCCCTGGCAAAACTCGGTGTCGCGCCGCAGCTGCTCCGAGCACTGCGCCACCGCCTCGTCGATCTGCTGCGGCGTGAGCTCGAAGCTCGCCGGCGACCACTCGTCGAACTTGGCGCTGTACTCCCGCACCGCATCCAGCCCGCGCTTGCGCAGCTGCGCCAGCATGTCCGCGACGTAGCTCACCGTCTGCGGATCGGTTTCGAAGAGTCGATGCCCACCTTCCTTGATGACTTTCATGCGAAATGAGAGCGGCTGGCGCCCCGCGCGCCGACGCTCCCGGCCCGCCCGGACAGGGGGCGGCGGAGCAGGCGGTGGGGGGCGGTCAAAATCATGTTGCAGATTTTGTATACACGAGGATATTTCAGAATCCCTTTGTCAACTCCTATCTCCATGCCTGCCGTCGCCGAGCCCTCTCCCGCCCCTGCCGCCCTCGGCCTGGGCTGCGTCACCTTTGGCCGCGAGATCGGCCGCGCCGCCGCCTTTGGCATGATGGACTACGCGCTGGAGCACGGCCTCACGCTCTTCGACACCGCCGCCGCCTACGGCGGAGGAAATTCGGAACTCATCGTGGGTGAGTGGCTTGCGGAGCGCGGCACGCGCGCGCGCATCACCCTCGCCACCAAGCTCCTGCCGCCCTACTCGCCCGCCGGCATCCAGGCCGCGCTGGAGACCTCCCTCGCGCGCCTCCGCGTGGAGGCCGTCGATCTCCTTTTTCTCCACCGCTGGGATGATACCGCGCTGCTCCCCGAGGTGCTGGAAACATTGGATGCACAAGTAAACAGCGGGCGCGTGCGGCGGCTCGGCGCGAGCAACTTCGAGGGCCCGCAGCTCGCGCGCGCCCTCGCCGCGCAGGCCGCCGCCGGCCTCCACCCCTTTCGCGACCTGCAGAATATCCACAACTACGCCGTGCGCGGCCTCGATGCCCCCACCCTCGCCCTCTGCGCCGCGCACGGCGTGGCGCTCATGACGTACAGCCCCCTCGGCGCGGGCTTTCTCACCGGCAAGCACGCGGCGGGCGTGGTGCCCGGCAGCCGCTTTTCCCTCATCCCCGGCCACCAGGCGATCTACTTCACTCCCCTCGCCCGCTCCCGCCTCGCCCGCCTCCAGGCCGTGGCCGCGCGCACCGGCTGCGATGCCGCCGCGCTCGCCCTCGCCTGGGCCCTCCGCCAGCCGCAGGTCGCCACCGTGCTCGTCGGCGGCCGCTCCCCCGAGCAGCTCGCCGCCGCCGTGCGCGCCCGCACCCTCCCGCCCGGCGCGATCCTCGCCGAGCTGGAGAGCGCGTGACGCTCACTGCGCAAACGCGCCAAACGAATACAGATCGGCATCGCGCACGATGAACTTCAGGCGCACCGTGCGCCCCTGCAGCCCGGCGATGCCCCGGCCGCCCTTCCAGGTCACGGCGCGGTCGAGCTCGTCCCCGGCGAGCTCCTCCGCGTCGGCCACCCCGTAGCCCGGCAGCTCCGCGCCCGCCTCGTCGAGCACCGCGATCTTCACGTAGCCGATCGAGGAGGTCGCGAAATTGGCCCGCAGCACCGCGCCCTCCAGCGTGAGCGGGCGCGAGACGGCGTGGCCCTCCCGGTACCCGCCGTGCAGGGAGGCAAAGCCATCGAGCCGCAGCGTGCGGCGCTCCAGGCGGATGCCCGGCGTGCCGTATCCACAGGTGAGATACAGCGACATCTCGCCCGCCCCCGTCTGCACCACGCCGAGCGCGGGGATGCTGCTGCGGGCCGCCCAGTTGTCGCGCGCGGGGCCGGGCCGCACAAACGACTCCATGAAGGTGCGGTCGTACGCGAGGCCGCCGCGCGAGGTCATCAGCACGGCATCGGAGACGCCCTTGAACATCGTCTTGTGCACCTGGTACCGCGCCATCTCCTCATCCGAGAGCAGCCGCCGCTCCTCCGCAAAGCGGAAGGGCAGCGCGATCAGGAGGTGCGGCGCGCGGAAGTACGGGTGCGTCGCATTGGTGTACAGGTGCTCGGGCTCGCCCGGGCCCGTCGTCATCACCTGCGGCGTCGTCCAGTTGATGAAGTCCTTGGAGGTGGAGCGCGCGATCAGCCGCACGCCTTTCCACGTCACCTTGCTGCCCAGCGTGTCGGCCGACCACACGCGCAGGTACACCGCATAGCACTGCTCCTCGGGCAGCCACACGAGGCAGTTCTGCGTGTCGAGCGCGTAGCCGGTGAAGAGCGGCCGGCCGGGCAGCACCTTCCAGTGGATGCCATCCGCCGAGACGAGCCGGTAGAGCCCGCGCACGGCGCCGGTGGCGCGGGCCTCGGCGCTCGTCGTCATGCCGCCGCCCACGGCCTTGTACCGCTCGCTGGCGGGCACGCCGGGGCGGTCGTCGATCATCGGCGTGAAATTGTGGGTGTAGCGCTCCGGCGTGTAGTCGAGGATGACGTTGTTCTCCTTGCTGCCGCGGATCTCCACGAGGCCGAGCCGGGGCTTGCGCCACACGATGCCGTCGTCGCTCTCCGCGTAGCACGTGATCTCGCTCCGCGCCCCGCCGTCGCCCACGCCGCGGTAGTACATGCGGTACTTGGCGCCATCCCGCAGCACGGTGACAAAGGTGCAGAAGCGCCCCTCCCACGGCTCCTCGAAGGTCATCGCCACGCCCGCCGGCGCGGGCGAGCCGAGGCGCACCTCCGCGCCCTCCAGCCGCTCCAGCACGGCGGTGTCGACAAAGAGCTCCCGCCGGTCGGCGAGGCGCAGCGGCTCGCCCTCCGCCGCGCCGAGGCCGCCGGCGGCGAGCACGAGGCCCAGCGCGCGGCCGAGCAGGGAGATGAGGGGGCGGGAGGAGAGCGAGGGCATCGGAGGATCAGAAGCGGTGGGTCGCGATCAGGGAGAAGGTGCGGGGCTGGCTGGGATCGATCGCCGCGGCGTGCTGCGCACCCACCACGAAGACCTCGTCCAGCACATTGTTCACATTGAGCTTGAACTGCCAGCGCCGGCTGAGCTGGTACTCGACAAAGGCCGTCGTCATCGTGCCATCCTTCAGCCGGATCGCGCCCGAGGAGCCGGGCACGGCGCTCGCCGTGACGCCATTGGGCAGGATCATCTGGCTCGCCGCCGTGATGCGATCGCGAAAGCGGTTGGCCCCGCCGCCCACGCGGAATTTCTTCAGCGGCTCCTGCGTGAACTGGTAGCTGCTGAAGACGCCCCACGAGCCGCGGTTGCTGGCCGGCAGGCGGGTATTGGTCACCTGGATACGGGGGTCCTGCTCCGTGTAGTTCACCATGAGCTGCCAGTGGGGCACGAGGCGGGTGGCGAGGCTGAAGTCCCAGCCCTTGATGTAGCTGTCCTTGATGAGGTCGAAGACATTCCAGGTGTAGCCGGGCGTGATGCCGCCGGTGCGGCTCACCGCCCAGTTGCTGTAGTAGGTGGAGTAGATGCCGGCGGTCGCCGTCACGCGGCCGTCGAAGAGGGAGGTCTTGATGCCCGCCTCGCGCATCTCGCCGTCGCGCGGCGGGATGAAGTCGCCGTTTTCGAGGCGGCTCGTGGAATTGATGAAGACGACCATCGTCGACTCCACGGCGTAGAGGGCGACGTTCTTCGTGAGGTTGAAGACGATGCCGTAGCGGTGCAGGTCGCGCGTGTTGCGGGTGAAGGTGGAGGGCGACTTGGTGCTCGGCGTGTAGTTGGTGGAGCGCGAGCGGTTGTTGATCTGCGACATCGCGCCGGTGATGATGAGGCGCTCCGGGATGAGCTCGATGTTTTGCTGGAAGTACTTGCTCGTCTCGTTGGTGGCGACGAGCGTGCCGATCTGGGCCGTCGCGGGGATGCGGTACTGCTCGGCGGGGGTGTGGACGAGGTTGTCCATCACCTCGCGCACCCGCGCCAGGGGGATCTCCAGCCGGTCGAAGCCGAGGGCCGAGGCGGAGGAGCGCACGGGGGTGCCGAGGTGGGCGTTTTGCGTACCGAAGTCGGGATTGGCAAAGTGGTCGTAGGGGCCGCGGTGGCTCGTCCACGCCGTGCCGCCGAAATTGGTGCGCAGCTCGCGGCCGAGGAGCTTGTACACGCCGTTCACATCCGCGCCGATGTTGTAGGCATCGACGCCGCCGTTGTTGCGCCGGGCAAACATGCGCACGATCTGGCGCTGGTAGTTCACCTGGTCGACGAGCAGCACCGACTGCGGGCCGTAGCGCAGGTGGCTCACGGTGCCGTAGGCATTCATCGACCAGCCGGGGGAGAAGCGCTGGATGAGCGCGCCCCGCACCTGCCCCGTGCTGGAGCGGATCATGGACTTGCCATCGAGCAGGCTCTCGTCGCGGCCCGCGCCGAGCCACGGCACGCCCTCGGGCGTCGCCACGGTGTTCTTGTGCGGCTGCTGGCGGATATCCTGGTGCTGGGCGTTGAGGCGCAGCGTGGTGCCCTTGTACTTCATCTGCAGCACGCCAAACGCGATTTTGCGCCGGTTGATCACATTGCGCAGGAAGGTGTCGCCATCCTGGTACGCGAAGTCCACGCGGTAGGAGAACTTCGCCGCGCCGAGGCTGCCGAGCGGGCCCGTGTGATCCACCTCCGCGCGGTGAAAGCCCCACTCGTCGACCTGCGCCTTGAGCGTCGTCTGCCGGCGCTCGAGGGGCACGCGCGTCTGGCGCACGACGGCGCCGGTGATGCTGGAATTGCCGCCGTAGAGCACGGCGATCGGCCCGCGCACCACGGTGATCGAGTCGATCGTGGCGGAGTCGGGCGCCATCGAGGGCGAGCCGTCGCCCGCGCCGTCGGTGTTGAGGTTGGCGTTGTTGCCGCGCACGTACGCGGAGTCGCCCTGCTGGAAATTGCCGATGCCGATGTAGTTCAGCATGTCGGAGAGCTCGAAGCTCGCGATGTCGTCGATCAGGTCGCGCGTGAGCACGGTGATGGACTGCGGCACCTTCATGATTTCCTCGTTGGTCTTGAGCGCGGTGCCGGAGTACGGGCTGTGGTAGCCCTTGTCCTGCGTCATGATGACCTCGAAGGCGCCGAGCTTCACGGGCTCCTCCTCCTGCACGGACTTGGCGGGCGGAGTCGCGGGCGCCACTTGCGCGTCGGCCGTGCCCGCCAGGAGCGCGGCGCTGGCGCCGAGCACGCGGCGGAGACTGGAGGGGCGGGAGGTGGTAGGCATGGTATCGGAGGAGGGAGAGGAGGCTTTGCCCGGGTGGGCCTTGGCCGCGCCGGGCTCGGCGCGAGTCTTCACGAGGCGAAAGACGCCGAGCCCCGGCTCGGCGACGAGGGCGAGGCCGGTGCCCCGCAGGAGCCGCTCGGCGGCGTCGCTCGGGGTAAACTCGCCCCGCAGGGGCTGCGTGCGCACGCCCGCCGCGAGCTCCGTGGAGTACAGCAGCTCGATGCCCGCCTGCGCGGAAAAGAGCCGCAGCGCCTTTTCGGCCGCCTCGGCCGGCACGTCGAAGCGCCGCACCGCCTGCTCCGCGGCAAAGGCGTGGCTCACCAGCGCGATGGGCGCGGCCAGGGCGCAAAAGGCCAGGGACTGCCAGGGAAACGTGGGCATGGCGTTCAGCTACGGGCGGGAGAAAAAGGGAAAGCGCTCACGGGCGAAAACGGAGCGGAAGCGGCTCCACTTCTTGAAACGCCCGGGCCCGCCCAATCCCCACACGTGCGCCGCGCATTTTTATCGGCCGGCGGCGCGCCGCGCGCTCACCGGCGGCGCAGCCGGATCTCGCCCGCGCCCACCCACTCCGCCCGCACGCCGAAATCCGCCTCCAGGATGCGCACGAGCTGGTCGGCCCGATCGGTGCGGAGCGAGCCGCTCAGCCGCACGCTCGCGAGCGACGCATCGGCGAGGACGATGCGCACGCCGCCGTGCGCCGTCATCGCCGCCGCCACCTCGCCGAGCGGCGTGCCCGAGAGCTCCAGCCGCGTCGCGCGCCACGCCTGCGCGGCGTGCAGCGCGGCCGCATCGAGCGGGCGCACCACCAGCTCCTCCGCCGCCGGCGCCGCGTGCGCCGGCACCACGATGAGGTGCCCCGCGCCCACGGGCTCCGGCGTGAGCCCCGCCGCCGGGCCCGCCGCGGCCGCCTCATCCACCGAGACGCGCCCGTGCGTCACCACCACCGCCACCTCGGCGGCCTCGAGCGCGATGGAGAAGGCCGTGCCCACCGCGCGCACCTGCACGCCCGCCACCTCCACCACGAAGGGCCGCGCCGGATCGCGCGCCACCTCGAAGTGCGCCGTGCCGCGCACCAGGCGCACGCCCCGCCGCCCGCCCGGCGCAAAGTCCACCGCGATCCGCGCCCCCTCGCCCAGCTCCACCGTGGAGCCATCCGGCAGCGTCTGCCGCTCCGGCGCATGGATCGCCAAGGGCGCCGCCGCCGGCGCCCGCTGCGCCCAGGGGAAATACGCCGCCGCCGCCACCGCGCAGGCCGCCGCCATGGCCCACGCCCGCCGCCGCGCCTGCCGCCGCTGCCGCCTGCGCTCCAGCCCCCGCGCGATGCGCGCGGTATTGCCGGTGTAGAGCGCCCAGTCGAGCTCGTCGCGCCCCTCCACGCCGGCCAGCGCCGCCCGGTGCCGCCCGTCGGCCGCGAGCCACTGCTCCAGCCGCTCGCGCTCGGCCGCGCTCAGCCCCGCCGCGCGCCGGCGCGCCCACTCCGCCGCGCTCTCGCGCAGCGGCGGCTCGTGGCGGTCAGGTGAGATCATCGCCAAAGAGGGAGCGCATGCCCCGCGCCTCCAGGAAGGCGCGGCAGCGGCTGAGCCCGCGCGCGAGCTGGTTTTCCACGCCTTTTTCCGAGATGCCGAGCCGCGCCGCCACCTCGCGCTGCGGCAGGAGCTGCAGCTTGCGCAGGATCACCACGTCGCGGCACCGCGCCGGCAGCGCGTCGATCGCCTGGATGAGCAGCTCCACCTTCTCCGCCTCGCTCACGCGCTCCGCGCTCGTGGGGCGCAGATCCGGCGCGCTCAGCGCCGCCGCCTCCGCGCCCGCCTCGATCGGCGAGCGCCGCTCCCGCCGCAGCCCGTCGAAGACCAGCCGCCGCGCCACCGTGAAGAGAAACGCCTTGGTCGACTGGATGGGCCGGCTCACGTGCCGCCGCCACACGCGCACGTACGACTCCTGCACCACGTCGTCCAGGTCGCGCAGCGCGGGAAACGCCGTGCGCAGGTACGAGCGCAGCGCCGGCTCGTGCGGCTGCACCTGCTCGGCAAACCACTGGGTGTGCTCTCCCGGCGCGGCCTGCTCCGTCGAGGGCGAGATCATGGCGCGGGTGCGCGAGGCGGCTCCCGCGGCTCAGCGCGCCTCGAGGATCGTGCCCTCGATGGTGCGCGGGCCGTCGGCCGAGCGGTTGAAGTAGTACGTCACGAGCACGCGGCGCTCGTCGAGCAGCACGCTCCAGGGGTAGCCGAGGTCGATGTGCCCGCCGTCCTCGCGCAGCACGATCTCGGGCGCGCTCGCCGCATCGGTGCACTCCGCATCGAGGATGCGCGCCCGGATGCCCATGGGCTTGTGCCGGTAGCCGTACACCAGCAGCACGCGGTCATCCGGCAGGCGGAGCGCGTGGAAGGGGTGGCCCTTGAAGGCGATCTTCTGCCACGGCGCAAAGCTCTTGCCGCCATCCTGCGAGCGCGCGATCGCCAGGTGATCCTCGAGCCCCGCCGTGCGCATGAAGGCCACGAGGTCGCCCCGCGGCGTCTCGTACAGCGAGGTCTCGTTGAAGCTCACGCTGGCGTCGCTCGCCACCGGGCCCGCGTAGGCCCACGAGGCGCCCTGGTCGTCGGAGGTGAGGAGGTGCGTGTCCCAGCGGTGCGGCGACATCTGCCGGTTGCTCGCGGCGACCCAGAAGAGGCGGCCGCTGCGGCCCTCCACGAGCGCCCCGCGGTTGTAGGCCGGCACCGTCTGCCCGAAGATATCCCGCGCGGCCTCCGTCGGTATCACCGGCGGCGCCACGGGCGCGCCCCAGGTCTTGCCGCCGTCGCCCGAGCGCACCACGTAGCCGCCGAGGAAGACGAATTTCCCCAGGTTCACGCTCGTCGGCTGCTTCAGCTTGCCGATCGTCTCCGGGCTCATCCACGCCCACGCGTAGCTCGTGAGCACGAGCGTGCCATCTCGGAGCTGGAGCAGGCAGGGATCCTGCGAGCCGCCCCAGGGGTGCGCGTGCACGAGCTCGGGCTGCGACCACGTGGCGCCGCCATCGCGCGAGCGCACCAGCACCGGCTGGCTGTTGGGGTCGGCGTGCCAGACCTTGTCCTCCCCGAGGCGGCGGCGATCCAGCGCGCGGCGGAAGGCCACGATCAACTCCCCGTCGGGGCGCTGCACCACGGAGGGAAACGCGGTGTGGTACCGCGCATCGCTGTAGATGGTGATATCGCGCGTCTTGCGCCAGGTCGGCGCGGCGGCGGCCTGCGCCGCCGTGGCCGCGCCGGCCAGCAGTGAGACCATCGAGAAGGCTACGCAACGGGCTAGGGTCGATCGCATGGTATATCGGGAAGGGGGAAAGCGCGCTCAGAAGCGGTACGTCACCGCGGTGGAGACGGTGCGCGGCGGGCTGGGATCGGCCGCGATCGGGCCTTGCAGGCCGAGCGGGTAGTAGTCGTCGAGCACGTTGTTCACGTTGAGCCGCAGCGACCACGTCTTGTTGACGACGTAGTGCGCGAAGAGATTCACGAGGTGCCCGCCGTCGACCTTGAAGAAGGTGGGATTGCCCGGCGCATTGGTGAGGCCCGTGGCCCCGCCCTGCGCCACCGTGCGGCCGCCCACCGTCACGAAGCCGCCGCCCACCGCCAGGCCCTTCAGCGGCCCGCGCTCGCCAAAGTCGTAGCGCGTGAAGATGCTCACCGAGCTCTTGTACGTGCCCGAGACCTGGTTGCCGGTCTGGTCGGTCACCTTGCCCTTGTAGCCGGTGAGGATGAATTGCAGCCCATCGCTCACCGAGACGGAGAGGTCGGCGTCGAAGCCTTCCTGCTTGGTGGCGCCGATGGGCAGTTGATAGGAGACGCCGTTGGGCAGGTTGCCGCCAAAGACGGCCTGGTTCGTCAGCTCCTGGCGGAAGGCCGAGATCGTCGACGACACACGGCCGCCCCAGAGCGCCGTCTTCACGCCCGCCTCCTGGCCCTTGCCCTGCACATTGGGCAGGAAATTGAGATTCTGGTCGCGACCCGCCGGCGGGGAAAACGTGGTCGATTCCAGCGCGTAGAGCGAGATCTCCTTCGTCGCGCGGAAGACCACGCCGAGCCGGCGCAGCCAGTCCGCGCCGGGCGTGATGACCGCCGTCGCGGGCGAGACCGCGATGTTTTGCACCTGGTTCACCTCGATCTTCTGGTACGCGACGCCGCCGACGAGCGTCAGCCGGTCGCGGATCACATCGAGGCTGTGCTGGTAGTATCCATTGGTGCGATACGTGCGGGCGCGCGTGCCCGCCGCGGCGCCCACCACGTAGTCGCCGAGCTGCGGGAGGCGCAGCGTATCGAGCCGGGGATTGGCGAGCGGCACGCCGATCACGCCGGGAAAGCCCGGCGCGCCGGTGGCGCGGATCGTGCCGTACGCCGCCGCCGTCACCCGCCCGCCGATGCGGCTGAGATTGCGCTCGTCGCTAAAGGCAAAGCCCGCCGCGCTCTGGTGCTTGAGCCCGGCGAGCTCGAAGTTGCCGATCACGTCGCCCGCCACCGTGAAGAAATCCTGCACCTGGTCGTTGTAGCGCGCGCCCGCGTAGTACGTCTGCGTCGCCCAATCCAGCCCGCCGGGGATCATCACCGCGCCCTCGCGGTAGAACTTGAAGAACTGCGACTGCACCTTCGCCTCCCAGTTGGGCGAGAGCTTCTGCAGCCCCGTCAGGCGCACCGAGTACCCGGAGAAGTCCTCCATCGCATTTTGCGGAAACCACGCCTCGTCGCGCCCCGCGCCCTCGTAGAGCTTGCCGTTGGGCGTGATGGGGTTGTTGGCATTGGGGATGTGCGTCAGCTTGAAGTGGTCGTACGCGAGGCGCAGCGTGGTATCGCGGTAGTTGAGCTGGAGCGTGGGCGCGACGAAGGTGCGCTCATCCTCCGTGTTCTTGAAATACTGCTCGCCGCCCTGGCTCGCCCCCACGAGGCGGTAGCTGAACTTCGCCTCCCCGATCGCGCCCGCCGGCCCCGTGAAGTCGAACTCCCCGCGATACCCGCCGTGCTCGTCGATCGAGCCCGTGATCGAGCGCCGCGCCGTCGGCAGCGGCTTCTTCGAGGTCTTGATGATCGTGCCCGCGATGCCCGTGCCGATGTAGAGCACGGAGGTGGGCCCGCGCAGCACCTGGTAGGAGTCGATGTTGGCGTTGTCCAGGTACGGGTGCGTGTGCGGCATGTCATCCAGCAGCTGGCTCGCGCCGGTGCCGCGCATCGCGCCGCGCTCGCCGCGGAAGGTCGTCACCACGCCCGCAAATTGCAGCACGTCCGACATCGTCGTGTACCCGATGTCGTCGATCAGGTCGCGCGTCACCACGAGGATGGGCTGCGGGATGTCGATCAGTTGCTGGTTCGTCTTGAAGCCGCTCGCGGAATTGGTGGCGGTGTAGCCCCGGCCCTGGGTCGTCGTGACCTCGAAGGCCGAGATTTTCACCACGTCCTCGGGCCGCGCGGCGGGCGCGGCAGCGGGGGCCGCGGGCTGGGCCGCGAGCGAGAGCGGGAGGAGAACAACAGTGAGCGCAAACGCGCGCGCACGGACGGAGCCGGGGGAGGCAGGCATGGAGCACATGGGCGTGGATGGGGTTGTATACACAGGTATTTTGTAACATCTCCGTGTCAACCACAACCTGTGCCGACCCGCTCACCGCCGACGTGAAATTTACCTCTGCCCCGCCCTTTTCACATGAATCGGCCGCACCCTGCCGCCGCGCCCCTCCCGAGCGGGCAGGCGCTCCCCGGCGAGGGCCGCCACGCTGCGCCCCGGCCCACCCTCCCCCGGCTGCGCCCCACTGGCGCGGCCGTGGATGCACCCCGCCTTTTGCGGGCGCGCCGGCAGGGCAGCCCCTGCCCGGAGCCTCACCCCATGTCGTCACCTGACCTTGTCTCGCCGCGCTTGGCGGCGGGCAGGCCACTGCTACGTGGTGTAGCTGAGCTCTTCCTCCGTCAGCTCGCGCGCGAGCTGGCGGCCCTCGAGCCGCGCCATCGCGCGCAGCGTGCTATCGATGATATCCTGGATGTGGCGCTCCATCGCATCCTTGGCCGCTGCGGCATCGGAGCGCTTGATCGCCTCGAAGATCTCCTCGTGGCTCGCGAGCACTTCCCGCCGGCGCTTGTCGCGCTCCGAGCGCGCCAGCACGGGATCGGGCGCGGCGGGCGCGGGTGAGGACACCACGCGATTGATGAGGTGCAGGCGGAGGATCTCCTTCTTCATCAAGTCGTTTTTCGCCGCCGTCATGATCGCCACGTGGAAGCGCACATCCTCCTTGCGCAGCTCATTGAGCACCGCCTCCTCCTGGTCGGCGGCGATGATCTTCTCCGTGAGCGAGCGCATCGCCTCCAGCGCGTAGCCGATCTCCTGGAGATCGGCGTCGCTGCGATTGGTCGCGGCCAGCCCCGCCGCGTGGCTCTCCAGCGCGAGGCGCAGCCCGCACATCTCGCGAAACTCCTTCAAATCCATGCTCTTCACGCTCGCGCCCAGCCGCGCCTGGATGGTGACGAGCCCATCCGCCTCCAGCTGGCGCAGCGCATCGCGCACCGGCGTGCGGCTCACGCCGATCTCCGTCGAGAGCGTATTGGTCGCCAGGCTATGTCCCGCCGGATACTCACCGCTGAGGATCCGCTTCCGGATGTAGTCGTAGGCGATATCAGAATTGACATTCTTCATTCAGACCTTGGGATACCCGAGTATACACGTGTTGCAAGTGATAAAACCGTCCCTCCCCGCGCCGGCGATTTCGCCCGCCCTCCCGCTCCCCTTCCATGCATAAGACGCTCATCATCGGCTGCGGCAGCATCGGCGAGCGCCATCTGCGCTGCTTCCAGCAGACGGGCCGCACCCAGGTCGTGGCCTGCGACTCCCAGGCCGCCCTCACCGCGCGCATGCGCGAGACGTACGGCGTGGCCACCGAGACCGACTGGAGCCGCGCGGTGCGCAGCGGCCAGTTCGACTCCGTCTCCATCTGCACGCCCGCGCCCCTGCACGTGGGGATGGCCAAGGCGGCGTTGGAGGCTGGGCTGCATGTATTGGTGGAAAAGCCGCTCTCGCACTCGCTCGAGGGCATCGGAGAGCTTTTAGCTGCCCGCGATCGCGCCCAGCGTCAAGCGGCGGTCGCTTACGTGTTTCATCAGATTCCCGCGCTGCAGGGGGCGCGGGCGTTTCTGCGCGATGAGCCGTTTGGCCCCATCCGGCAGGCCACCATGGTCGCCGGCCAGCCCTTTCACCTGCTCCGCCCGGCCTACGCGCAGACGTACTACCGCTCGCGCGCCAGCGGCGGCGGCGCCATCCAGGATGCCCTCACCCACTCGGCCAACTGGATCGAGAGCGTACTCGGGCCCACCGAGAGCGTGCTCTGCGACTGCGCCCACCTCGTGCTCCCCGACGTCGACGTGGAGGACACCGTGCACGTCGCCGCCCGCCACGCCGGCGGCGCGCTCGCCAGCTACACGCTCAATCAATTCCAGGCGCCCAACGAGACCTGCCTCCAGTTCAACGCCGCCCGCGGCAGCGTGCGCATCGAGTTTCACCGCCAGCGCTGGGGCCACTTTGCCACCGGCGCGAGCGACTGGACGTGGCACGAGGCCCCCGTCGCGCACCGCGACACGCTCTTCATCTCGCAGGCCGCCGCGTTTCTCGACACCATCGAGGGCCGGCCCGCCACCGTCTGCTCCCTCGACGCCGCCGTGCACACCCTCCGCTTCAATCTCGCCGCCCTCGCCTCCGCCGCGCGCGGCCAGCGCGTCCTCTGCGCCGAAGTCTCATGAGCTCCCCCGCCGCCCAGCCGCCCGCCCCCGCCCAGCCGCTCCGCCTCGCGATGCTCGGCATGATCGAGGGCAATGGCCACCCGTACTCCTGGTCCGCCATCGTCAATGGCTTTGACCCCGCGGCCATGGCCCGCTGCCCCTTCCCCGTCATCCCCAAGTACCTCGGCGCGCAGCCGCGCGAGACCGTCCGCGTGCCCGGCGCGCAGGTCACCCACATCTGGACGGATGATCCCGCCGCCGCCCCCGCCGTCGCCGCCGCCTCCCTCATCCCCCACGTCGTCGCCCGGCCCACCGATGTGATCGGCCACGTCGACGCCGTGCTCGTCGCCACCGACGACGGCTTCGACCACGTGCGCCGCGCCGAGCCCTTCGTCGAGGCGGGGCTCCCCGTCTTTATCGACAAGCCCCTCGCCCTCACCCTCGGCGATCTGCGCACCTTCCTCCGCTGGCAAAAGGCCGGCGCGCGCCTCCTCTCCTCCAGCGGCCTGCGCTTCGCGCCCGAGCTCGATGCCCTCCTCCCCGAGGCCGGCGTGGGCGAGCTGCGCTGGGTCGCCGCCACCTGCTGCAAGACCTGGGAGCGCTACGGCATCCACCTCCTCGAGCCCGTCTTTCGCCTGCTCGGCCCGGGCTTTGTCTCCGTGCGCCTCGAGTCGCACGCCACCAATCAGACCGAGGTCGCCCACCTCCTCCACCGCAGCGGCGCCCAGTTCTCCCTCCCCGTCATGTACGACGGCGGCCCCGCCCACGGCCTCCTCACGCTCTGCGGCACGCAGGGCGCGCGGCACCTGCGCTTCACCGATACCTACACGGCCTTCAAGCGCCAGCTCGTGGACTACATCGAGTTCGTCCGCACCGGCCGCAGCAGCTACCCGTTTGCCGAGACGATCGAGCTCATGTGCGTGCTCATCGCCGGCCTCCGCAGCCGCGACCAGGGCTCCCGCCGCGTCGCCATCGCCGAGATCCAGGAGGAACTTTCGCCATGAAAACCCGTCCGAGCCGCCTGCTCGCGCGCCTGCGCGCCCAGCAGCTCCCCACCGTCCTCAAGATCAATCTCTCCGATCCGCGCGTGATCGAGATCGCCGGCCTCAGTGGCGTCGATGGCGTGTGGCTCTGCACCGAGCACGTGCCCAACGACTGGATCGGCCTCGAGCACCAGATCCGCGCCGCTCGTATCCACGATATCGATACCATCGTGCGCGTCGGCCGCGGCAGCTACAGCGACTACATCCGCCCGCTCGAGGCCGATGCCACCGGCATCATCGTGCCGCACGTCGCCAGCGCCGACGAGGCCCGCCAGATCGTCGAGTGGGTGCGCTTCCACCCCGTCGGCAAGCGCGCCATGGATGGCGGCAATATCGACGGCCGCTTCTGCCTCCTCCCCGTCGAGGAGTACATGCGCCACTCCAATCGCGAGCGCATCGTCATCCTCCAGATCGAGTCCCCCGAGGCCCTCGAGCAGGTCGAGCAGATCGCCGCCGTGCCGGGCTACGACGCCCTCCTCTTCGGCCCCGGCGACTTCAGCCACCGCATCGGCAAGGCCGGCCAGCTCCAGGACCCCCAGGTCGTCGCCGCCCGCAAGCGCGTCGCCGCCGCCGCCCGCGCCGCCGGCAAGTACGTCATGACCGCCGGGCTCATCGCCCCCTTTGCCGAGCTCGTCGCCGAGGGCTACCAGATCTTCGGCGTCGGCGCCGATGTCGTCGCGATCTCCCAGTACGTGCGCGATCGCGTGAAGCTCATCCACGATCACATCGAGTCGCTCCCCGCCGCCTCGCGCCCGCCCCAGTCCCCCTATGCCTGACGCCGCCCCGCCCCCCTCGTTTTCCCTCTCCGGCAAGGTCGTGCTCCAGTTTGGCGGCTCCGGCCTCCTGGGCCGCGCGCTCGTGCGCTCCCAGCTCGCCGCCGGGGCCACGCTCGTCGTCGCCTCGCGCGGCGCGAGCGCCCTCGCCGCCCAGGCCGCCTCGTTTGGCCCGGAGGCCGCGCGTCTCCACTTCGAGGATACGGACTTGCTCAGCGAGGCCGCCATCCGCGCCCTCGCCGAGCGCGTCGTCGCCCGCCACGGCGGGCTCGATGGCATGGTGTACAACGCCGTCAGCCGCCCCATGGCCGGCGGCTTCGGCGATGACCTCGCCCGCTGGGCGGAGTCGATGCAGCTCAATGCCACGGGCTTCTTCGCCGCCGTGCGCGCCACCGGCGACGTCATGGCCGCCCGCCAGCGCGGCAGCATCGTCAACATCGCCTCGCACATGGGCATGGTCGGCATGCACCCCGCGCTCTACGACGGCCCCCGCGCCCAGCCCGCGCCCGACTACTTCTTCCACAAGGCGGGCATGATCAATCTCACCCGCTACCTCGCCGCCCACTACGGCGGCAGCGGCGTGCGCGTGAATGTCGTCTCCCCCGGCGGCATCTACAACCCCGAGCGCCCCCAGAAGCCCGAGTTTCTCCAGCGCTACGCGCCCATGACGATGCTCGGCCGCATGGCCGATGCCGCCGAGATCGGCGGCGCCGTCGTCTTCCTGCTCAGCGACGCCTCCACGTACATCACGGGGGTGAATCTCCCGGTCGACGGCGGCTACACCGCCAAGTAGCGGCCGGGGCGGCCCCCTCCGCCCCCGCGATTTTCCTTTGCGTCCCCAAGAAGTGAATACAATCGCATACACTCCGCCGCCCCGCTCCTCCCGCCGCCTTGCGCGGGCCGCGCTGCTCGCCCTCGCGCTGCTCTCCGCCGCCCGCGCCGCGCAGAGCGTGGAGGGCTTTGCCGCCATCGAGTTTCACCACAATGCCAATCGCGGCTCCTCCACCCGCGATTTCCGCGGCACGGCCCGCGCGTACCTGAGCGCCGGCTGGTGGGCCCCCGGTCAGGTCGCCGACAATCGCGTCGCCTGGCGCACCGCCCCCGTCCCCGCCGCGGAGCGCACCACGTTTACCTTCGTCGGCGCCACCTCCGTGCTCCCCGCCGAGGTCTCCCTCGGCCCCGCCGCGCGCCTCAGCGTCAATGGCCGCCCGGCCCTCACGTTTACCCTCGGCGTCAGCCGCGATTTCACCTGGCGCGAGGGCGAGTACGAGCTGCGCTACGTCTCCAAGCGCGTCGAGGCCCCCTACTTCGGCCTCAGCCGCCAGGGCGATCCCCACGGCCACAGCGGCCTCTTCCATCTCACCGTGCCCGCCTCCGTGCTCGCGGCCGGCCAGCCCGCCGTCCTCCAGGTCGAGGTGCTGCCTTTCCCGCACTGGGGCGGCGGCTGGTTTGCCGTGAAGGAGCGCCGCGATGCGCTCCAGCGCACGCTCGACTCCCTCCAGGGCGAGGTCGATGCCCTGCGCCAGGATGTCTCCGTGCTCATCCAGCACACCCACATCCTCGCCACCCGGGCCTACCCCGATCACCTCGAGCCCCGCGATCTCCGGCACCAGGTCATCTACCAAAACGGCTACCGCCACCTCCACCCCGCCGATCTCATCGCCCTCCGCAATGGCGACCTGCTCATCATGGCCCGCGAAGCCAGCGAGCACTACTCGCGCGACGGCGATGTCGTCATGCTCCGCTCCACGGATGGCGGCAAGACCTGGGGCGACCGCCAGTACATCGGCGCGATCAAGGACCTCGACGAGCGCGAGGGCTGCGGCGTGCAGCTCCGCGATGGCACGATCGTCGTCGGCGTGTATTACAACGGCAACTACGACGCCAGCGGCGCGTACGGCACCCGCCCGCAGGAGGACAACCAGACGCCCGTGCTCGGCGCCTACATCATCGCCTCCAAGGATGATGGCCGCACCTGGTCGCAGCCCCGGCACATCCAGGTCCCCCACGCTCCCTTCACCGCCGTCGAGGGCCCCACCGACGCTCCCCTCGAGCTGCCCGATGGCTCGCTCGGGATGGCCGTCATCGGCTACCGTCTCCACGGCGATGCGAAGAACAGCGGCTCCGTCTTCCTCCGCTCCGCCGATCAGGGCGCCACGTGGTCCTACGTCTCCACCATCGCCAGCGATCCCGGCGGCCGGCTCGGCGGCTTTCTCGAGCCCGGCATCGTCCGCACCCGCACCGGCCGCCTCGTCGTCGCCCTCCGCAATCACGGGCCCGAGCACCCGATCTACGTCACCCACTCCGACGACGAGGGCAAGTCGTGGGCCCCGCCGCGCCGCACCGCCATGCGCGGCCACCCCGTCGATCTCCTCCAGCTCGCCGATGGCCGCCTCCTCGCCTCGTACGGCATCCGCCCGCCCATCCACGACAAGCCCGGCGGCATCCGCGCCTGCTTCAGCCGCGACGACGGCGAGACGTGGGAGATCGAGGGCGAGGTGCAGCTCCGCAAGGACTTCATCAACTGGGACGTGGGCTACCCCGAGTCGCACCAGTTTGCCGATGGGCGCGTGCTCACCGTCTACTACTACAATCTCTTCGGCCGCTACTTCCTCGGCGGCACGTATTGGCAGCCCTGATACCTCCATCCCCCGCCGCATGCCCTCCACCCGCCGCCACTTCCTCCGCGCCGCCGCCGCGCTCCCGCTCCTCGCCTCCGCCCGCGCCGCCACCCCGCACCCGCCCGCCGCCGCCGCCCCCCCCGCCGGCGCGCTCCTGCAGGAGCAGCCTTTCGTCTCCCGCGCCCGCGCGCAGCCCAATCGCCCGCACATGGTCGAGGCCGATGGCCGGCTCCGCTTCGACTACGGCGAGGAGCGCCTCATCCTCGATGGCGGCCTCCAGCCCTTCCTGCTCTGCACCCGGGCCGGCACCTTGATCCTGCAGGCGCAGTCGCCGCACCCGCCCTTCAAGTCGCCGCGGATGCATTATCCGTACGCCATGTGGACCACCGTCTCCCGCGACGGCGGCAAGACGTGGACCCGTCTCCCCGTCAAAGACGGCGACAATGGCCTCAACACCGAGGGCGGCACCCTCCAGCTCCGCGATGGCACGATCCTCGGCCTCGATACCTACATCGTCCCCGGCGCGCAGGACGGCGTCGGCCTCGGCCACCTCTACACCTCCACCGACGAGTGGGCGACCCTCACCGGCCCCGAGGAGGTCACCTTCGATCTGCCCAATGTGAATTTCAAGGCGTCCAAAGACGACGGCGGCCATCCCCACGACGCCCAGCGCCTGCACCGGCGCATGCTCGAGCTGCCCGATGGCGACCTGCTCGCCACCTTCTACGGCCAGCTCCACGGCGACGCCACGCCCTCCACCTACATGCCGCTGATGATGAAGTCGCGCGTGATGCTCGTGCGCTCGAAGAATCGCGGCCGGCACTGGACGCTCGTCGGCACCGTCGCCGTCGATCACTCCGTCGGCACCGAGGGCATGAATGAGCCCGTGCTCACCCGCGTGACGCGCGGCCCCCTTGCCGGCCGGCTCCTCTGCCTCATCCGCACCGGCCGCGAGCTCTACGAGGCCCTCTCCGACGACGAGGGCCGCACCTGGAGCACGCCCCGCCCGCGCGTCTTTGCCGGCCTCGATATCCACCGCACCGAATTGTGGGTCGATATGTTTCGCCACATCAAAGGCCGCTCCGGCCGGCTGCTCGATGAAAACAACCCCGATGAGCTCAAGGGCTGCGTCGTCGATCCCGACCTCATCGAGCTGCGCAGCGGCCTGCTCGTCGCCACCTTCGGCATCCGCATCCCCCAAAAGGCCTGCTGGCCCCACGCCCATCACCCGTGGAATGGCAACTACCTCGCCGTGAGCCGCGATCATGGCGCCACGTGGGCCAATGTCGTGCGCCTCACCTCCGGCATCCCCACCACCCACTACACCGGCGTCGAGGAGACGCCCAACGACAACGAAGTCTTCGTCGTCTACGACTACGGCTGGTGGCGCCAGCCCTCCCGCTATGTCTACGGCCGCACGGTGAAGATCACGGCCAAGGCATGAGCGCGGGCCGCACCCTCCTCGGCTGCCTCGCGCTGTGCGCCGCGCCTCCCCTTTCCTCCGCCGCCGAGGCCGCGCCCGCCCCCCGCGAGGGCTGGCAGCAACTCGCTCCGCTCCCCGATCCCATCGGCTACGGCGGCATGTTTGCCGGCGTGCTCGGCGGCCGCCTCATCGCCGGCGGCGGCTCCCAGTTTCGCGACAAGCCCAACTGGCTCCAGGGCGCCAAGGCCTTTAGCGACCGCATCTTCGTGCTCGCGCGTCCCGAGGGCCGCTGGGCGGAGGATGCGCTGAAACTCCCCAAAGGCGCCGGCCACTTCGCCAGCGCCGCCACGGCCGACGCGATCTACTTCGCCGGCGGCGTCGATGCCACGAGCTGCCTCCGCGAGACGTACGAACTGTGCGCCGAGGGCGGGAAACTCACGCTGCGCCCCCTCCCCCCTCTCCCGCTCCCGCTCGGCTACGCCGCCGCCGCCATCCTCGGCTCGCGGCTCTACGTCGCGGGCGGCATCCCCACCCCCACCTCCAAGGAGCCCAGCACCCAGGTCTGGTCGCTCGACCTCGCCCGCTCCGCCGCCGCTGAGCACCCCGCCTGGCGTCGCGAGCCCGATCTGCCCGCGCCGGGCGTCTTCGTCGCCGCCGCCGCCGCCGCGGGCGATCACCTCTACGTCCTCGGCGGCATCGGCTTTACCCCCGCGCCCGCGAGCACGGCCACGCCCTCCGCGCGCGCGTATCGCCTCGCCCCCGGCGCGCGCGCGTGGGAGCGCCTGCCCGATCTGCCCGGCCCGCGCGTCGGCCCGGCCTCGCCGTGCCCGGTCGTCGCCGGCCAGCTCTTCGTGATCGGCGGCTACGCGGAAGTCTTTCCCGGCGCGCCGCGCGAGCACCCCGGCTTTAGCCGGCAGACCCTGCTCTACTCCCCCGCGAAAAACGCCTGGCGAGACGGCCCCGTGCTCCCGCACGCGCCCGTGCCCGATCGCGATATGCCCGGCGACGCCGGCCCCGCGCCCATGCTCGCCGCGCCCGCCGTCGTGTGGGCGGAGCGCGTCGTCGTGATCAGCGGCGAGGTCCGCGCCTCGGTGCGCTCGCCCGCCGTGCTGGCCTTTCCCCTCGCGCGCCTCCAGCCATGACCACGATCACCGATGTGCGCACGATCCTCCTCACCGGGCCGTGCACCAACGATCCCTTCCTCCGCGAGGCCCGCCAGCTCCGCAGCGCCGCCTTCATCGAGGTGCTCACGCAGGAGGGCCCCATCGGCCTCGGCGAGACCTACGCCGGCTACTTTTGCCCCGAGGCCGTGCCGGCGATCGTCGATTTCTTCAAGCCCATCCTCCTCGGCCAGACCGTCGAGGATATCCCCGAGCTCTGGCGGCGCATGTACCACTGCGGCAATTTCTGGTGCCGCGTCGGCCTCGGCGCGATCGTCCTCAATGGCATCGAGGCCGCCCTCTACGACCTCAAGGGCAAGCTCCTCGGCCTCCCCGTGCACGCCCTCCTCGGCGGCAGTCAGCACGCCCGGCTCCCCTGCTACGCCACCGGCGGCCCCAGCAACTACCCCCGGGAAAAACTCGCCCGCAAGCTCGACCACTATTTCTCCCTCGGCTTTCGCGGCGTGAAGGTCGGCGCGGGCAGCTACTCCCCCGAGCAGGGCTGGTACATGCCCAAGGCCCCCCGGGAGGCCGCCGACTTCGAGGCCGGCAAGGTCGACTTCATGCGCCGCCACGCCGGCCCCGGCGCCCTCCTCATGCTCGATGCCCACATGGGCAACAACATCGCCGCCACCTGGTCCCTCGAGGTCGCCATCGCCGTCGCCCGCGCCCTCGAGCCCTACGATCTCTTCTTCCTCGAGGAGCCCCTGCACTACACCGATCCCTGGGGCTACGCCGAGCTCTGCCGCGCCACCACCACCCCCATCGCCGGCGGCGAGTGCCTCACCGCCACCTACGAGTGGCGCGTCTTCACCGAGCAGGACTCCTTCGATATCGGCCAGCCCGATGCCTCCTTCACCGGCGGCCTCGGCGAATTCATGGCTGTCTCCCGGATGCTCGCCGCCCGCGGCCGCACGCTCGCCACCCACGCCTGGGGCGCCGGCGGCTCCCTCATGCAAAACATCCACGCCGGCTTTGCCGCCGCCAATACCTGCATCCTCGAGGTCGCCCCCGACTACGCCGGCCTCCACGCCGACATCATCGACGGCGGCTTTGTCCTCCGCGATGGCTGCGCCCTCCCGCCCGAGCGCCCCGGCCTCGGCATCGTGCTCACCGAGGAGATCAAGCGCCGCTACCCCTTCCAGCCCGGCAGCGGCGAGTTCAACAGCGTGCCCGGCAAGATCCTCCGCGCGTAGCGCCCGCCCCCTCGCCCCCAGCCGCCCGCGTATCCAGCCCTCCCCTACGCCCCGCGCCGCCCGCCGATGAAGATCCTC
>CAYZPV010000039.1:0-62874 GCA_964480585.1 uncultured Opitutus sp. | reverse complement strand
GGGGCCGGGGATTTGAGTCGAATAGAAGCGAACGATGGCAATGGAGAGCGGGGTGGGGCGCTGAGGGTGAAGATACGGCGGGCATGGAGGATCAATCCCGGGGGAGCACGGAGGGGGAGCGGGGGGCTCGGATTCTTGGCGGCTTTACCTAGCCTGGAAGGCTCGTTGGGGAGGGGGCGGCGGGGCGCGGGAGATTTTGGGCCGATTTAGGGCGCGCGAGGCGGATTTAGCCCGGAAATAGAGGGGATTTTTGGCGGACGGCGGTCGGGACTTGGGCGGCGGGCCACGCGGGAAGACGACGAGGGTTTTCGAGCCGGCTTTTCAGGGAGCGGACCGAGGGCGAGCCGAGTACGAGGGGGAGGGCGAATGGTTTTCGGCCCCTTGCAAAGAGCATCTGGGGGCTTGGGCTCCAGATGGGCGGAGTATAGCGGGTACGGGGGCGTTTGTCAGGAGGGTACCGGGAGTTTGAGCGCTGGAGGGAAGGGAGGAGCGCGCGGCGGCGAGAGGCGGCGTGGCGCGGGGATATGAGAAACGCCTTGTCGCGCGGGGCGGGGGGCTCTACGCGTGGGACCGAGTTTCGCGGTGGTAGCTCAGCTGGATAGAGCAACGGTTTTCTAAACCGGATTTTCAGTCAAAGGCCGCGAGTGATGAGAGCGCCGGTTGCCCAATAAAACATGACCGGGTGGGCAACTCACCGCATTTCGAGTGAACTTGTGAATAACTTTGGCTTGAACCCACGTAGTGTACGTGTGAACACTTTTAGCGAAGTCGCTCACTGGTGCTTTGTCCGAGGTGCCAGCCGACCTTGCGAGTTGGAACTCGCCGCCGCCGCCCGGCGCTCCGGGCATTCAGGACAGTGGTTTGCCGTGTCTGCATCAGAGTTCCCCGTCTACAAGCCGAGCGTCTTCTACTTTCGAAAGGCGCTCGATGAATCCCGCACTACCGCGGCCGCGATCAAAACTGCGCTGATCGTCTGCGCTGAGTTTGAGTATCTCCGCCAGTGGTCGATGGAGCGCGGCGTTCTGCCGGCCGTGTGCATCCTGGCCTCGATGGATTGCCTGCGCCGCGTGATCCGTGAAGAGCGATCGCATGGGCAGGTCGTCGTGCTAGGGCTCTACCTGTGCCACGAACTGGAGCAGTTGAAGGCTGCCGTGCGTGAGGCTGGCCTCCAGCCGCCAAAGTGGATTGTGGCGCCGGAAGAGGCGGCTGCAAAGGGCTGGGAGGATCGGAGCGGGCTGGCGATGGATTTCTGAGCAGGTTAGAGACTCGACGATCATTCGACGAACGCTCGACGAACGTTCGCGCGAGGCCTCAAAGACCCCGCCAAGAAGCCTCGCTGAACCACTATTCCGGCATGTTTTTAGCGTCACCGACAAAGCCCGCACCGCGCGCCGCTTTCAACCGACAACGCAATACATTGCAGCCTTAAGTTGCTACGTAGCAATTGGCTTTGTATTCGACGAATCCTCGCCGAAGGCTCGACGAGTGCTCGACGATCATTCGCTGCTGGAAGGGAAGGGAAAGGAAAGGATATTCCGCGTGGTACGCGGCGGACAAAATTGCTGGAGAACTAGTTCAACATCGGCATGGACTTCTGATGCCGAAAAGGTATCACAGCGCCATGCCTGATAGCGTAAACGAATCAGTCGATAACGCGTACTGCCTCTACTTCGATAGCGCGAAGATTGCATTGGGACTCTACGGGAAAAGCGTTCTGGAGCTGACGCACGCCGAGGCACGGCAGCTCATCACAAACCTCGTATCCGCCCTCGATTCGAATCGACCGAAACCGTCAGGCCCGACATGGATTCTACCCTTCGCTGACGGCAGACAGCCGCCCATTCCTGCTGAGTGCAACCAATCGACATGAGCTCCATCGTTTTTATTTGCGACAACGAGGAAACGGACCGGCGGTTTTTTGGGATGCGGTCAATTCCGACCCTCAGGCAACCGTATGGCGCGGTAATCGATGGCAAAGCCAACCTCGCGACCCCGCTCGATAAGGCGCAGGGTCTCGGCGTCGCACCCAGAACTATCCGCGATTTCTCCAGCAGCGATCTCCTCAAGCAGATGGACGTGATCGGCCGCGAGTCGGTCCGCTATTCTACGGCGTGCGTGATCGAGGTTATCGGCCACGAGACATACCTCGGCGGGCCGATGCGTTTCGACGTGGGCGGCGTCCGGGTGGGTTGGCAGAAGAGTGACGCGAAGCCTGAAAAACCATAGGCCGTCGTTGCTGGTATCCATAAAACTATTACGCCTCGCCTGCCTTCTGGTCTTCGTCACCGCGCTTCGGCTTGGCGTTCTTCGTGAAGTTGGAGCCGGTGACAACGTCGGGCTTAATGGGAGGTGGCTGCTTCGGCTTCGACTTCTTGTTTAGCTGCCCGCCATCTTCCTCGCTGAGACCGTAGCCCAGCGGATCGGGGTCTTTCGCTGAGTTTATCCCAATAACGATTCCCTCGTCATGGTTCCTCATGATCTTCGGCGCAATTCGCCATACAGCATCCTCAGCGACGCGAGCCTTTTTTCCGTGCACCGCGCTAGCGAGATCGATGATATCGGCCAGCCGGACCACAACGAGCCGCTCGTCTCCCGCCTCTGGGCTTCGCCTAGACTCAATAATTCTCTGCTGATTGAGCAAGTCCCTCGATGTATCTGGTAAATCAATCACCCGGTCGTTCGTCGTGGTGTCGAGCCTCACGCTTATCCCGTAGCGCCTTCCTAATTCATGCAGTGCCAGGAGATACTCGTTGCGATCCATTTTGAACCCGACACTGCGCTCCTCAAGAGCGGAAAACTGCTCATCCGATAGGGAGAAACTGCGCGGCTTTTTCTTAGTTCGCTCGGTCATTTCTCCTCTGAGTATTAACCATTAATAACATTAGCGAAAAAAAACCTTGCATAAATCTTATTAAGATTTCACAAGTCTTCGTAACGAAGCGATGAACCCGGTTGAAAAAAAGTCCGAAAAGGAAAAGAACCCAAAGGGGATATTCACGGTGAGTGTCGGCTCCGATCTCGGGTCGCTCATCATGAAAGACGCAGCGAGCGAGGATCGCTCGAACAGCTATGTCGTCCGCAAGATTTGCGAGAAGCACTACGCTTCCCAGCTCAAGAAGCTGCGTGCCGATAAGCTCTCGACTCCCGCCAGCAACCAACTTCGGAGGGCTGCCTAATGCCGACGAATCCCATCGGCTCTGGCACCTGCAACCTCTCGGTGAATGTCCCGAAGGCCTGGCGTCGCTACCTCGGGCGCTTGGCGTTTCGAGGCGACATGTCCCTCGGCGAGTTGGTCCGGCGCATGATCGCGCGGGCATCGCACGTTTGGACGGCGGCTCGTGATGCAGCTACCGCAGAGCGGGCCGACCTTGAGGCCGTGGCGGTGATTCGTCGCGCCATCGCCGACGGTATCAGCGAGGCGGATCGTCCGGCAATCGAGCGCGCCATCGGCCTCGTGCAACTGAGCGCGGCGACCGATGGCAATATCGCGCGAGCAGCTCGCATTTCACTTGAGGAGGTCACGGCTTGATGCGCGGAGCCTTCCAGTTTATCGCAGGCATCTCGTTCGATCTCGCAACGATGGCGGTCCGAACCTTCGTGCTGGGCCACTCGGTGCGCAGCCAGCTCGCCGAGATTCAAGAGGAGGATGCGGAATGAATGCCGAGACTAAGATCGTCCTCATTCTCGTCACTCTTCTAGCTATCGGCTTTGGTCTCATCGCGTACGGGCTCGGCGTATCCACAAAGCTGGCACTACTCGGCCAGGGCCTCGTCATGGTGTTTGTCGCGGTCTCGCTGCTTGGTGCGATTTGGAGGAGGCGGCTATGACCACACTCGTTACCCTTTCACCCGAGTCGGTTGAGGCCGTTGCACGTCGCGTGATTGAGCTGCAAGCGCAGGCAAAGCCCAGCGATCCCAACGCGTGGTTGACGCGCGCACAGGCCTGCGAGCATCTCGGCGTGGCACGCGAGACGTTTCTGCGGATGCGTGCGGCTCACCCTTCTGCGCTCAGGCCCGTCAGCGAAAAGCCGCTGCGCTGGTCCAAGGCTCAACTCGATTTCTTCAAGCTCCGCGGCGGTCACATCCCGAGTCGCGTTGGCACACGGAGGCAAGCCGCATGAGCACGACGCTCTTCCCCGTTCTCACCAGCGTACTCTGGCGCGAAGCGATCGCGCGAGGCCGTGCCGAGGGGCAGCGCGATCTTCGCATGTTCCGTGAGCAGGTCGCGCTGTCGGAAATGCGCCGTCAATTTCCCGGGGCAAAGGAGGCCCCTTCCCATGCGTCGCTAAACCAAAGCAAAGCCTCCACATCGCTCCCCCGCGCTGTGGAGCAGCATGGGCAACTTTCCCACGCCGCCGGTAGCTTGGCCGACGACAGGAGCGTCGGCGACAGTCAGGCGACGGAACCGAAAGCCCAAGCGGAGGCCGGCGGCGGGGATTCCTTTTCGACACTCAACCCCGGCGCGGACGGATCGGCCAACGGGAAGCATGCCCCCATAGCCACGATGAACGCCGCGCCGGGATCAATTCCAGAGCGGCGTGCGGTTCGCGTGTAGTGCGCAAAGGACTCCGCCTCGCAGGCAGGCATCGAACTGCGCCGCTCTCTTCAACACTTCAACCACACCTTGCCTCGTCACGGGGGCATCCAACTCCTGCGGCGGCTTAGTCGCTCGCTGACCCGAAAGCTGGAACGGGTGCACGGCACAGGCTGCCGCAGGACAACTTTCAAGAAATCACGACCATGGGTAAAACATACGACCAAGCACCCACCGAGGTGCACGACAGGATCGCCGCGCTGATGGCGCGTTTCTATTTCGACACTCTCAAGCTTGCTGGCCTGCGCATCGACGTGCTGATGGCGTCCACCGACACCGAGGGCGGCCACGCTGTCACGCTCGGCGGCTATCCCTGCCAAGCCGTCGTCAAGATCCTCGGCCCGAAGGAACGCGCGATGGACCGCGGCGACGCCGAGATCGTGATTGACCGCGACAACTACGAGGCGCTCGATCCGGCGGAGCGCGACGCGCTTCTCGACCACGAGCTCTATCATCTCGAGTTGCAGCTCGATAAGCACGGCAAGGTGAAGCTCGACGATCATCGCCGCCCGAAGCTCAAGATGCGGAAACACGACTTCAACGTCGGCTGGTTCCACGAGATCGCGCGCCGCCACAAGACGGCATCCTTCGAGGTGAAGCAGGCCACCGCGTTCGTCGCCGAGCAAGGGCAGCTTTACTTTGGTTTCGCTGGCGACGAGGCCGCAGCACTGGCGGCACGCGCTTCGGTTGCAGGCTTCACCTCCGTGCTGCGCACGCCGGGCGTCGAGAGCGTTACCCTTAGCTCTCCCGGTTCCGGCTCCGTCCGCATCGACAAGAGCGGCGTCAGCTACGAGCCGGACACACACCAAATCGCGATGGCCAAGTCCGTAGCCGAGGAAGAGGGCTACGCCACCGTCAGCATGATCCAGCGGAAGTTGAGCGTCGGCTATAACCAGGCGAGTGCGATCGTCTCCCGCCTCGTGGCCGAGTTGTTCCTCTGCCCACCTAACGACGTGGGCCGCTACGAGATCGTGAAGGCTCCCGCCGAGCCCGCCGCCTAACTCCACCCCTTAACCAGCCCAGAGAAATTCCCGGTCACTCCGGGGCAAAGCTACTGCTATGGCAAAATTCAGCTCGGATCATATCGTCGGTAAGCGATACGGATCGCTCGTTGTCCGCGCCGTCCGCCGTGCCGATGGCATCACGTGGGCAGACTGCGCGTGTGATTGCGGTGCGGCGCACACCGCTCGGGCCCACACACTGAAGAATGGTTCGTCCACGTCCTGTGGGTGTGTCCGCTTGGCGTTGCTTCGTCGCCGCTGGTTGAGGCACGGCAAAACTCAGACGCCAGAGTTCTACGTGTGGCGCTCCATGAAGCAGCGGTGCACAAACCCGAAACATCGAGCATTCAAGAACTATGGCGGTCGCGGGATTAAGGTCTGCGACAGATGGCTGAATAGCTTTGAGGCGTTCCTTAACGACATGGGGGCGCGTCCTTCGCCGGAGCTTCAACTGGATCGTGTCAACAATGACGGCGACTACACGCCTGAAAACTGCCGGTGGGCCACCGCTAGTGAGCAATCTCGCAATCGGCGCACTCGTCGCCGCCAACCCAGCGGCCAACTCGCCGCAGCATAAATTCCAATACCATGAGCAAAATAATCAGTTTGGTCGCGGAGAACGTTAAGCGTCTCCACGCCGTCAACATCACGCCGAACGGCAACCTCGTCATCGTTGGCGGGAAAAACGGGCAGGGCAAAACGTCGGTTCTCGACTCTATCGCGATGGCGCTTGGCGGTGCCGACGAGGTGCCGTCGATGCCGGTCCGTCGCGGTGAGGCCAAGGCCAGCATCGTTCTCGACCTTGGCGATATCGTGGTGCGCCGCACCTTCACGGCTCGCGAGGGTGGCGACACGACCTCCGCGCTAGTCGTCGAGAGCAAGGACAAGATGCGGGCCAGCGCCCCGCAAGCGATCCTCGACAAGCTCACCGGCAAAGTGACCTTCGACCCGCTCGCCTTCATCTCGATGGACGCGGCGAAGCAAGCGGCGACACTCAAGCGGCTCGTCGGCCTGGACCTCAGCCAGCTCGATAGCCAGCGGAAGAGGCTCTATGACGAGCGCACGCTCGTGAATCGCGATCACGACCGGGAGGCTGCGCGGTTCGGCCTCATGCCGCTTCACCTCAACGCTCCCGCCGAGGAGCAGAGCATCGACGCTATCGTCGCTGAACGCGACCGCGCGACGGCTCACAACGCGACCAAGTCCGAGTTGGAGATGAAGCACCGCGAGGACAGCGGCCTTCTCAGCAATGCAATCGTCCTCCGCAATTCTGCTGCGTCGGAGATTGAAGCGGCAGAGCGGCGGCTCGTCTCGCTCCGCGCCTCACTCAAGGCTCAAGAGGAGCGCGTGCGCACTCTCACCGAGGCCGAGGCTGCCTCGCGCGCCGCAGTGTCGGCGTTCGTCCCCGTCGATGTCTCGCCGATCAACACGAAGCTCGCCAACGTCACACAGACCAACGGCTGGGTGCGCGCCAACAAAGCCAAGGCAGATGCCGAGCGCGCCGTACAGGCCATCAAAGCCAAGTCGGAGGCGCTTACCTCGCAGATCGCCGAGATCGACCGCCAGAAGGACGAGGCGCTTGCTGCGCTCAAGTTCCCGGTCGCTGGCCTGTCTTTCGATAAGGAGGGCGGCGTCATCTTCAACAGCGTACCCTTCGACCAATCCAGCGCGGCCGAGCGGATGCGCGTCAGTGTCGCCATCGCTGCGGCGATGAATCCGAAGCTCCGCGTGATGCTCGTGCGTGATGCCTCGCTTCTCGATGAGGACGGCCTCGCGCAGCTCGCCAAACTCGCGGAGGAGTTCGACCTTCAGGTCTGGGCGGAGCGCGTCGGGCAAGGTGCCGAGTGCTCGGTCATCATCGAAGACGGCAACGTGAAGCGCGCCACGGTGGCGAAGGAAGGAGCGGCAGCATGAGCCTTACCGCCATCCTCGCCAAGATTGGCGACACCAATATCACGGTGCAGAATCTGGTCACCGACATGACCGCTGGAAATGTCGGGAAGAAAGGCGCGACCATCACCTTCGCGACCGATCCGACCTTTGTCGCGCAACTTAATAAGTGCGCCGTCCTTGGCGAGACCCCACAGAAAATTGGTCTAGTCATCTGGGTAGACTCGTCTGCGTGGGGAGCGGCCAAGGCTTCCCTTGCCCAGCCACCCCAAGCACCGGAGCCGGTCAACGCGGAGCTGCACACCGCCGCCAGCCGAGTCGTCGAATTGTTCAACGCCCAGTACCTCCGCGCCAATGGCGACGGCGGTCGCTCGGCACACGCCATCAAGGCACTCACCGTAGCTCTCCAGAAAGGCAGCCAATGAGCCAGCCCTACAAACCGCTTCCCGCTGGTGTCGAACCTCTCGGCGTTGGCCTGCACTACAACATCCCGGCGGAGCGTTATCACGCTGACGAGATCGGCGTCATTCCTTCGCTCTCCACTGGCGTTACTCGTGTGCTGGTCAAGCAGACCCCAGCCCATGCCTACCTCGAGCACGTCCGGCTTGGGGGCCAGAAGTCTGAGCCGACGTCCGAGATGATCCTCGGTCAGTACGTCCATGCGCTGATGGATGGCGACCTGTCGCCGTTCGATGTCGGCAACTTCGATGACTACAAATCGAAGGCTGCGCAGACGTGGCGCGATGGCGTGAAGCTCGCCGGTCGCACGCCTATTCTCGATAAGACGACGGAGCGGGCCCGTGCCATCGAGCACGCTCTGCGCACGAAGATCGCGGCGGCTGGCCTCACGAACGACCCCTGCGTCACTGGGAAATCCGAAGTGACTATGGTCTGGGAAGAAGACGGCGTGCTCCTCCGTGGTCGTCACGACAAGCTCATCCTCGATCCTTCTTACTTCGCGGACGTGTGGGACTGGAAGACTACCGGCGTCGGGGTCGATGAGGACTCGCTGATTCGCATCATCATCGACAAGGGATATCACATCCAGGCGGCGCACTCGCTGCGCGGACTGCGCGCCTTGCTCCCTGAGTACGCGGGTCGCCTCACCTTCACCCTGGCCTTTGTCGAAACCGAGGCGCCGTTCGCCGTTCGCATCGTTCCGATCCGCGAGGGTTTTCTCAGCATCGGCAACCGCCTGCTCGAAAGCGCCATCGCCGAATGGCGGCAGTGTCTCGCAACCAACGTGTGGCCCGATCACTCCGGCAACTCGCTGACCCTCACTCCGCCGACTTGGTATCTTACTAAGTTGGAAGAAAGGGACGCAGCATGAGGCGTCCAAATCTCAAAAATCCTCTCGTGGCTATTCGCGTAAAGAGGGGCCTGAGCGTGGCCGAGTTCGCAGCCAGACTAGGCGTGCCGCCGGAGATGCTGAAGAAATACGAGGCTTTCAGTAGGCCGATCCCGCTACGGGTGCTTGTGAAGGCTGCTGAATACGATGGCCAAGAGACGATCATGACGAGGTATCCCCAGCTGGCCATTGCTCAGGCGGGAGCCTCAACGCGCGACACATTCATCGCGCACGTTCTCTCTGGACTGTGCGCAAACCCCAATGTCTTCGGACACAATTCGCGGACTGGCTGGGGCCTTGTTAACTGCACGGAAACGCAGCTCGTGGGCTTTGCCATCGGCCTCGCCGATGAGGCATTGGCGGTGCGCGCAAACGGAGGTGCGGCATGAGCGCGATGAATCCGCAGCTGCCTTCTATCTTGGATGTACCGCTCACATGGATTGATCCAGCGAATGAGTTTCCACCCATAGATGAAGTCGTTCTGGCGGCAGTGGCCGACAGCGATTATCCAGACGATGGATTCCTGTGCCCTGCGCGCCTCACAACCCGAGGCTGGTGGTCCGGCATATTGGACGGCCACAGAGGGTGGACCAGGCTCAGCTTGGATGTAGTGCGGTGGGCGCGCCTTCCGAGTATCGACCTCTCGCCTTTCGTCCAGAAAGGCGGTGCGCGATGAGCCAGCAACTCGTCCAGATCGCGGCCAAGCTCTACGAGTGTCGCGACGCCATGAAGATGCTGCTTGGCGCGCGTTATCAGGAGCGAGTGCGCGAGACCGCCCGTCACATCACCCAGCTCATGCAGGTGCGTAAGTGCACCGTTATGGAAGCCGCGTTGCAAATCGGCACCGCCGTCCAGCAGGCGGGCGACAGTCCCGCTATCGTTTTCGCTGCCGCCGTCGAGATGACCGAGGGATTCCTCGTCCTCGCCCGGCCCGCCAATCGCCCGACTGCGACCGCCCTCGTCGGCGCAACCTCAAACCAAACCACCCAAGTCATTCTGTGAGCAAAACAACTTTCACTCCCGCAGTCCGCGCCAACGTCCCGCTTTTGCTGGGCTTCAATGGCGGCACAGGATCCGGAAAGACCTTCACCGCTATGGAAGTCGCGACCGGCATTGCCGAGGTTGTCGCGCCCGGCAAGCCCTTCGCCGTGATCGACACCGAGAGCGGCCGAGCCCGCCACTACGCCGATCGCTTCCGCTTCGACCATGCCGAGCTGCGTGCGCCGTTCCGGCCCGACGCCTATCTCGACGCGATCATCACGGCCGAGGAGGGCGGCTACCCGTGTGTGCTCGTCGACTCCATGTCGCATGTATGGGCGGGCGATGGCGGCGTGCTCGACTGGCAGGAGGAGGAACTTGACCGCATGGCGGGCCAGGACTTCCGCAAGCGTGAGCAGTGCAAGATGGCTGCTTGGATCAAGCCCAAGACGGCGCACAAGCGGATGGTTCAACGGCTCCTCCAGATGCGTATCCACGTCATCCTCTGCTTCCGCGCCGAGCCGAAGGTGGAGATGAAAAAGGAGGAGGGGAAAACCAAGATCGTCCCCAAGGAATCCCTCATCGGCCTCGATGGCTGGCTGCCCATCTGTGAGAAGAATCTGCCGTTTGAATTGACGGCCTCGTTCCTCCTCAGCGCAGAGCGGCCGGGGATCGTGAAGCCGATCAAGCTGCAGGAACAGCATCGCCCCATGTTCCCGCTCGAGCGCGTGACGACCCGCGAGGCCGGTCGCCTGCTTGCGGAGTGGGCGAGGGGTGGGGCGGCAACGCCGCCGCCGGCTCCTGTTCTCGACCTCCAAACCCTCACCGATGTTGGCGAGTCGAAGGCCCGCGAGGGTGCCGATGCGTTGCGCGCCTGGTTTGTCGCCCTGCCGGTCGCGGCGAAGGCCGCACTCAAAACGAAACTCGATACCGAGTGGAAGCCCCTCGCCGAAAACAAGGCCGCTGCCTGAGCGCGCGGTAAACCACACGAAAGGAATTCAGCAATGAGTATTGAAGGATATGCAATCTTCCGCGCTGCCCCCGGCAGTATCGCGGACACAGCCGCCAAGACGGTGATGGAGGCTCGTCGCGTCGCCCATAGGACCCGCCGCGATTTCTACACCGCACTCGGAGGCGTGGGCTGCTGGTGCTGCGACACCCACGTTAGCGGCGTGGTCTTCCCGGAGGGCGCGAAACTGCCGCCCGGTTGGCGTCAACGCCATACGGTTCCCGAGGGTGTCGTCGCCGTGCCCGACAAGAAAAAGAAGGAGGGAAAGGCGCTCGTCTTCACCTTGCAGTCGCTGCCCGCGCTTCCCGGCGTCGAGAAGTTCACGAGTCTCATTGGAGCCTCCGGCAAGATCGTGTACGACCAAGGCCGCCACCGTATCCGGTGGTGCTGCTTCGAGCGGCACGGCGACACGCTGTTTGTGACGACGCCCTTCTTTCCGAAGGGTGCGGACGAAGGCACGGCAGACGAAAACGCTGCCAACGACCAAGTATTCACCCCCGAGGGCTGCGAGCGCGTCCCGCTCTCGGTCTACTACAAGGCCAAGGAAGATGCTGAGGCCGCGCGTGCCGCCAAGCAGGCGGAGAAGGGAGCGGCTGCATGAAAAAACGCATCATGTGCATCGACCCCGGCGCGTCCGGCGGCATCGCGATCATCTATCCCGACGGCGCGGTTACAGGCATTGCGATGCCCGATGACGGCGACCTGCGCGACGAGATCGAGGCCTTCGCGAATGGTGCCCGCACCGAAGGCGAGACGCCTGTCGCGTATCTCGAAATCGTCGGCGGCTTCATCGCGGGCAACAAGCTCCCGGGCTCAGCGATGTTCAACTTCGGCAGCGGCTACGGCTACACGCGCGGCCTGCTCGCCATGTCGAGGGTCGAGTTGCACATGGTCCGCCCGCAGGACTGGCAAAAGGGAATCCCGGGTATCGCCGGTCAGAAGGAAAAGCCGGTGCGCAAACGCCTGCTCAAAGAGCACGCCGCACGCCTGTTCCCGCATCTCAAGGTCACTCTCAAAACATCCGATGCCCTGTGCATCGCGGACTACGCCCGCCGTATCGAGGGCGCGAAAGGAGCGAACGCAGTATGAAAACTAAAGACGGTGGCCCGGCGTTTCCGGGCGTCAGAGGCGAATACGGACACGGCGAAAGTTCCCGGCAAGTAGCGCCTGACGGCTCATTCATTTGGACTGAGCACAACCAAGGCATGAGCCTGCGCGACTACTTCGCGGCAAAAGCCGATGTTCCTTGGAACGCGGCACTCGAAACTTTGGCGATACGGCATCCAAGTCGCTGCGGGAAATTCACGGTCGGCGAAGTCGCCGCGATGCGAGCAACGATCAAATACGCTGAGGCCGACGCCATGCTGGCCGAGCGCGAGAAGCTCCAAACTGTCGCGCCGGTCGACGTCGCCGCCGAGGTCGAGCGCGTGCTCGCCGACTTCGAGGCCAAACACGGCGGCACGATGCGCGCCCAGGCGTCGGCTGAGTTGGTCGCTGGTATCCGCGCCGTCATTAGCGAGAAGGGAGGCGTGTGATGGTCGCCTACCCTTCAAAGGATGAAGATCGCGAGCTGGCCGACGCGCTCAAGAAGTTGGAGCGCGAAAATCGCGCTGCCGTGCAATGCCTCGCTGGGCTTTTCGTTTTCATCGGCGGGTTGATTCTTTCGTACGCCTACTGGCAGGCCAAAGGCCTCGGCTGGTACCTCGTGGCCGTGGGCGTCGCTATTTTCGTGCTGGTCGCCGTAGCTGGCAAAGAGGAGGGCGAATCTGATGGGCGCTAAAACATCAATCGAGTGGTGTGACAGCACGATCAACGGCTCGTCTGGCTGCGATGGCTGCGAGCTCTACCAGCCGCCGGTGCCAGGAACTACCGGCGACGCGCTCCGCGAGTGGCTTCGTAAGTGGCCGTGTTATGCGGCTCACGTCCACCAGAACCGCCTCGCACACAGCTTCCCGGCGAACTACGCGGAGTCGTTCGCTGAGGTGAGGATGATTCCCGGTCGCTTCGCGCAGGCCGCAAACTGGTCCGACCTCACGGGGATGGATCGCCCGGAGAAGCCATGGCTCAACGGAAAGCCGCGTCACATCTTCGTCGGTGACATGGGCGACTTTCTGAGCGAGGCCGTCACTGACGAGTTTCTTGAGGCGGAAATGCTCGCCGCCATCAAATCGTCGGCTGGCCAGCGTCACATCTGGATTCTTCTTACTAAGAGGCCGGAGCGGCTGGCGGCGCTCTCCGAAAAATGGGGAGGACTGCCCGACAACGTCATCGCGATGACGACGGTCACGAATCAGCGGACGGCAGACGAACGTATCCCGCACTTGCTGCGCGTGCGCTGCAAGACGCGCGGGCTCTCGGTCGAGCCGATGCGCGGCGCAATCGACGTTCTTTATCCTGAGTCTCTTTTCCCGGGCGGTCCGCCGCGCTGTTGCTCGGGACACGGATGCGGGTGCATGGGTCTGCCGATCGATCCGCCACTGATCTACGGAATCAATTGGCTCATCTGCGGCGGAGAATCCGGCGCGCGTGTGCGCGACTTCAACACCGAGGATGCGTGGAGCCTGGTTATGCAATGCCGAACCGCAAACGTCGCACCGTTTGTGAAGCAACTAGGCTCGCGCCCCGTCACAACCAACGCCAACGCAATGGACTGGCCGGAGGATACCGAGTTTCGCGATCATGGTGAAGGCGCTGCGAGCGCCCGCGTGATTCTGAAAGACCGCAAGGGCGGCGACATGGCTGAGTGGCCGACCGAGCTGCGGGTGCGGGAAATGCCGGAGGTGCGCCATGCCTAAAGGCGAGCACGGCAACCACGTTCGCGGCTCGGCTCACCCGCGCTGGAACCGGGCAATCCGCTCGTCGGAGGGCTACGTCAAAGTGCGCGTCGGGACGAATCACCCGCTCGCCGATTTGGAGGGGTACGCCTACGAACACTTGCTCGTGTGGGCAGCGGCTCAGAAGCGCCTACCGCGCACTGACGAACTGCTGCATCACCGCGACCACGACAAGACCAACAACCGTCTCGGCAATTTGGAGCTGATGACACGCTCGGAGCACGCGCGGCTCCATGCGGAGACACGGACGCGCGACACAGGCGGACGATTTGCCGCGGAGAGGAAGGCAGCATGACGCGAGAGACCGTCCAGAGGATCGTGACGCCCGCCGAGCGGGAAGTCTGGCGACGCTACGCCGAGGGCGAAAAGCGCGAGTACATCGCGTCGACGACTGACCGTTCGCTCAAGACGGTCGACTGCCACATCGCCAGCGTGAAGCGGAAACTGAAAGCGCGCTGTGCACAGGACCTCGTGCGCGCGGCCGTGCGGTACGGGGTGATCACCGTGGAGGTGGTGCCGTGAGTGCCCGCGATCTTCCCGGCGTCCCAGACGCTGAGACGCCCTTGGGCTTCACCCGCCGCAAGGACGACGAGCTAATCGCGGTGGGCGACATCCTCGCCGACTGCGAGGGAAATTGGCGCGGGCCCGTGCCGCCCGGATGGGATGGCGTGGACAGCCCCGTCAAACGATACACCACGAGCCGGACGCCCGGCATCATGCCCGCGGCGCTCGCCATCGCGCGACCCAACTGAAATGGAAACCGACTACACCAACTTTCTCAAATCCAAGGTCCGGCTCGCCGAATCATGGGGCTTTGTCGATATCGCCGACTCGGAGGTTAATCCGGTTCTCAAGCCGCACCAGCGCGCGACCGTACTCTGGAATCTGCGCGGCGGGCGACGGGCTGACTTTCTTTCCTTCGGTCTCGGCAAGACGCCGATTCAACTGGAGACGCTGCGCCTGTTGCTGACTCGCGTGAAGGGTCGCGCGCTCATCGTGTGCCCGCTCGGCGTGCGGCAGGAGTTTGCCCGCGATGCCGTGAAGCTGCTCGGTTGGGCGGAGGCTCCGAAGTTCATCCGCTCAATCGAAGAGGCGATCGACACCGGGATCTACCTCACCAACTACGAGACGGTGCGCGACGGGAAAATTGACCCCGCCGACTTCGTTGCGGTCTCGCTCGATGAGGCGGCGATCCTGCGCGGCTTCGGCGGCAGCAAGACCTTCCGAGAGCTGATGCTCAAGTGCACCGGCGACGGTGGCCCGTGCAACCGCGACCGCGAGACCGGGCGGCGCGTACTCTACCGCTTCGTCGCAACGGCCACCCCTTCGCCCAACGACTATATCGAGCTATTGGCCTACGCGGAGTTTCTCGGCGTGATGGACATTTCCCAAGCCAAAACCCGCTTTTTTAAGCGCGACTCCACAAAGGCCGACAACCTGACGCTGCATCCGCACAAAGAGCACGAGTTTTGGATGTGGGTCAGCTCGTGGGCACTCTTCGTGCAGCGGCCATCCGACCTCGGCTTTGACGATGCAGGCTACGAGTTGCCCGAGATGGAGATTCGCTGGCACCAGGTCGCGACGGACCACAAGCAGGCGGGCGCGGAGAAGAGCGGGCAGATGAAGCTACTGCGCGATGCGGCCATTGGCGTGCAGGATGCGGCGGCAGAGAAGCGCGTGAGTCTCGCCGCCCGTGTCGCCAAGGTGATGGAGATTCGCGCGGAAGACCCGGCGGCGCATCGCATCATCTGGCACGACCTCGAAGACGAGCGCCGGGCGCTTGAGGATGCGATGCCTCGCCAGAAGTATATTCTGTGGGGTGAGTACAAGGACGGACATCCCGACGCGCTTGCGCTCTACGCGCGTCATTACAGTGCGCGCGAGTGTGCTGACCGCGCTCAGTTCATCGGGCCGGGCGAGAAGATGGTGCTGCTCACTGCGGAGCGTGATGCGCTCTTTGCGTGGCGGAAGTTCATCGACGACTCCGGTCAGACCGGCGTCAACTGCGCCGTCTTTCGCAACGAGAGTAAGCATCTCGCCTCTGACCTCATCCGAGAGGCAATGGCGATTGCTTGGCGGCGGTGGCCGGGCGAGCGGCTTTACACCTACGTCGATGCATCGGCGGTCAAGTCCACGAACGCCGGATGCTGCTTCAAGATGGCCGGCTGGTCGCAGTGCGGCACCACGAAAGGCGGGCTCATCATCTTGGAGTGCATACCCGGCGAAGCTGTTCCGGCGGTCCCTGTGCGTAGAGGCCTCGTGACCGTGTGCGGCTCCGACTCCGACGAGCACAAAGAGAGCTCCATCCTCGGTTTCGCTGACGGTGAGTTTCCCGAGATCGCGCTCAAGCCCTCGATGTTTGGCGCGGGCGTGAATCTCCAACGGTACTGCGCATGGGCCATTTATAGCGGCATCGGTTTCAAGTTTCACGAGTTTATCCAGTCCCTTCATCGCATCTACCGCTTCCTCCAAGTGAAGCGGGTCCGCATCGACCTGATCGTCACCGAAGCCGAGGCCGAGGTGCGCAAGGAACTCGAGCGGAAGTGGCGGCAGCACAACGAAACGGTTTCAAAAATGACTTCAATCATTCGGCAATACGGGCTGTCGCATTCCGCGATGGCTCAGACGCTCACCCGCAAGCTCGGCGTGGAGCGCATCGAGATCACGGGACCCGTCGGCGCGGAGCCCGGCAAGGAACTCTATCGCATCGTGCACAACGACTGCGTTGACGAGACGCGGCGCATGGAGGCCAACAGCGTCGGCCTCGTGCTGACCTCGATCCCGTTCTCATCGCAGTACGAGTACTCGCCCAATTACGCGGACTTCGGCCACAGCGAGGGCAACGCGGAGTTTTTCCAGCAGATGGATTTCCTCACGCCCCAGCTCCTGCGCGTGCTCAAGCCCGGTCGCATCGCGGCCGTGCACGTCAAAGACCGGATCGTGCCGATGGGCATGACCGGGCTCGGCAGTCCAACCGTCTACCCGTTCCACTCGGAGTGCATCCGCCACTACGTCCGCCACGGCTTTGCCTACATGGGCATGAAGACCATCGTCACCGACGTAGTCCGGGAGAACAACCAGACGTACCGCCTCGGCTGGAGCGAGCAATGCAAGGACGGTACCAAGATGGGTGTCGGGATGCCGGAGTACTTGCTGCTCTTCCGCAAGCCGCCGACCGACCGCACGGTCAGCTATGCCGATGACCCGGTGGTGAAGTCGAAGGAGCGGTACACACGGGCGCGCTGGCAGGTCGACGCGCACGGCTTCATGCGCTTGTCGGGCGACCGGCTCCTGACGCCGGAGGAACTCCTCAATATGGAAGGCCTTGGGCTGACTCACGCGGATATGTTTAAAGAGTTCCGCAAGCACTCACTCGCGCGGATTTATGACTTCGAGCATCACGTGAAGATCGGCGAGGCGTTGGAGGTGACCGGCAATCTGCCGTCCGACTTCATGCTCCTCCAGCCGCAGAGCTGGTCGCCCGACGTGTGGACCGATATCACGCGGATGCTCACGCTCAACGGGACGCAGGCCGCGAAAGGCAAGGAGATGCACCTGTGCCCGATGCAATTCGACCTGGCGGATCGGGTCATCGCGCAGTACTCGAATCCGGGCGACGTGGTTTACGATCCCTTCGGCGGGCTGATGACCGTGCCGTATCGCGCGATCATGGCCGGGCGCTTTGGCGTCGGGTGCGAACTCAACCCGGCGTACTTCGCGGACGGCGCGCACTACTGTCGCGCGGCCGCCGAAGAGATGGCGATGCCGACGCTGTTTTCGTTGGACGAACTTACCAAGAAGGAGGACGCCGCTTGAAGCCGTTTGCCATAGCGGACCTCTTCTGCGGGGCGGGCGGGACGTCTACCGGTGCGGTCGAGGCCATCACCGCACTCGGCTACGCGCCGCGGCTCACCGCCATCAATCATTGGGATGTGGCGATCGCTACGCACACCGCCAATCACCCAAGCGCGCGGCACCTGTGCACATCGCTGGACAACGTAAATCCGCGGAATCTCTTCGGGCCCGGCGAACTGAACTTTCTGTGGGCCTCCCCTGAGTGCCAAAAGCACTCGAAGGCACGGCGAAAGAAGAAGGTTGAGGCGCCGAGCGATGAATCGTCGCGCGCGACCGCATGGCACGTCACTCAATGGGCCGAGGCTACTGCTCCGGGCATCGTGATGGTTGAAAATGTCCCGGAGTTTCGCGACTGGAGGGCATTTGGGCCGTGGTGTGAGGCTCTTGCGTCGCTCGGCTATCGCGTGGATCACAGGGTGCTTTGTGCCGCCGACTTCGGCGACCCGACGACCCGGCGGCGGGTGTTTGTGCAGGCAGTGCGTGGAAATCGCCGGATCGTGTGGCCTGACCCGACTCACTCCGACGAGCCGGATATGTTTGGCCTGAAGCCGTGGGTGCCGGCAGCGGATATAATCGACTGGACGATCCCGATGCGGAGCATCAACGGCCGAAAGAAGCCGCTTGCTGACAACACGCTCAACAGGATCGCCGAGGGTCTGACGGAAGAAGGCGTGCCCGTCATCATCGCTATGGAGCACGGCGGTCGCGTCGTCGCTTACGACAAGCCGCTGCCTACCGTGACGTGCGCTCGCGGGGGAGCCTTCGGGCTGGCATACCTGCTACCTCAGCACGGCGGCGGAAAGTTGAGGCCGGTAAGCAGGCCGGCGCCCACAATTGCCGGTGCGGGCGCGGTCTCGCTCATCGTGGAATACTATGGGAACGGGAAGGCAAGGCCTGTCACTGAGCCCCTTCCGACCGTGACCACGCGCGACCGCTTCGCGCTCATTCAGGCGCGAGGCGGAGACATCCTCTTTCGGATGCTGAAGCCGCACGAGCTCGCGGCCGCGCAGGGATTCAGGCGTGACTACCGGTTCGTCGGGAATCAGTCCCAACAGACGAAGCAGATCGGCAATGCGGTCCCTCGCCGGATGGCGCGCGCTCTCGCGCTGGCGGTGATCAGCCAGCAATCCAACGTCGCGCAATTCATGCCGGCGCTCGAAGCGCAGGAGGCCGCATGACCAACACGTGCACCTTCTCCCCCTGCCGCCAGTACCGCTACACGCTGGAGCACGTCATCGACCCGGTTCTCCATACGTCGGCACCTCGCCGCATCATGTGGATCGGCCTGAATCCCAGCACGGCGGACGAGCAGCAGCTTGATCCGACGTTGCGACGGATTCGCCGCTTCTCTGCCGACTGGGGCTACACGGCGTTTGTGATGACGAACCTCTTTGCGTTTCGGGCGACTGATCCGCGCGTGATGAAGCGGGCTGCCGATCCGGTGGGACCGCAGAATGATGAGCAACTCATGCTCACGGCTAAACGCTGCGAGGTAGTCATGGCGGCATGGGGTGCGCACGGAACGTTTCAGCTTCGCTCGTCACTCGTGCGCAAGCGCATGAGCGAGGCGGGCGTCCGTCTCTCTTGCCTTATCCTCACTAAGGGCAACCACCCGAAACACCCGCTCTACGTCGCGGCCAGCACTCGCCGGATGCCGTACCCATACCTCGCATGAAGCGCCAACAACCAGACACCCCGTTGCCGCAGTGCGTGCTCGACGGGCCCATCCAGAGCAACCGCCCAACCAGCGTGACGACCATCTGGCGTGATGGCGACGTGGTTCGCCAGGACGCGTGGGGCCGGGCGCGCGTGATGCCTTCGGTGACGCCGATTGCGGAGCCGGCTGCCGAGCCAGAGAGGAGGGCGGCGTGAGCTGGATCAAGATACGAACCAACCTCGTCTCCGATCCGGCCGTTGCCGCCATCGGCATGAAGATCAGGGCGCACCCGCGTCAGGTCGTCGGCTGCTTGGTCGCCGTCTGGTGCTGGGCCGATCCGCTCACGGCCGATGGCTGGGTGCCTCACGCCACGGCCAAGCTCGTGGACGAGATTGCAGGCCGGAAAGACTTCGCAGAGGCCCTCGTGTCGGTCGGCTGGCTGTCCATCGAGTCAGAGGGCATCCGCTTCCCGCGCTGGGATCGCCACAACAGCCAGTCTGCCAAGGCTCGCGCTGGCGAGGTTGAGCGCAAACGGCTCCAGCGGTCGGAACCCACCGCGCCTACTCGTCCGGACATGCCGTCCGGACATTTGTCCGGACAAAACTCCGGACATTTTCCGGACCAGAGGAGAGGAGAGGAGATAAGAATAGAAGAAGAAGAAGAAGAAGAACGCGCCCCGGCGGGGGAGTTGGCCTTGGAGCTGGGTGAGGCCAAGCGAGCCGCCCCCTCGTGGTCGAAAGATACCGGCTGGGTCGCCGTCAGCGCCGAACACAAAGCGCGCTGGAAAATTGCCTATCCTGCCTGCGACATCGACCGCCAGCTCGCGCAGATGGACGCATGGCTACGCGCCAACCCAGCCGAATCACATAAAACCCTTTGGGAGCGGTTCATTACGAACTGGCTCAAGCGTGAACAAGATCGCGGCGGCGACGTCCGCAGCGATCGCAAATCAAACTCATCACATGGATCAACACATCGCACAGGCAGCAGCCGGGGCTTTAGCCAGAGTGGCAGCTACGCAGGCATCACCGACAAAGGCTGACGCTGGCCCGGCTTGGCGTCCTGAAATCGACGCCTACGAGCCCACGCTTCAACGCGCGGCCGACAAAGCGGCAAAGTTCGTCGCCGACATGGCGCGGACCGCTGAGCCTTACTGGCTCACGTTCACCGGACGCCAAGGCACCGGCAAGACCATGCTGGCGAGGCAAATCTTTGCCGCCGCTCGAGCGCACAACCCCGGCGACCGCGAGGGGCCGTGGATAACCGGAACGGGCTTTTACGATCCGCGCGACCGCCGCCCCAACCGTGTCTGGCTTCACGCGCACCAGCTCGCAGACCGCATGAGGGGCGGCGAGTGGGATCTTCCCGAATACCTGCGCGCCGACTTCCTTGTGGTGCTCGACGACCTTGGTGCTGCGCGCGACAAGAGCGAGTTTCTAGCTGACGCGCTGTACCGTCTCGCGGACCAGCGCATGCACCGCTGGACGATCTGGACCACAAACCTCACCCTCGCGGAGATTCACGATCGGCTAGACCCGCGCATCAGCTCGCGACTCATCCGTGATGAGAACGCGATCGTGAGCATCACCGCCGAGGATTACGCGCTGACCGGGAGGAAGGCGGCGTGAGGACGGACGACACAGAATCCCGTCGCGTCGCCGCCATCCGCCGCCACCGCGGCAAGCCTGACGCGATCCGCGAACTCAAAGCGCGCATCCGTCAGATGGTGCTCGATGGCGAATCCGCGAAAGCGATCGCACTCACGGTCAGCCTCACCAGCTCGAACACCTGCAAATGGATTCACGCCATAGGATTTCGGCGCATGCACGTCACAGCAGAGGAGCGCAGGCAGATCATGGCCAAGCGACGCGCCGACAAGGCCAAGGAAGCAGCCGTCAAATGAAACGACCACCCACCAAGAAGCGCCGGCAGGCTCGTCGGCGGAAGATCAAAAACACCTGAACGAAACCATGGCTCTAATTAAGTTTTTCCCCACCGGCCTGACGGTCGGATACGAGATTCGCCCGCGCGTGTGGGTACTTGCCGAGATCGTGGCGCGATGCGCTGAGGTCGGACGGTATCGCTGCCTATATACCCCGGATGATACTGGCGAAGAGAAGGAGGGCGTTATCGATTCGCACAATCTCTTCGATTTGGAAGAGGTGCAGGGATGGCGCTCGCGTGCGCTATGGCCCGAGGGGCACGTTACCAATCGGTTCGATGGCGACAACACGACAGCTGATCGACACGAGACGCGCGAACAAGCCGAGGCGATTTGCGCCCGGCTCCAGCGGGAAGGTCTTGGCGGTGAGCGCATCCACTTCCCGGTGCGCACATGGGTCGAGCCAATCTGCGACTGAGTGAACGAACCTAACCGATGAAAACCGTACCTCCTCTCCCTCAAGACATCGCCGACGCATGGTTTCACGTCTCAGCTGGCGGTGAAGCCTACCACTCAATTGTCGCCCGTGGCTGCGACCTGCGTCGAGTCATGGGCGAACTGATTTACGGCGGCGAAGACGACGCCGGGCTTGATGACATCATGACCGTTTTGGCCGATCCCGATTGGTGGGGCCGTTATGATCGCCACGCCGTGCAGGCTGACGTGGCGTGCGGCGAAGACCCTGACATCGAGATTCGCCGGATCACTGACCCGCAGATGGTCGCGCTCCTCACAGCCTCCAACTTTCAGACCGGCAGCTTTTTCAAGCGCTGAACGAACCTGTGATGCCTCTCCCTCCAGTTTTAGACGCCTGCTGCGGTTCCCGCATGTTCTGGTTTGATCGCAAAGACCCACGCGCCGTATTCATCGACAAGCGCCGCGAGAGCCACGAGCTGCCCGATAAATCGAGCAAGGGCGGCAAGCGTTCGCTGGTGGTCGCGCCTGACATCCTGGCCGACTTCACAGCGCTTCCTTTCGCCGATGCCAGCTTCCCGCTCGTGTGCTTCGATCCTCCCCATTTTGAGCGCAACGGCGCAAAGGGATGGGTGGGGTTGAAGTACGGCACGCTCCCCGCCGACTGGCAGGACATGCTGCGCCGCGGTTTCGCCGAGTGCTTCCGCGTCCTGAAGCATGAGGGGACGCTAGTTTTCAAATGGAATGAGGACGAGATTCCTGTGTCGCAGGTGCTCGCTCTCACCCCCGAGAAGCCTCTCTTCGGCAACCGATGCGGCAAGACGGCAAAGAGTCATTGGATCGTCTTCATCAAGCTCTAACCCGGAACGAAACCATGCCTACAAAAACTAGCATCCGCTTCGGCGAAGCCGTTCGCGACTACCGCCGAAACAGCGGACTCACCCTACCCAAATTGGCGGAGCTTACAGGCCTTTCAAAGGGCCTGATTTCAAAGATCGAAAGCGGCGCGGGCAACCCGTCGTTGACCACAATTCACAAGCTTGCCCACGCGCTCCGCGTCGGAGTCACCGAGCTAGTTTCCTGAACATCTATGAGCCGACTCCAACCAACTCTCTTCGACGGTGCGCGGATGCTTCTGCCCGATGCTTTAGAACTCACCGCGCAGAGCCTCGGCATCTACGGCGCGGCCTACGATCACTGGGCCATCGCGTTTAGCGGGGGCAAAGATTCGTCGGCTGTAGTGAGCGCCGTTGTGCATCTTATCGAGACCGGACGCGTGCAGGCTCCGAAGTCGCTGACGGTGCTGATGAGCGACACCCGCATGGAGTTGCCGCCCCTGTTCTCGACCGCGATGCAGATATTAAGCGAGCTGCGCGATCGGGGCGTGAAGACGCAGGTGGTGATGCCTACGATGGAGGATCGATTCTTCGTCTATATGCTTGGGCGGGGCGTCCCGCCGCCGTCGAACACGTTCCGTTGGTGCACGGCTCAACTGAAAATCGAGCCGATGGTTGCGGCGCTGAAGGCGTTGCGCGACGCGCATGGCAAGAAATTCCTGATGCTCACGGGCGTGCGCCTGGGTGAAAGCGCCGCCCGCGATGCCCGCATTGCGCTTTCGTGCGGCAAAAACAATTCTGAGTGTGGCCAAGGGTGGTTCCAGACCGCGACGCCCGAGGCGGTTGCGGACACGCTCGCGCCTCTTCTGCATTGGCGGCTCTGCCACGTTTGGGATTGGCTCACTGGCCTCGTTCCCGAGGGCCTTGAGCACGGATTTTCAACGAAGCTGATAGCGGCGGTGTACGGGCAGGATGAGGACTTGGAGACTCACGCTCGGACGGGCTGCGTAGGCTGCAACCTCGCCAGCCGCGACTTCGCGTTGGAAGAAATTATCAAGCGGCCGCAGTGGCGGCAGTTCTCGCCGCTGATGGAGCTCCGCCCCCTCTACGCTGAACTGAAAAAACCCGAGAACCGACTGCGGAAGGACGGCACCGAAACCCGCAAGGATGGCTCGCTCGTGGCGAACCCCTGCCGCATGGGGCCGCTCACGTTCCAGGCCCGCCGTTGGGCTCTCGCTCGCGTGAAGGACATTCAAACGCGAGCCGGCGTGGACCTCATCAATGCCGAGGAAGAGGCCCGCATCATCGAGCTGATCGATGCCCAGACGTGGCCGCGCGGTTGGGACGGCTCGGAGCCTCTGGCTTCAATCCCCTTCGAGAACGTGAGGCCAGATGGCAGTGTGCAGGCTGCGATGCTCGATCTACTTCGCTGAACGAACCCATGAACCAACTTGCTACAGATTTCCTCAAAGGCCGCTTCTACAGCGGCCAAATAACCGGCGAAGACCTGATGCGGCGCGTCGAGGCAGAAGTGCGGCGCGAAGTGGCCACCGAGATTGAGCAGATTCGGGGCGAGAGAGATGAGACGGCAAAAGAGCTGGCTTCTGCGCGTGCCCTATCGGCCCAGCTGCGAGCCGCGTGCTTGAACGTTGTCGAGAAAGCGCAGGCCTTTAGAGCGGCGTCTTCGTGGGATGAGCAGGCTATCAGCGCCTCTCGGTACTCGGATGCCTACAACGATCTCAACGCCGCCATCGACGCGGCTAACACGGTCGCGAAGTAGAACGAAAGCGCAAAAGCCGCCACGGTCCGGCAGAAATGTCCGACCGTTGTCCGTCTTAATCCACGCGCTCGACGTACCCCTTCTCCTCAAGGCTTCGCAGCACGCGATCCCCAGGAGTGCCATCGGAGACGTAGAACCTGATCTTCATCGTCCTTTCTGCATCCGCTGCGTCATAGCCATCGAAGATCAATGCTTCAATCGGGCTGCCATACCTGCGATACGACACGGTGTACCCATGGCTGGATTTGTCGCCCTTGGAGAGCGTGAGTTGCACGCCGCCATGGTAAGTGATGACCTCGGGCAGGGGCTTGAGTAGACGATAGCTCGGCATGGGAGCAACGTGGCGCAACGGGGCTGGTGGGCAATCCCGTGGGTCACCTGGCGGCGTATCGTGCCCCATGCATGACGCCAAAAACACCCCGCACGTCGAAACCCAAGCCAGCACCGAAGCCAACCGTCGTGCTCGTGACGCTCGTCTTGAGGCGATCCGAGCGGAAGCGGCAAAGCGATTCGCGCACCTGCCGAGGCGCAGTGGTGCCAGCGCGTTTGATTCGCCGTGGGGGTTGAGTGGCAGGCGTCGGCGCGGGTGAATGGCTAGAGATCGACGCCGCTAAATGGCTGGGAGTCGGGCTATCTTTACCCTCTCCTAGCTTCCTGTTTTACCCGCAATCCATCGGGGTAATTCCCATATGGTATCAGGGTATCCGACTATGGACACGTGACGCGATGTTGCGCACTCGTTATTCGGCTTGACCACCTGACCGAAGGCACATGTCCGGTATAATCCAAAGTACCCGCAACCGCTCCGACGCACCCATGAGGCTAGAACCGCGCCATTGTGCGGCCTGCCTCGTGCGCATCGGATACAGCAGCACCGAGGCCGCGCACGTCACCGGCGTATCCAGAAATGCAGCACAACGAGCATCTGCGCAGTTTACCGATATCCAAAAGCGCATCCCGGATCGCCGACTCTACTGCGTCGATTGCCTACTGCGCATCGGCACTGGGATGAACCTTGCGGTGCGCCTCAGCGGCGTCGCCAAGGCCACGGTGAAGCGGTACAAGGGTCGCAAGGGGTACGGGCGCTCTCGGCGGGCGAACCTCAATCTCGGCAAACGACTGCGTACAGATGACCGGGCATGGCAGGAGCAGGCTTGGGCCGATGAGTGGCGCGGCGTGCACTACCTCGGGGAGCTGAGGCACTGGGCGAGTCACCCATCGTGCTCAGGTTACTGGCGGGACGTTGAGGTTAGCCGCGCCAAGGCGGCACTAAAGTCGAGAGCTAGATATCGGGCGATGGTAGCAGGCAGCAGCGAGCACCTGAAACGATTGCTGCGAGCTAGAATTTACAATGCTATCGTGCGTCAGTCCAAGGACAGCGCGCGAAGCGACCGCAAGGCCGCGCCTACCTCTGAGCTTATCGGATGCTCGATTGCAGAGCTACGCGCCCATCTTGAGCGAAATTTCCAGCCTGGCATGACGTGGGCGAACATGGGCAAGTGGCACATCGATCACCGCAAGCCGTGTGCTCGGTTCGACCTCGCTGAGCCGCAACAGCAGCGCGAATGCTTCCATTGGAGCAATCTCCAACCTCTTTGGGCGTGGCAAAACCTTAGCAAGAGCGATCGATATGAGGAGGCAGCTTAATGCACCCCACTTGTAACAGATTCCTAGACGTTCTGCCGCGAGCTGGGTCCGCGTCGCGGCGCACCAAAACCATGAGCGAGTCGCGCGGTTCATTTCCTTTCCCCAATGGCAGATGAGTCACAATCGCAGGTAGGGCAGGGGGCGGATACGCCGGTCCGTGAGATGGTCACGAGCATGGCGGCGGCTGCGCGCGTGCTCAAGGTGACGGCTAGGACGTTGCGCAACTGGAAGGGCGAGGGCTGTCCCGGCTTCGAGCCTGACGGGCGGGTAGACGTCGCGGCCGTGCGCGTGTGGACCGAAAAGAAACTGGAGGATCGGCGCGGCACGGTCGATGCCCGGGAAGAGAAGTTGCTCGAGGAGATTCGGCGGCTCCGGCTTGCGAACGATCAGAAAGAAGGGCGGCTAGTCGAGCGAGCCTGGGTCGCTTCGAAAATCCAACTCGCCGCGGCTGAGTGGAACACCGCGCGGATGAAGTGCGAAGCGGAGATGCCGGTAGCGATGGCGGCAGCCGGAGACGACGTCGCCCAGCAGCGCGCTTTGCTGAAAGAGAAAATCACCGACCCGATTGCCGCGATCCTGCAGGCGCTCGGGAAGCACTTTGAGGAGGAGCCTAAATCATGACGCCGATCTACGACAAGCCCCGCTGGGTCTTCACCTTCAACTGGCCACTGCCTGAGCGCGTGCCGTGGACGCGCGGGCTTCGTCTAACGAAAGCGCGTATCGGCTATTTCGGCCCCTCCAGCGCGACCAACACCACGTACACGCTTCTCGTCTTCGGGTGGCCCGTCCTGACGTGGAAGCGATTGGAGTACGAGGACACGACCGACAAGCAGAATGCCGAGCGATACCTATCGGAGTGGTCGAAGTGCGAAAAGGAACTGCGCGGCCTCCGACTCCTCCAGATGGGTGACGAGGTCCAGGACCCCGAATTGCGGAAGCTCCTGCGTGATGGGTTCGGCGTCGATCTCGATGAAGGGCGGATTCACTAGCCATGAAACCGCCCACCCGCGCCCCGTTTTACGCCTGCATTTATCCCGGCCTCTGCGACGTCGCCCGGGCCCACGGCTACGCGCTGGCGATTCACGGTACTGTCACGACCGACCTCGATCTCGTCGCGATTCCATGGATCCCGGAAGCGGGCGAGCCCGAGGCGTTGAAAGACGCGCTGATGGCACACATCGGCGCGTGCGGGTACGCTGACCTTTTGCGCCGCGATGGGCTGTGCGAGGATCACGTCCAGCAAATCGCTGCCCGGCCGGAAAACGCCAACGCCGATTATTCGGCCAAGCCGCACGGCCGCCGCGCTTGGTTGCTCTACATGGGAGCAGGCGCGCAGGTTGACCTAAGCATCATGCCACGTCTCGCCGCATGATCCCCATGAGCGCCGAACCTCAAGACGCCCCAATTAAGTACTCTCCGAAATCATTCTCCATCGATCCCGGATCGCTGGGCATGGTGACGCCGGAACAACTGAACGCCTCTCAGGGAAAATGCATCGACGACTTCCTGCGCATGCTGGACCGGGAGGTGATGGCAGCGATGGGCGTTCCGCGTGAATATCTGGATGCCGAGTACCGCCGCGAGAAACAGCTCCGCGCCATCATGGGCGAAGAGTTCGTTGAGGACTGCGCCCACGCGCCCGGAGCACTCGCGTACTGGCGGCTCATCGCTGCGCAGACCTAGCCAATGGCCTACTCCCTCTCCACAGTCTGGGAAAAAGCCTTCTCCCCGCCGGACCGCCGCTCGATCATCGAATGGGCGCGCGAGAAGGTCGAGCTTCCACCCGTCCTGGCCATCACCGGCAAATTCGACGTTTCCAACTCGCGCCACTTCATCGCGCCGTTGCAGGCCATTCGGCACGATCGTGTGCGCGGCGTCAGGATCCTCGCGCCACCTCGCGGCGGCAAGACCCTCATCGTCGACGTGTCCGTGCCGTGGGCCATCGCCAACGACAACGCCTCTGTGCTGTGGGTCATGCAGGACAAGGACATTGCCGCCGACCACGCGGAGACGCGGCAGATGCCCATTTTGAAATCAGTCCCCGAGATCGGGCCGATGCTCTCGACCGACCGGCACAAGACCCGCAAGTCGGATATCCTCTTCGCCAACGGCCTGCCGTTCAAACTCGTCGGCCCCGCCATCGGCAAACTCCAGTCAAAGGGCTTCAAGTGGCTCGTCTGCGATGAAGTCTGGATGTGGAAGGTGGGCAAGCTGGGCGAGGCCAAGGCCCGGCAAGGCGACTTCGTAAAGATGAAGTCGCACAAGTTCATCTGCCTCTCGCAAGGCGGCGAAGAGGATAGCGACTGGGACACCGAGTACAAGGCGGGCGTCGAGTTCGTCTGGCGCCCCCACTGCGCGTCGCCCGCCTGCCGCCAGCCGATGCAGCTCGAGTGGACGATCAATCGCCCCGATGGCTCGCGCGCCGGCGCGGTGTACGATCAGATCAAACGCGAGGACGGCTCATACAACGTCGACGCCTGCGCAGCGACCGTCCGCTACGTCTGCCCGCACTGCGGCCACGCGCACCCCAACACGAGCCGCACCCGCCGCGACTGGAACGCCGACGGCGACTATTTCAACACGGTCACCGGCGAACGCTTCGACCCGCTCAACCCGCCGACCGAAGTTTCCTTCCGCTGGCACTGCCTCATCGATTACCCGTGGGAGGAGCTCGTCAAGGAGTGGATCGCTGCGCAACTCGCCGTAAAGGTCGGCAACTTTATCCCGCTCGTGAAGTTCTTCCAGAAGCGATGCGCCCTCATGCGCAGCGAGCGGACCGTTCACGACAGCGACCAGGCGTTCGCGCGGATGGCCTACGAGGTGACCGCGCCCGACGCCAAGCTCTGGCCGGGCGAGCACGCGCGCTTTCTCACCGCGGATCGCCAGGAGCAGGACGAGTATTGGGTCTCCATCCGCGCATGGGCCAAGGACACTGGCGAGAGTCGCCGCGTCTACTTCGGGCGCTGTTTCTCAGAGGCCGACATCGAAGAGTTGCGGATCAAATACGGCGTCGCGAAAAACTGCACCGTCATCGATTCCGGCTATCGGCCCAAAGGCGACACGGGCGTTTACGCAGCCTGTATCCGCTACGGCTGGATCGCCGCCAAGGGCGACGACCCCGCGTACTTCTGGCACAACGTCAAAGTCCGCGACAAGAAGACAGGCCATGTCCGCGTGGAGCGCGTCGCACGGCCGTGGGCCCCGGTCACGCAGGGCGATCCCGCATCCGGCGTCGCCGGCGAAGGCAAGAAGTTCTGTCCGCTCGTCCGCTTCTCGGCGCCCACCACGGCGGAGCGCGTCACCGGCCTCATCGACCGAGGCCTCTGGGTCGAGCCGATCCTCAAGGACAGCTCCAACCCCGACGAGACCGAGCGCCAGTACCGGATCCAGATGAGCGCCGAGTTTAAGCGCCCGAAGGTCGACAAGTTCACTGGCAAGAAAGTCATGGTGTGGGTCTGCCCCTCGGGGAACAACCACGCCTTCGACTGCGCCAAGATGCAGGTCCTCTGTGCCATGCAGGCGAAGCTCCTGCCCGCTGGCATCGAACTCTCTGCCGACGACCCGAAAAAGAAACCCGACAACGAAGAGACGGAGGAGGCCGAAGCCGCATGATCCCCGACACTACCAGCCTTGCCGACGTGCTACCGGAGAAGCTGGTGCACGTCCTCGCCCAGTCGCCGCATCCCGTCAGGACGGTCGGCGAGCTGCGCCGCGCGCCTCACCGCGAGATCGTCAGCGCCATTGCGCGCACCCACCTCCTGACTGCCAAGGAACTCGCGGCCGCGCTCCGCCGCCACCTGAACTACGTCGACGCCATGAAGCGCGCGGGCTTTCTGATGCCTGGGGGGACCGCTACGGTTGACGAGGCCCGCGCGTGGCTGGCACGAAACCCGCCGCCACGCGCGCGATCCCAGCTAATGCGCACATCTAGTCGTCGAATTTTACAGACGTAATAAACATGTCTTTCGATGTGAAGTAATCTTTGATCGCGGTAGAAAACGCGTCGTTGGGAACAAATGGGAGCGCTTTCATTAACTCTCTTCCAGTGCGGGTCAGCGCGACACCTTCTAGTTTGTAGGGTTTCGGAACAGAGGTGCCGGGTTTACCATGGAATGCGAACCAAGCCCCGGCGTACCAAAATGGGATTTTAACGCGATTATCCTCAGCTACGCATATGCTGTAGTCTCGTTCGGTGTGATGGGTGGATAATATAAGGCCAGCCTCCTCCATCAAGTTGAGCGAATTAAAACTAAACCCAAAATCAATGAGTCCGTTGTTGTCGGGATCTCGACCGAGAAGTGGAATTCTGGCATCCCATATCTCGTTCGTGGCGCGATCGCGCATTGCGATGCATATTCCACAGAATTGCCTGAGGAGGTTAGCCGTCGACTTATCAAGTTGCGCTAGCGTGCGAATTGCGCGCACGGAGAACGACCCCGGCTTCAAAATTTCCCCCGCTAATATTTTAGAGAACGCCTTTTGGATGTCCGCGTCGCTACGCTGACACGCCTCCTTCTCGAATTGGTGAAGCCAATCGTCCTCTATTGGGTCCGGCTCCGCGTCGCCCGGAGGTGGCTTCGACGCCTTCAACTCTTCAGCAGCAACCATAGAAATCTGGTCTAGGTTGACTTGTTCACGGATAACTCGCTGACCAAATTTCCGGGCCGCAACACGCGCGTACTCGGGATCCACAGACATCTGCTGCGCAATCTGATTTGAGCTCGCCTGAATCAGCCTCACGCGCGCCTCGCTCTCCGCGCGTTTCTCATTCACGACTCCCTCCATCATAGCTGCAGGGATTTCAACTGCTGCGGTGCATAAACGGTTAAGCGCCTTGAGTAGGTTTTTTCGAACGGGGGCAGGGACTCCCGTCAGGACATCGCCGACCGTATCAACGGCGCCCTGGGCTACTGACTGCAGTATAGTCGCGTCGGGATTAAGTGGGGGTATCGATGACATAGCTGGATGAGAGTGAGTTACGCAACGCATTGGCGTATCTCAACCCCCAAAATAATGCGACAGACCCTCCCTGCGGTGAAACGGGGTGAATCGCCGCGCTTGGGTAGGTAGACACCCCATTCCCATATGCCTATGTGCGCGCGACCGCTGCTTTCCTGAAGCTCTTCGTGCGCGGTCTGGCGTGGGATGCCCAAGAGGGCACCATCACGTTTGAGGCCGCGCTCAAGATCGCTGCGCAGGCCAAGCTCACCGAGACCAAGCGCGGCAAAGTCCTCACCGGCACAGGGCAGGGTGGGGCCACGGTCGAGTACACGCTCCCGCCGCTTGGCGACCTCACCGCGCAAGACCTCGCTGAGGCCTGCTCACTGATTCTCGACCGGGTCGACGCGCTCAAAGCCGCAACGCCCGGCATCAACGACGCCGCTCTCGTCGCCGCGCTCCTCGCCTCGTTCAAGCCCATCCGCGAGACGCGCCCTGACTTTTCCTGCGGAGGCCTGCGCGCATGACCGCTCTCCGCACAGGCACCTATTCGCCCCGCGTCCCTGCTGCCGCTGGCATTGCCTCGCGCATCTGGGATTGGGCTCGCGGTGCCGCCAAGGTCACGGCCTCCGTTTCCAATTCAGTCGCCCGCGTACCTCTCGATTCCGAGATGGTGCTCGCCCGGTACGAGGCCGGCCAGATGGGCAGCATCAATCGCTCCTGGCTTCCGGCCTACGTGCAGGATGCCCGGCAGGATCTCGATGCCGGTCAGCGCCTCGAGATGGTCCGCAAGGCGCGGTACTTCGAGAAGAACAACGCGACGATGCAGAAGATCCTCGACCTGATCGAGGTCAACGTCGTCGGCACCGGCATCCACGTCTCTCCCGCCTCATCCGATCAGGAGTGGAACAAGAAGGCCCGCGATTGGTGGGACACGTGGTGCAAGTACGCCGATCTCACGTCGCGCCAGTCCTTCGCCACGCTGCAAGCCATCATCGCCCGCGCTCAGGCCGTCGACGGTGAAATCTTCATCTGGCTGACCTACGGCGATGCCGACGACACCGGCCGCCAGTTTCCCCGGATCAAGCTGATCGAGACGCACCGCATCTGCGACGCCAAGCTCCCGGCCCAGTATCAGGCGGAGGGATACACTCAGTCCGAGGGCATCCTGTACGACGCGCGCGGCCGCCCCGCGTTCTACATCGTCACCAACGACAACGACGCTTTTTCGAAGGCCTCGCCCAAGTCCGTCGCGCTCATCCCCGCCGAGCAGATGATCCATGTGGGCGAGCCTTCACGCACCTCGCAGACGCGCTGTGCCACGCTCTTTCATGCGGTTCTCCACGACCTCCACGATCTAGACGACCTCCAGCAGTACGAAATGCTCGCGTCCAAAGACGCCAGCTCGCGCGCCAACATCATTTACAACGAGAGCGGCGAGTTGCCTGCCGACGACGATTCCCCCATTGGTCGCACCGAGCAGGTGGCTGGGCCCGATGGTCAGATCACGGAGAGAATCACGTACTATCAGCGCGCTCTCGGCGCTCGCACGACGGTCCTGAAAAACGGCGACAAGTTCGCGCAGTCCACGGCGCTTCGCCCCACCGCCGCGCAGCAGGAGTTCTGGAAGATTCTTGAGCGCAAAATCTGCCGCGGCACCGGCATCAGCTACGCCGCGCTCTGCGACTACGAGGGCGCGTGGTCCGGCCCGTCCCTCCGCGGAGCGATCGCCGCCGACACTCGCTTTTACGATGTGCGCAGCGCCACGCTCGCCGTCGCCTTTCAGCGCATCTGGGAGCACGTCATCGGCTCGCAGACCCGGCCCACCGGCGACCTTCGCGGCGCTCCCTCCGACTGGAAGAAAATCACCTGTCTGCCGCCACGCCGCGCGACCGTCGATATCGGCCGCGATTCCAAGGCCATGCTCGATGAGCTGCGCGCCGGCGTCCGCACTCTTCAGGAGGTCCACGGCGAAAACAACCGCGATTGGCGCGAGGCCACCACGCAGCGGCTGACCGAACTGAAGTTCGTCATCGACCAGGCGAAGGCCATGCAAATCCCGGTCGGCGCCGTCCTCGCGATGCTCGGTGCGGCCAACAACACGAACATCTTCGCGGAGAAAGCCTCCGAGGCCATCGACGGCCCGAAGGAAACCCCAGCGGAGCCACAGCCCGAAGAAATCGCAGCCGCATGAAGACCACTCGCCGCATCGCCATCCTCGCCAACGCCGCGCCCAAGAAGGGCGAGCGCCTCGTCGCCGTCGCCCCCGTGACGGTTGTCATGGCCGCCGACGCCAAGGCCGACGCGCCTTTGCCCGACTCCATCGTCTGGATGCCCCGCGGCGACCACGAGATTTGCGCGGGCACGATGCACGGCAGCACGTGGACCGGCATGGTCCGCTGCGACGAGCTCGGCTCCTCCGTCGTAATCGCGTCCTTCGAGCGGGCCCGCGCCAAGGGCTGCCGCGTGTGGCTTGATTGCAACCACGACGACGGCGCGGCCACGGCCGACGTCCGCTCGTTCAAATGGGATCCGGCTCGCGGCATCGTCGCAGCCATCGACTGGACTCCGCTCGGCGAGAAGTGCCTGCGCGAGAAAACCTATTTTTCGTTCTCACCCACGTTCTGGGTCGACTGGGAGTCTGGCCGCGTGGCCGGTCTTGTCGAGGGGCACGCCGCCGGCGGCCTCGTGAACGCACCCGCTTTCGGCGCCGCCATGCCGGCGCTTATCGCTGCTCGGTTGGGCGGCGCCGATTCAACCAACCCCGCGCCCGACGGTTCCTCGGGTAACCACAATCCGAATACGTCCATGAATCGTGAGAAAATGCTCAAGGTCCTGGCGGCGCTGGCGGTTACCGTTCCCGCCGACGCCACCGACGCCCAAGTCGCCGCGCTCGTTGCGCAGCATGTCCCCGTCACCGCGGGTGCCAACAATGCCGACGCCCAGCAGGAGATCGCTAAACTGCGCGAGCAGTTGACCGCCCTCCAGTCTGCCGCCGCCAAGCCCGAGGATGCAGCCGCCATCAAAGCGATGAAGGCCCAGCTCGACGCGCTCGTCGCCGCCGAAAAGGCCGCTCGCAAACAGCGCGCCGAGGCCGCCGTGCAAGCCGCCGTCGACCGCGGTGCAATCGACGAAAAGGACACGGCCATCCGTGCCCACTTCGTGAGCCTCATCGAGGCCGACGAGAAGAACCTCGCCATCCTCACCGCCATGAAGGGCAAGCCCTCCGCGCAGAGCGTGGTTGTGCAGCCCGACGTGACCCAGCTCGCGGCCGTTCAGACCGCCGAGGTGCTCCGCGTCGGCATCGTCGACGCGCTCAAGGCCTACGCTGGCAAGAAGGATCACAAGGAGCAGGCGATCATCTACGCCTCGTCCATCGGTCCGGTTCTCCGCGATCCCTCTTTCCGTGTCGCGCCCATCCTCGCCGCCAACTCGCTCGGCTCGCTCGCTGGCAATATCATCGTCCAGAAAGCGCTCTCGCTCCTGAAGATCGACTTCCCGGCGCTTACGGCATTCTCGACCGACTTCTCCGATGCTGGCGCGAAGTTCAATCAGCAGATCGTCAGCCGCACGCGCGCCGTGCCCACGTCGTCTAACTTCGTCGCCGGCACCGGCTACGCGCAGAACGATATCACTGCGACCGACGTTCCGGTCACGATCTCCAATCACAAGGCGGTGTCGTTCAACCTCACGGCCAACGATCTCGCCTCCACCGATCGCGACCTCTTCGGTGAAAATGTCGAGGGTGCCCATCAGCGCATCGGCCTCGATATCACGGGCGCGCTCTATGCGCTCATCCTCAACGCGAATTTCTCGGCCAACACGGTGCAGGCCGTAGGCGGCTTCGGTCGCTCGACGCTGTCCGCCATCGCCGCCGCGCTCAACGATCTCGGCGTGCCGAAGCAGGGTCGCGTTGCACTGCTCAACAGCACGTACTTCGACAAGCTGAGTCAGGACTCGTCCATCGTGAGCTATGCCGCTTTCCAGCGGCCGGAACTCATCACGGAGTACATGCTCCCGCGCGTCGCTGGCTTCCAGCCCTACGAGGCTAATGGCCTGCCGGACAACAGCGAGAATCTCGCTGGCTTCTGCGGCACGCCCGACGCCCTCGTTGTCGCGACCCGCACGCCCAACGACTACACGCTCGCCCTGCCCGGCGCGAGCAACGGCAACGTCTCCATCGTCACGAATCCCGACACCGGCATCTCGGTGCAGCTGGTCCAGTTCGTGGACCACAACAAGGGCCAGACCACCTGGCGCGTCGCCTACATGTACGGCGTCGCCAAGGGCCAGACCGCCAGCGGTCGCCGCATCCTCACGGCCTAATCGCCTTCGCAGTTGTGACCAACCCCGGCGGGTGGGCCGCTAGCCCGCCGGGTTTCTAGCCAGTCCGTCCGCAACTCCAACTTTCCCGCTTTTTACCATGAATCTCTATCGTCGCTCCGGCCTCCGCGTCGCGATTCTCGCGCTCGGTGTCGCCGCCTTCGCCGCTCCCGCTCACGCCCAGTTCGTTATGGGCAAGGTCAAGGCCACGCTCACCGCCGATGGCGGTACCGTCACGCAGGCGACCAATCGCACGACGGGCGTGACGCTCAACACCGCCACCGGCGCCATCACCACGAACACCGCTTCGCTCGCCGCCGGGGCATCTGCGACCTTCACGGTGACGAATAGCCAGGTGGCGCTCAAGGACGTGGTAGTCGTCTCGATCCGCTCTGGCGCTACCAACAAGGAAACCAGCGTCGCAGTCACCACGGTTGCAGCCGGTTCCTTCCAGTTGACGGTGCACAATCAGCACGCCTCCACCGCGGAGGTGGGTGCGATCGTCATCAACTTCGCGGTGCAGAAGGCCTCGCTCAACTGAGCCCGTGTCCACCGCCCACGAAGATCTCGCGGAAGGTCTCGCTGCGCTCGATGCCGAGCTTGGCGAGTCCTATGCGCTCCAGCCCGGAGGCGTCGCATTCGTCGCCCGGTTGGAGCGCAATCGTCCGCGCGATCTTGCCGAGGCGGGTGGCGTGATTCGCGAGACCGTTCTCCACGTCCAGCGTGCGCAGGCTGCTTTTTCGGCAGGCCTGCCCGCCGTCAGCACTGTCATCCAAAACCCGCTCGAAGAGAGCGCGCGGCTGGCGCGCATCGATCCCGGCGACCTGCCGGGGATGCTCGTCTTCGTGCTCGCCTCGGAGTTCTCCTGATGACCGAAAGCGCCGCCAGTCCCGCAGTCCAGCGCGAGCTTGAGGCTCTCAGTCGCGCACTGAGCCTCTACAACGCCGGCTCGAAACGCGACCTCACGACGACCGTTCACCGAAAGGCCAACGACGTTCGCATTGAGCTTTACCGCGGTTACTGGGACCAGCGCTACCGTGGCTCGCGCAAAGGCGCGGCCAATTTCGAAGGCGTGGCCTTTCGCGACCTGCGCCGCCGGGCGCGGGCAGGGGAGGGCGTCGCGCTGCGCCCGTCGCTGCAAGTCGGCCCGCCATCGCCCAATGCGCCGGTAGAATACTATCAGCGCCGCACGCTCCGCGGCGCGTCCGGTACCACGCGCCGCCTCCGCGTGCCCGTCACCCTCGGCACCTATGGCCGCCGCGTGTGGACCGAGCTTGCCCGCCGTCAGGCTGGTATCGGGGTCCTTGGCGTTGCCTTCCTGATGCAGCGGTACCGGAAGCGTTTCAGCGCCTCGCGCAATGCCTACGTCGCCACCGGCAACGCGCGCCTGCGCGATAATCGCACGAAGGCTCCTCAACTCGAGGTGCAGGTGCAGCACGGCTTCCGCAACAATCCCATCGGCAGGCTCGAGCTCGGTCGTGATTTCGCGCGCCTGGAGGGCTTCGTTCCCGGTCAAGCCGCCGTCGGTGCACGCCACTCCATTCTCGCGATGGCTCTCCGCAATGTCCGGCAGGACACGGAGCGGTACCTCTTCCGTGACACGATAGACCGCATCACAGCCGAGCTGGAGGCGGCGGGTCTCGCTGTATCATGAGCTGCCAGCCCCTCAAGCGCTCGCAGATTCAGCCCTCGGCCAAGACGGCTCTCGAGGCTCACCCGCTTTTCGCAAATGAGCGCGTGCCCGTGCTGCTCAAGTACTACTCGCCGGGCGAGCGAAACGACGAGCGCGAGACCGCCATCCGAGACAAGGGCGCGTGCGTGGAGGTCTCGCCCGTGCTTCGCGAGAAACTCGTTTCATACGGCCGTCCTTCGTCTCTCTCGAAAGATTGCATCTTCTCCGTCGCAGTCCGCATCCGGCCGAATCTCCCGCCCGGCTCCGCGCCGCTTCTCCCGCTGACGCTCGACACGATGGTCGACGCTGCGCAGGCGGCGATGCTCGGCGTCGGCTTCACGACGAGCGTCCCATTCAACGACGTGAAGCCGGAGCCGGAATTGGCGCAGCTCATCGAGGATGCCGACGGCCTTCTTTCCACCGCCATCTTCTTCAACGCGCGCTGCCACATCAGCGCCTCCGCCCAATGAGACTGCATCCCGCCGACCTTTTCCTCGCATCGATCCCCACTGTCGCCTCCGTGACGGCCCGCACCCTCGCAGGCCTCACCCTCAGCGAGTGGAAGGACGTAGCCAGCATCGCCGGCGCCGTGCTCGGCGGCGCGTACCTCCTCTGGAAATGGCGGCGCGAGGCCAAGCAAGGCAAGCGCCCGACGCCGTAACCCTCTCCGTCCGCAACCAACCACCCTCAGCCATCTGATACAATGACTACCCGTCCGATTGTCGTCGGCACTCAAATCCGCTTCGCGCTGGAGGGTGCCACCTCCACCAGCCCCTCCGGCACTGTCTCCGCCGCGCTCAAGCCCGATGTGGGCGATGCCGCGTGGCTTGCCCTCGGCACCGTCGCCGAAGGCGAGTCCGAGTACTCCGAACAGCGCCGCGAGATCATGTCGCCCATCAACGGTGCGAAACATCTCACCGACGTGCTCATCTATGGTCGCGACCTGAAATTCACGTTCACGCTCGAAGACTACTCTGACCTCATCAATTCGCTGCGCCTCGGCCACCTCGCACTGACGGGGGGCGGCGGTCAGTTCAACCCGCTCGAGCGCAACAAGCCTGTGAAGGGCTGGCTCAAGATCCAGGAGACCGAGGCCGCGACCGGCACGAATATCAACGTCATCGACGTGTGGGTCGTGCTGATGATCAACGGTTCGCTCGCGATGGGCGAGCAGGGGCCGCGGCCCTCGCTGGAGGCGCGCGTCCTCTACTCGACGCTCAACACCGGCACGCTCCCCGCCTAACCGGCCTGCCACCGACCGCCTGATGAGCTGGGACAACACAGCCCCGAGCGCGCTCTCCGCCGCGTCCTCCCCCACGAGCGACGCGCCGGGTGCGCTCTCGGCTGCCTCTTCGCCGTCCAACGACGCGCCAACCGCCCTGTCTGCGGCCTCCAGCCACAGCAATACGGGCCCTAGCGCGCTGTCTGCCGCGGCGAGCCCCAGCAATACCGGGCCCGATGCTCTCGCGTCGTCGTCGCTCGGTATTCAATTCGTCGCCGACACGACCGACGAAAGCGCCGACATCGAGTCCGCCGATGCGGAAGAGCTGGAGGTCGGCATGACCATCCGCGGCCCCGGCGTCCCCGAGGGCGCGATCGTAACCGCCATTGACGGGACTACCGTCACGCTGTCCCTCGCCGCCACCGCTACGGGCGCCGACGTGGCGCTTGTGGCGTTCCGTCCGCCTGGCGCGCTGACCGCAGCCCCCGCGATGGGCAGCGACGCGCCGACGGCTATCACCGCCGCCGCATCGCCGAGCAATACCGGTCCGACCGCGCTCGATGCCTCCGCCGCCATGACCGGCGGTTCCCCCAGCGCACTCACGGCCGCTGCAGTTCCCGACAATACCGCGGCGTCCGCGATCTCGGCGGCGAGCGGCGGTACCAGCGATTCCGCTTCCGCCCTGCCCAGCGCCACCGCGCCTACCAATCAGCCTCCCCAGTTCTTCATCGAATGCCTCGCGGCTCCAACTGACGACACCGTGAACACTCCGCAAATCATCATCGGGGGCGCACTCGTCCCCACCGTTATCCACGGCTTCACCCGCATCGTCGCCGCTTCCGCGCTCACGCGGGTGCAAGTGCAACTCGACGATCCACCTGCCGGCGCGCCCGCAGTCCTCCAACTTGTCGACGGCAACGGATCCAACGTCGGCCCCCAGCTCACCGTCGCGGCAGGCGAGAAGTTCACCGAGCTCGTGCTCGATGAGGAGGAATACATCGGCCTCAGCGCCAACACCGATCTGCGCGTCAAGTGCGTCTCCGCTGGCTCGTCCAATGCCGGCGGCTTCGGCGCGGTCACGCTCTATCTCCAACTCGCCTGATTCACCATGAACTTCCTTCGACGCTTTATCCTTCTCGCGCTTCTCCTGCCGCTCACCGCCTCCGCGCAGGTCACTATCCCGTGGGACAAAATCACGGGCGAGCCCACGACTGCGGCGGGCTACGGCATCACGAACGGCGCGAATATCGACGCGTGGGGCGCGAAGACGCCTTACGTCGGCAATATCGTCGTCGCGTCCGGCAAGACGGCGACGATCTCCAATACGCTCACGTTCTCGGGCACCGATTCGAGCGTGATCGCCTTTGGCGGCAACTTAACGATCTCGGGGTCGAGCAATCTAACATTCGTCACCACGGGCCCGACGACGCTGACCGTCCCGACTGCGGGTACACTCGGCACTCTCGCTGGGGCTGAGGTCTTCACGAACAAAGACCTGTCGGCTGCCTCGAATACCTATCGAGCCGCCACCACCAGCGTTACAGGCGTGGTTGAGCTGGCGACCGATGCCGAGGCTGAGGCTTTCACCAGCACTTCGCTCGGCGTCACGCCCGGAGCCATGGGCTACGCGCTCAAGCCGCGTTTCCATAGCCGCAAGCCAGCCGACTTCCTTTACTCCGACGGCGCGACGACGGCGCGGCGCATCGAGACGATCTACGGCTCAATCGGCGCGATTGGCGGCTCCGACCTCACCATCGTTTGCGAGCCCTTCGACGTGCCCACGAGCAATCCCTCCGGCACGGTGGACATCGCGGCGTTCAACTCGTCCAACTCGGCTGACGCCGGGTTCGCGGTCAACACGCTCTCGGTACAGCTCCTCAGCACGGGCGAACTGCGCATCCGCCAGAATGGTTCGACGAACATCGCGGACAATCGCCGCTTTGGCTATGCCGGTTGGCGCGCGGCCTTTTCCGGTCGCCGTGTGCGGCTGATTGTCGCCTTCACGGGCAACAGCACGACCAACCCTGTCGTTTATCAGGATGGCTTGGATATCTCCGCGAGTTTCACTCTGACGACCGAGAACCTAGGCGGCGGCTCAGTGCCAGTCTGGGTTCCGGCGTCGACCTCGACTACGTATTTTATCCAAGGCTTTAGCTGGCCGGCCGGTAACTTCTCGCCGGGGCGGCCGGTGAACAGGAAGTTTGCTCAGGCGGATGTTGATTTCATCCAGGTATCGGGTCGTCTCTCTGCGCCTGATGCGGCAGGGGGCAGCGCTGTCGTGCAGACCAGCGGCACTCTCACGATCGGTAGGCGGTATCGGATTAAAACCTATGTCGCCAGCGACAGCTTCACAAATGTCGGAGCAGGGAGCAACGCAACCGGGGTGGAGTTTGTCGCAACGGGCACGACTCCGACTACGTGGACCAACTCCTCTGAGCTTGTCGCCTGTGGTGCGCTCTCCGACCCGATCATACAGCCAATTCTCGTCGTCGCCGACTCCACGCAAAACGGCGTCGGGTCTCGGATCGTCGGCTTCATCCCCGTCACCTCCAAACGCGATTGGGTAATTCAGGCCAGCACGAACACCAACGGTAATCAGCAGATCCTCGGCGGAAGCGTGTTCGCGTTCGTCAACAAGAACCGCATCGCATCGTGGACGATCAATAACGCGGGCACGAGCAAGACCGTGAGCCTTGGCAACGCATCGGGGGGGACGCAGTATCTCAGCGGCGGCACGGCTGGCGCGGGACTCTCGGATGTGACGCTCGCAACGCGCTTCAACGGCACGGTCAACCTGTGGGTTAACTCCAACGGGACGGACGTGCTGCAACACACGATCCACGGGCACGGCGTCAACTGACCTTCCACCATGAAGAAACTTGCCATCTTCGGTTTCATCGCGGCACTCGCTTGCGCCGCGCTAGCCAGCGAGGCACCCGCGCCTTTCGCTGAGTATCACCTCACCGTTGAAGGGCTCGGCGCTATTACCGTCATCGACCCCGCAGGTGAGCCTGGATACCGCGTGCGCCTCGCGAGCGGAAGTGTAACTGCATTTCCTGCGCATAGTGGGGCACCGTCGCAAGCCAACGCCGCCTCCGATATAGCGCACGCGCTCGCAAATCCTCCGCCTGCGCCGGTGCCTGCCGTGGTTTCCCGCCGCCAACTGTTGCTCGCCCTCTTTCGCGGCCACGCGCTAAAGGAGGCCGACCTGCTCTCCGCTATCGCACAGATACCCGACGCGGCGCTCCGCTATGAGGCTGAGGTTGAGTTTGGGCAGGCCGGCGAGTTTCGCCGCGATCACCCGCTCGTGGCGACACTCGCCGCCGCGTTTGGGCTCAATGGGGGCCAGGTCGACACCGTGTTTCGCAACGCCGCCGCGCTATGAAGACGATCAATCGACTCTACCTTCCAGCGCCAAAATGGCTCGTACGCCTCGTGGTCGTGGTCGGCCTAGTGGTCTGCGCATGCGTTGCCCCGCTCGTGGTGCTATCTGGCTGCGCTTCCGCGCCGAGCGGTGCCATCACGCTCCCGCGCGTACCCGCGTGGCAGCCATCCTCCGATGCGCGCACCTTCTCAACTGCCGACGTTCTCGCCGCGATCTCAGCGCACGCGCCGGGTGCGTTCACCATTTCCACCGATGCAACCTTTGTTCCCGTGTCGCACGCATGGCTGGTTGAGGCCGCCGCTTGGTCGTGGCACTTCACCAGCGATGCGAGGCTCGGTTTCACTCCCGAGAGTTTCGATTGCGACAAGTTCGCGCTCGGCTTCGCACTCGCTGCCAACGTCGCCGCCAGTCGCGCGGGCGTGAAAGCCCAGCCGCTCGTGCTGCGGATACACGTCATGCAAGAGGTTGCTTTTGGCGGCGTCCCGGCTGGTGGCGGTCACGCGCTCAACGCCTTATTCAGCGACCGCGGCCTTTTCATTTTCGAGCCACAGAGCCGTACGCTCGTGCCGTTCCACGAGTACCCGAATCGCCACCGGATCTTTCGCGTTATCGTCGGCGGCTAGCACCCATGCCCAACCCCCGAGTCATCCTCCTTCACGGCTTCAACGTGCGCGACGAAGGCGAGCGCACGGTGGGCAAGCTCGCGCCGTATTTCGCCGCGGCGGGCTTTGCCGTGAAGCGTCCGCGTTACGGATGGCTCGGCTTGCTCGGCGTTCGCGCGCTCAACGGGAAATTCGCCCGCCTCATCGCCGATCTCTCCGAGCCGGGTGACATTCTCGTCGGCCATTCCAACGGCTGCGCCATCGGTGCTGAGGCTGCCGATCTCGGTGCGCAGTTCTCCCAACTCGTGCTCATCAATCCCGCGCTCGACTCCGACCGAGCCTTTCCCGTCAGCGAGTACCTTCGCGCGATCCACGTCTGGCACAGCCCGAGCGATTCGCCTGTGTGGGCCGCGAAGTTCCTGCCGTGGCACTCCTGGGGCGACATGGGGGCCGTCGGCTACAATGGCCGCACGGATATCCGGGTGCGAAACTACAACAAGGAGAGTGGTTACCAAGTCTCCAGCTCCGAGCACTCCGACGTTTTCGCCCCCGGTAAACTTGAGTTTTTCGCGCCGCTCATCGTCGCGGCCGTCACCGGCACGCCGCCGGCAGTCCCCTCGGCCCTCGCCGCTTGAAATCATGAAGACCCTCCGCTCGCTCATTCTCGTTGCCGTCGCCGCATTTGCGCTCGGCTTCCTCGCTGGCTGCGCCTCCGCCGTGGGCGATGATCATCGCAGCATCATCCAGGCGGCATTGAACCGCGCTCTGCCGCCGACGTTCACCGGCCCTGCTCACGTCGAGCACAAGAACCCGTACATCGATGTGACCATCGACGCGGGCAACCTCCGCCGCAACCCCGAGGGCATCTGGGAGTGGGACTGGCTGGAATACCGGCGCAATGGCCGCTTCAGCCACGGTGTCATCACCTTCGGTAAACGCTCCTGATTCACCATGGATTCCAAGACCCTCATTTACGCCGGCGAGACCGTACCGTGCTTCCTGCGCGACGGCGACAAGCCTATCTCGGTAAAACTGCGCCTCATTAAACTGAGCGAGATCCCGGCCTATCTCGATATCGCAACCGACGAGGAAAAGGCCCTCGCGTTCTGCATCGAGTCGCCTGAGGTGAAGACGCCCGAAGCGACGCGCGACTTCTTCGATTCGCTCACCGATGAAAGCTACGAGCTATTGGTGGAGAAAAACACTGCGCTAAATTTTACGAGGGCGCTGGCCACGAGCGGCCGGCGCCTAAAACGCGCGGAGGCGTGCGGCCTCGGTCTCGCTCAACTCGTGACGGACTTCGCCTCTCTGTTGAATCGCTACTCGCCCAAGTCGCCCTCGCCGGAGGCTTCACCCGCGCCCAGCTCCTAGCCGAGACGCTGCCATGGGTGCGGCACCTGTGGCAGGAGATCCAGCGCGAGAAAGCGCGTGACCAACTCGCCGCCCTAGATGCCGCCGCCCTCGGCAGTGCCGCAAAATATGGCGGGCAGTCCGGGCGCAACTTCCGCAAACGCGCCAACGAACTCCTGAAGATCATCAACAAGCCAGCCAGCCAGTAACCGAAAATGGCCCAGAAGGCAGAGGTACAAGTCACACTCACGACCGAGGCGAAGCTCGCCGCGCTCGATGCATACCAGCGCAAGGTCCAGTCCGTCACCTCCATGGTGGGCGGGCTCAAGACGGTGCTGGCCGGCCTCGGCGCGGCCACGGCGGTCGGTTCCCTCGCTGGCGGCTTCCAGGCGGCAACGCAGCACCTCAACACGCTCTCGACGGAGATTGCCCGCTCGGCAGGGCGCGTTGGTGTCAGCGCCGAGGCGTATCAGGTTTTCGGCCACGTCCTCAAATCGGCAGGCGGCGACGCAGCCGATCTCACGACCGCGCTTTCGACGCTCCGCAACGCCCTCGGTGAGGCTCTCCGCAACGGCGACAGCGGTTTCGCCAAAGCCTTCGCCGAGCTTGGCCTAAAAGTCGCCGACCTCACGAAGCTACGCCCCGAGATTCAGCTCGAGCGCGTTGCCCGTGCGCTGGCTGGCATCGAAGATCCGGCCCGCCGTGCTTCACTCGCACAGGATATCCTCGGCAAGGGCGCCTCGAATCTAAAGCCCGTACTCGACCGCCTCGCGGTCGAAGGTTTCGGCGGTCTGCGTGATGAAGTCGCGGCGACCGCTGGCATAATGTCCGGTGAGATGGCCCGCGCGCTCGACGATCTTGAAACGCGGATCGCCTCGGCGGGCAATCGTATGGCGTTGGCGCTTTCACCTCTCGTCCTGAAAACGCAGGAGTTAAAGGCGAGGCTCGCGGAGACTGCCGCTGGTATCACTGAAACGGTGGCCGGAGGCGCTAGCTGGGCGGCGGAGCAATGGCAGAAAGATCGTGGGGTTGGCTGGGGTGCCGTCGCCGCCCAAGGCATCGGCGGCGCTGCACTACTCGGCGTCACCTACCGAAAGGAGATAAAGGCAGGATGGGATGCCGCAGTCGCCGGTCTCGCCAAAATGCCCGCATGGGGACACGTTGGTACGCTCATTGGGCTAGGCGCAGTTGCGGTGCTCGCTGGTGCCAATACAATCAGCGGCTTAACGCAGGCTGCTGTCGCAGGCCAAGAACTAGACGAGGTCGTACGTGCTGCGCCACTCGACCGCGTCAAAGAGTTCAACACGCAATTCCGCACGGTCGATTCGCAAGAGAAGCTGCAAAATTATGCCGCTGAAGCGGAGCGCCGCGCCCGCGAGGCAGCCCGCCGCTCTTTCTCCGAGCAAGACCCCGAGCTGAAACGCAACCTTGAGCAGGCGGCGAAGCAGTATTGGGGGATCGTCCATGCAGCCAAGGCACAGGGTGACCAGCTCATCAGAAACAATCTCGCCGCGGCCCAAGCCAAGCGCGACGCCGAGCTAAACGCTCGCGCCGCCGAGATGCGTGCCGACCGCGAGAAGGATGCCGCCGAGTGGGTCGAGAAGAACGCCAAGGCGATGACCGAGCAGACCGAGGCCGGTCGCCGCAAGCTGGAGCTATCGCAGCTCGACCCGGTCGCCCGCCTCGCGCAGCTCGAGCGCGAGCGCGTGCAGACTCTGGACAACGCCGCCGAGTTCACCGGCACCGAATCGGAGAAACGGCGCAACCAGGTCGAGACCGAGCGCGCCATCCTCGCACTCGATGAAGAGATCGCGGCTACCCGGAAGGAAATCACTGCGCAGACCGACAAAGAACTGGAGGCGCGCCTTCGCATCGCACGCCTCGAAGACCCCGGACGGGCCCACTTGAAAGAGGTTTCGCCGGAGGACTACTCGCGCGGCGTCGATATTGCCGCGTCGATGGAGATGGAGCGGCTCCAGCGGCAGGCTGGCCGCGATAGCGCCAACTTCCTCCTCACAGATGAAGAGAAGCGTCGGCGTCGCATCGAGAATCTCCGCGCACAACAGGGCGTGCTCGATGAAAGCGCCTCGGCCCTGCGCGCCGGCGGCGATGCCCAGCGCGCCCAGCAATTCGAAGATCGCTCCGGCGTCATCGGCGGCCAGATCGAGGGCGCAGCCAGCCCGCAAACCACTCTCGAAGGCTTCGGGGCAGGACTCACGCAGTTGCAAAATCAGTGGGGCACGCTCGCCCAACAGATGCAGCGGAGCGTGGCGGATATTGGCCAAGGCATCACTCAAGGCATCGGCGGCGGGCTCAATCAGATTCTCGGCACGACCGAGTACTGGTCCCAATCCCTCGGCAATATCGCAGGCCCGATCATGGGATCCATCACGCAAAGCATCTCGCGGATGTTCGCCGAGTGGATTGTCGCTCGTGGCGCGGCCGCGATCAAGAACATCGCTTTCTCCCAGAAGGAAGGCGCGGCCGATGCGATCGCGAAAGCGCCCGGCGCGCTGTTCGGCTCCATTTCGTCTTTCGGTGTCGCTGCTGCGGTGGGCGTCGCTGCCTTCATCGCTGCGACCGCGCTGACCGGTGGCTTCCGTACTGGCGGCTACACGGGCGGTAACGATGCTTCCGCTCCGGCCGGCGTCGTCCACCAAGGCGAGTGGGTCGCTCCGAAATGGATGGTCGATGATCCGCGGTACTCCGAGATGATTTCCACGCTGGAGGCGATCCGCTCGGGGCAAGCTGGGTTCAGCCTCGGCGGCTTCGTGAAATACGGCGGGATGCCGAAAGAATTTTGGGGCAAGCAGGTCTCCGGCTTCATGGACCGCTACAACTTCGTCGATGGATCCAAGTTATACCCAAGCGCAGTCGGCCAGGATGCGACCTTCGACGCGGCCAGCCAGCAGTGGATCCAGAATCCAGACCAATCGGTCGCGGTGCCATCCGCGCTCACGCCGTCGCCGGCGTTTGCTGGCAGCCGAGGCGGCAGTGGTGATGACGATGGCTCCGATCCAGCGGTGAAGCCGATGCGCGTCGCGATCTTCGATGAATCCAGCAAGGACGCCTATGACCAGTTTGTGAGCGACCCGCGCTACGAAACTGCCGTCGTCCGCTTCTCGCGCAAGAACGCCAAGCGCCTTTGGGGCGGGCAGACCGGCTGACCATGCCCATTCTCAACCTCACTTCCGATGGCCTCGACATTGCCGTGCTGGCTTTCCCGCATGAGTGGTCGCAGGCCTTTTCACTCACTCACTCGCTGCCGTGCTCCGTCACCCGCCGCCAGAGCGGCCGCGAGGGGCGCAGGCCGAAATCTGAGGCGATCCGTTTTACTGCCGAGGTTCGCCTAGTCCTTGCCGGTGATGACGCGCAGGCCTGCCGCCAGATGCTCGCTACCCTCGGCGACGGCTGGGTCGGCCTGCCGCTGTGGGTCGATGCGCGCACGGGCGCCGATTGGGCCGATCGGCTCTACGATGCGCAGCGGCTCATCGACCTCACGGCTGGCGCGATTGTCGCGCACGATTCGACGCTCGACGACGAGCACACCTACGCACCCTTGCTCGTCGGCCACTTTGAAGGCGAACTGCCGGAGCTCCCGGCCGATAGTGACCAGCAGGTCTCGTTTCAGTTCACGGTGCTGGAAGATTCGCCGTACACCTTCCGCGTTGGCATCAATGGCGAGGGTGAGGCGGGCGAGTTCCCGGCCACGCTCAAACCCGATTGGGTCGATACGCTCCGCCAGCAGGCGCAGCACGGGCTAGAGTTTGGCGGCATCGCCGAGATTCGCGAGCGCACCATCGAGGGCCAGGAGATGGCATTTCGTTGGGCGCAGGCGGCTCGGTTCACGCTGGACCGCGAGGGCGTGCGCGCTCTGCTTGCGTTTTTCGTCGCCAGCGAAGGGCTCCGCCGTAGCTTCACAACCCCGCTCTGGTTCGCGCCCGGTACCGCCAGCGCCGAGGCTCCGCATACCACCACGTGCCGCCTCGCCACGGACGCGCTCACCATCAATTTCCTGTCGAGCGATATCGGCTCGTGTGAACTGGGCATGGTGCAAACGCCATGGGAGATTGAAGGCGTCGAAGGCGAGACGCCTGAGCAGCCGCCCCGCGTGTTCTTCTACAAGTTCACCTACGCGCTTCCGGAGCCGCAGATCTACCGCTTCACAAACTGGGAGCGCGAGCTGAGCCGCACTGCCGACGGTACCTACATCCCCGCGCCGATGCGTCACCGCGATATCCGCGAGACGCTGGACCTCAAAGATAACGCCGTCGCACTTGAATCGTTCTATTTCGACGGCAACCCGCTGCAACTCTGGCGGCCTGATCGCATCGAGGCTCCACTCCTCCTCTCGATCTACGAAACGGAGACGTGGCCCATCGATCCCGATGCCGCCGTGCTCCGCTGGACTGGCGAAGTGAAGCGCCCATCGTACATCGGCAAGCGCATCGACGCACAAGGCCTCTTCCTGCGCGGCATCCTAGACCGTCAGCTGCCCCGCATCCTCGCCAGCCGGAAATGTCAGGTGGAGATCTTCTCCGCCCCGTGCGGCCTCAATCGCGCCGCGCTCACTCAGGCGGGCACCTTTGAAAACGCGACAGGCTGCGTGCTCGAGATCGGGGGCGAGTCGTCTTCTCCCGCCGATACCTACGTCTACGGGACAATCGAGATCGGCTCCGGCCTCACGTGGGAACAGCGCGGCATCATTGCCAGCGAGCCCATCGATGGCGGCCAGCGCATCACCGTCGATTGGCCGGTGCGCCAAGCGGCCACCGGGCAGGCCGTCGCCATGGTGCGCGGCTGCAATCGTGACTGGGATACGTGCAAAGGCCTCGGCAACCAAGCCCGCTTCCGCGGCATCCCCAATCTTCCGCAGGTCAATCTGTCGCTGCCGACAATGGCCCTGCCCAACGCCCCCGCCAAGAAATGACGCCGACCGTTCCAACGTGGTTCAACACACCCGAGCGCCGCACCTTGCTCTTGCAGGTCGCCAAGCTGTGGGAGGGCACGCCCTTCTTCCCTAACGCGCAGGCGTGCGGCCGTGATGGCGGTGTGGATTGTGTGCGGCTTGCCAACGCGGTGTACACGACGTGCGCCGTCATCCCGCATCAGCACATCGAGCCGCAGGTGATGACCAACCTGAGCGGTCGCAGCGTGCTTATCGAGGCCTTCGAGACGTGGCCGGACCTCAAGGCGCGCTTCGTTCGCCTCCCTGAGTGCGACGCTGCGGCTGCGCTGCCCGGCGACGCGCTGTGCTTTCGTGAGGGAGCCGTGCCACATCACTGCGGCATCATGCTCAACTGCGGCGACGTGCTGCATGTCCACGCTCCCGCCGGCGTCCGGCGCACCCAGCTTCGCGCCGTCGTGCGCGGGCGTCGAATCCTCGGCATGCTGGAGGCCATCTACCGCCCAACGCCATGATGTCGTCACCGAAAACCCCGGCGGTCGATCCGACCGTCGGCAATCTCAGCGCCCGCAAGATATCCACGAATGAGCAGGCGCAGCCGTTGGCGTACTTCGCTGGCCGCCCGCCGTGGCTCCCGCTTGTCTGGGCGCAAAGCAACATCTACAAGATCCGCGCGCAGGCGGTCACTTCGAAGGTCGGCAAATCGAAGCAGACGACCGGCTATGATTATTTCGGCTCGCTCGTCGGTATGCTCGGTTGCGTGCGTCTCGACTATCTCGAGCAAATCGAGGTGGCGGGCAAGGTCGTCTGGGGGGGCGCGATTCACCGCGACGAGGACCATCCGCATCACTCTGGTGATATCGTCATCGATGGCGTCGGCACCTTCCGCGTGTATTGGGGCACGGATGACCAGCCCTATGATGACCTCGTGCTGACTGGCAGCGGCGGGAGCTTCGAGATCGCGGACGGCGGCTGCGGCGAGGAACACCCGCGCTACCTCGACCTGCCGTACCTCGTCGTCAAAGACTGCTATTTCGGCAACAACAACTCGACCCCGCCGACCATTCGCGTGATGGCGGAGCGCGCCGCCTATTTCGAAGGCCTTGACGAACAGCGGTCGCGCGAGGGTGCCAATCCGGTGACGGTGCTCGCCGAGCTTATCGGCAATCCTTTCTTCGGGCTCGGCCTGCCTGATGCTGTCCACGTCGCCAGCGCGGCCGCGCTCGCCACCGATGTTCGCCGCGACACGCCGGTCCCCATCGAAGGCGACCCTGAGTATATCGCCGCGATGGGCTATATCTCACCGCTCCTGGACAAGCAGGACTCGCTGGAGGGGATCATTTCTCGCCTGTTGGTGCATTACGATGGCTGGCTGCGGCCTATCGACGGGCAGATTTACTTTGGCCGTTTCCCGCGCGACGGCGTCATCCCCGAAGGCCTGCCGGAGCTGTCGTATCACGACTTCGTATCCGGGCAGCGCCCGCGTTTTGCGCCGACCGGCGATGCCGAACTCATCACCGAGGCCGTCATTGTTCACGTTGACCGCGAAGACAGCATGGAGAAGGCCGCGACGCCGGTCCCCAACCCCTCCGCGCGCCGCCGCCTCGGCTACGCCAACCCGCAGACCTACCAGCGGCCGTGGGTCATCACCAGCTACCAAGCCTTTGAGCAGGGCAACCAGCTCGCCCGCCACTACTCGCGCGACGAAGAGGGCTGCGATGTTATCGTTTCCCGCCAGCGCGTCGTCGGCCTGCGCGCCGGCGATCGCTTCGTACTCGTCGATGCCCCCAGCGAAACGAGCCAGATCGTCCGTATCACCCAGCGCGTGGACTCGGCGACCGGTGAGGACGTGCAACTGCAACTCGTGCTCGAGCGCGGTCTGGCACCCATCGCCTACGTCCCGCCGCCCAACCCTCGGCCCATCCTGCCCGATCCCGAGCTCGTCGGCGTGGTCAATGCCCGGGCGTTTCAGTTGCCCACGCTTTTTGCCGACTACGGGCCCGCGCCTGCCGTCGTTTTGCTGGCCGAGCGTCCCGGCGCCCACGTGGCCGGTTACAAGGCCTACTTCTCCAATGCCGGTCTGACCTTCGACCGGATGACGGAAGACGGTCGCTGGGCTCTGCGCGGCACGCTCGCCAGCACGGTCAACTCGTCGGCGACGACATTCACGATCAATGCGAGCGGCTTCGATATCGCGCGCCTTTCCGGGCAGAGCGACACCCAGCGCGACGACGATACGCTTCTCCTCTTCATCGGCTTCGAGCTTTGCAGCATCGGGGCCGTCACGCCGATTGGCGGAGGGCAGTACACCGTCGCCGTGTTGCGCGGACGACGCGGCTCCTTCGCCGCCGGGCACACTGCCACGGCCGAGCTGTGGATCATGCCGCGCACGGAACTGCAGGTGCTCCAGCACGCCGATTTCCCGCGCGCGATTGAGTCCCGGTTTTTCCGCCTCGCCAGCTACACGACCACCCGGGGAGGCGAAGAGCAGGGCATCGAGGATGCGCTGGAGATCGAGCTGGAGTTTGACGACACCGAGGTCGAGCCGCCCGCCAGCCTCGCCGCCATCGGCAAAGCGGAAGCCATCTTCATCTCGTGGGCCTACCCCGAGCCGCCCGACGACTCGACGATCATCGCGACAGACCTCTGGATTCGCGCGACCAACACGACGCCAGACCCGGCGACCGACGCGCCTGATCACACCCTCCGCGCGACCGGCTTCAACCTCGGCGGCCTCACCGCCGGAACGACTCGCTACATTTGGGCACAGAATCGCGACACCATCGGCGGGCGGTCCACGCTGGAGGGGCCGGTCAATGCGACGGCTCAGGCCGCTCCCACCGGGCCAGCGGGTCCGACAGGGCCGACCGGCCCCGCAGGTAGCGCGGGTCTCGACGGGCCGGGCGTTCCCTTCCGTGGGAACTATGACAACACGAAAGCCTACTTCTACATCGCTGGGCTGCGTCGCGACGCCGTGTACTACTCCGGCCAATATTGGGCGACCGCCAATGCCGCCAAGAATGGCCTCACGACATGGGATCCGCCCGGCACCAACGCCGATTGGATTAGCTACGGCGCGACTTACTCGGCCATCGCCACGGGTCTCTTGCTGGCTGAGGACGCGACCATCACCAAGACGCTGACCATCGGCACCTCGGGCTCCGATCATGGCATCATCCAATCCGCGAACTACGTCACGAGTGGCGGCACGGCAGGGTGGCAGGTCAAGGACGATGGGACTGCTGTGTTTCGCCTCGGCAGCGGAGGTGTTTTCGAAGTTGGTTCCGGCATTAATAAGGTCAGTCTGAGTAACAGTGGCGCGATTTTCGGTGACGCCAGCGGGTCGAATAGCAATGTACATGTGACGACAGACGGCACTTGTGACGGCGTTTACGTGCGCGCTGGCACGACGACCAAGGGCTCGTTTGGCTGGGTGCCTGGTGCCGGCCGAATGCTCCTGGACATGGGCGGGGCCACGAGTCGCATACAGAATGTTGGCGAAGTCTGGGCGCTTACGAGGGTTGCCTGCTACTCCTCCTCGGACCCAAGGACGGTAGATGCCCCGCTTAAAACCGACGGCGGAGCCTACATAGAAAAATCACTCGACGTGAAGGGAACGATCTATGGCCGCAGCGGAAGCGCGAGCACTGTCGCCTTCGCCCCGCGCGCGGACGACACCGATACCGGTATCTACTCCGATGAAGCTGAAAAGGTGAAGGTCGCCTGTGGCGGCTCCCAAGTCGCGCGCTTTTCCAATACAGGAACCAAGTACCTCATCTTAGAAAACGGCACGAAGTTCCGCATGGGCCAGACCAAGCAGAGCGTCACGACGGAGACTATCAGCCACTACATCGAGGCCGAAGAAGACGGCGGCGGCACAATCAAAATCGCAATCCTCACCTAGTCATGCCCACCGACACAAAACGCACGAAGACGATTCATATCTACGCCCCGCTCGACGGGCCGTACCGCATCGAGATAGACCGCGAGACGCGCCGAACCTACGAGAACGGCGACAGTGTCGCGCTGCCCAATGGGAATCGCTCGGTGAATGTGGCATTTCCATCCATCGCCGCGACGCCGCTCCCGGGCGGGCCGATGACGCTCAATACCTACGAGGATCTTCGTGCCCTTCTCGCTACCTGTGCCGATGGCTTTGCCGAGGCCGACGAAGCAGCCGAGGCTGCGCGCATCGCAGCACTCAATCCGAACGCACCATGAAAGAGCTTATTGAAAAACTCACTCGCCGTCAGAAGCAGCTAGCCGATTCTCAGCGGAATCAGCTAGCCCAGGTGCTGATGATCGAGCGCGAACTGGAGGCGGCAAAGGGCGCGCTAGCCGCAATAGAGGGTGCGAAGTCTGAAGTTGACCGAGTCCTTAATGAAGTACTCGTGGCCAAGGAATCGACGCCTACGGGTTGACCTTGTAGACCTCGACAAGCACCTCGCCGGTTTTGGTCAACTGAAATGGCGCATCGCTTGCCATCACTTCGATTGTGTATGCGCCTGCCACAAGTTCCACCACGATCGCACTATCTCTGCTTTGCGCTGCAAGCGGAAATGCGCCCACCGCGACACCGGCTCGAGAAACATCTGCTTCTTGCGCGCCCCAGTCATCGTTAGAGACGATGGTGCTTTTTGTGCTCCCTGATATGACCATGAGCCGGGGATTTCCTAGCGGAGTTTCGATGCCGAACTGGGCTAGCGTCGGTCCCACGGCGCGGATGAGATAACTACCGCCGCGCTCCGCCACAAATCCAACGGTTATCGTCTTGCCCTCAGCTAGATGCTGCTTGGTCGAGACATTCCGAAGCGAGTCGCGCACCGTCGTCTGCCCAACAACAGGCAAAGCAGCGGACGCAACGAGTAGCATGGCGAGTAGGGCTTTCATAGGATGATTTGCGTTACAGGTTTCAGGGTATGGGTGCGAACTAAAAGCGCGATCAGCCGTTCGCTGGCAGAATCGCCCAGAAGGCTTTGACCTCAGCGGACGGGCGCGGGTGGCGATAATGCCCGTAGATCGTCGCCGCCGAGTTTCCCAGCTCCTCAGCGAGCTTGTGCACGGCGACATGCGGCGAGCGATAGCTGGCGAAGGTATGCCGCGTCACGTCGTTGGACCATGCGATTTTCGGCGCGTCGGGGTGATTCTCAGTGAGCCATTCATTTGCCAGCTCGATCGCTCGGATCTTCGCCGCTCGGGAATAAAGCGCAGGCCTCTCCATCTTGTCGGCCTTCACGACGCGCAACCATGCGAGCGCCGCCGGGGTCAGCGGAATCACGCGCGGTTTTGCCCCGCGCTTCCGGCCCATCACCGACCACTCGGCAGTATCCAGATTCACCTCGGCCCACGTCGCCCGCGGTGCCTCGCTGTCCGGGCGCAGGCCAGTAAAAAGGCACGTCGCCATCCAGCCGAGAAGTCGGCGGCATGCGCCCATTTCGCAGGCCCGTAGCAAGGCTTCGCACTGGATGGGCGTGAAGATCGAGGGGAGGGGCCGGTCTGCCAGTTGGGCGCCAGACCGTCGCCGCGAGATGCGGATTTCGGCGGCAGGATTTTCGCGCACGTACCCGCGTTCTACCAGCCAGCCGCCGAAGCGATGGACGGCGTTGCGCATGTTCGCCTTGGATTGCTGGGCGTGCGGCAGGCCGTCGAGCCAAGCCCGCACGACAGCGCGAGTCAGGCCGTGAGTGTCGAGGCCGGGGTGGCTTTCGGTAAAGGCCGTCACGCGATGCTTGAGGTCTGAGTGCCAACGCGGCGAGACAGTTCCCTCCATGAGCGCTAGCCACTCGAGCGCGAGCGGCGCGACGGCGGCAGGCGGGAGCTTGGATTTCATGGCGGCGATCCCGGCCGTTATCACATCTCTGAATGGCCAGCGGTCATTGATCTCTTCAAGCCCCCACTGCGCATCACGAATCTGGGCTGGATTCATCCATGCCTCTACGAGCTGCATCGGGGCGCGCACTGGTACGGCCGCCATCGCCTCCGCATTCTTGTCGTTGCAAAAGGTCTCCGCCTTACCAAGATCCCGGAAGTTCTTTCTTAAACGCTTCCCCTGCCAGTACCCGGACACGCGATACGAAGCTGAGCCGGAGCGGTTTGCATACTCGGTCACTGCGTAGGGTAGGGCTGTACTCATTTCGCCCCAAACTGTCGGCGGTTGCCTAAAAGTAAACCGCGCAGTTGCCCGAATCGGTTGCCTAGAATGGGTAATTTCAGGCAACAAGAGTCGGAAAGAGTCAAAATTTACGTGCTGCGGTGGTAGCTCAGCTGGATAGAGCAACGGTTTTCTAAACCGTCGGTCCCGGGTTCGAGTCCCGGCCACCGCGCCACTGCGCGAAAAGGTTCGCGGGGCGGGGGTTGTAGAGGCGTTGCGGGCTCGGAGAGCTGCGGGAGGTAAAAAAGGGAGAGGATTTGGGCCGCTTTTGCGCGGTGATTTTGGCGGGGCGGAAAAATAGTTTTTGGCGGGTTTCAGAGGAGAAAAGGGGGCGCGAAAACTTTCTGGCGGAAATTCGGAGAAACGACGCTTGACTCGCGTTTTTGAAAACCTACGTTCCGCCTCCTTTCCCTTAACGGGGTGGTAGCTCAGTTGGTTAGAGCGTCTGCCTGTCACGCAGAAGGTCGCGGGTTCGAGTCCCGTCCATCCCGCCAGTTTAAGTCGCGAATCATGGTAGCTTGATTTGGCAAAAAGCTGGGGTGCTGATTGATGCGCACTCCTAATCTGGAAAGCATAGTTCGACGCCTGATGTCAGAATGCTTGCTCCGCCCCTCGCGCATGCCTCTTCTTAGCGAGGATGCCCACCCTCGACTGGATCGGCAAGCAAGCCGTCGTCAACCACCATCAGGAAGTGCCGTTTCACCTCCTGCGTGACGTGCCGGAACTGGGTTGCGGGCTGGCCGATGCCGGCAACCTGATCGTCGAGGGCGACAATCTTACCGCGCTCAAAGCGCTCCTGCCGTACTACGCCGGACAGGTTAAGTGCATCTACATCGACCCACCCTACAACACCGGCAATGAGGGCTGGGTCTACAACGACAACGTTAACTCCCCCGAGATCAAAGCCTGGCTCGGCAAGGTCGTTGGCAAGGAGGCCGAGGACCTTTCCCGCCACGACAAGTGGCTCTGCATGATGTATCCGCGGCTCAAGCTGCTACGGGAGTTTCTGCGAGAAGATGGATCGATTTTCATTAGCCTCGATGACAACGAAATCCACTCGTTACGGTTCATCATGGATGAAGTTTTCGGTCGGCATAATTTCGTCGCAACCGTGATTTGGGAAAAGATTTTTTCGACCAAGAATTCGGCACGTCATTTCTCCGAAAGCCACGATTTTGTCGTAGTCTACGCCAAACATGGAAACGCGTGGACGCCCAATCTCGTTCCACGCGGGGAAGAGCAGGACGCCCGATACAAGAACCCTGACGACGACCCAAGAGGCCCTTGGACTTCAGGCGACTGCTCAGCTCGGAATTTTTACTCTGAGGGCACGTACTCAATCACCTGTCCGTCTGGTCGAGTTATTAATGGCCCGCCGCCGGGAATGTATTGGCGCTTCTCGAAGACGAAATTTCAGCAGCTCGATGCGGATCATCGGATCTGGTGGGGAAAAGGCGGCGATAATGTGCCACGCTTAAAGCGATTTCTGTCTGAAGTGAAAACCGGACTTGTTCCCGATACGCTCTGGCCGCACTCCGAAGTCGGACACACGCAAGAGGCCAAGAAGGAATTGGTGAGCGTGATGGATTTCGAGGATTCGAACTCGGTTTTCATCACGCCCAAGCCTTCACGCCTGATCGAACGGGTTCTTCAAGTCGCCTCCAACCCCGGCGATCTCGTAATGGATTCGTTCGCCGGCTCCGGCACGACGGGTCACGCGGTGCTGAAGCTCAACGCCGCCGCGCCCGACAAACCTTCGCGCCGTTTCATCCTCGCGGAGATCGATCCGAAAATTGCGCGCCCGGTTACAGCCGAGCGCGTAAAGCGGATCGTCAGTGGTTACATGAACGCGAAAGGCGAAGCAGTCGCCGGGCTCGGCGGTGGCTTCCGTTTCGTGCAACTCGGTGAGCCGCTGTTCGACGCTGCGGGCAAAATTCGCCCGACTGTGCGCTTTCGCGATCTCGCGCGGCACGTGTTTTTCACGGAGACCGGCACGCCGCTGCCGCACGATGCGCCGTGCGACAAGCCGCTGCTCGGCGTTGCGCACGGCGTCGGCGTTTATTTGCTCTACAACGGCATTCTCAAGGACAAGTCGCCCGACGGCGGTAATGTCCTCACGCAGCCGATCCTCGACACTTTACCGCCGCATGATGGGCCGCGTGTGATCTACGGGACGGCCTGCCGCATCGGCCCGCAACGCCTGAAGGCGCTCGGCATCGTGTTCAAGCAGACGCCTTACGCGATCAAGGTGCGCTGACGTTTCCCCATGCACATAAACTTCGATCCCGCGGGAGACCGCCTGCGCTTTATTCTTAAAGACCGTCCGGTTGCATCCGGTGACGAGGTGCGCCCGGGATTTCACTTTTACTACGACGATCGCGGCGAAGTCGTAGGATTCGACATCGAGGAGGCGGCGGGACGGATCGACGACCCACGCCAAGTCGAGTTTACCCTCGAGGATTGACGCCCCATGTTCATCCCTAAGCTCTATCAGCTCCAAACGATCGACACGCTTGCGGCGTTCCTGCGGCGGACGCGCGAACTCGGCGGTCCGGCGGCGGCGTTCACGCAGCTCACCAGTGAGCGTGCGGGTGTCGGGTTGCCCTATTTCAACGCGCCCGGCTTCGATCCGGCAGATGCCGCGGGCATGCCCTATGTCTGCCTGCGGTTGCCGACGGGTGGAGGCAAGACACTGCTCGCATGTCTTGCGGTGCCGGTGGTGCAGCGCGAACTCTTGCGGTCAGAGCGCGGTGTCGTGCTCTGGCTTGTACCATCGAAGGCGATCCAGGCGCAGACGCTGTGCGCGCTGCGCGATCGCGCGCACCCGTATCGGCAGGCGCTGGACGCGGAGCTGGGCGAAGTCACCGTGCTCGATCTGGCTGAGGCGTTGTATGCAACGCAGGCCAACTACGACGCCGGCACTGTCATTCTCGTGAGCACGCTCCAGGCGTTTCGCGTGACGGAGAAGGAAGGTCGGAAGGTTTACGAGAGTTCCGGGGCTTTGCAGCATCACTTCACGGGCCTAGTGGCGGAGGCGCTCGCGAGCTTGGAAAAGACAGAAACCGGCACGACGGCCTACTCGCTCGCCAATGTGCTCCGCCTCCGCCGTCCGGTGGTGATCGTGGACGAGGCGCACAATGCCCGCACGACGCTCTCCTTCGACACTCTCGCGCGGTTCCGGCCGTCGTGCATCCTCGAACTCACCGCCACGCCCGCGACTGGCGACGCCCCGAGCAACGTGCTGGCGCACGTATCGGCGCGGCAGCTTGCTGCCGAGGATATGATCAAGCTGCCGATCCGGCTGGAGACGCGGCCGGACTGGGAGCAATTGCTCGCCGACGCCGTAGCAATGCGCGAGGGACTGGAGCGCGACGCGAAGGCGGAGGAGAAAGTCACTGGTGAAGCGATCCGCCCGATCATGCTGATTAAAGCCGAGCGCCGCGATAAAGCGCGTGAGACGCTCACAGTGGACGTCGTGGAGAAAGCCTTGATCGAGCAATGCAAGGTGACACCGGCTTGGATCGTGCGCGCCACCGGCGACGAGCGCGGGCTCGACGACGTGGATCTCTTCGCGGCGGATTGCCCGGTGCGCTTCGTCATCACCGTCGACGCGCTGAAAGAGGGCTGGGACTGTGCCTGGGCCTATGTGCTCTGCTCGGTGGCGGAAATGAAGTCCGACACTGCGGTAGAGCAAATCGTCGGGCGCGTGTTACGCCTCCCCAAGGCGCGTCGCAAGCAGACGCCGTCGTTGAACCGCGCGTATGCATTTGCGACATCGAGCAACTTTGCGACGACCGCGCGGGCGCTCGAAGACGCGCTCGTCGAAGGCAACGGCTTCAATCCGCTCGAAGCGCGCGACCTGATCATCACGCGAGCGGGCGACCAAGGCATGCTGGAGTTGCCGGTGGCCGCGACAACGACGCCGAAGACAGTCGCACTCGGCGCGGTGCCGGATACCGAGTCGTGGACGCCCACGTTGAGCGCCAAGGTGAAGGTAGACACGGAGGCCGGCACGGTGACGATCGTCGCACCGCTTACATCGGAGGAAGTGACACAGGCGGCGGCAGGCTTCCTGATGGAGGGTCATCGAGAGCAATTCGTGGCTGCGGCAAAAGAGCACACGCGCGAAGTGGAGCGCATTTTTGCGAGTCCGGCCGAGCGGGGAGTGCAGTTGGTGGTGCCGCTGTTTTGCCTGGAGCGACAGGGCAAACTGGAGTTGCTCGACGAGACGCATTTTCTCGAGCGCCAATGGAGTCTCCGCGACTATTTAGACCGTCCGGTGCCGTCCGCGGATGCTGCGAACGAATCGCGTGTCGGCTACGGAGAGATCGCGCTGACTGAGCAAGGCAAAGTGAGGTGGAAATTCGGCAATGATCTCGCCGAGCAACTGAAGTTGATCGATGTGACGGAGAATTGGACCGAAGCACGCTTGATCGACTGGTTTGATCGCAACATACCGCACCCCGATCTGGGAGCGGAAGAAACGGGTGTTTTTATCGCGCACTTGGTCGGCAAGTGGCAGGAGCAAGGGTGGTCGCTCGGGCAGATCATCCGTGAGCGTTTTCCACTACGGGCGCTCATGGAGCAGCGCATCCATGCTTGCCGTCAGGAGGCCAAGGCGCAGGCGTTTCAGGACGTGCTCTTTGCCAGCGCGAGTGGGCCGGTACTTGTCGATCCCGGATGCGTGTTCGCGTTCGATCCTGATCGCTATCCGGCGCGCTGGGTTTGCGAGCGGTCGGGAGAGTTCCGGAAACACTTTCACCGGCAAGTCGGCGAACTGGATGCGAAGGGCGAAGAGTTCGATTTTGCTCACGACCTCGACCGCATGCCGGAGGTCGCGGTGTGGGTGCGCAACTTAGAGCGACAGCCGGACAAATCCTTCTGGCTGCCGACGGCGAGCGACAGGTTTTATCCCGACTTCGTTGCGAAACTCCGCGACGGACGAATTCTCGTGGTGGAATACAAGGGCAAGCACCTGTGGTCGAACGACGATTCCAAGGAAAAGAGGCGACTCGGCGACTTGTGGGCAGAGCGCAGTGGCGGCCGAGGCCTATTCGTAATGCCCAATGGCAGCGATTTTACAGCAGTGCGGAAGGCAATCGGCCAGGTGCGAATCGAGGAGCACGCTCATGTGCGTTTGCTCGAGTCGATTGTTGAAGACGGAGAGACCTTTCCGGTCGGCACGACGGGCTCGGTGGTCAGCGTCTACAACCACGAGGACGCTTTTGCAGTAGAAGTGGTCGAAGGTCGCTCGAAGCCGGCGATCCTCACCGTGCCGGCATCGAAGTTGGAGGTCATTCGGTGAAGTTTCCGGCGTAGACATCGAATACGTTCCGGTGCGAACCACGATTTCACATGAGCCGATACCGCGCTATCGCCGACTATCTTGCGAATCTACGGAAAAGTTCAGTGCGCCTGTCGTTCACGAAGATCGAGCAGTTGATTGGTGCTAAACTGCCTAAAAGCGCATCGCGCTACGCAGCATGGTGGGCTAACTCTAAATCAAAGGACTCGCATACATGGGCGCATGAATGGAGGCGCGCTGGATGGAAGACAGCTCATTTAGATTTGCCGGGGCGCGCCGTCACATTCCACCGCTTGCGACAGGCCAAGCGGCCTAAACGCGCGAAACATGCGATTCGCCTTATCTCCGTGAACAAGAATTATTGGGATGGCATTCCGGAGAAACATCAGGAGGTAACAGAAGCTTTGCTTCCCATGGCAAAGAACGAGGTGCCCTACACGTTCACGGGAAAAAGTAGCCCGAAGCTACAGGAGCATGATACGCTCATTTTCAGATTCAGGGGATTGCTGCTAGGCGAAGGAAAATTTTTAAAATGGAAGAACGCTGATCGTAAAACCATGGTGTATCAGCCTCTCCTGCAATATCGTGAGCGTCTAGTCGGGAGTCATTTTTTCAATTATGGCGCCAGCGGCTATGCACAAATCTCGTTATCGGTCATTGCGAATATCCGCGCAGCCGCACGGAAAGACACCGGTCCATATGTCGAAACCGGCGAGGGAAAATCTAGCACTACGCACCGCATCGGACAAGGGAAAGTGCGGCAGTCTGCCTTGGAGCGATATGAGAGGCGGTGTTGCCTTTGCTCCATCGACGAGCCGCGGCTTTTGGTCGCCGGCCATATCCAAGGGTGGGCAAAAGGTGAAGATGCCCGCGGGAATCCCAAGAACGTTGTCCTGATGTGTGCTCTCCACGATAGTTTGTTCGGTCGTGGTTTCATCACCTTATCTCCGGGCACATTTACTCTAAAAATATCAAAGAGGCTTTCTGCTGGAGCGCGAAAGCAGATAGAGCGATTCAGCTCGAAGTTCCGAAAGCCCGAGAATTTCCCGCCAGCGAGGGAGTTTCTCACCTGGCATTATACACATCTTTTCGAGCGTTAAGCGCCTCAAGCACACCGAGCGACAGGGCGAGTTTGAGATCTGCCTTTATTTCATCGGTCGACGAAGTCGTTGAAGTGGGCGACGCAGTCGTTGGCGGTGTTGAAAGCGTTAATGCGGCGGTTGGCGTTGAACCCGAGTTTGCCGTCGTCCACGGAGCAGGACTCGATGGCGAAGAGTGTGCCCGACAAGCCGATTGAACTTTGGTAGCGGATCGATTTCATCAAACCATGCCCATCTGGCTCATCCGCGCTGGCTCGCACGGCCAATACGAACAGAAGTTTCTCCAAGAGAAACGTGTCTATGCGACTTGGGACCGTCTCGACGTGGATGTTTCCAAGCTGCCCAACAGCGCGGCGCTTCTGGCTGAGATGCAAAAACGCTATCCCGATGCCAAGCTGAACACGCTGCGCAACTGGGAGCGGCAGGTCTGGCCGTTTGCTCACGCAATCAAGAAAGGGGATCTCGTGATTTTGCCCTCCAAGCAGCAGCCCGCGATCTACGTCGGCGAAGTGACGGGCTCCTATGTTTTCGAACCACAAGGGCCCGATCCTTATTTCCACTGGCTCCCGGTAAAATGGATCGGCGAAGCGATCCCGCGCACGCAGTTTGGGCAAGACCTGCTCCACTCCTTCGGCGCATTCCTCACGATCTGCCGTATCCAGCGCAACAATGCCGAAGCGCGAATCAACGCCATGCGGGAATCCAAGTGGGATTCGGACCCGGGCTTTCAGGGGAAGCTAAGCAAGGGGGAACCCGACGCCGCCGACGAATCGGAGGAGGCGACCGATTTGGAGGAGGCGGGACGCGACCAGATCGCCCAGTTGATACGAGCCAAGTTTTCCGGTCACGCTCTGGCACGCTTGGTAAACGCGATTCTCAAAGCCCAGGGATACACGACCTATATCAGCCCCGAGGGCACAGATGGGGGAATCGATATCCTAGCGGGCACGGGAGCGCTGGGATTTGCATCACCCCGTATCTGCGTGCAGGTGAAATCCCAGGAAAGCCCGGTCGGGAGGCCGGAGGTCGATCAACTGATCGGCGCGATGGATAACACGAAGGCGGATGCCGCGCTCTTTGTCGCTTGGGGTGGCTTCAAGCCAACCGTGTACCGCGAACTCGCCAATCGGTTTTTCAGAGTGCGCCTGTGGACCCAAAAGGAACTGCTCGAACAACTTTTCTCGACCTACGAGAAGCTCGACGAAGATCTGCGTGCGGAAGTGCCGCTCAAGCGCGTGTGGACGGTGGCCGCCCAGGATGACGAATAGTCGGGCGCTAGATGTTGTCGGCCGAACTGGGGGAGGACTGCGTCTCAGGCGGACGGTTCGGCTGGTGTGGGGGTAGGTAGCGACTTGCTCGATGCGGTACTGCGGGAGTAGGGGGAGGCACGGTTTTGGGGCGTTGCGGTGACTGGAGGGATTATAGTCCCCTTGCAATCGGGTGTTGGGAGCGCATGCTTTTTCCATGGCTACAACGGTCGAGAAAGTCGCTGCCGATGCGCTCCAACTTCCCAGCGATGGACGCGCGTTTTTGGTGGAGACGCTGCTGGATAGCCTGTCGGGCGAAACGGACCCCGCCGTCGAAGCAGCCCATCTGGTGGAAATCCGCCGCCGCCGAGAGGCGGTGCGCTCCGGCGAGGCGAAGCTGATCGAGGGGGACGAGGCTCTGCGTCAGGCCCGCGCGGCGCTGCGCAAATGAGGTATCGCTTCGCTGACGCGGCGTTGGCGGAGTACGTGGCCGCGGGGCAATACTACAACCAGAAGGTTCCCGGATTGGGGGACGCGTTTGCCGATGAAATCGAGGCGGGTGTACGCGCGATCCTCGCCAAACCGCGCACGTGGCGCATCGTCGAGGACGATGTGCGCCGCTATCTCATCAAACGGTTTCCCTACGGCATCTACTTTGCCATCGAGCCGGAGGAGATAATCGTGATCTGGGCCGTGAAGCACCTGCGACGCGACCCGGACTATTGGCAGGCGCGGCGTGGGGCCGGGGAGTGACAGGCGCGCTCTCCGGGGCATCCGGGATGTAACTGGCGATGAAAGCGGACGAGGTGGGGCGAGGGCGGGCATAGAGCAGGATTCGAGCTCGAAGGGAGGGGCAGGCGCGGAGGGAGGTCGGGGCGCGGCGGTGAGG
>CAYZPV010000038.1:0-63197 GCA_964480585.1 uncultured Opitutus sp. | reverse complement strand
CTGATCGTCGCCATCCTGATCGATGCCGGCTCGGGCATCTTCATGGCGCTGCTGATCTCGATCTTCACCGGCGTCATCTACGGCAACCGCCTGGATCTGCTGGTACTCACCTTCCTGGCTTCGCTGGTGACGATCTACTTCGGCCGGGATGCCCGCCGCCGCGGTCGCCTTGTGCGGGCCGCCGGGGCAGGCGGCCTCACGGTGGCATGTTTCGCCGCTCTGATCGGCATCGCCGACCGCACCGATGCCGATATCCTCATCCGGCAGATGATCGCGGGCGTGGGCACGGGCCTGCTCACGGGTATTCTCGTAGTCGGGCTGCTGCCCGTGCTCGAATCGCTCTTCAAACGCACGACCGACATCACGCTGCTGGAGCTCACTGACTACAACCATCCGCTGCTCCGCCATATGCAGCTCGAGGCGCCGGGCACGTACCACCACTCGCTGGTCGTCGCCCAGCTTTCCGAGAACGCCGCCAACGCCATCGGAGCCAATCCCCTGACGGCCCGCGTCTGCGCCCTTTTCCACGACGTAGGCAAGACGGCCAACGGCGTTTACTTCGCGGAAAACCAGCGGGATCGGGTGAATCCGCACGACCATATCGCTCCGGCCGAGTCTGCCCGCATCATCAAGCAGCACGTGCCCGATGGCGTGGAACTCGCGCAGAAACATCACCTGCCGCGCGCGGTCATCGATGTGATCCAGCAGCATCACGGCACCACTCTGGTGCGCTATTTCTACCAAAGAGCCCTCGATGCCTCCCGCGCGCCCTTTGTCTCGGCGGCGGCGGCACAGCAGGCGCCGATCGACCAGGCCGATTTCCGCTACGATGGCCCGCGGCCGCAGACCAAGGAAAGCGCCATCATCTCGCTCGCCGACGGCGTCGAGGCCTCCTGCCGCTCGCTCCGCCACGTGGACGCCGAGCAACTGCAGATCGCCATCGACCGCATCGTAGGCGAGCGCATCGCCGACGGCCAACTCGACGAAGCCCCCCTGACTCTCGAAGAAATCACCCGGATCAAGAACAGTTTTCAATTCACACTCCTCAACATGCTTCACCAGCGGGTCGCTTACCCGCCGGCGGAAAAGCCTGCGCTGGAGGCCAGAGCCCAAGGGGTGTGAGCGGCCAGTCGAGCGCCTGGAGCGCGGAGCCGATGTCGCCGGGCCTGGCGCCCTCTCGCTCCCGCCGACACATGATGACGAGCACAAGGAAAGTGAAGCCCACCCGGAGCCCAGCCATCGCACCCACGCGCGAAGTCACCCTCGCAAAACGGCATCCCCGGCTCCTCATCGATCGCCGCGCGGTTGCCCGCGTCATCGCTCTGCTGGATGCACATGCACCCGAGATCCTCGGCACTTCGCCCGCAGCACCCCGCCTCTCGCCGCCACCCGGCTCGCTCTCGCTCGTCTTCCTATCCGACGAGGCGCTCGCCCGGCTCCATGCCGACTTTCTCGATGACCCGACGACGACCGATGTAATCACCTTCGAGGGGCAGCCTGACTTCGCACTCGCAGGCGAAATCTGCGTCTCCGCCGACACGGCGGCGCGCTATGCCGAGGAGAATAGCGGCGACTTCGCCACCGAGCTCACGCTGTACGTCGTCCATGGCTGGCTGCATCTCGCCGGGCACGACGATCTCGAACCTGCAAAAAAGCGCGCCATGCGACGCGCCGAGGCCCGAGCCCTGAAGCTCTTGCAAGCCGAAGCGGCGATACCGGCGTTTCGTCTGCGGCCCGGGAGAATTGGGCGTGCCTCTGGGAAAGTTCGTCCTCAAACTGTGCGCCCATGAACGCCGTCCGCCCCTTGGTCGTGATCGCAGTCGCAGCGAGCGTGGCGCTCGCACAGGTGGCCATCCCCGCATCGCCCAGCCCAGCCGTGCAGCCCACCTCTACCGCCACACCGAATCCCGTCTCGGGCCCGACCCCGGCGGCAGCGGATGCCACCACCCAAAACGAGACGACCGTGACCCTCGATCTGGGTTTTGGCACCCGGCCCGTATTGCCCTCGCGCGTCACGGTGCCCCTCGGGGAGAAGCTCCGCATCGTCGCCCCCGATATGGGCGCCGGGGTAAACTATATCTGGACCAAGAATGGCCGCGCCATCCCAGGAGCGGCGGATTCCTACATCCTCACAATCAATCACGTGATCTCCGACGACGCAGGCGTGTACGCGTGCTCGTTTTCCACCCCGCCGACGCTGCCGAGGCCTTCCCAGATGCTCGTGCTGGGGGTCGGCCCCACGGATCGCCTGCTCAATCTTTCGACGCGCGGCATCGTCGGCTCCGCTCCCGATGCCGGGCTCACCACGGGCTTTGCCGTGGCGGCGAATTCCGGCGGGAAGAAGCTCATCCTCCGCGCAGTCGGCCCCTCCCTGGCTGCCTTTGGCGTCGCCAATCCGCTGAGGCAGCCGATCCTCCGCATCTACGACAGCAGCGGAAAGCTCTACGACAATGGCTACGCCTACCCGGCCGTCGTCGGCGGCCTCACCTACGAGGCGGATCTGGCCGGCTCACTCATCCGGGCGGGCGCATTTCCGCTCCCTGGAGGCACCCTCGACGTCACCGAGATGAAGCCTTTCCTCCCCGGCACCTATACCGCCACTGTGACCAGCGGCGACGGCTCCTCGGGAGCGGTGCTGCTCGAAATCTACGAGGTGCCCTAGCCCAAGGCGCCGAGACTCCCCTCCTTTAACATCGAACCGCTCCGCCGTCACCCGGCACGCTCCTCGCTTCTGCCCGCTTCATGCCCGACGCCAGTCCGCCCAAGTCCAAGCTCGTCACAATCCGCAATGCCTTCATCTCCGGCGCCCTGCTTCTCGCCCCCCTCTGGGTCACGGTCTGGGCATTTACGGCGATCATCGGCTTTGTGGGCGGCTCGTTTCGCCCGCTCTATGAGCATACGGTGCCCGAATCATGGCAGAACGTGCCTTTCCTGCTGGATCTGTTGACGACCATTGTCGTCATCATCCTCGTCACGCTACTCGGATTTCTCTCCAGCTACGTTTTTGGGAAGTATTTTCTCAGCATGGGTGAACGCGCCATCCAGCGCATCCCCGGCATCGGCGCCGTCTACAATTCCGTAAAGCAGATCGTCTCCACGTTCGGCACCAACAATCGCTCGCTCTTCAACAAGGTCGTGCTCGTGGAATTCCCGCGCAAGGGCGTATGGACGCTCGGCTTTCTCACCAACAAGGACCAAGGGGAGCCACAGTCGATAGCCGGCGGCGGCGCGGAGACATGGACCGTCTTCGTACCGACGACGCCCAATCCCACCAGCGGCTTCCTCCTCATGCTGCCCAAGGCAGAAGTCGTCGAACTCGACATGAGCGTCGGCGACGGGATGAAAATGCTCCTATCCGGAGGCGCAGTGGTGCCGCCCTGGCCCAACGCGACGCCGGTCACCGTGCCTGCGCTGGCCGCGACAGCGAAGTAGCTCGCACCGTGGCGGCGCAGAGCCTGCAGACCGATGCATTCATCCTGCTGAAGCGCCCCCCTTCGGACGCGTTTCAGAGCCTCTCCGTTTTTTCCGCGGAGCATGGCGCGCTGCTGGTGATGCAGCGCGTGGCGAAAAAAGCCTCCGCGGCATCGGCAGTCTCGCTCGATCTCTTCGACGAGGCCGCGCTCATCCTGGAATCCTCCAACCAGGGCCGCACGTGGTTTCTCAAGGAGGCCCAGCTCATCACGCGCCACACTGAGCTCGGCCGCAGCTACGATACTCTGCGGCTGGCATCGCGGCTCGCGGCGCTCATCGCCCGCAATACGGTGCACGAAGAGAGCCGCGCGGCAGTCGCCGACCTGCTGCGGGCAGCACTCGCCGCTTTCGCAGCCCATACGCGGCCGGATATCGTGTACTTCAAGAGCCTTTATCGTTTCGCGCGCGACGAGGGCTACCCGATCAAGCAGCAGTGGTTTCCCACCCTGCCCTCTGCCGATCGCGCCGACGTGGCCACGCTGCTCAATCGGCCGCTCGTGGAACAGAGCGCCACCCCCGCAGCCGTGCTCCGGCTGGAGCGCCGACTCGAGGAGTACCTGCGAGGACACACGGAGATTTTGATCGACTAAACGCCGCTGCCCACGAGCCATGCACGGTCCGAAGCCTCATCGCACGGCGGCGGCTTTCCTTTCGGGTTTTTCGTGTGTTTCGTGGTCCACCTGAATGGTCTTCGACCTCGATAAACGCACCGCCTCGCTCAGTGTGGGCGAGTTTTCCGATTTCACGCTCGGCCCGCGCGAGGGCGGGTTTGGCGGCGGCGCGGGCTTGTGGCGCGCGCAACTCGGCACGCATTGGCACAAGGAGCTGCAAACACGCGCGAGCGCCGAGCACGCCGACGCTGCGCGATTCGAAATCCCCATCTCAGGCCAGATCGTGCACCGCGGCTGGGTGCTCACGCTGACGGGCCGCATCGACCAAGTCTTACGCACGCCGGAGCGGACGACGCTGCGCGAGATCAAGACGGTGCTCCGCACGTTGCCGGCCGACGAGGGAGAGCTGCGGAGCGACTATCCGGGATACTTCATCCAACTCGCCACCTATGCCGCCCTGGCGCGGCTGGGGCTCTCGTCGCTCGGGCCCAATCTCGCCGGCCTCGCCGCGCAGCTCGTCTTCGTCGAGACGAGCTCGGGACTGGCCCAAACTTTGCCGCTCACGCCGGCCGATGACGCGCTGTTTCGAGCGCAGCTCGAGCGCATAGCCGAGTTTCTCGAGTTGCGCCATCGCGCCCGCGAGCGCCTGCGCGGCCTGCGCTACCGGCCTGCATTTGCCACGCCCCGACCGGGGCAGGAATCGACGCTTACCGATCTCACCACGCTTTTCGAGCGACGACCGCTCGTGCTTTTCGAAGCGCCCACCGGCTTTGGCAAGACCGGCGTGCTCCTCGAGTTTGCGCTCGGCCAGCTCCGCTCCGGACACTTCGACCGGGCGCTCTATCTCACCAGCAAATCCACTGGCCAACTGCAAGTGGTGCGCACGCTCCAGCAAATGACGGCCCCGCAGCCTGCGCTCGCGTCCACCGAGCCCTCCGCAGCCACGGCCACCACACCCGTCGCGGCCTGGCATGTGCGCAACAAAGCCGAGCACTGCGTCAACACGACCTTTCACTGCGTGCGCGACACCTGCATGTACCTCGCAGACGCGGCCTCACGCTGGGGGCGCAGCGGGCTCGCACGCTTCTACCTGGACGAGCATCACGCCCGCGACCTCGACGCGCTCCGCGCCGCCGGGCGCGACGCCCTGATCTGCCCCTACGAGATCACGCGCACGGCGCTCGCCTTCAACGATGTGTGGATCGGCGACTACAACTACGTCTTTGCCCCGCGCAATCGCACGCTCTTCTTCGAGCAGGCGGGCTTTGTCGCGGCCCGCACCCTGCTCCTCATCGACGAGGCCCACAATCTCCCCACTCGGGTGGCCGATGCGTATTCCCAAGCCTTCTCGGTCACCGCCGCCAACCTCGTGCAGGATGACCTCCAGCGTATCCACGCACCTGCGACACTGCTGCTCGCGTGGGGACACTGGTGCCACTTCCTTCAGCAGTTGCGCCCATGCGAGGCGCTTCCGCTCGGCGATGAGGACGATGCGCGGCATCTCCTCGCGCAGATCGCCAAGGCGCTCGGCTCCGCCTCTCTCGACTATGCCACGCTGGGCCCCAGCTCGGCCGATGCGCTATGGTCGGTGCCGGCCTTTCTGGAGCAGCTCGAAACCTCTTCGCTGCCGCGTCTCTGGTGGTGCCCGCGCGAGGGGGAGCTGCTGCTCACCTGCCTGGACGCCGCGGAAGCGACCGGAGCGACCCTGCGCGAATTTGGAGGAGTCGTCCTCGCCAGCGCCACCCTGTCGCCGGCTGAGGACTTTGCGACGGCGTGCGGGCTCATCCCCCCAAAAATCGCAACCGCCAAATCCCAAACGCCAAGCCTCCAGCCGCCGCCGGAACGGCTGGGGACGCTCAACAAACGCGACACCAAGAAGCTCTTCAAAAATCTCACCAGCGCGGCAGAGCTCCTGCGCGTGGAAGAGCAGCAGGATGCTTCAGCCCCCGCGTACTTGCGCGCGTATGCACCGTGGCGGGAGGGCGCCTACGACATCGCATTCGACGCCCGCGTGGACACCACCTTTCAGCAGCGCGCCCAGCACTATGCGACCACAGCCTCGACCATCGAGGCGCTGCATGCCGCATCGAACTCCGCTGTGGCCGTGTTTTTCCCTAGCTATGCGTACGCCGAGGCGATTGCCCGCGAATTGCACGCTGCCGCTCCTGGGCTGCGCGTAGCGGTGCAGCCCAAGCTCCGCGACCTCGCGGCGCAGGCGGCATGGGTAGACGAGTCCCTGCTCCTGGCGGACGCGCTCTTCCTGGTGCTCGGCTCCAGTTTCGCGGAGAGCATCGATACGCTAGGCGGCCGTATCACGTACGCGATGGTCGTCGGCCCTGCGCTTCCGGAGGTCAACGCAGTGCAGCGGGCGCGCCTCGCCGAGGCGACGCGGGCCGGGCTCGGGCGCGAGGCGGCATTTCGCCGAGTGTACCAAGTGCCGGGCATGATCAAGGTGAACCAGGCGCTCGGCCGCCTCGTGCGCGCGCCCGGCCAGCGAACGCGTGTGCTCCTGCACTGCCGGCGCTTCCTCGAGGCGTCGTATGCGAGCATCCTGGCAGCCGAGTACCAGCTCGGCTGCAACCTCCACTCCGACGCGGATCTCGCGGCATGGCTGGAACGCCCTGAAACCGACCGTGCTTAACGCATAAGCGGTACGCACCTATGCGTATTCAGCAGATGAGCACATATCCCTTAATCTGAAGGGGTATGCATTCGCTTCGTTGCCTCACCCTACTGATTCTCTTCCCGCTGCTGGCCGGCTCCATCCGCGCCCAGCTCGCACCACTCACGTGGACTGTGACGTCTCCCTCAGGAGTAAACGCCTGGTCGGAAAATTTCGCTGGCATCGCCTTCGGCAATGGGCGCTTCCTGGTTGCGGGCTCCTACTCAGGCATCGCCACCGGCGCACGCATCGCCACCTCTCCCGACCTCGTGAACTGGACGAGCCAAACGCTACCGCCCGGCGTGCCACCCACTGCACTAGGACAGGAATACTCGTTCACCGCCGCAGCCTTCGGCAACGGGCAATTTATCGTGGGCGCGTCCGGCAGGCCACTCACCAACACCCAGAAAATCATCGTGAGTTCCGATAGTGGCGCCACGTGGACCTTTCGCGATGTGAAGCTCTCGGACGTCTGGGGCCTCGACTACGTCAATGGCCTGTGGGTAGCCACCGGGAACTCCAATCAGTCCGGACCCCAGACCGCAAACCTGACGACCAGCGTCGATGGCATCACCTGGACCCCTCGCGCCACCGGCTCCGGCGACGACCTCAACGCCGTCGCTTACGGCAACGGCCGCTACGTCGCAGTCGGAAACAACTTCCAGGCTGTCACCAGCACCGATGGCGTGACGTGGACGCGCAATGTCGTCACCGATGCCGACGCCGCCTCGCGCGACATGACCATCCATCTGCGGGATATCATTTTCGCCAATGGCCGATTTGTCGCTGCGGCAGAAGGCGGTCGCGTCTACACGAGCACCAACGGCCTCACCTGGACCACGCACATCATCGCGCCGACAGCGATACGCTTCCGCGGAGTCGCCTACGGCGGAGGGCGCTACGTGGTCGTGGGCGACACGACGTCCGCCTCCAGTGCCGACGGGCTCACGTGGCAGATCGACACCACGGGCCTCCGACTCGCGCACACGGTAGGATATGCCAACGGCGCGTTCTTCATTGGCGCAGATTTCGGCACGGTCTACCGCTCCGGGACGCCCGTCTTCAATGGCCCGGTGATCACCAGCCAGCCGCAGCCCATCTCGGCGGTGGCGAATGGATCCGCAACATTCTCCGTCACCGCCACTGGCTCCAATCTCGCCTATCAATGGCTGCGAAACGGCAGCGCAATCCCAGGTGCGAACTCGGCCACGCTCACGCTGACAGGCGCCGCAGTCGTACCCGGCGCGTATCAGGTGCGCATCACCAATACGGAGGGCGTCGCCACCAGCAACATTGTCACACTGACGATCGTCAGCGCCAGCAACGCCGGCCGGCTCAGCAATCTCTCGGTGCGGACCAATGCGGGCACAGGGGACGCCACGCTGATCGTGGGCGTGGGGATCGGCGGTGCGGGAACCTCCGGCGACAAAGCCGTGCTCCTGCGCGGGGTAGGCCCCGCGCTCAGCGCGTTTGGCGTTTCCGGCGCTTTGGCCGACCCCGTGATGACGATATTCTCGGGCCAGACTGAGATCGCCAGCAACGACGACTGGGCGGGCGGCTTCGACTTCGCATCGGTAGGCGCGTTTGCCTTTCCCGCGAATCCGCGCGATGCGGCCATCTTCACCAGCGAGGCGAACAGCGGCTCGTACTCCATCCAGATCACCGGCAAAGGCGGAGCGACCGGCATCGCGCTCGCCGAAATCTACGACGCCACACCCAGCGCCACCTTTGCGGTCACCACGCCACGACTCATCAATGTCTCGGCCCGCACCCATGTGGGCACCGGCGACAACATCCTCATCGTAGGCTTTGCGGTCGGCGGATCCACCAGCGCCCGCCTCCTCATCCGCGCCGTAGGCCCCGGGCTCGCAGCCTTTGGCGTCGGCGGCACGCTTGGCGACCCGAAGCTCGAGATCTACTCGGGCTCCACGAAGGTAAGTGAAAACGACAACTGGGCGGCGGCGGATGCCAGCGCCTTTTCCGCGGTGGGCGCTTTCGGCCTCACAGCAAACTCGCGCGATGCGGCCTCCGTGGTCACGCTGCAGCCCGGCACCTACACGGTACAGGTTTCCGGGGTGGGCGCCACGACCGGGGTGGCCTTGGTGGAGGTCTATCAGCTCCCGTAGCGTTTGCTGCGAAGTCGACGCTTCGTTTGCCTGCCCGCCTCCGCCTGAGGCGGGCTTTTTTGTGCGATACTTCCGGGGCATCGCGTACGCTTCCGAAGCAAATCGCACCAAAACGGTGCTCCCTCTACGCAGCCATGCGTATTCGGTCGCTACTCGAAACGTGGTAAGCTTCTCCCGTATGCCCTCACTACGCCTCTCAGCGATCATCGCTGCAGGAATTCTTTCCCTCGGGTCTCTGCTAGCCCAGGCGCCTGCACTCACGCGCTCCGCCACGACCTTTACCGGGATCGCCACTTTCGAGCCCACCGTCGCTTTCGGCAACGGCACCTTCGTCGCCCTCGGTTTGAAAAACGTACCCATCGGCGCGGCGAGCAACACCGTGTCGGCCTGGACTAGCCTCGACGGCAATACTTGGACGGAACGCGTCGTCTCCCTCCCGGGCGGCTTTGCCAACCACGGGGCGGTGCGCTTCGTAAATGGCCGCTTTATCTTCGGCGGCACCACGATCGATGGCACGCAGCGGCCGTACATCGCGAGCAGCGCCGATGGCGTCGCGTGGTCTGTCGCCGTGACGCCGAGCGCTACGCAATTCGTCGATATTGTCAGCGGCGGTGGCACCAGCATCGGCTTCTGGGCGACCACGCTCTCCTCCTCCACCGATGGCGGCGTCACCTGGAGCGATCGTTCAGCGCCCGGCACCAGCTCCACCAACTCCTACATGAGCGCCGCTTACGGCGCAGGCCGCTTCGTGCTCGTCAATCTCAACGGAGCCTCGACCAGCCCCGACGGCATCACCTGGACGGCGATCGCAGGCGCGCAGAGCTCCGGCCGTGTCGCCTACGGCAATGGGCTCTTCGTCCTCACCGGGACTGCGTACCGCACCAGCACCGATGGCATCACCTTCACCACCCGCACGCCGACCGGCCTCACTCTCACAGGCACCAATGCCCTACGCTTCGCCGCAGGCCGCTTCCTGTACCACCAGTTCACGTTCTCCGGCACCACCGCGGTCAATCAGATCGTCGCCAGCGCGGATGGAATCAACTGGTCGCCCTTTGCGACCTACCCGGCGGGCGCATCGTTTGCGATGCACGATGCCGTAGAGGGCAACAACCGACTCGTCTTCGTCGGCCTCAGCGCCAGCCGGGTGGCCACAGTGGGCTTCCTCGATACGACCAACCTTCCCCCTCCGCCTGCGCCGCCGACGATCACCGCTCAGCCCATCGCGACGGGCGGCGTGATCGGCGGCACCGCGACCTTCAGCGTCATCGCTACCGGCACGGGCAACACGTATCAATGGCGTAAGAACGGCGCTGCCATCACCGATAGCAACGTCGTCGGCGCCAACACGGCCACACTCACGCTCAATAATCTCACCGCCGCGAGCGCCGGCAATTACTCCGTCCTCATCACCAACGCGCAGGGCAGCACCACCAGCGCCAGCGCCGCACTGACGCTCGTGAGTGCCAGCGAGGCCGGTCGCCTCGTCAATCTCTCCGTGCGCACCAATGCCGGCACCGGCGACAACACGCTGATCGTCGGTATCGGCGTCGGCGGCAATGGCACTTCGGGCAACAAGGCCGTGCTGCTTCGCGGCGTCGGCCCCGCCCTCACCGCCTTTGGCGTCGGCGGCGTCCTGGCCGATCCAGTCATGACGGTATTTTCGGGCCAGACGCAGGTCGCAGCCAATGACGACTGGCAGGGGGGCTTTGACTTCGCGGCCGTAGGCGCTTTTGCGTTTGGCCCGGGCGCGCGCGATGCCGCGATCTACAACGGCGCACTGGCCTCCGGCGCCTACTCCATCCAGATCACGGGCAAAGGCGGCGCCACCGGCATCGCGCTCGCTGAGATCTACGACGCCACGCCCAGCACCGCCGTGACTGCCACGACACCTCGCCTCGTCAATGTCTCGGCCCGCACCGAAGTGGGCACCGGCGACAATATCCTGATCGGCGGCTTCGCGGTCGGCGGCTCGACAAGCGCCCGACTGTTGATCCGCGCCGTGGGGCCCGGATTGAGCGCTTTCAATGTCGGCGGCGTTCTGGCCGACCCGAAACTCGAGATCTACTCCGGCAGCACCAAGGTCGCCGAAAACGACAACTGGGCCGCGGCCGATGCCTCGGTATTTTCGAGCGTGGGAGCCTTCAATCTCACCGCCAATTCCCGTGACGCCGTGATCATCGTCGCGCTCCAGCCTGGCACCTATACCGCTCAGGTCTCCGGCGTCGGCGGCACCACGGGCGTCGCTCTCGTCGAGGTTTATCAACTCCCGTAAGACAGCAGCGTCCTCCATCGCACGCCACCCACACGCCCGCTTCCGCAAGCAAGCGGGTGTTTTACTTTGCCCGGCAAGACGAGGGAGCGACCACTCAGGCCAGCCCGCTCGCCTTGCGCGCGCGGGTGAGGACTCCGTCCGCCACGGCCCGAGCGCGCTCCGCGCCGTCGCGCAGCACGGCCTCGACGTGGTCGAGGTTGGCCGCCAGCTCGGCACGGCGGGCACGGGCGGCGGCAAAGTAGTTCCAGTAATGCTCGAAGAGCGCCTTCTTCAGATCGCCGTAGCCTAGACCGCCGGCGCGGAGGCGATTCTCGAAATCGGTCGCCACGTCGGCCGGCGCAAAGAGCTTGAGGAGCTGGATGGCGAGATTCTTGTCGGCATCGGGCTTGGGCTCGGCGGGAGTGCGCGAGTCCATCACGATACCCATGATCTTTTTGCGCGTGGCCTTCTCCTCGCCGAAGATGTCGATCGTGTTGCCGTAGCTCTTGCTCATCTTCTGGCCATCGAGGCCGGGGATGACGGCGATGTCGTCGCGGATCACCGGCTCGGGCACGACGAAGGTCTCGCCGTAGGCGCTGTTGAACTTGATCGCCATGTCGCGCGTCATCTCGACGTGCTGCTTCTGGTCCTTGCCGACGGGCACCTTCTGGGTGTCGAAAAGGAGGATATCCGCAGCCATCAGGACTGGATAAGAGAAAAGGCCGAAATTGGGCGAGATGCCCTTGGCCGTCTTATCCTTATAGCTGTGGGCGCGCTCGAGCAGGCCCATGGGCGTGAGCGTGCCCAGGATCCACATGAGCTCAGTCACCTGCGCCACGTCGCTCTGCCGCCAGAAGACGCTTTTCTTCGGATCGAGCCCGCAGGCCAGCCAGTCGAGCGCCACCCCGAGGGTGTTCTTACGGCGCTGCTCGGCGTCGAAGAGCGACGTCATCGAGTGGTAATTGGCGATGAAGAAGAAGCATTCTCCGTGCGCCTGGGCCTCGATGGCGGGCCGCATCGCGCCAAAAAAATTGCCGATGTGAAGGGTGCCGGAGGGCTGAATACCTGTGAGCGTGCGCATGGAGGGCCGACAGAAGTCCAAAATCCCGCCCCCAAACGCCAGCCAAAACCCCGCGCAGCGCTTCGCCTCCCCGACCGGGCCAGCCCACGAGGTGTACCGGTCCAAAGAGGTCCTGATTGCCTCCCTACGTCATAAGTCCCAGCGTCCCCCCACACTACTACGACACCCCCTGCTGCATGAGCCTCGCCGCCGCCCCCACTCCGCCCGATCCCGCCGTCCCTACACAGCCGCTCGATAGCGGCGGCCTCGGAGGCCACCCGCGCGGCCTCACGACCCTCTTCTTCACGGAGATGTGGGAGCGCTTCAGCTACTACGGCATGCGCGCGTTGCTGGTGCTCTTCATGACGACAGACGCAGCCAAGGGAGGCCTCGGCTTTACCGACAAGACTTCGGCGGCCGTCTATGGCACGTACACGATGAGCGTGTACCTTCTGAGCATCCTCGGCGGCTACATCGCCGACAATTTCATCGGCTCGCGCAAGGCCGTGCTCTGGGGTGGCATCATCATCGCTTGCGGCCACTACTCGATGGCGATCCAGGCGATCCCGACTTTCTTTCTTGGATTGGGATTCGTCGCGATCGGCACCGGCCTCCTCAAGCCCAACATCTCTACGATGGTCGGCGGCCTGTACTCAGCTACCGACGAGCGGCGCGACGCCGGCTTTTCGATCTTCTACATGGGCATCAATATCGGCGCCCTCACCGCCTCGATCGTCTGCGGCTACCTCGCGCAAGGCGAATCCTTCAAGGCGTTCCTCACCTCCGCCGGTATGAACCCGCACGGCAGCTGGCACTGGGCCTTTGGCGCTGCCGGCGTGGGCATGACGCTCGGCCTCATCACGTATCTCCGTCGTGGATACACGCTCGCGCATGTGGGCAACCCGCCTCCGATCGGCCCCGAAGGCCGCCCCTGGGGGATGCTCGGGCTCGTGGCGCTCGGCTCGGCTGTGCTGATCGGCATCATGATGCTGGCCGATCACTACAAGTGGATCGTGTACGCGCTCTACGGTTTCCAGATCGCCGCGGTGCTTTTCTTCGCCGTCCAGCCCGGCCAGGAAAGCCGCAAGATGGCGGCGATCCTCGTCTTCTTCATCGCAGCCCAGGTATTCTGGTCGATCTTCGAGCAATCGGGATCGTCGGTCCAGCTTTTCGCCGACCGACTCACGGACAATCGGGTGTTTGGCTTCGAATTTCCGTCGGCTTGGTGGCAATCTGTAAACTCGATGTGGGTCATCCTCCTCGCCCTCCCCTTTGCCTGGCTATGGACGAAGATGGGCTCCCGCCAGCCCTCCAGTCCGGTCAAGTTCGCGCTTGGGCTGCTCTTCGTCGGTCTCTCGTTTCTCTGGATGGTGCCTGCCGCCAAGCTCACAGCCGAGGGCAAGATCAGCCCGGTGTGGCTGCTCGGTCTCTTCTTCTTCCAGACTGTCGGCGAGATGCTCCTGAGCCCTGTCGGGCTCAGCACCATGACCAAGCTAGCGCCGCAGCGCCTCCTCGGTCTCGTCATGGGCATCTGGTTCCTCGCGGCCGCCCTGGGCAACAAACTCGCCGGCGTGCTCGCGGGTGAGTTCAACTCCACCGACTCCGGCGCCCTCGGGAATTTTTTCCTCACCCAGGCCATGTGGGTCGGCGTCGCTACGGTGATACTCTTCGCGCTTGTGCCTTGGGTGAAGAAATTGATGGGTGGGGTGCGGTAATGCCGGCGCTAAACCCATGTTCCAACATAAACGTACGGCGCTTCCGCAGTAATACTGGGGCATCGGATTAGCGTGCTCCCTCATCTTTCTCGCTCTCGCGGGTACGTCGGCTCCGGTGGGAAAAATAGCCTTCAAGTTAGGATCGTCAGAGCCCCTGACGGTGGAACTATCACGCGCGACAAGCCCAGTGCTTTTCGGAAGCGTGATCCTGACCGCGCTCGCCCTCGCGATCGTCGCGGTGGTCGCGACCGGCCGCGGCCTGCGCAAAGCCCTGAGTGCTGAAAATGAGTGATTTTGGCGAGGTGGTCGCTTTTCTCACCTCATGCCGACCCGCGCCTGGTTTCCCACCTACATTTATCACGAGCCGCTACAGAAGAGCGGGCTCGACCGGCTCAATGCCGATCTCGCCGACGAGTGCCGGCGGCTGCGCGAGTACGATGCGGCGGGCCGCAAGTGGTCTGCGAAAAATTATCCCGGCGGCTACACTAGCTACGCCTCGATGAATGAGCTGCACCGCTTCTCGAGCAGCTTTGCCGCTCTGGAGAAAAAGCTGACGAAGCACGTCCGAGCTTTTGCGAAGACCCTGGAGATGGATCTCCGCGGTCGCACGATCCAGCTCAGCGACATCTGGGTCAACATCATGCCCGAGACTGCCTCGCACTCGCTGCACCTGCACCCACTCTCCTTCATCAGCGGCACATACTACGTCGTCACGCCCAAGGGCTGCCCAGGGCTGAAGTTCGAGGATCCGCGCCTGAGCAAGTTCATGGCCGCACCGCCCAAGCTCGGGAACCCTCGCGCTGAGAATCAGCAGCACATCACCTACCCGGCCGAGGCCGGCAAGGTACTCCTCTTCGAGAGCTGGCTCCGCCACGAGGTGGCCGCCAATCGGGTGCCCGAGGAGCGGATCAGCATCAGCTTCAACTACAACTGGTCATAAGGTCAGGAGCGGTTCTCTGCCTGGCAGTTGCGAAGTTCTCGGAAGCCGGTTTGCTGCCTGCGGCTGAGTCCCGCGCCCCATTTCCAAGACGGGGCAAACCTTGCCGTTCCCTTCCTATGCCAGCCAAGCGCCTCTTCATCGCCCTCACGCCGCCCCAGGCGGTGCGCGATACACTGGCGCGCGCGGCGCAGCCCCTGCCGGGGGTCTCGTGGACCAGGCCGGAGCAACTGCATGTGACCCTGCGCTTTCTGGGCGAGGTCGAGGAGGAGCGCATCGGGCCGCTGATCGAGCGGCTGCACGGCGTGCACGTGGCACCCTTCATCCTGCCGGTGGAGATGGTCGGCACCTTTCCGCCGGGCCGGCCCGCGCGCGTGCTCTGGATCGGCGTCGGTGCGGGGCACCCCCGGCTCTTCCAGCTTCGCCAGCGGCTCGATGACACTCTGCTCGCGTTTGGGCTGGCTCTCGATGTGCGGACGTTTCATCCGCACATTACGCTAGCTCGCACGACCGACACGGCGGCCAAGTCCATCGCCCACTGGCTGCACGTGCAGCGGGAGTTTGCGGCACCACCGTTTCAGGTGGAGGCCTTCGACCTGTACTCGAGCCAGCTCCAGCCCGAGGGAGCGATCTACACCCGCGAGGCACACTTCCCGCTCGCAAACTGATCCCATGATCGTGATCCGCCGCATGGTCGACCGGCAGCGCGCTTACACCGCGATCTTTCTTCCCGGAGAGCCGCCGAAGATTTTCCCGACCTCCGATCAAGAGCACGCCCGCATCCTGCAGATCTATCTCCAAGACCGGCGGTACGAGGGCGTGGCCAACGACTTCACCGATTATCGCATCGGCGACAAGCCCAAGCCGTAACTCCCGGCCTACAGAAATCAAAAGCCCTGTCGCTTGGTGGCGACAGGGCTCGAAAACTCTGCGTTCAGCTCAACTCAACGGCGGCCGTGGCCGTGGTGGCCGCGGTGGCCGTGGCCGTGATGAGGGTGGTGATGATGCCCGTGGCCATAATATCCCGGGGGGTACACCGGATACCGCGGGCCCGAATAGATGCCGATGCCAAAGCTCACCGACGGGCGCGTATAGACTACCGGCGGCGGCGCGGGCACATACACGACCTGAGGAGCCGGCTGGGTGTAGACCACTTGCGGAGCAGGTTGGTAAACCACCTGGGGCGGCGCTTGCACGACCTGCACCTGCTGGGCGGGCTGCGTGTAAACAGTCGGCGCATCCGGCACCACCGGCGCATTGGCCACGACTTGCGGGCCTGGCGCGTAAACTTGATGATTGTACGAGTACGTCACCGGCGGGCGCTCGTACACCGTCGGCTGCTCCGGCGTGAGGGCCGCCCCGATGATCGCGCCAGCCGCCGCGCCGATGATGGCACCCTCGGCCCAGCGATCTCCATTGTGACCGCCGATCAGCCCCCCGGCGACTGCACCCACCACTGCCCCGCTGCCGACCGAGGGGCGAAACATCTGGGCATTCGCAGTGGCGGCGCCGGCCATCGCGAGAGAAAGCGTGACGAGGAGTGTTTTCATTTCGATAGCTGAGACGCTAGTGCCTCGGGCCGTATTCAGTCAAAAAATCGCGGCGGACCGGAAACGATTGCGGAACATCGACCGAACTTCGATCAATCAACGAGATACGCACCCCGGCCGAAACCGCCAAAACCTCACCGCACCCGGCTAAAAAACCACAAAGCCAAGCCCGTCATCGCCATGTGCGGCAGCCACGCCGCGATCAATGGCTCGACCGCCCCCCGCGTAGCAAGTGATACGGAAAAATTGGTGAAGAGGTAGTAGAGAAAGAAGAGCCCGATGGACTTCGAGACGCCTACCGCGGCATTTACCCGCACGCCGGTGATGGCAAACGGGATGGCTAGGGCGATCACGATGAGCGGTGTCACTGTCTCCGCGATCACGCTGTAGTAGCGCACCGCGTAGCGGGCAGCCTTGGGACTGCCCTCGCGCTCGAGCTGGTCCAGCAGCTGGCGCAGCTCGGGCAGCGACAAGCTGGAAGGCTTGGCATCGATGAGGAGCATGAGCTCGGGATCCTCACGGTAGTTCTCCGCAAACTTCTCAGCAAAGGGACGGTCTCCCACGAGTTCGCCGCTCTCCGGATCGAAGAGCAGCTCGCGTCCATTCTTAAACATCCATCCGCGACGCCGGGGATCAAACGCCGCCTCCGCCGCAGTGATCCGCCGGGTATCGCGCCGTGCCGCATCGAGCTCCGTCACGGAAACGCCAAAGCCGACATCGAGCTGTTTGCTGTAGCGGTTAAAAAACCACATGCGCCGCGCATCGGGGTTGTCGAAAGCCACGCTGTACACAGCGCCGATATGGTCGCGCGGGAGAGCCTTGGCCGACTCGCTCTTGAATTGCAGCTCCTCCTTCATGAGCCGCGACTCTTCGACCGAGCGAGGGACGATCGTCGTATTGAGCCACCAGGAGCCGGCGCACGCGAGCAAGCCAACGAGCCAGATGGGCGCCGTGAGGCGCACAAAGCCGACGCCCGCCGCGCGCATCGCGGTCAGTTCGTTGGCGCGGTGAAGCTTGCCCAGCACGTAGAGCAGCGAGACCAGCAGCGCGAGCGGCAGCACCAGCGTGAGGAAGCTCGGCATCGTGACAAGCACGTAGCGCCCGAGCACATCGAGCTTTGCCCCCATCTCGCGCAGTTGGCGGAAATCCTCGAAGAGCACCTGCACCAGCAACAGGCCGCACATCGCAGCGAGCACCAGCCCCAGCATGTGGAGCCACTCGCGCAGCAGGTGACGGTCAAAGGTGTTCACGGCGCGAGCAAAGCCCGGCGGGAGGGAGAGGCAAAGCTCATTTGTAATTCACCCCGACAGCCGCGCCTTCACCGTGCGGCGGTCGAGATCGAGGCGGCGGGCGGTTTCCTCGATCGTGCCAGCCTCGGCGTGCACAATACGGGTATAGCGGCGGAGCAATTCTTCGGCGGTAAGCGCTCCGGCTGCGATGGTGGCGTTCCAGTCCTCCCCGCCCTCGCGCACGAGCGGGCCGGCCGGGCGATACTCGCCGCGCAGCACGAGGCTGCGCACGCACTGCTCCAGCTCGCGGAAATTGCCGGGCCACGCATACGCGGCGCCGAGAGTCTTTTCTATCCAAGCCACCGCTTCGCACGCAAAGGGCTCGGCCTCCTCCGGCCCGAGCAGCCGGCCGGCGATGTGGCGCACCAGCGTGGGGAGTTCGCCGGCCGAGGCATCGAGCTGCTCCCGCAGCGCAGGCGTCGAGAGCCGGTCGGAGCATAGCCGATAGTAGAAGTCCTCGCGGAAGCGCCCCGCGCGGATCTCCGCCGGCAGGTCGCGATTGGTGGCAGCGATGATCTTGCCCTCGAAGCGCCGCGACTCGGTGCCGCCGAGCGGTTGGAAGGTGCGCGACTGCAGCACGCGCAGCAGCTTCACCTGAATATCCGTGCCCACCTCGCCAATCTCATCGAGAAAGACCGCACCGGAGGGAGGGCACACCTCCATCCAGCCCGCGCGATCCGCCAGCGCGCCCGTAAAGGCCCCGCGCCGATGGCCGAAAAGCTCCGACTCGATGAGCGTGGGCGAAAGCGCCGCAAGATTCAGCGGAAAGAAACCCGCCGCGAAATCCCCGGAGAAGCCACCGCGCTTCGGCTCATACGGTACGTAGCGCGAGAGCGCGATGGCGCGCGCCACGAGCTCCTTGCCCGTGCCGGAGGGCCCGGTGATGAGCGTGGAGAAATCCGCCATCCGTGCGTACAAGCCGCGTCGATACCGCGCGAGATCATGCGTGAAGATCGACTGCCAGATGGCTGCGCGCAGCCGTGCCATCGGCGCAGAGCCTCCGACGAGGGAGCGGAAGATGTTGTGAAACGCCCGCCTCAGCTGAAATGCACTCGCGAAGAGATGCGGCACATCCAGGGCGCCAAATGTCTCGGACAAGCCGGGCAGCGCCAGTCGCGCCTCGGCATCCGCGCGAAACGCCGGGTAGAAATCCACCCGCTCTCCACCCCGGCCTTCGAATGCGGCGAGGATGAAGCCATCGAAACGCGACGCGTAGCTCTGGTATAACCAGTAGCCCACCACGGCCTCATAGAGGGCCGCATCGTCACGCGCGATCCCGCCATCCTTCGGCCACGCCATTCGCGCGCGATCCGCAATCTCGCCACAGTGGGCCACCAACCTCGCATGGTTGGGGCTCGAGTACTCAGCGGGTGGCCGGGTGTTCCAATCGGCATCGCGCTCCGCAAACTCCGGACCCAAGGCCGCACGCTCCGCCGCTATGCGCTCCGGCAAGAAGGGGCTGCACGCATTCACCCGCCTCATGGCCTCGGCAAAAGCGCGATCCGACGGAGAAAACAGGGGCGGTCGTTTAGACATATTTTGTCTGTCGCTAGACATTTTATGTCTAGCTGAACTGAAGCTCAATAGCTAGCCATTAACGCAAGTTATTGAATGTGAATATCTAGTGATAATAGCAAACTGACTGGCACAGCCCGAGCAAAAGGAGGCAGACGTCCCCGACGATTATGAAACTAAAACTACTCGCCCTCGCCACCCTCGCTGCGCTGCTCCCCGCTACCTCGGCACTTCGCGCCGCAGGCACGTTGACCCCTATTGGCGCAGCGCAACAGCCGGTGCAGATCCGTTCGCACCAAGTCAATGTCACCCTCAACAACGGCTTCGCTCAGACGGAGGTGCTCCAGACATTTTTTAACCCGAATGCCGCCGACCTGGAGGCGCTCTATGCCTTTCCCGTACCCAAGAGCGCAAGCCTCTCGGAAGTCACCATTGTGACCGGCGAGAAAACGCTCAACGGCGAAGTCCTCCCCAAGGCCGAGGCGGAGAAAGCCTACGCGGAGGAGACGAAGGCCGGCAACGACGCCGGCCTGGCGACCAAAAACAGCTTCCTCACCTACGAGTTCAAGGTCGCGCCCGTGCGTGCCAATGCGGAGGTGAAGCTCCGCTTCGTCTACTATCAGCCCATCGAGATCGACACCGGGGTCGGCCGCTACCTCTACCCGCTCGAAGATGGCGGCACCGACGATATCGCGAAGAGCTTCTGGACCGCCAACACGCAGGTCGAGGGCACGCTCTCGATCAACGTCGAGCTCAAGTCGGCCTGGCCTGTCACCGATGTCCGCGCGCCCGGCTTCGAGAATGCCGTCGCCACGCAGAAGCTCGCTGACGGCCACTACAAGCTCACGCTCGATCGCCCGGGGGCGAAGCTCGATAAGGACTTCGTCTTTTACTACCGCCTCGCCGATAACCTGCCCGGCCGCGTCGAAGTGATCCCCTACCGGGCCGGCAAGGACAAGCCGGGCACTTTCATGATGGTTGTCACGCCCGGCATCGATCTGCAGCCGCTCACGCAGGGCGCCGACTACACCTACATCCTCGACGTCTCCGGCTCGATGCAAGGTAAGCTCCGCACGCTCGCCAACGGCGTCTCCCAGGCGCTCAGCAAGATGTCGCCCAACGACCGCTTCCGCCTCGTCACCTTCAATGACTCCGCTCGCGTGGTCATGCCTTGGACCGTCGCCACTCCTGAGAACGCCCAGAAGGCCATCGAGACGGTAAAGCTCCTCACGCCCACCGGCGGCACCAATCTCTACGCCGGCATCGCGCTCGGCCTGAAGGATCTCGATGCCGACCGCGCGAGCAGCCTCGTGCTTGTCACCGACGGCGTCGCCAACCAAGGCCTCGTAAACCCGGCTGACTTCCACAAGCTGCTCAAGCAGGTCGACGTGCGCCTCTTCAGCTTCCTCATGGGCAACAGCGCCAACTGGCCGCTGATGCGCACCATCGCCGACGCCACGGGCGGCTTCTACGCCGGCGTGTCCAACGACGACGACATCGTGGGCCAGCTCATGCTCGCCAAGAGCAAGATCACCCACGAGGCGCTACACCATGCGAGCTTCAGGTTCGGCAACGGTATCCGCGTTTACGATACGACCGGCCACAACCCGCAAAAGATCTACCGCGGCCAGCAGCTCGTGCTCTTCGGTCGCTACGAAGGCGCGGGCCCGACCACCGTCACGCTCAAGGCCTCGCTCACGGGCCAGGACAAAACGTACACAACCACGGTCAACCTGCCCGAGATCGACACGGAGAATCCCGAGATCGAGCGCCTCTGGGCCATGTCGCTCATCGAGCAGATCGAGACCAACGAGTCGGCCGGCTTCCTGCCTGCCACCGAGGCACGCGACGCCATCCAGATGCTCGGCGTAAACTATCAACTGGTGACCGACCACACCGCGATGATCGTGCTCGACGATGCATCGCACGCCCGCCGCGGCATCGCTCGCAACAATCAGCAGCGCATCGCGCTCGAGCGCACCGCGCAGTCGGTCCGCGCCGGGCAGCCCGCGCGCCAAGCCCAGGTCGATGCGGCGCAGCCGACCTTTCCCTCGCAAGCGCCGCATGTCTCGCGCCCCACCCGTGGCGGGGGCGGGGGTGATATCAGCGGCGACGTGGTCTTTCTGATCGCGATGGGCTCCCTCATCGTGGCCGGCGTGTGGTTTGGCCGCTGCCGCGGCGGGCGGTCGAAGCAATGAGAGGCCACACACCGTCCGATTGACTCGATCCAGGCGGCTAAAAAGCCGCCCACTTGCGATGCGCTTTCACCTTCCATTCCTTTCCCTCGATCTCGGCGTGCTCGCGGTCGCCGTGCATGCCATCCCCGGCGCGACCAGGCTGCTGCAGTATGATCGCGCTGCAGGGAGCGGCGAGGTGTGGCGGTGGCTCACGGCGCATCTCACCCACTTCGGGGCCAATCACCTCGCCTGGGACGTGGGCGCGCTCGTGGCGCTGGGCTGGGCGTGCGAGCGCGTATCCCGTGCTCGCACCGCCCTCGCCCTCACGCTCGCAGCGTGCGCCATCACTCCCACCGTGGCACTGTGGCAACCGCAGTTTGAAACCTACCGCGGACTCTCGGGGCTGGACTCCGCGTTGGGCGGCCTCCTCGGGGCCGGCCTGCTCCAGCGCCGAGGGCTCGCGCCCAAGCTGATCGCGCTGGCAGCGCTCGCGGGCTTTGGCGCGAAATGCCTCAGCGAGCTTGCCTCGGGCGGCACTGTTTTCGCCAGCGGCATCGGCTACGCCCCAGTCCCCCTCGCGCATCTCGTTGGATTGATGTGCGGCGCGGCGGCGGGATTTGTGCGATGGCAGGTGGCGCCACGTGCGGTGGAGGCTGCGGCGTAGCTTGAGCGGTCGCTCTACTTGCCACCGCCCATCAGACGGTTGAAAAACTCCGTGGCGCGGTCGCCGACCCCGCCCTTTTCGACGGCGAGGGAAGCGAGTTTGGCATTGAGCTCCGTGGTATCGGGCCGGGCGAGAGAGCCTTTGACGGTGAGCGGCAGCGTCGAGGCGGAGTATCCGAGATCGTCTGCCTGGCCATCCAGCGCGCCGAGGTATTTCAGCAACTCCGCCGCGCGGCCGCGGGCACGGAGCGCGTACTGCATCGAAAGCGACCTGTGCGGGAGCGAAACGTCGGCGGCTGGCTCCGCTGAGCCGAAGCCGGTGATGCGCAACTCCGGGGAGATGAGGGCAAAGTCGCGCACCGCAAGCGTGTGCTCGGAGTCGTGCGAAACGGTGAAGCTCAACTGATCGTACGCGATCGTATTGAGGATCTTGGCCATTTCGGAAACGGCCTGCGATTTGTTTCCCATGTCGGCGGAGTCTTTGCGGCCGTAGAGTCCGATCGATGACAGCCAGCTGGCGATCTTGCTGCTATTTTCGGCAAGTCGCGCGGCGTTGACAGGGAGGCCGCGGAAGACGCCGCCCTTGCTTGTAAGGGCAAAATCTCCGGCCAGTGCGCCAAGGCTCGAAAGGTCGGCGGCACGGTGCATCAACCTCCCCGCGACATCGAAACGGCCCTCCACCAGAAGCGGCTGGCCGGGATCGCCGGGCAGAAGCAAGGCCGAGGAGTCGAAATCCCGCAGCGTGAGCTCGGCCTCGAGTGCATAAGGCTGCACCGCACCTGCAGAATAGGTGACAAGGCCACTGAGCGCAGCGCGGCCAGCCTCGCCGAAACCGGCTTGGGCCGTCTCGATCTTGAGCGCTCCGGCGTCGATCCGCACGCTGCCACCGACATCGCTGAGCTCGAAACTCCCCGAGGAGAGAAGTTTTTTGATCTGAAGCGTGATGGAGCCGTGCAGGCCTGCCCATGGCGGGGGAGCGGGCTGCTTAGACTTATCGGCAGGCGATGCCAGGGAGGGAGTAAACACCGTGGCGAGGAGCTTCACGTCCTCCAGCGCCAGAAACGTACTGGTGAGCTGCGCCTCGACGGCGCGGGCCTTGTCTTTTTCGGGGGCGATGGAGCCCGCGAGCAGGAGATCGGACTTACGGCCATCTCGCTCCACGACGAGCGGCAACCGCAGCGCGATCTTACCGCCCGCCGCGATATCGGCGCGGATATCGGCCGAGACACGGGGCAATGCCAACGAGCGACCATCGACCGACGCGGATAGCGAGACCAAGGTAAGCGCGGCCTGCAGCTCCTTCGTGTCGCCAAAGCTGGCGACGAAATCCAGCGCAGCCTCCCCCTCGGCCAGCGCCGACACACCGGCGGCAAAGGGCTGGCGACCCACGGCTCCCAGCTTGGCCCCGACTTTCCCCGTTGCCTTCAGCGGTTGCGCGGCGCCCGCGAGCTGGCCGATCTTACCCTCAAACTCCGCTAGGCGCTCGCCTGCCGCGCGCAAGATGAGCCGGCCGATATCAGCCTGCCAGCCGGCCGCTGTGTAATCCGCCGCAGCCAGCAGCGAAACCGAGAGATCACTGACGAGCGGACGACCCGAGCGGGCCACGGAGAGGCGATCCACCTCGAGGGGAGTGCGAGTGCGCACGCCAAATCCCCCGGCGCGGGCAACGGCGACCAGCTCGCCGCGCACATCGCCGCCACTCGCGCTGACATCGCCCAGCAGCGGGCGCAGCCACTCCAGCGGCATACCCTGCAATGCGATGCCGACGAGTTCGCGCGATGCATCGGCCGCACGCAGTTCGCCGCGCGCGGCGTCGTATTCGAAGCCTTGCAGTGCGGAGACGGTAGCGACCGGCTGCGCCGCCGAGACCGTGAGCTCGAGCTGCTGCACCGCGAGCGCGGCGCCGCGCCGCGCAAGATCGAATTGCCCCCCCAGCTTCACTGCGCCGATGCCTGCGAGCGAGGGATGCAGCACCTCCAGGCGGCTCGCCGTGGTGGAGAGTTTACCCGAAGCATGCAGGGAGGCGAACTGCGCATCGGCGTCGAATCGCCCCTCGCCCACCGCCGTGAAGGCCGGCAGCGGATGCCCCAGCGAAAAGGGCGCCAGATCTGCCTCCCGCACATCGAGCTTCCAGATGCCATCAAGCCGGCTGGCGTCGCGCGGGAGATCGGCTTTGAGCGAGGCGAGTTGCCGGTCTTTTGCGACCAAGGTGACAGAGTAGGTCTCGCCAGCAGCCGCACGCGCCGCGGTGAGCCCGGCATGGAGCTTCACCCCGTCGGGAAACGACGTGCCCTGCGCCGCCGCCTCCATCCGGAGGGCAAGCTGGGTAAAGCTGCGAGGCGTATCCATGGTGGCGGAGAGCGCAGCATCTGCGCGGACGGCGGCCACCTTGGCATCGGCCAGCACCGCCTCGGCAACCACGTCGAACTTTCCCTCCTTGCCCGCAGCGAGCCCGCCCCCGCGAATCGTGACCTTCATACGACCCCGCTCCCGCGGTAAAAGCACTACGCCTTCAAGATCCACTCCATCGAGCGCGCAATCGAAAGGCAGGCGGAGATGATCGAATATACCGGCAAACACGTGAGCTGCGAGCGCCGCGGGCTGGGATTCGGCAGCTGGGCCGCTACCCGCAGGCCCGCGCGGTGCCAGTGCGGGGCTCGAGAGGCGCTGCCCGGCAGAGCCGCCGGCCGGGGTCTTCGTGAGGTCGAGAGTCCAGCCTTTGGCCAGCAGTCGGGAGATCGTGAGCCGATCCGACACCAACGCATCGAACATCGCCACGTGAGCCTCTATTCGAGGGACGGTGAGCACAGCACGCGGCCCTTCGTAGCGGAGATCCTCCAGTTCCACCTTCCTGAGTCCCGCCTCCACCCGGGCAATCGACGTGCCCAGCTCCGCCCGCGCCGCGAGTGACCGACGCGTCGCCCACGTCTGAAAGGCCGAACTGAAACCGATGGCCACGACGAGCCCCACCATCGCGATGAGGACAAGCGCGATGACTGATATAAGCCGGAAGCGACTCATGGGCGTACCAAAGGACACCACGTTAACCGGAGAGTTTCGGAGACGGTATGGGAAAAATTTTGAACGCCAACCCCTTACCTACACCCTAGGAGTTGGGCTGGAAGCAGCCTAGCAAAGACAATCCTCTGGCGAAAATCCTCCCGCAAATATTCAAATTTCAGCCATCTTAGGGGCGAAATCCGCCCCCATCCCCCGAAATCAAAAACGGCGGTCGGGCGACCGCCGTTGTCTGGTGGGCTAGCTCGGGGGAAGAGAGGCGCGAGGGGCTGGAACATCCCTCGCAGCCTGCTCCTCATCCCTTACCGCGTATTGGTTACAAAGTCGTCGGCCTGGCCCATGGCTTTGCGGAGGGCGGCGATGGCGACGTTGTAGTTATAGTAGGCTTGCAACTGGTTGTTTTTCGCCGTGGTCAGATCGACCTGAGCGGAGAGGACATCGAGCTGAGTGCTGGTGCCGGCGCTGTAGCGGGCGTTGGCGAGGCGGACGGCCTCGGTCGCCTGCTCGACGACTCGGGCCGAAGCCTCCGCCAGCTCTGTGGCCTGCTGAAGCTGTGAGTGAGCGCGGCGGACCTCGACCTCCACAGCGAGCTGCGCCTCGGTGAGACCGAGCTTCGTTTGCTCGAGGGCCGACCTCGCTTGCGCGACGCGACCCGCGGTAGCGCGGCCATCGAAGATATTCCACTGGGCCTGTACGCCGAGCAGCCAGCCGTTATTGGAATCGCCAAAGCTATCCGTCGTACCTTTGCGCAGCGCCCAGCCGCCAAACGCGGAGACATTGGGATGGTAACCGGAACGAGCCGTCTTGACCGACTGCTCGCCAGCCTCCGTGAGCTTGACGATGCGCTCGAGATCAGGGCGCTTGGCACGGGCCGACTCGAATGCCGCCTGCAAATCGTAGGACTGCGGGGTGTACTCGAGCGAGCCGACAAACTCCGGCACCTTGCGCATCGACTCGGGGGTATTGGTGGTGAACCCGAGCGCCTGGCGCAGCGCCTCGATCGCGAGACGATAGTCGTTGCGAGCGGTGATCAGGGGCGCCTTGGCGTTGGCCACCGCGACTTCGGCGCGGAGCTTTTCGAAGCTCGATACGGTGCCCGCCTCGTAGCGGTCTGTCGCCGTCTTGAGCTGTTGCTGAAGCAGCTCGAGATTGGACTCCTGCACCTTGATTTGCTCGCGCGTCAGCAACACCGCATAGAAGCCCGTGCGTACCTGGAGCAGCGCCTCGTTGATGGTCGCCTGGAGATCGAGCACAGCCGCCTCGCGGGTGAGCTTGGCACTGCGGATCGCCGAGCGCACACCGCCGCCAGCGTACAACACCTGCGAAGCGGTGAGGCTAATCTGCCAGGTCTGGTCGCTGGCGGGGAAGCTCTGGCTGATATCGGTATCGTTGCGCTGGTAGCTCGCGCTGGTGCCGACATTGGGGATCGCGCTCGAGGATACCTCGATGACAACGCCCTCCTGCTGCTTGATGCGCTCGCGGGCCTGGCGGATCGCGAAGTTGTTTTGCAGGGCAAAGCCGATCGCCGTCTTGAGGTCGAGCGATTCAGGCACCGGCTGCTGCGGCGCAGGCTGGGCCTGGGCGATCACGCACGAGAGCGTGAGCGCGGCGAGCGAAGCGGCGACCGGTGACAAGTGGTATCGGGTGAATTTCATAGACAGCAGACAGGTTTATTTCGCCGGGATGGACTCGGCCGCAGCAAGCTCGGAAGACGTGTGCTTCACGGGATCTTTGGAGTGATCCTTGGCGAGGAGCACGTAGACCGCAGGCAGCACATAGAGGGTGAAGATAGAACCGATGGTCATGCCACCCACGAGGACAAGGCCGATGGCATTGCGGGCCGCGGCGCCGGGGCCATCGACCAAGGTCAGCGGGAAGTGGCCCGCGATCGTGGCAACGGTGGTCATCAAGACGGGGCGGAAACGCGTGCGGGAAGCTTCGCGCACCGCATCGAGCTTGGAGCGGCCCTGCTCCTGGAGGTGATTGGCAAATTCCACGACGAGGATGCCGTTTTTGGCGATCAGGCCGACGAGGGTCACCAGACCGACTTGGGCGTAGATATTCATCGTGGTGGTCCAGCCAGACGTCCAGAAGGGCGTATTGGGATCGGGAATCTTCAGGAAGGTGAAGACGAGCGCGCCAAACATCGCGAGCGGCACCGAGCCACCGAGAATCACGAGCGGATCGCGGAACGAGTTGAACTGCACCGCAAGCGCCAGGAAGATCAGCACCAGGGAGAGTAGCAGCGCAGGGACGAACTTGCCGCCCTCGTGCTTGAACTGGCGGGATTCGCCCGTGTAATCGATGCTGTAGCCGGCCGGCAGCACTTCATTCGCCGTTTTTTCCAGGAAGGCTAGCGCTGCGCCGAGTTGGCCCGTGGCTCCGGAGATCTTGACTGCATTGCGCTGCTGGAAGCGATTGAGCGAGCGCGGCACGGTCTCGTTCTTAATGTGCGCGATCGTGCTCACAGGAATGAGCTGACCCTGCGGCCCCGTGATGTAGATATCGCGAAGCTGATCGGCCGTGAGACGCTCCGAACGCTCGATCTGCGGAATAACCTTATAGCTGCGACCAGCGATGTTGAAGCGATTGACGTAGTTTCCGCCCAACGCCGAAGCGAGGTCGGCACCCACCTGCGCAAGGCTGAGGCCAAGCGAGGCGACCTTTTCGCGGTCGATGACGATTTCGGACTGCGGCTGGTCAATCTTCAGATCGATCATCGGCGGGAAGTAGAACAAGCCCTGGGCGGCAGGTTCGCTCATACATTTACCTACGATTTGATTCGCAAATTCGAGCAACTGCGGCGCTTCAGCGGTACCCGCGATAACGAACTCGACGGGGAAATTGCTGCCACCGGGGAGGGCCGGCGGGGTGACGGGGAAGATCTCGAGGCCGGGGACCTGCGAGAGTTTGCCCTGCACTTCAGGAAGTATCTGGAAGACGGAGCGGTCGCGCTGCTGCCAGGGCTTAACCACCATGCCGCTGAAGCCATCGCCACCCATTGCCGCAGCCAATGACGGCGGAAAGAGAAGCTGAAAGGTGAGGTCTCGCTCCTTGGTGCTCAGGAAGGCTTCCTCGGCGGCTTTGCCATAGAAACTCTTTTGATCGGCGCTGGCATTGGCCGGAGCGTTGATGATACCGAAGATCACGCTCTGATCCTCGGCCGGCGCCAGTTCATCCGGAGAGTTCGTGTACATGAAGTACGCGCAAACGCCCGTAAGGAGCCAGATGCCGTACATCATGGGCCGTAGATTCAGCGAGCGATCGAGTGTGCGACCGTAGGCATCGCGCAGCGCGTCGAACTTGTGATTCACCCAGCCGGCAAAACCCTTTTCCTCGTCGGCAGCACTGCGCAGGAGGCTGGAGGCCATCATGGGCGAGAGCGTCACGGCGACGATGCCGGAGATCGTTACGGCACCCGCGAGAGTGAGCGCAAATTCGCGGAATAGCGCGCCGGTGAGACCACCTTGCAGACCGATGGGAGTATACACCGCGACGAGCGTGATCGTCATGGCAATGACGGGGCCGGCGAGTTCACGTGCGCCGAGCAGCGCTGCATCGAAGGGCGTACGGCCTTCACGCAGGTGACGCTCGACGTTCTCAACCACCACGATGGCGTCGTCGACCACGAGACCTACGGAGAGCACGATCGCGAGGAGCGTCAGCAGATTGAGGGTGAACCCGAAGGTCTGCATGAGGAACACGCCACCGATGAGCGAGATCGGGATGGCCATCACCGGCACGAGTACGGTGCGCCACGAACCGAGGAAGAGGAAGATGACAATGACGACGATGACCAGTGTCTCCACGAGCGTGTGGACCACCTCGTTGATGGCATTGTCGATGTACTCGGAAGCGTCGTAGCCGATGCTGGCCTCGAGGCCGTTGGGCATGTCCTTCTTCACACCCTCGAGTTCGACGCGGACGCGTTTGACGACGTCGACGGTGTTGGCGTTGGGCAGCGGATAAATGCCCATGAAGACAGCGGTCTGGCCGGTCTGGCGCACCTCGGTATCGTAATCCTCGGCGCCGAGCACGACCTCGGCAATATCCTCGATGCGCACGACCGCGCCATTCTGCTCACGGATCGGGAGCCGCTTGAACTCCTCGACCGAGTGCAGATCGGTATTGGCCGTGAGATTGACCTGCACGAGCGAGCCCTTGGTGCTGCCGATGGCTGCAAGATAGTTGTTCGACGCGAGCGCCTGGCGCACTTGGGCCGGGCTGATATTGAGCGCCGCCATCTTATCGGTCTTGAGCCAGATGCGCATCGCAAACGTGCGCGCACCGAGGATATCGGCGCGCTGCACCCCGGCGACCGCGGCGAGGCGAGGCTGCACGACGCGCACGATGTAGTCGGTAATCTCGCTCTGCGAGAGGATGCTCGACGTGAAGCCAAGGTACGCCGAGGCAAACTGCGAGTCGGCCGACTGGACCGTGATCGACGGAATCTCGGACTCCGGCGGCAGCTCATTACGCACCTGATTCACCTTGGAGGTGATATCAGCGAGCGCCTTGGTAGTATCGAAGTTGAGCTTCAGGCGGGCATTGATCGTCGAGTAGCCAAGAAGGCTCTTGGACTCGATGTACTCGATGCCTTCCGCAGAAGCGACGGCCCGCTCGAGTGGTGTGGTGACGAAGCCACGGACGAGCTCGGCACTCGCGCCGACATAGACCGTGCTGATGACGACCGAAGCATTTTCGCTTCGGGGATACTGGCGCACGGAAAGCGAGCGCCATGCCTGGATACCCGCGATGACGATCACCAAATTGACGACGATCGCCAGGACGGGTTTGCGGATGAAGAGATCTGTGAAGGAGGATTTCATGGCGGTTGGGTATGAGGCCGGTGCGCACCGCGCTGGGTGGGAGCGCGCACCACTCGGCTACACTACCTGAACACGACTTACTTATTCTCGGGCTTGGGCGACAGCTCAGCCTTGGGCGCGAGCTTGTTGTCGATCTGGACGTGCATGTTGGGACGCAGCTTGAAGACGCCGGAGGTGACGATCACTTCACCCGGCTTGATGCCATCGACCACATTGACGAAGTCGCCACGCGCGCCGCCGATGCGGATGAACTGCTGGCGGAGAGTCATCTGGGTCTTGCCCGACTTCTCATCCTTCTTCTCATCGACGATGAAAACGGAGTCGCCATAGGGCGCGTAGAGCACCGCAGTCACAGGGACGGTGAGGACGGAGGTCTGCGTGGGCAGAACGACGCTCACATTGGCATACATACCGGGGCGGAGCTTATCGCCGCGATTCTTGATGGTGGCCTGCACCCGGACATTGCGCGTGAGCGCATCGACCTCGGGGCTGATCGCATTGATCTTACCCTCGAAGTTCACGCCGGGAGCGGCATCAGTCGTCACCACCACATCCGTGCCGACAGCAAGCTGCGCGAGCTGCTGCTGCGGGAGGGAGAAGTTGACGTAGATCGGATCGACGGTCTGCAGATTTACGACGGGGTCTCCCTCGCGGAGAATCTGGCCGAGGTTGACCTGGCGGAGACCGAGGCGACCGGCGAAAGGCGCGCGGATGGTCTTCTTGGCGATCATGGCCTTGATGGTCTCGGCCTGAGCGATGGCCTGCTTGGCCTCGGCGTCGGCGGCGTCGAGCTCGGCGGGCGAGTTGGTATTATCTTTACGGAGCGCCCGGGCGCGATCGAGGTTGGCCTTACCGAGTTTAGCGGTGGCCTCGGCGGCAGCGAGCTGCGCCTGCTCGGTGGAGATATCGAGCTGCACAAGCACGTCCCCAGCTTTTACATTGGCGCCGGGTTCGAAGGCGATTTTGACGACTTTACCAGGGACTTCGGCCGATACAGTGACACCCTGGACGGCATCGAGGGAGCCGGGCGCGCTGAGGCTGTTGCCCCACGTGTCAGCCTTGGCCGGCGCGGCCGTGACGACAGTCGCCGGCATATTGGCGGCCATCTCCGCGCCGCCGCGAATCATGGCTTGGATCTGGGAATACTTAGTGAGGCCCAACGGCAGGGCGACCAGCAGTATGACGCCGATGACACCGGCGAAGAAGAGGAGGACGTTTCTGAACATGGTGGGTGGTGTGGTAAGTAGACGAACGAGCTAGGTTTGATTGGACACGACCTAGCCCGCCGCCCGGGCTTTCGCAGACGGTTTAGGCAAACGAGACAAAGTGGCGGCATCCGGCTCCTCCGCAGCGCGCTCGAGGACCTTGAGGAGCAGACGGACAAACTCCTTGCGCTCGCCCTCGCTCAGCGGGCCCATCAGCCAGGCCATCCGCCGGAAGTGCTCGGGCATGATCGTAGCGAGGAGCTTGTCACCCTTTCTGGTGAGGCCGACGGACATCATCCGGCGATCATTGGGATGCGGCTTGCGCGTGACGTACCCCGAGGCCTCCAGCGTATCGACCAAACCAGTGATCGTGGCGCGCGTGACGCCCGTGCGCTCGGCCAGCTCAGCCGGCGTGAGCGGTGCGCCGGTATCGCCACCGCAGCGTTGAGAATTGCCCCAAAGCGCCATCATCACCCCGAAACGCCCCTGAGTGATGTCATATTTCGCCAGATGAGCCTCGACGACGCGAAACGCCTCGTCGCCCGCACGCAGGAGATGCAAAAACACTTCCGCCGCCGACGGATCGAGGTCGGGCAGCTCGCGCGAGGCCTCGAGCAGGCACTCGTAACGCGGAAGGTCCTTGAGCATCAGCAACGGCATAGGCGAGAAGTAAGGGGCCAGATAGTTAGGGGGCTAACGAAGACTTCAAGCCGGGATTTTCCCTATTATTGCTCAATCGCCCGGATTATCAGGCCACGACTGTATCTAATGACAAGGGCCCGACAGGCAGCCCCCTTACAAAGTAAAGGCCTACCTGAGAAGAGGTGGAAATGCGATGAGTCATGAGAATGTAACCCACTGATTGGGCCTCAGCCGGGTGAGGCAGGCGGAGAGTGCAGCAGGAATGCCGGAGGCCCGAGGCCACGGGCGCGCCCCTGCCGCACCGGCCCTACCCACCTCAGTTTCGTCCGCCGCGGATCTCATTCATTTTTGCCCCGATTATCCGCGGAGATGCGCGAAATATCGCGGAAATAGAGGAGGATTCCTCGGCAGTTTTGCCGCGCGACAGGCGCTGAGGGCCTCGGGCACGCGGGCCACGCTGCATCCTTTCCCGAGTAGGTTATTCGCACCCGCATGGTCTCTTTTGATTGAAAACTTCCGTTGGTTGAAAACTTCGCCGATCCACCCCGACGGGGCACAGTGTAGCGCAAACAAGCCTCCGTGTCAGGATGGAGCCGGGAAAATCGATGCCGACTCCCGGTCACCGTGCTAGCGGAGGTTGCCGACTCGATTTCAAGGGGGTGGGTATCTTTTTCCAGGTGCCCCGTCCTGCCCTCAACCACCCTACCCCGCCCCTTACTGCGCCCGAGCGGCCCAGCCTCCCCAAAAAACAAAAAGGCGGGCCGCAATGGCCCGCCTTTCGAAATTCCGTCGTACGCTTCGCCTATTACAGCGTCTGCGCGACAGCCACGAGGTTCTCGGTCGTGATACCGAGCTCCTTGAAGACCGTGGGCGCGGGGGCGCTCATGCCGAAGCGGTCGATGCCGATGACCTTGCCGTCGAGGCCGACGTACTTGTACCAGGCAGCGGACACGCCGGCCTCGATCGCGACGCGCTTGCGGCACGAAGAGGGCAGCACGCTATCGCGATACTCGGCCGACTGGCGGTCGAACCGCGAGGTGGACGGGATCGAGACGACACGCACGCCCGCGCCGAGCTGCTTGGCGGCGGCCACGCAGTACTGGAGCTCGCTGCCGGCGCCGATGAGGATGTGGGTGAGCGGCGCAGTCTCCTTGACGGCGATGTAGCCGCCCTTGAGCACGCCCTCGCGGCGGGAGGCCACGGGGATGTCGTTAAGATTGGGCAGCGCCTGGCGGGTGAGCGCGAGGAGCGTCGGACCATCGGTGCGCTCGAGCGCGGCGGCAAAGGCGCCGGCCGTCTCCTCGGGATCGGCCGGGCGGATCACGTCGAGATTGGGGATCACGCGGAGGCCGGAGACCGTCTCGACCGGCTGGTGCGTGGGCCCGTCTTCACCGACGCCGACGGAGTCGTGCGTGTAAATGTAGATGACCGGGAGCTTCGACAGCGCGGCCAGGCGCATCGAGGGGCGCGAGTAATCGGCGAAGACCAGGAAGGTCGCGATGCTCGGGCGGAAGAGACCGTCGTACGCGAGGCCGTTCGCGATCGCGGCCATGCCGTGCTCGCGGATGCCGAAGCGGACATTGCGGCCAGCCCGGTTGCTCGCGTCGAAATCTTTGTCAGCGGCGATGTAGTTGAGCGTCGAGCCGTAGAGGTCGGCGCTGCCGCCGATGAGGAGGGGCAGCTCGGCGGCGAGGGGCTGGAGCACATCCTTGCCCGCGGCGCGGGTGGCGAGCTTGGCATCAGCGGGAAACACCGGGATCTTCTCGAGGAGGCCGGTGGCCGACGGAGAATTCTGCGAAGCATCGAGCTGCGCGGCCTTCTCGGGATTGGCTTCGCGCCAGGCCTTGTAGGTCTTGGACCACTTGTTGCAGGCCTTCACGAGGCGCTTCTTGTGCTCCGCGAAATAATTGCGGACATCGTCGCTGACGAAGAAGTGCTGATCAGCCGGGAGGCCGAGGCCCGCGCGGGCAGTGTCGGCAAACTTCGCGCCACCCTCGCCGTGGCCCTTGGCGGTGCCGGCGACCTCGGGGATGCCCTTGCCGATGACAGTCTTGGCGATGATGAGCTGCGGTTTGCCGCTCTTGGTCTTCTTCGCCTTGTTGAAAGCCTTCAGGAAGGCGGCCATATCGTGGCCGTCGACCGTCTGCACATCCCAGCCGATCGACTTGAAGCGCTGGGTGACATTCTCGCTCTGCGTCTTATCGGCCATCGCATCGAGCGTGACGTCGTTGGAGTCGTAAATGAGGATCAGGTTATCGAGCTTCTGGTGGCCGGCAAACGCGATGGCCTCCATGGCGACGCCTTCCTGCATGCAACCGTCGCCGGCGAGACACACCACATGGTAGTCGAAGATCGGATGCTCGGCGGTGTTGAAGCGCGCGGCCGACATCTGGCCCGCGAGCGCCATGCCAACGGCGTTGCCGATGCCCTGGCCGAGGGGGCCGGTGGTGCACTCGACGCCGGGCGTCTCATGAAACTCGGGGTGGCCGGGCGTGATGCTGTGCAGCGCGCGGAACTTCTTCACCTGCTCGAGCGGCACATCGTAGCCACTGAGGTGCAGCCAGCCGTAGAGAAACATCGAGCCATGGCCGGCGGAGAGCACGAAGCGATCGCGATTGCGCCAGCGGGGCGACTCGGGGTTGTGCGACAGCGCGTGGCCGAAGAGCACTGCGCCTATCTCCGCGGCGCCGAGCGGCAGACCGAGATGGCCGGAGGAGCAGGCGTGGACGGCGTCGATTGCCAGACCGCGGGCCTGATTGGCAGCTTTGGCAAGGAGGAGAGTTTGCAGTGTCATGTTTGAAAAGTCTCCCAAGGCGTAGACCTCGCCGACGCCGCGGGAAAGGAGAATTTAGTACACGCGTCCGTATTCCTTTGTCATGATTATTAAGGACGCTCATCGGAAGCATGAACCCGGTAGAGCGGGCGCGCCACCCACCTTCGATCCGGCACGAGGTAGGCGGAAGCTACCACCTCATCCCCATTTCTGCAAAGCCGGCATCGCCTTTCCCTCCCTTGGGCGAGCCAGAGGCTCACTCGGGTCTTTCGGCGGACAGTGCGAGCTAACGCACCTATTTCGGCGCTGGCCGGCGAAAAACAAAAAGCGAGCCCCTCACAGGGCTCGCTTTCGCGAAATTAAACTGAGCGCAGACCTTAGGCCTTCGCCTCGGCGGGCGCGGCAGCGGCAGCCTTGGCCTTCTTCTCGGCCTCGTGCTGCGCGTGGATCTCGGCGGCGCGATCCTTCTCCTTGACGGCGACAGCGGCCTTGCCGGTGCGGCGGCGGAGGTAGTACAGACGGGCCTTCATGGCCTCGGACTCGCGCTCGACCTCGACCTTCTCGATGTTGGGCGAGTTCACGGGGAACACGCGCTCGACGCCCTCGCCGTAGCTGAGGCGGCGGACCGTGAAGGTCTCGTGGATGCCAGTACCCTTGCGAGCGATCACGATGCCGGCGTACACCTGCACGCGCTCCTTGTCGCCTTCGCGCACCTTCGTGTGCACGCGCACACCGTCGCCGACCTTAAACGGCGTAATGTCCTTTTTCACCTGAGCGGCGGTGATTTCCTTGATGATCGGGTTCATGGCTGAGTGTTAATTGAGTAAATCGGGTCGAACGAGTCGGGTCTTTTCCACCTGACGCGCGTGTCGCCACTTTTCTATCGCGGCATGGTTTCCCGAAAGTAGAACCTCGGGAACGGACATGCCCCGAAATTCGGCGGGACGCGTGTATTGAGGAAAGTCGAGCAACTTGCTGGTGAAAGATTCGTGCGTCAATGACTTTTCCTCCCCGAGCACTCCGGGGATGAAACGAGCGAGCGCATCGATCACGACGGCCGCTGCCAAAGTGCCATTTGTCAGCACGTAATCACCAATGGAAATCTCTTCGTCGATCACGCCATCGCGGATGCGCTGATCGATGCCTTCGTAATGCCCGCTCAGGAAAATGATGTGCTTTTCCTGCGACAGACGATGTGCGATCGACGGCGAGAGCGGCGTGCCATCGGGCGTAAGATAAATGCGGCGGCAGCCCGGCGTCTGGAGCTGCTCCATCGCAGCAAAGACGGGCTCGGGCTTCATCACCATGCCTGCGCCACCGCCGAAAGGCCGGTCGTCCGCAGTGCGGTGTTTGTCGGTGCACCACTGGCGCAGGTCATGGACCTTTACGCCCAGATGGCCTGCGGCAATGCCCTTCCCCAGAATGCTCTCGGCCAAAAAGCCATCGAGCATCCGCGGAAAAAGCGTCAGCAGATCGATCTGAAGGGGCATGGTGCGACGGAAATAAAAAAGCCTCGGGAGCCCCGAGGCCTCGGCGCGAGCGGCGGAGAGCTTTACGCTCCCGCACGCCCTATCATACCTTGGTCAACGACTCAGGCGCTGGCGGGAGCAGCGGCAGCAGCCGAACGACGCGCCTTCTTGATCATGGCGTGCATCGTGTCGGTGGGCGTGGCGCCCTTGCTCAGCCAGTAATCAACGCGCTCGAGGTCGAGCTTGACGGGGCTGCCCTTCGACTTGGGCGTGTAGGTGCCGAGGTTTTCAACCGCAGCGCCATCGCGGCGCGAACGCGCCTCAGCGACGACCACGCGATAAAGCGGCTGGTGAACGGAACCAACCTTGGTAAGACGAATTTTGAGAGCCATGTCGGAAAAATTGCGAGCGGTTCTTTCTTTGGAAAAGTTGGAAAAACACCGCACTGCCGTCCGGGTGTCAAGCCCCTAGTCAGCATCCTGCATAAACCACTTGTGACAGGAATGCAGGTTGCAGAACAAGCCGAACTTACCTCTATCTAGCACCAGCCCCGCTTTTCCGCCAACGGCCCCCCAGTACGCCATGGACGATATCTCCGAACCTCTTTCGATACCCCCGTGGATTTGGGCTGCTGCCGTGTTGGTCGCCGTAGGCGCCCTCGTCGTCTTCATCCTAAAATACCGTGAAGACGACGGTACCTCCGACCCTTCCTTTCCCGGCCGCAGCCGTCGCCGGCATCGGCACCGGCACGGTCGCAGCCGCCGTCGCGACCGGCACGGCAACGAGTACAAGTAGCAGCGCGCAGGCGGGGAGGGCACGAGACGCCGCCAGGCGCGCTGCTGCGCGTCTTGCCGGGCTTTTCCGTTGACCGCCCCTGCCACCGGCTGCGAACGTCGGCACCTTATGCTGAAAGCTGGCATCGTCGGCCTGCCCAACGTCGGTAAGTCCACCCTCTTCAACGCGCTCACCCGCTCCCGCAAGGCGGAAGCGGCGAACTATCCGTTCTGCACCATCGAGCCGAATGTGGGCGTGGTCATCGTGCCCGACGAGCGTCTCGCCGTGTTGCAGAAGATCGCCAAGACCAACGTCGTGGTGCCGGCCGCCATCGAGTTCGTCGATATCGCCGGCCTTGTCGCAGGCGCCAGCAAAGGCGAAGGCCTCGGCAATCAGTTTCTCGCCAATATCCGCGAGGTCGACGCCATCGTGCAGGTCGTCCGCTGCTTCGAGGATAGCGACATCGTCCACACGATGGGCGCCATCGATCCGGTGCGCGATATCGAGGTGATCACGACCGAGCTCGTGCTCGCCGATCTCGACGCCGTCACCAAGCGCATCGACAAGACCCAGAAGAAGGCCAAGTCCGGCGACAAGGAAGCCCAGGCCGAAGTCGCGCTGCTGCAGAAGCTCGAGCCGCATCTCAATGCTGGCAAGACCGCCAATACCCTCGCCGCCACCGACGACGAGAAGGCCGCGATGAAGCTCTTCCAGCTCCTTACCGCCAAGCCCGTGCTCTTCGCCTGCAATGTTGCCGAGGGCGATCTCGCCACCGCGGAGAAAAATCCCTTTGTCCAGAAGGTCGCCGAGTACGTGCGCACGCACCACGACGCCGCCTACGTGCCAATCAGCGCCAAGATCGAGAGCGAGCTCATCGACCTCTCCGCCGAGGATGCCAAGAGCTTCCTCAAGGATCTCGGCGTCGACGACTCCGGCGTCTCCTCCCTCATCCGCAGCACGTACTCGCTCCTCGGCCTGCAGACCTACTTCACCGCCGGTGAGAAAGAAGTGCGCGCCTGGACGATCAAGAAGGGCTTCAAAGCTCCTCAGGCGGCGGGCGTGATCCACACCGATTTCGAAAAAGGTTTCATCAAGGCCGAGGTCGTCTCCTACAAGGATCTCTCCACCCTCGGCTCCGTCTCCGCTGCCCGCGATGCCGGCAAGTACCGCCTCGAAGGCAAGGAGTACGTCTTCCAAGACGGAGACGTCGCGCTCTTCCGCTTCAACACGTAAGGCAGGGCGGGTTTTGACCCGCTCTTTCGCATCGTCGCACCCGGCGGAAGCTCCCTCCGCCGTTTCACAGTTCGGGCGGACTCTAGCCAGGGCGGGTTAAAAAAAACGCCCTGCTTATTTTCGTGCAACGTCACGAATAGCCGCGCCTGTCGCTTGGGGTTGCCCCCTCGACGATAGGTCTCCTCACTCTCGTTGTGCTTCGCGCCCTGCTGCCCCTCGCCGCCGCCGCCCTCCTCACGGCGGTATCGCTGCGCGCGCATCCCGAGCTCGCCAGCGCCCTCTCGCGCCTCAACCCCGCCATCGCCGCCTCCCCCAACGACGCTGCGCTCTACCTAGCACGCGGCGAACTCTACGCCAAATACGGCGATGCCGTCTCCGCCGAGGCCAACTACCTCCGCGCCTCCGAGCTCGCTCCGAGCCTGCCTCGGCTCGACCGCGCGCGCGGCGCGCTCGCCCTCGCTACTCGCCAGCCCGTCGAGGCGATCGCGCACCTCGATCGCGCGCTCGCCGCCGACTCGCGCGACGCCGAGGCGCTGATTCTTCGCAGCCGCGCGCACACCGCGCAGGGCCATCGCGCCGCGGCGCTCGCCGATTTCGACGCCGCCGTGGCGCTCGTGGCCAATCCCCGGCCCGAGCTCTTCCTCGAGCATGCCGCGCTGCTCCCCTCGCCCGCGGCGGCGATCGCCGCGCTCGATGCCGCCATCGCGCGTATCGGCCCTGCTTATACGCTCCACCTCCGCGCGCTCGAGCTCGAGGAAAGCTCCGGCCGGCTCGAAGCGGCGCTCGCCCGCCTCGTCAGCCTCGCCGATCTCAGCGAGCGCAAGGAGACTTGGCTCAAGCGTCGCGGCGACCTCCTCTCCCGTGCCGGTCGCGCCGCCGAAGCGCGCGCCGCTTACACGGCCGCCCTCGCGGCTGTCGACGCGCTCCCGGAGTGGCTTCGCGCCTCTCCCGACACCGCCCGGCTCGCTCTCGAGCTGCGCACCCTGTGTGCGCTATCGAACTCCTAACCCCCCTGCCTCAGCCACACCCTTTCCTGCATGAAACTCCGCTTCCTCTCCCTCGCGCTCGCCTTGGCGGTCGCTCCCGCACTCCACGCGGCGACGACGATCCTTCGCGGCCCCTATCTCCAGTCCGCCACACCGACGAGCATGGTCGTTCGCTGGCGTACCGATGCCACCGAGGCCTCCGTGGTCTCCTACGGCACCGAGCGCAATGCCCTCACCAAGTCCGTGAAGGCCGAGGGCATCTCCACCGAGCACATCGTGCAGTTGAAGGATCTCCAGCCCAACACCAGATACTACTATGCCGTCGGGGCCGTGGCCGTGCCGCCGCCTGATGCCAAGAAAAAGGAAGCCGGCGAAGACGCCCCGGGCCGCGCCCAGGTCAACAGCTTCATCACGCCTCCGCCTGTCGGCCCGGGTAAGCCCAGTCGCTTCTGGATCCTCGGCGATCCCGGCACCAAGAACGCCGTCCAGACCGCCGTGCGCGACGTCTACTATAAGTTCAACGGCAACCGCCAGACCGACGCCATCCTGCTCCTGGGCGACAACGCCTATCCCGACGGCACGGAGGCCGACTACCAGAAGGCCATCTTCGACATGTACCCCACCATCTTGAAGACCACGCCGCTCTGGTCGTGTCTCGGCAATCACGATGGCAAGAGCGCCAACTCCATCACGCAGTCGGGCGTCTACTACGATATCTTCACCTTCCCCTCCCAGGCTCAGGCCGGTGGTGTCATGTCCGGCACGGAGGCGTACTACTCCTTCGACTACGCCAATGTGCACTTCATCTCCCTCGACTCCCACGACTCCGACCGCTCCCCCGATGGCCCCATGATGCAGTGGCTCAAGGCCGACCTCGCCGCCACGAAGCGCGACTGGATCATCGCCTTCTTCCATCACCCCACCTACACCAAGGGTACCCACGACTCGGACAAGGATAGCGACAGCGCTGGCCGCATGAATGATATGCGCGCGATCTTCCTCCCCGTCCTCGAAAAGGGCGGCGTCGATCTCATCCTCGTTGGCCATTCCCACGTCTATGAACGCTCGTGGCTCATGGATGGCCACTATGGCAAAAGCGATACCTTCGTCGCCGAGCAGCACGTGAAACAAAAGATCGATGGCCGCCCCGACGGTCAGGGCGCCTACAAGAAGCCCCGCGCTCGCACCGCCAACGCCGGCGACATCAACGTCGTCACCGGCAGCGCCGGCCATGCGAGCAGCAGGCCCGTGAAGCTCAACCACCCCGCCTTTTACCTCTCGCTCAACGAGGCCGGCTCCTCGGTCGTCGATGTCGATGGCCTCAAGCTCGAATTCACCTTCCTCAACGAAAAAGGCGAGAAGCGCGATTGGTTCACGATCGTGAAAGAGTAACCGCTTTACGAGTACACCTCATTGCTCCCGAGCGCCCCTCGGGCCATCTCGATCCGGGCTGCGAAGCCCGGATTTTTCTTTGGCGAAAATGCCGTGGTGTCAGCCTGTCTTGCCCCGCACCGTCAGCAACTCGATCTTCTGCGCATTGGCCGAAGAGGCCTTTATCTCCACGATCGCGCCGGATATCCGCACATCCTCGTTCGCCACATCCCACCGGCGCGGCATGCCGTCGAGAAACCGCGCGATCACGGGCTTGATCTCGCGGCCCAGCACACTCGCGTAAGGCCCCGTCATGCCCACATCGCACATGAAGGCCGTGCCCTTTGGCATGATAAAGCCATCGGCCGTGGGCACGTGGGTATGCGTCCCAAGCACGGCCGTCACGCGGCCATCGAGATGCCAGCCCAGCGCCTGCTTTTCCGCGGTCGCCTCCGCGTGGATTTCGACGATGATCGCATCGGCCTGCGCCTTGAGCTGCGCGACCATGCGGTCGGCCGTCTCAAAAGGGCAATCGGCCTTGATGTTCATGAACGCGCGCCCCAGCACCGTAAACACCGCGACGCGAAACCCGCGCTTTTCGATGATCAGATGATCCCAGCCCGGGCACGCCCGCGGCAGGTTGGCCGGCCGGCAGACCCGCTCCATCTGCATGATCTCGTTTTCCCAGCCGCGCTGGTCCCACACGTGATCGCCGAGCGTGATCGCATCGACGCCGCTATCGAGGATGGATTTCGCGAGAGCCCCCGTGATGCCCGCACCGGCGGCGGCATTCTCGCCATTGGCGATCACAAAATCGAGCTGATGCTCCTGCCGCACGCGCGGCAGACGATCAGCGATGATTTCCCGGCCCGGCCGGCCGACAATGTCGCCGATAAAGAGCAGCTTGAGCATCCCGGCAACGTGGTTCGCGCCAAGGTGTTCGCCAATCCCTTATTTCAGGTTTCTCCGGTCGACTTTAGCATCACTTCCGCACCTCAAGCTGCTGCCGGGTCTCGTTCAGGCCTTCCCCTGCGGGAAAACCGGCGAAAGACCGTCCTTTCCCCAAAACCCAGTCATGCCCAGCAGAAAGGCTAGGCGATGATCGCCCACCGGGCGTTTCGCCTGCCACCCAAAGGCAGTCTGGCAGAGCAGGAGCGCAGCGACGAAGAGCGTGAAAAGACGGCTTTTCATGGCAGGGTGGGCTAGCAGATGCGCCGCGGTCTGGCCCGTCGAAACCGTCTGTGGGTCAAGGCCGGGAATCAAAAGGATCGGCCTGCATTATTCCCGAGCTTGCCTAGCCCGGCCCGAGTGCTTTTTACTTTCCGGCTTTTTCAAACAAAGCGCTAGCCATGAAAAAAGACTCCACCTCACCCGCCGCGTTTCCACAGGCCGAGATCGGCCGCGAAATGAAGGGCTCCGACTGCGTCGTCGAGTGCCTGATCCGCGAGGGTGTAGACGTCGTCTTCGCGTACCCCGGCGGCGCTTCGCAGGAGCTCCACCAGTCGCTCGCCCGCACCGATAAGATCCGCGTGATCCTCCCCCGCCACGAGCAGGGCGGCTCCTTCGCGGCCGAGGCGTACTCGCGCGTGTCGGGCAAGGTCGGCGTGTGCATGGCCACCTCGGGCCCCGGCGCCACCAATCTCGTCTCCGCCATCGCCGATGCGTTCATGGACTCCGTGCCCATGGTCGCGATCACCGGTCAGGTGTTCTCGAAGTACATCGGCAAGATGGCCTTCCAGGAGACCGACTTCTACGGCATGACCCTGCCGATCGTGAAGCACTCCTACCTCGTGCTGGATGCCAACGACCTGCCGCGCATCTTCAAGGAGGCGTTTCTCCTCGCGCGCAGCGGCCGCCCGGGCCCCGTCATCATCGACATCCCGAAGGACGTGCAGCAGAAGAAATTCACGCCCGTCTACCCGGCGACCGTGGAATTCCGCAATCCCACGATCCAGAACACGCCCAAGGCGAGCGACGACCAGCTCAAGCAGGTGCTCGCACTGATCGCCGAGGCCAAGCGCCCCGTGCTCTACGCCGGCGGCGGCATCATCTCCGCCGAGGCCAGCAAGGATCTGAAGGCGTTTGCCGAGAAGGCCAACCTCCCGGTCGCGACCACGCTCATGGGCGTCGGCGGCTTCCCCGAGACGCATCCCCTCTCGATGCACTGGTTTGGCATGCATGGCTCGGCCTACGGCAACTGGGCCGTGGACCAGAGCGACCTGCTCCTCTGCTTCGGCGCGCGCTTCGACGACCGTATCACCGGCGACACGAAGCACTTCGCCTCCAAGGCCCGCATCGTCCACATCGACATCGACGCCTCGGAGCACAACAAGAACATGCGCGCCGTGCTGCCGATCGTGAGCGACATCAAGTACGCTCTCAGCCGCCTCAACGAGCTCGCCGCCAAGTTTACCGCTCCCGATACCAAGGAGTGGCACGCGCAGATCGCCACGTGGAAGAAGGAGCACCCCTTCCGCTACGAGGAGAGCAAGCACATCGTCCCGCAGGAAGCGGTGAAGGTGCTGTACGAGCTCACCAAGGGCGATGCAATCATCACCACGGGCGTGGGCCAGCACCAGATGTGGGCCGCGCAGTTCTACCGCTTCGATGAGCCGCGCCGCTACATCAGCTCGCTCGGCCTCGGCGCCATGGGCTTTGGCTATCCCGCCGCCATGGGCGCCAAGGTCGCCGCTCCGGACAAGCAGGTCATCGACATCGACGGTGACGGCTCGTTTGTGATGAACGTCCAGGAGCTCGCCACCTGCCACATCGAGAAGATCGCGGCCAAGGCGATGATCCTCAACAACCAGCATCTCGGCATGGTCGTGCAGTGGGAAGACCGCTTCTACGGCAGCGTCCGCGGCAACACGATCCTCGGCGACGAGACTAATGTGGGCAGCCCCGACAACCTCGGCGGCCTCTATCCCGACTTCGTCAAGATCGCCGCTGGCTTCGGCGTCAAGGGCCGCCGCGTCCACCTCAAGAGCGAGCTCAAGGAGGCCATTCAGGAAATGCTCGATCACGACGGCCCGTACCTCCTCGATGTCATCGTGCCCTACACCGAGCACGTGCTCCCCATGATCCCCGCCGGCAAAACGGTGAAGGACATGCTGCTGAAATAAGGCGCTTCCAGCAAAAAGTTTACAGGGCGGGTCCACCCGGGCCCGCCCTTTTTCGTGCAGTCAACTTGGCCGCGAACTCTCCCTAGTTCGCTTCGAGCCGCGCCATCATCGCGCGGAGGCGAAGCCTTTGGCGCCGCCTCAAGCTCTCATCTGCCCGTCACCGCTTCTGCCGACGCCGCCATTGCTCTTCGCCCGTCAGTTCTTGCGGCTCCGTACGGTCGTCACGCGGCCCCAGCCCGCTACCGGGAGCTTTGCGGCCGCGACTGAAATAGAGAATGATGGCGAGCAGGACGAGCGCGGCCGGGATGAGAATGAGTAAATTCATGATGCTTCGTTGGACCGGCCAACCGCAACACCCGTTCCCCCACCCGTGCAGGTGGAGCTTCCGCACCACCCAACGTCACTGCTTCTTCTTCGCCTGTCCTTTAGGTGAATTTACGGCCGCCTTCGGCGGCGTGAGACCGTCGGACGGCTGCTCCCAAAGGCGGTACGGGTCGTCGTATTTCCGTTGCTCGGCGAGCAGGAGCGCCTCCATTTCCCGGCGCTTCGCCGCAAATTTCGGATCTGCCGCGAGATTCTGCGCCAGCAGCTCATGCGGATTTTCCTGCAAATTGAAGAGCTGCGTCTCCCTCACTTTGCCCTCCAGCACATCATACTTGATCAGCTTCCATTCACCGTGCCTCACGGAGCGCATCCCGGGCTTGGTGCCGCCGCAGTAAACCCCGTAGAGCGTATCGCGTATGGTGGCCTTCCTGCCCTCGAGCACGGAGCGAAAGCTCGTGCCCTCATTGGTCTCTGGTGCGGGCACGCCGGCGAGATCGCAAAGCGTCGCCAGGACATCCAAGAGGTAGATATTTCCCATCGCCCGGGAGCCGGGCTTGATCCCGGGGCCTTGCACGATCATCGGCACCCGCCATGAGTGCTCGTAGAGGCTTTGCTTGCCCTGCAGGCCATGGCGGCCGATGGCGATCCCATGATCGGCGGTGTAGAAGACGTACGTGTTCTCGAGTTCGCCCATGGCTGCCAGCTTTTCCAGCACACGCCCGATTTGGGTATCGATCAATTCACTACACGCAAAATAGCGCCCGATCTCGTTGCGAATGGTCGCCTCGTCGCGGCGTTCCCACACGCCCTCGGCTGCGACTTCATCGCGGAGTTGAGGATGGCCGATGGGAAATGGGTGGGCGGGCAGGTAGTTCTCCGGCAGCGGCGGTGCTTTGGAGTTCACCGCCAGTTTGATCGCGGGGTCCGTCTGATTGACTGCGCCGTACTTCTCCGCGAGCGCGGGCACCGCGTTGCGCGGGTCGTGGGGGTGCGAGAAGCCGAAATAAATGAGAAAAGGCTGGCGGGCCGTGGCGTCCACGCGCTCGCGCTCCCCCAGATAATCGAGCACCTGCCGCGCATGCCAGGGGCTGCCCGTCTCATCCGTGTTGCCGAGCTTGGAAGCATCCTTCCTCACGGTAAACTGCTGGTTGGCGCCTTCGTAGCTGTTGCCAAGTTTGCACGTGCGCATCGTGGCGTACCCAGCCCGATTGAAGACCGCCGGCAGCGTAAACTGTTCGAGACCGGGCGGGCACTTTACCGCGTAGTCCGAGTACACGCGATTCATCAAGCTCGCGGGCTGGCGCCAGAGCGTGCGCCCATCCATCACCATATGCCGCGAGGGCGTGCAGACCGCGCCCATAAACGCCCCCATATGATACGCTCCCTCGATCGTCATCCCGCGAGCTGCGAGCCGATCGAGCGTGGGCGTTTCGAGCGCGCTCCTGGGGTTGTAGGCTCGCAGGTCCAGCGGCGACTGATCGTCGGCGATGATGAAAAGGATATTCGGGCGCTTCGCGGGCGCAGCGTGGAGGGCGACCCAGGCCAGCAGGCACCATCCGCACACAATTCGGAACGCGGTCTTCATAAGGGGTAGAGGGGTAGCCGCCAAGAGGCGCAAAACGGAGGGCGGAGACAACCCTATTAGTGCCGTCCGATTTCGCCCCGCAGGTCGCGCCCTACACCATCGCCCGCTGCGCAGCTGAGGCGCTCTCCCATCTTCCGCTCCGCTGGCTTGGTTTTTGCGGGTTTTGCGACTTCTTGGAAACACACCGATGAACACCCTGCTCTTCGTCTACGGCACGCTGAAGCGCGGCTGCCAGAACCACCACTACATGGCCGGGCAGAAGTTTATTGGCGTCGCACGCACTGGGCCCGGCTACCATCTCACCGATCTGGGCGGCTATCCCGCTATCGCGGCCAAGGCCGGTCATCCCGATGGCGTTGTCGGCGAAGTCTGGGAGATCGACCCGGAGGGCCTCAAGCGGCTCGATGAATTTGAAGGCGTGCACGAGGGGCTGTACCGACGTGCCCCACTCCCCCTCATGCCACCTTTCGCCGATCAGTCCGTCGATGCTTACCTCTCTGTGCTCCCCACTCAAGGCCGGCCCGATATCGGTTCGGAGTGGATCGAATAGCCGTCTGCGGGCGGCAGGCCTACGACTTCAAAAGGCGCTTCGGAATTTTCTGCACGCGCACGAACTTTGCACGGAAGAGATCTTCTAGCACATCGCGCACTTCGGCTGGGATCTTCTCCACCATTTCCTCGAGCTTCGGCAGTGCTTTGGCCTCTGCGGCCTCCTCGACGGCGTCCACGGTCGAGCGCGCGGCCTTCACCGTCTCGCCGCGATCGCGCGCCTCGGCGCGGAAAGCAGACTCGGCTGCATCGTCGGGCCACTGCGGCGCCTCGCCCTCGAGGCCCGCTGCGGGGACGAAGGCGGGCATCCCCTCCTCCATCGGCATCGGCTCGTCTTCAAAGGGCGAATTCTCCACGGCAGGCGCTGCCCCGGCCGCAGCCGATTCGGCAGCCGCGCTCGCTCCTGCTGCATTTGGCGCAAATGCCGCCACCCGCACCGGCAGCAGCGGCTTGGAGCTTGGCGGCGTCTTGGCATAGACCGGCGGCTGCGCGGTCAGTCGCGCGCTCAATCCTGCCTCGAGCCGGTCAATCAGCCCTTTTTTTTTTCGGAATCGGCGGCCCCCGCTGGAGACTCATCCGCGAGCGAGGCGAGTTCTTTGATGAGGCTGTCGATCGCACGGGCCCGGCTGGCCTCCACGGCTTTCAGCAGCGTCACCTCGAAATTGATCTTCTCCGCCAAGCCGAGTTTCACACTCCCCTCGCCTTCACGGAGGCCATCGAGGAGGCGAGTGAGTTGCTCGGTCGTCATCGCGACGCCGCCGAGTTGGTCGGACTTGCCGCCCTTGGCGATTGCGTCGAGCAGCGCGCTGCGTACCAGCGCCTGCAAGTCCACCAGCAGTCGCACGAGATCGCGGCCGGCGGCGTCGCACTCGTCGACGATGGCCACGATCTTTTGGTGATCGGCCTGCGCCAGCGCTCCGGCGAGTTCCGCAATCTTGTCGCCGGCCACAAGGCCGTAGACATCGAGCACGTCGGGCTCGTTGATCTCGTTGCCGCAGAACGAAATCATCTGGTCGAAGATCGACTGCGCATCGCGCATGCCGCCATCGGCGAGCCGCGCGATGCAGGCGAGCGCGGCGTCGCTCACGGTGATCTTCTCTTCCTTGCCGATCTTCTTCAGCCGCTCGACGATCAGGTCGGGCGGAATCGGCTTGAGGTCGAAACGCTGGCAACGCGACACGATCGTCGGCAGCACTTTCTGCGGATCGGTCGTCGCAAACACGAATTTCACGTGCGCGGGCGGCTCCTCCAGCGTCTTCAGCAGCGCGTTGAACGCCGCCGCCGAGAGCATGTGCACTTCGTCGATGATGTAGATCTTGTACTTACCTTGAGCCGGCGCGTAGCGCACGGTCTCGCGTAGATCGCGCACTTGGTCGACGCCGTTGTTAGAAGCGCCGTCGATCTCGATCACGTCCAGGTGCGAGCCCTCGGCGATGGCCTTGCAAGCCGGGTCGTCAGGCGAAAAATCCGCCTTGGGTCCATCGGTGCAGTTCAACGCCTTGGCAAAGATGCGCGCGGTCGAGGTCTTGCCGGTGCCGCGCGGTCCGACAAAGAGATAGGCATGCGCGATGCGCTGGCGCGCGATCGCATTCTTCAGCGTGCGCACCACATGATCCTGCCCTACGACGTCGTCGAAGGTCTGAGGGCGCCACTTGCGGGCGATGACTTGGTAGGTGCCTGCCACGTCGGGTTAGGAGAAATCCGCGCTCCGGAAGCGCAAATCCGAAAATAAAAAAAAGTGGCCAGGCACTCCACGGCACTGGGAGAACGTCGTTACCGTTGCTACCTTCCGGTCCTGGCGGAGTTCACGCGCCTGCCCATGCATGGCACCTGGCCGCCGCGAACCATGCGCCACCGCCGCCGTAGCGCAAGGGATATCTTTCGAGCGCGTTCGCTTCCCGGCATATTCGCCGGGCGCGCGGGGCGCTTTTACGCCCCTGGCATGCCTCACGGCGCTGCGCCGGCACTTGCCCCGGCCTTCACGTCATAGCACGTCATCGTGCCTTGGTAGCGCAGGTACATCCTCCCGTCGACAATCACCGGATGGGCCCAGGCATTGCGGTCGCGCGCGTTGGCCATGCGGAATTTACCGTGCACGACAAACTCCTTGGCCGTCGGCTCGAGCAGCAGCATCCAGCCATCCTCGCACAGCGCGTAGAGCCGCCCGTCCGCCCACAGGGGCGCGCCTTTGATGAAATCCGGTGCCTCGTACAGCACCTCGCCGCTCTTCGCATCCAGTGCCGCCCAGCCACCGCGCCGCGGATAATAAGCGCCGTACAGCCTGCCGTCGGCGTGCACGACCCCGCCTTGCGCAGTGTCGAGCTTGGTCGTCCACCCCGGCGCGATGCCCACCTTTCCTCCCGCCGCGCTCGGCGGCGTGAGCCGCAGCAACTCTCCGGCGGGGCCAAAGGGCGCGGTCATAAACACGCCATCCCCCACAACCACCGGCGACATCGCGAGCACCGAGTAGCTGGTCGGCCGTGGGCGCGCCCACTGGAGTTCCCGGGCATCCAGATCGACGCAGTAAAGGTGCTTCGACGATGCGCCCATCAAAAGCCTCCTACCCGCAAACTTCACCAGAATTGGCGCGGCATATCCGGGGCCGTCCGCTTTGCCCTCCTCGCCAAGGAGGGGAGCCGTCTTCCACAACACCTCGCCGCTTCGCTTATCCAGCGCCACGACCAAGGCCTCCGGTCCGCCCGGCGTGGCATACACCGCACGCTCATCCACCGCCAGGCACTCCGCGATCCCCCACGTGATATTCTCGCTGCGGAAACGCTCGATGACATTCACCGCCCACACTTCCTTGCCCGTCTCCGCGGCGAAGCACGCCACCCGGCCATGGGCGTTTTGCAGATAGAGATAGCCGTCGCTGTACGTCACCGAGGCGCGCGCGCCTTGGTACTGATTGAGCCAGGCATCCCCATGTTTTACCCGCCAAAGCCGCTTGCCCTCCATGTCGTAGGCCGTGACGAAGAGTTCGCCGTTGTCGTCGCCAGTGAGAAATATTTTCCCGCCCGCGATGATCGGCGACGAGTAGCCATTCCCTGCGCCATCGCTCGTCCATAACACCTTGGGCCCGCCCTCCGGCCAGGTCGCCAGGAGCCCCCGCTCGTCGCTCACGCCATCGCGCCGCACGCCGCGAAATTGCGGCCAGCCTTTTTCCGGCGACGCCACGAGCTCCACGCTTCGCTCGCTCCGGTCGGCCGCAGGGGCCAACGCCGCGCCGAGATCCAGTCCCAGCGCCGCCAGCGGCACCCACACCTTGGAGCACCACCGCACCAGGCGTCGGCTGCGCCCGCCACGTTCCTCGTTCGCTCGCTCCATCGCACACTCCCCCGCGTTGCGTGGCCTCACTCCCCGATGCACCACAGGTATTCCTGTCGCGCATCTCCTTTCTTCGCATGCCGCAGATAGATCCTTCCACCGCAGATCGCGGGCGAGGCCAGCGCCTCGTCCCCGAGTTGATTTTGCGCAAGCAGTTTGAAGCCCTTCGGCGTCGCCTCAAAGACGGAGGTCATGCCTCGCAGGCTCGTCGCGTAGATCCGCGAGCCTACCATCACTGGCGACGCAAAAAAATCGCGGTCGACCTTCTCCCGCCACACTTCCTCGCCGGTGTCGCTCTTCCAGCAGACCGCCTGCCCCGCATCCAGGATCGCATAGAGGTAGCCCTCTCGCACCAGCATCGAAGGCACGTACACGCGCGTGCCATTTTCCCACGCCACCTTTCCCGAGCCGTCGGCCTCGATCGCCGACAAGTGATTCCGCGGGTATCCGCCCGTCACGAAGATCCGTCGTCCATCCGTCACCGGGGAGGTCACGGTCTCTTCTGTCGAGCCCTCGATCTCCCACAGCTTTCTTCCCGTCATCGGATCGAAGCTCGCCACGAGATCGCAGCCCGACTGCACCACTTGCGTCCTGCCCCCGGCGGTGATCAACACCGGCGAGGCGTAGTTGGCGATCTTCGGCCGGGCGTGCTCCCACACGACTGCGCCGGACTTCCGATCGAGCGCCGCGATCTTTCCGCCGCCGCGACTATCCGCTGTCACCAGCACCAGCGATTCATGCACGACCGGCGACGCCCCAAAACCCTGGTGCGTCTGAAAATCGGCGACCTTGCGCTGCCACACGATCTTGCCCGCGGCGTCCAGCGCCGTCGTATGGATGGCGCGGTCGTTGAGAAAATTAATATAGAGTCGCTCGCCGTCCCACACGACTGATGCCGAGGCGAGAGAAGCTTGCTTGTGTCCCTTTACCTCCAGTCCTCCCCGGTGGACGACCGATTCCCATACGGGCTTCCCCGTCCTGCGTTCGTAGGCGATGACCAGTTGCTCCTGTTTTTCCAGGTCCGCCGTGGCGAGATAAATTCGGTCTCCCACGACCGTGGGCGAGCCATGCCCTCTCCCCCGCACCGCCGCACGCCAGACGACACCCTCCGCCTCGCTCCACTTCACGGGAGCGCTCTGCTCCGCCGCGTGTCCGTCGCGCGTTGGCCCGCGCCAAGCAGGCCAATCCGCGCTCGAGGACGCCGCCTCCGCGACGCCAGCCAGACAACCGACGACCATCGTAACGAGGAAAGCACGCGCAGAGTTCATGGGGTGGGCAGAGTCCACCCCATGTTTCGCATCCTCGCAAGCCCGTCTGGCTGGCTTGCGCGTGTTTTCCGCTTTACGGTTCGTTCAGCTCGTAGACCTCCAGCAGGGCTTCGCCAGTGGTGCCGCCCACGCCTGAGATCTGGGCGGTGTAGCTCTTGCCTGCCGTCAGGCGCGCCACCACCACCGAGTCCTTGCTGTTCGGCTGGAGCTTGAAGGCGCCCACGGAGGCAAACCGGGTTTCATCCTCGGCATTCCAATTGTCGTTCTCTGCCACCTTCGCGCCATTGGATTCGAAGAGCTCCAGCTTCGGATCGGCCATCGCACCCGGCACGCCAAATGCGTCGAGCGTGGGCCCGACCGCGCGCACCATCACTCTCACCGTACCGGTGCCCGAGACGGCAAAGCCGGCGATCAGCATATCTTCGCCAGAGCCGGCGAGATTTCTCGCGGAGAAGTTTACCAGGCGCACAGCCGTGCCCGCGCCCGCGTCGTACCCCTCCACCAATACGATGCCCGGCCCGGTGCCAGTGATACGCGCCGTATGCGCCCCGCTTATCGTCTCCTGCAACGCAGCATCCCGGCTGCCATCGACCAGGGCAAATGCCCCCAAGGCCGCAAATGCGGGCCGAAGATTCGGCAACCAATCGTTGTTTTCAGCCACTCGCGTCGAGCCGCGCAGCAGTTCCAATCGGGGATCTTCCATCGCGCCGGCCAGGCCAAACTGGGTCAGCCCGGGGCCCACCGCGCGGAGGAGCACCGGCTTGCCGCCGCCGTTTACCACCATGCCCATCGTCAGCGCCTGCTCGCGCGCCAGCGTCGCGCGCACGGAAATATTGGCCAATCGCGCACTCGGGTGCACCGTCACCGTTACGGTCCGGCTTGTGGCGGTTCCCAGATCGTTCTTCACCTCCACGCTGTAGCTGCCGCTGTCGGCGATGGATGTGGCGGCGATGGTGTACGATGCGCTCGTCGCTCCCGCGATCGCTCGGCCATTTTTATACCACTGGTAGGTCGGCGCGGGCGATCCCGTCGCGACGATCGACAGGGTGAGCGCGCCGCCGGCCACGACTTCCTGCGCAGCGGGTTCGGCCGTGATCGCCGGAGCCGCATCTACGGTGAGGACTGCGGTCGAGCTCCTCACCTCGCCGCGTAGATTGGCCACCACAGCCTGGTACGTGCCGGCCCGAGCCGCGGTCACGTTGCTGATGGTCAGCGTGGGGCTGTTGGCGCCGGAGATCAGCGCGCCGTTGAAGAGCCAGAGATACACGAGCGAGGGTCCCGTGGCCGCCACCGTGAATGTGGCCGTCTCGCCCACCGCGACGCGCCGGCTTGTCGGCTGGCTGGTGATCACGGGCAGCTCCATGTTCGAGCCGCTCGTGGTGATGGCCTGATTGATCAGGCTGATGTTTTGCGAGTTCAGGCCAAGAGCCGCGATCACGTCGCTCGAATCGCCGTAGCTGCGCTCGAGCCCCGCCACCACGATACCGCCGAGCACGTACTCGCCATTCTGCTGCACCCACAGCGGCCCGCCGTAGTTGCCGGTGCCGGTCGCTGCCCCGAGCGCCAGCGCGTAAGTGCCCTGAATCACCGTGAGCGACTGCTGAAACGGTCCGGTGCGATGCATCTGAAACTGCCGGGGATCGCCCGATGAATACAGGCCCGCGGGATACCCCGTCGTCATCTTGAACGACCCACCCGTCCTCCACGCGGTGTCGGTCGCGCTGGCAATCGCGGCAAATTCGCCGTTCGCCGTGTTCTCATAAGCGTAGTGCGCCACGAAATCCAAGGAGAACGCCTCGTTGGCGCTCGATGTGCCGCCCGCTCGGGCGGAGGCATAGCCAGTCAGATAGTGATATCCGCGCAGCGTCTGACCCGCCGCGTTCGGCGACGTCGCCGCCCGGTACCAGCGCACGCCCGTCGTCCAAGGCTGGCTCTGGCTCGAGTCATAAACCAGCGAAGCGCTCGAGATGACCAGGCGGGGCCCCGCAGCCACCGCGCCGGTGCCGAGGTAGCGCTGGGTGACCAGGATGCCTGTGTACATGTAGGGTTTGGCGGTGTACTGATCGCTCCCGATTGGGACTGCCGTCTGCGCCTGCGCCGTCGCTGTCATCAACAGCGTCGCCGCGAGTATGCCTGTTCTGGACCATGCTTTGATGTTCATCATTTGGTAAATCCTCCCCGCTTCGCGGCGGCCACGTTATCGGCCAGCCGCGTCTCCGCCGCGGCGATCTCCGTGCGCCAGCGGCTAAACTCTGGTCTGCTCTGCCATGCCCGCATCGCCTCGAGGGTGGCGGCATCCATTTCGGCCGTGCGGGTCAGCGTCGGCACGCGCGATTGCGTCGCGAGCGAGTGGGCCACGACGGCATTCGCGTTGGGTATGAGTTCCAGGAATTTACGGCCTTCCTCCGTGGAGACATCCGGCCTCTGCAGATAGTGCTCCACCGCTTTGCGCTGCCGCTCTGCACCCAGGTCGGCGCGAGCCACCAGGCCCGCCCGGATGAGCGGCTGCGTCGCCAGCCACTCTGGCCGCCGCACCAGCGCCGGCAGGAAGTCTTCCGGCATCTCGGCCGACATGCGCTCCAGCGCTATCCACGCCCCATGGCGCAGCGGAGGCGGCGCGGCATCCAGCCACGTGCCCAGCCGCGGCACTGCCTCCCAGGCCAGGGTGGCCACCGTAAGATCGAGCGATTCCAAAAATCCCGTCGTCGGATTTGCCGCCCACGGCTCGTGCGCCATCAGCTCCAGCGCCCGCGCGCGTACGCCGTCGAAGTGCCCTGTCTTGGCCGCCGCGCGCCAGTCGTTGCGCAGGGCGAGAGCCCATTCATCCGCCGAATCGTACCGCGCGTAGATCGCCTGGGAATAGGCGGCCGCCGCGGTTGCATCGAGTTGCCCGAGCAGGTCCAGCGCCCATACCCTCACCGTCGGCGCGGCCCGCAGGTCGCCGCCCTGCCCCAGCTCAAATCCCAGCTTCGTGGCCGCGTCTTCCCGCCCCTCGAGCAGCGTGAGCAGCAGCCGCACCGCCTCCGCGGTCTTCAGCGCGCGGAGTTTCGCCGCCATCTCGGCTAGCATCGCCGTGCTCGCCTCGCCCGTCGGGGCGGCCGCCACCCGCTTCGGCAGGTCCAGCAGCTCCTTTTTCAGGTCGTTTGCCGGAGGCGGGTTCGGCGCGGTCTGCGCCACCGCCCGTTTCTCGCCGGCAGCAGCCGCCTCTTCGCCTCGGCTGCCGCTGAAGCGCAACGCCAAGGTCGTGCAGATTGCGGCGATCGCAACCCCCGCAACCATCCACCGCCGGCGACTCATCCGAAAACTCATGCTGGAGAGCCGCCATACCCACAGGTCGGTATCTCCAAAGCAATGTTTTCTTTCTTAATTCGCACTCTTCGCTACCGGATTACCTGTCGCCTGCACCTTGCGGCGAAAAATCTTGTCTCCGCTCGTCACGAAGAGCGTGTCCCGTTTCTCGCCCGCCAGCACGCAGCTCGTCACTCCCTTGTCGCGCTGCGGCTTGTCGAGCACGCCGCAGAGCCGGCCCGTCGGGTCGAAGACTTGCACGCCCACCAGGCTCGTCACGTAATAGCGGCCGAGCGTATCGCTCGTCATCCCGTCGCCGCCCGAGCGCGCGAGATACGGCGGCAGCTCCTGCGATTTCGATTCCGCTTTCGGGTCGATGGGCCGCCGCAGCGTCATGTACGGCGTCTTCGCATCGATCGAGCCGTCCGGGTTGATGCGATAGGCCCAGACATGGTGTCCCTGGCTCTCGCTCACTGCCAGCGTCGCCTGGTCCGGAGAAAGGCTGATGCCGTTGGGCCCCGCCAGGCCGGTGTCGGCCGGCCTCACCGCCTTGGTCTTCACATCGACAAAGCTCACCTGCTTTTTCTGCGTCTCCGTGAAATAGATGTGGCCGCGATCCGTGATCACAAAGTCGTTTGGCTGCACGTCGGTCGCGATCGTCTCCAGCGCGCCCGATTTCAGCTCAAGGGCAAAGATATGCTTCTTCGCGCCGAGGCAGCCATAGAGCCGGCCATCCGGGCCAAACTTCAGGCCGCTTGCTCCTTCGTCGCTCAACTTCGTCTTCGTGCCGTCGCGCTCCAGTCGGTAGATGCCCCCGGCGCGCACATCGGCGAAGTAAAAATTACCCGCCGCGTCGGTGCAGGCCGCGTCCGCAAAGGTCAGCCCTTCCACCGCGACTTCCCAGTTCTGGCCTTCGATCAGCAGCCGGTGCAGCGTCATATCGACGGTCAGGTCGCCCTTCGAGCCCACGACCGGGGTGTGCGCCTCCTTGCGCCAGAGCCAGCGCATCGCCTCGGGAAAGAGTTGCCCGCCGTGGATCGAGTTGTGCCCGTAGCCTTCGGCAAACTCGAACTTCACGTCATATCCCATGTACGCGAGCGCACTGTGCATGAGCTGGTTCGCCGTCGGCCAGTGCCCGAAGGGGTTGTCGTTGTCCCCCGTCGAATCCTGGAGAAACACCCGGATCGGTTTTCGCTCCGTCTTGCGGATCAGCGCCGGATAGTCGTGCCCTCCCCGCAGATTCACGAAGCTGCCCACCGTCGAAAACACTTTTCTAAACTCATCGGGCCGCTCCCATGCCACGGTAAAGGCTGCGATCGCTCCGCTGCTTGAGCCCGCGATCGCGCGCAATTCCGGATCCTTGGAAAACGGATACCGCTTTGCCACCTCCGGGAGTATTTCTTCGAGGATGAAGCGCGGGTAGCGGTCGCCGAGCGAGTTGTACTCGAATCCGCGATTGCTCCCTGCCGTCGGGCTCTTGGCCTTGCCCTTCTTCGGCTCATGGCCGGGATTCACAAAAACCGCGAGCGTCGGGGGCATCTCCCCGCGCGCGATGAGATTGTCGAAGACGATGGGCGCGCGGAAATTGCCCTTGGGATTGATGTAGTTCTGCCCGTCCTGAAACACCATCAGCGCCGCGCTGCCATCCGGCTTGTACTGCGCCGGCACATAGATCCACCAGTTGCGCACCGTGTCGGGAAATAGCTTCGACTGCCACTCCCCCATCTCGATCACCTTTCCCTGGGGCACTCCCGCCTGCACGTCGTGATCCTTGGTCGGCTTGAATACGTCTGCCGCGTGCGCTGCCGGCGCGAGCGCCAGCGCCGCCGCCATTGTGATCATCCGCATCGCCCGCTGCTCCGAGAAATTTGTCTTCATAGTCGTGGTCCTTAGTCCTTCTTCACATCCCGCCACAGCCACCGCATCGTCTCCGGGAAGATCGCCCCGCCGTGCTTGCCCGAGTGCCCGCCTTCGCCGACGACATACCGGTGGTCGTAGCCCATGAATTTCAGTGCCGCCGCCATGTCCTGGTTCGCCAGCGGCCAGTTCCCGTGGAGGTTGTTGAGATCGTTGCTGCCATCCTGGAGAAACACGCGGAGCGGCTTCACCGGCTTGGTCTTGCGGATGAGCGCCGGGTACACATGCCCGCCCCGGATGTTGGTGAAGCTTCCGATATGGCTCACCACCTTGCGAAACTGGTCGGGCCGCTCCCATGCGACGGTAAATGCCGCGATCCCTCCCGAGCTATTGCCGCACACCGCGCGCAGCTCCGGATCGCTCGAGATCGCGAGTCCCTTCGTTGCCTCCGGTAGCAGTTCCTCGAGCAGAAATCTCACGTTCAGGTCCCCCAGCGAGTCGTACTCGAAGCTGCGGTTCGACCGTGCCTTGCCGTTGGGCAGCGTCGGCGCGACCGTGCCGGGCATGATGCCCACCGCGATCGTCACGGGCATCTCCTTTCGCGCGATCAGGTTGTCGAATACCACCGGCACGCGAAACGGCCCGTCTCGCTTGATGAAATTCTGTCCGTCGAAAAATACCATCAGGGCCGCGGGCTTGGCTGGGTCATACTGCTTCGGCACGTACACGAAATAGTCGCGCGTGGTGCCGGGGAAGAGCTTGCTCGCCGTGAAGGTGCCTTTGCGCACCTCGCCCTGCGGCACTCCGGCCTTCGGCTCCGAGTCGGGGCCGGGCGTATAGTCGTCTGCGGCGCGCAGCGCCGCCACGGGAAGGGCCAGCGCGCACGCCAAAGCGAAGAGAACGGGGTAGATTCGCACGCGCGTTGATTGCCGCACCCTTTCGGTCGTTGCAAGCGGCAAGCCGCCGCGCCAACGCTTCCTTATGCGCCCACCCCTCGCTCTGGCCCTGCTGCTCGCGGGCAGCGCCACCTTCGCTGCGGCCCCTTCAGCCGGTTGGCCCGAGTTTCGCGGCCCTACGGCCCAGGGCCACAGCTCTGTGGCGACGCTCCCGCTCACGTGGTCCCCCACCGAAAACGTGGCGTGGAAGACCGTCGTGCCCGGCTCCGGCTGGTCGTCACCCGTCGTCGGTGGCGGCAAGATCTTCCTCACCACCGGCGTCGTCGCCGAGGGCGTGGGCACTTCCCTCCGCACCCTCTGCCTCGATGCGGCCACCGGCAGCCCGCTCTGGGACACTGAGGTCTTTTCCCCTGCGGAGGTGCCGGAGCAGCAGCCGCTCCACTCCAAGAATTCCCCTGCCAGCCCCACGCCGATCCTCGCGGGCGACCGGCTCTACGTCCATTTCGGTCATCACGGCATGGCCTGCCTCGATACGGCGGGGAAGATTCTCTGGCGCAACAACAGCTTCAGGTACAACGCCGTGCACGGCAATGGCGGCTCCCCTGTCCTGGTCGATGGCCTCCTCGTCTTTGCCGCCGATGGTGCGAAAAATCCCGCCGTGCTCGCCGTCTCCGCCGCCACCGGCGAGATCGCCTGGAAAAGCCCTCGCACCATCGAGGTGCGGCAGACGTTTTCCTTCTGCACTCCCCTCGTCATCGCAGTCGCCGGCAAGCGCCAGGTGATCATCCCCGGCGCCGGCGGCGTGAGCGCCCTCGATCCCCACGATGGCCGGGAGCTCTGGCGGGCCCTCTACGGTGGCGGCTACTCCGTCGTGCCGCGCCCCGTCTTCGCCCACGGTCTCGTCTTCGTCGCCACCGGCTACAACCGCGCCGATCTTCTCGCCATCCGCGCCGATGGCCTCGGCGATGTCACCGATACGCACATCGCCTGGCGCACCACCAAGGGCGCTCCCCTCACCCCGTCCGTGGTCGTCGTCGGCGACGAGCTCTACGCCGTCAACGATGCCGGCATCGCCACCTGCTGGGATGCCCGCACCGGCGAGGTGCATTGGCAGCAGCGCATCGACGGCAATTTCTCCGCCTCGCCGCTCGCCGCTGGCGACCGCCTCTATTTTCAAAGCGAGACGGGCATCGCCACGGTGCTCAAAGTCGGTAAGACCTTCGAAAAACTCGCCGTCAACAAGCTCGAGGAGCGCAGTCTCGCCTCCTTCGCCGTCATCGACCGAGCCCTCCTCATCCGCACGGCTGCCCATCTCTACCGCATCGAGGAAAAAAAGTAGGTCGAGTCACGGCAGCCCCGCAACTATGCTGGTCGCCCTCGCACCGCGCCCGGCTTTGGCCCCTTCCTCTACGGCGCGAGCGCCGCACGGTTCACGTCTTTGTAGTAGAGGTAGCTCGCCGGCTGCTTTCCCATCGCCACAAACCACTGCGGGCAGTACGGCGCCATCCAGATCGCATCCCCCGCGGCCACCGGGTACCAGGACTCCTCCAGCCGGTACACGCCCTGCCCCCCGAGCATGAGAAGACCATGCTCCATCACGTGCGTCTCCACAAAGGGCAGCGTGGCCCCCGATTGGTACGTGAAGATATTCATCGCGAGATCCATTTCCGGCCCCTCCGGCAGCAGCACCTGCAGCCGCGCATCCGGATCGCCGAGAAATGGATTTCCGGGCACCTCCTTTGCGTCACCGATGATCGCTTTGGGCGCTGCCGTGCCGGCGAGCGGCTGAAAGGTTTTCTGGAAAAGGGTCACTCGCGTGCCCGCCTTTGGCGCAGTGATCGACCAGGACTCTCCGGCGGGCGCAAAAAAGAATCCGCCCGCCCCGCACTTCGCCTTCTGCGCGCCGATCCTCAGCGTGCCTTCACCCGTTTCGAAGTACCCCGCCGTTTCCACGCCACTGGCCGCAATCTCCGCGCGCCCGCCTTTCTCAAACGTGATGAGCACCTGCGCGAAGCGCGCCCCCATCGCCGGGTTGATCACGATCACCGTCGCCGCCCCGGCTATCCCGGGCACCACGCTCTTCACGTGCCCGTCCGGCGCGATCAGTGCATGACGTGCAGCCACTCGGGTGCGAGTCTGTCCATACGGCGAGTTCATGCCCGCTACCCAAGCACAATCCCTACCGTCTGCGCAGTCTTAAAGTAGTCTCGAGCCACCCGTCGCCCCGAGCGTCGCAAATCGACGGCGCGCCGGCGCCCTCGCCCGCCGGGTCATCGGATCGGCGCTTCGCGGGCGTTCTCGCTGGCGCTGTTCGCGGCAAGTCCGCCGTTCGATCGCCCCGGTTCCTTCGCCGCCTCGGCCATCGGCGCGAGCTGCTTTACGCGCTCGCCGGCTGGCGCAACTCCGAGGCTGCCAGCGCAGCCGTCGGCGTCGCGATCCCGTCGAAGACCATGCTCAGCACTTGATTGAGCCCGTGCTCCTTCACCTTTTTGTCGCCAAGATCCAGGTCGAGACTTTGCGACAGGGAGAAGCGATTCGAATGATAGATGAAGCACAGCCCGATGAAGTGGATCATGAGGTGCCGCACATCCAGCTCCGCGCGAAATTCGCCCTTCGCCACCCCATCCTGCACGATCGACTGAAACCGCTCGAAAAACGGGTTCTTCGTCAGCAGGTGATTTTCCTTCGTCAGGTGCCGCCCCTTCTCGAGGTTTTCCCACTGGAGCAGTCGCGTGAATTCCGGCTCGTTGTCGAGAAACTCGAAGTAGCTCTCCAATAGCCGCGAGAGCTTCTCGCGCGGGCTCCGCCCGCGCTCCACCGCGTGAAACTCCACCGTCTCGATCCGCTGGTAGACTTCCGACAGCGCCGCCTCGAACAGCGCATCCTTGCTGCCGAAATAGTGATACACCATGCGCTTGTTCACGCGCGCCTTGCCCACGATCTGGTCCACCGAGACCGCGTGAAATCCGTGCGAGGCAAAAAGACGGATGGCTGCCTGCAGGATGCGACGGCGCGTGCGATCGGGATTACGTTGGACCGGCTGGGGAGAGGACATTGATGACTGCGAACCGTGACAGATGAGAAACCCGGTGAGAAGCGCAAAGCTATAACGCGTTAGCCTCTCCTCACCCGATATCAGCCCCCGTCCCACCTCGCTCTCTGCGCTCGGGTATCGGCGATCGTCTATCCGTTGCCCAAATGCGTCCCTTCGTGGTTTTCTTTTGCGGCATCTCCGCCCGCCCCCGCGCCCACGCTTTTGATTGTCCCCCTCCCTTCACGCTGCTGAGACTACGCTAGCCCTCCACCCCACCCCTCCCCGCTACCCTTCGTCATGCCTCGCTCGCTACGCCTGCCCATTGTCGTCGCCGCGCTTGCGGCCCTCGTCACCGCCCACCTCACCGTCGCGGCCACGCCCGCGAGACCCAACGTCGTCTTCATCTTCGCCGACGACCTCGGCTACGGCGATGTCGGTGCTTACGGCGCGAGGGATATCGAGACACCGCACATCGACTCGCTCGCCAAGAGCGGCACCAAGTTCACCAGCTTCTACGTCGCCCAGGCCGTCTGCACCGCCTCGCGCGCCGCGCTCTTCACCGGAAGCTACCCGAATCGTGTGAGCATGAGCGGCGCGCTCAATCACACCAGCCCCACGGGCCTCCACCCGAGCGAAAAACTCCTCAGCCAGCATTTCAAGGATGCCGGCTACGCCACCGCCATTTTCGGCAAGTGGCATCTCGGCCACCAGACGCCCTACTTGCCCACTCGCCGTGGCTTCGATGAATGGCTGGGCATCCCCTACTCCAACGACAATGGCCCGCTCCACCCGGTCACGCGCGGCATCCCCGCGCTCCCGCTCTACCACAACGAAATCCCCATCGAGCTCGACCCCGATCAGGCCCACTTCACCCGCCGTTTCACCGCAGCCGCGGTCAACTTCATCGAGCGCAATAAGGACAAGCCCTTCTTCCTCTATCTGCCCCACGTCATGCCCCACGTGCCGATCTTCGTTCGCGAGCAGTTTCGCGGCAAAAGCGGTCGCGGTATCTACGGCGACGTGGTGCAGGAGCTCGATTGGGGCGTGGGCGAGATCCTCTCCGCGCTCAAGCGTCTCGGCCTCGAGGAAAACACGATCGTCGTGTTTTCTTCCGACAACGGCCCGTTCCTTTCTTACGGTGAGCACGCCGGCTACGCCACGCCCCTCCGCGAGGGCAAGCTCACCACCTTCGAGGGCGGCCACCGCGTCCCCTGCCTCGTCCGCTGGCCCGGCAAGGTCCCCGCCGGCCGCGTCAGCGATGCGCCTTGGAGTACGATGGATTTCCACGTCACGATGACTACGCTGCTCGGCGCAAAGCCCGTCGCCGCCAAGCTCGATGGCCGCGACATGCTTCCGCTTCTCACCGGCCAGCCCGGTGCCGAAGGCCGCGAGGAGTTTCTCTTCTACTCTGGCGACGAGCTCCATGCCGTGCGCGTCGGCCCTTGGAAGCTCCACTTGCCGCACGAGTACCTCACCACCGCCGCCGAGCCCGGCCGCGGCGGCAAGCCCTCCAACTACGCCAACATGAAGCCCCAATCCATTGAGAATTCCGGCATCCGCGGCATCGCCAGTCGCCATGGCTATCGCGTCGAAAAGCTCGATCTCTCGCTCTACAATTTGAAAGACGACCCCGGCGAGACGACAAACCTTGCTGCCCGGCACCCCGAGGTCGTCGCCCGGCTTCAGCAGACGGTCGCCGCCGCCCGCGCCGACCTTGGCGACTCCCTCACCGGCGCAAAGGGCAAAAATATCCGCCCCGCTGGCGATGTCCGCGGCAAGCTCCCCGAGGGCGTGAAACGCGTTTCCAATCTTGAATACGTCAAGCGCGACACCGGTGGCTTGCTCCTCGATCTCTACCTCCCCACCCAGGCCCCCGCGCAACCGCTGCCGGTCGTCCTTTGGATTCATGGGGGCGGTTGGAAAGCCGGCTCCAAGGAAAACTGCCCGCTCACCTGGCTCGTCCCCGAAGGCTACGCCGTCGTCAGCCTCGGCTACCGCCTTTCGTGGATGGCCCGCTGGCCCGCGCAACTCGACGATGCCCGCTCCGCCATCCAGTGGCTCCGTACCCACGCGCAAAAATACGGTCTCGATCCGCGTCGCATCGTCGTCTCTGGCGGCTCTTCCGGCGGTAATCTCGCTGGCATCCTCGGTGCCAGGACCCCGCCCGCCGGCGAGCAGCCGTCCAGCCGCGTCGCGGGCGTCATCGATTTTTACGGCGCGTCCGATCTTCTCACGCTCCCCAACAACCAGCCCGGGCCCGGCATAGATCTTTCCACGGCCAACGGCACTCGCCTCCTCGGCTTCATCCCACACCAGGATCCCGAGCGCGCCAGCGACGTCAGCGTCCTCCGCCACGTCTCCAAGGATGATCCGCCGTTCCTCATCCTCCACGGCGACAAAGACGATCAGGTCCCCCTCGACCAAAGCGAGCGCCTTCACGCGAAACTCCAAGCCGCCGGCGTCTCCTCCGAGCTCGTCATTCTCCCCGGCGCCGGCCACGGCGGCAAAGCCTTCGACACCGACGAGGTCCGTGCCAAGATCCGCGCCTTCCTCCAACGCACGTTGAATTGAAGCATTCGACGTAGGGCGGGTCTTCGACCCGCCCTCTCGCCCGCGCGAAATATTACCCGCGGATAATCGCTCGTCCGCCGCAAGAGCCACCCCGCTCCGCTCAGTCGAGACTTAGCGACAACGACCGGATAAGTTTTGTACGTCTGCGGCGCACGCCGCGACGCACACGATCACCGGTCCACCGGTCGCTGCGGCGCGCTCGTACCCGACGCCCCCACAAGAGCTCTGCGCGCGGATTTCGCCGTCGAAGCCACTCCTCGCCATGGGATTAACAAACTCCCGGCTCCCTCCTGACAGCCTTCCCGAAATCCGCTAAAGTAAAGGTCTCAGGCCCCACCGCCCGACCAAGACGAGAAACGAAACCTTCAAACGAAAGACCGACCGCCATGATTGGATCCACCGCTGCGACCCTGATGCCCCAAGCGATGCGCAAAGTGCGCGGCGACGCCCGGCTGGAGGGCCTCGATCTCGAGCAGCAGGCCTGCGTGCACATTTGGCTCGAGGAGCAAAACCTCAGCTACACCCGCGTCGCTGAGCTCGTTGCCGCCAAGTTCGGCGTCGCCGTCAGCAAGAGCGCCGTCGGCGCCTACTGGCAGCGCCACTGCATCCGCGCCGGCCATCACGCCCAGGTCGAAGCCGCCAATGCCCTCGCCAAGCTACCCCTCGCCCAATTCTCCGGCGCGACCCTCAACCGCGCCCGCCTCCTCGCCTACGAGCTCCTCGTCTGCCGCGATCCCCAGATCGACCCCGCCGCCCGTCTTCTCGAAATCATCCGCCGCGCCGACCAACAGGAAATCTCCCGCGAGCGCCTCGCCCTCGATCGCGAGCGCCTCGCCCTCCGCCGCGAAGAACTCACCGCCCGCCCTGCCCGCCATCGTCCCACCGGCCCCGCCAGGCGCACCCGCACCCCCGCTCCACCCCTGCCGCAAAACGAGCCCCTGCTCACCCCTCCCGCCGCAGCCTCCAGCGCAGGCGAATCGACCGAGCCCGCCACCTCCTCCCCAGACGCCCGACCCCGTCCCCTGGATCCCGATCCCACCCCCGCC
>CAYZPV010000037.1:0-64890 GCA_964480585.1 uncultured Opitutus sp. | reverse complement strand
CACCAGCCGCCCCCGCGCATCGATCAGCGCGCCCCCCGAGTTGCCCATGTTGATCGCCGCATCCGTCTGGATGAAGTCCTCGTACCCCGAGACATTCTCCAGCAGCCGCAGCTTGCTCCGCCCCTTGGCCGAGACGATGCCCATCGTCACCGTCTGCCCCACCCCCAGCGGATTGCCCACCGCAAACACCACGTCGCCCACCCGCAGCTTGTCGCTATCCGCCAGCGTCACCATCGGCAGCTTCTCCCCCTCGATCTTCAGCACCGCCACATCCGTCTTCGGGTCCGTGCCCACCACCCGCGCGATGAAGTCGCGGTCGTCCGCCAGCGTCACCTTCAGCTCATCCGCGCCCTCCACCACATGATTGTTCGTCAGGATGTACCCATCCGCCGTCACGATCACCCCCGAGCCCAGCCCCTCCTGCCGGCTCTCCCGCTCCTCCGGGATCCCAAAATACTGCCGGAAAAACGGATGCACCATCACCCGCTCCTTGATGATCTTGGTCGAGTACACCGAGACCACCGCCCGCTGCGCCGGCTCCAGCACCTCGGCATAGCTCATCACCAGCCCCGGCTTCGCCCCCTGCCCCACCGGCGAAGGATCGACCACCACCGCCGGCTTCTTCCCCGTCGGCGGCGCGCCCTTCTTCTTCTCCTTGGCGCTGGCGGCAAAGCCCGGGCAGGCGGCCACGGCCAGCGCGGCGATAAACGACAGGGTACGAAAGATCGACCGGAAGTGCATGACTCGGACGCAGGACAGAGTGGAGTGAGACAGGTTCCTCACACCCAGCCAGTTTGGCAAGCGCGGGAGATCCCCACCCCCGCGGGCAGGGCTACGCCATCCCGCTCAGAACCCCTTCACCGGGAAGAGACCGGTGACGCTCTCGTTGCTGTTGATGCGCTGGATCGCCTTGCCCAGCAGCGAGGCCACGCTCAGCACGCGCACCGGCAGACCCTGCGCATTCACCGGCGTGGAATTGGTCGTGATCAGCTCGTCGATCAACCCCGTCTTGAGCCGCTCATACGCCACCTCGTTGAGGATGCAGTGGCTTACCGCGGCGCGGATGCTGCGCGCGCCATGCTCGCGCAGGATCTTGGCGGCGGCGCACAAAGTCCCCGCCGTCTCCGTGATATCGTCGACCAGCAGCACATCGCAGCCCGCCACATCGCCCACCACGTTGATCGCCTCCACCTTCGTCGCGCTCGTGCGCTTCTTGGCCACCAGCGCGAGCCCCGCGCCGATGTGCCCCGCGTACGCGGCAGCCATCTTCATCCCGCCTACATCCGGCGAGCAGACCACGAGCCGGTCCGACTTGTTCTGCGCGAGATACTCGAAAAACACCGGCGACGCGTACAGATGATCCACCGGGATGTCGAAGAAGCCCTGGATCTGCTGCGAGTGCAGGTCCATCGTGAGCACGCGATTCGCGCCGGCGGCGACCAGGAGATTGGCGACGAGCTTCGCCGTGATTGGCACGCGCGGCTGGTCTTTGCGATCCTGCCGGGCGTAGCCGTAGAAAGGCAGCACCGCCGTGATCCGATTGGCCGAGGCGCGCCGCGCCGCGTCGATCATGATCAGCAGTTCGACGAGGTGATGATTCGTCGGCGGGCACGTGGACTGGATGATGAAAACATCGTGGCCGCGGATGTTTTCATTGATCTTCACAAACGACTCCCCATCCGGGAAGCTCGTGACGGTCGCCTCTCCGAGGGGCTCCCCGATCGACTTGCAGATTTCCTCCGCCAAGGGGCGGTTGGAGTTTCCCGTGAAGATCTTGAGGCGAGGTTCGCGCATGGTGGCAGTGGGAGCCGGATGTTGGACGGCCCCGTGTCAGGAGGAAGACTTTTCTGCGTCAAGGCGCTGCGCTTCGAGCGCATCGACCCGCTTGAAGAGATCGGGCAGCCGGCGGTAAAGGATGGCCACCCGGCGCTCCAGCGAGTAGGTGAAGGCCGGAGTGCCATTGACGGTTTCCCCTGCCTCGATGTGGCCGGAGATGCCTGCCTGGCCTCCTGCCTTCGCCCCCTTGCCCACGCGGAGGTGCCCGGCCACGCCGACCTGGCCGCCCAGCACCACGTAGTCCTCGATGATGCTGCTGCCCGCGATGCCCACCTGGGCGCAGAGCATGCAGTGCTTGCCCACGACGACATTGTGCCCGATCTGGACGAGATTATCGATCTTGGTGCCCTCCCCGATCCGGGTCTGGCTGAACCGGGCGCGGTCGATCGTGCTATTGGCGCCGATCTCCACATCGTCCCCGATCACCACATTTCCGACCTGCGGCACCTTCTCGTGGCGGCCGCGGACAAACTCATAGCCAAAGCCATCCGCCCCCACCACCACGCCCGGGTGCAGCCGCACCCGCTGGCCCACGACGCACTCGGCGGCGACCGTCACCCCCGCCATCAACCACGAATCGTCGCCGATCACGGCATGCCGCCCGATGAAGGCGCGGGCCTGCAGATAGACGCGCTCGCCGATCTTCGCGCCAGCCTCGATCACGCAGAAGGGGCCGATGCTCGCGGAGGCCGGGATCTGCACCGAGGCATCGATGACGGCGGTGGGGTGGATGCCGGGAGCCGGCTTGGGCCAGAGCGCCTGCTCGATGCGGCTGCAAAGGCGCGCGAGCGCGAGCGAGGGATTATCGACGAGAAGAAAGAGCTGCCCGGCAGCGGGCTCGCCGACGTAGTCGGCCGGGAGCAGCACCACCGAGGCGCGCGTGGTCGCCACGTCGGCCTTATACTTGGGATTGCCGAGAAACGAAAGGTCGCCGGCCGCAGCCTCGGAGAGAGCCGCGATACCCCGGATGCTCTCGGCAGTGGCGCCGCGGGTAGCCTTGGGACTGACGAGCGCCGAGATCTCGGCCACGGTGAGCTGAAGCTGCATCCCGCGGAGCGTGGAGGTTTCCCGGCGGTGCGCAATTCAGCAAACGCCCGTGCGGAAACCTCCCAACCAAGAGCATGGCACCAAAAGCAAAAACCCCGCTCGGTGGAGCGGGGTTTTGAGAGTGAACGGAGAAGCTCGCGGGCTTACTTCTTCGCGCCGCCGAGACCGGGGACGGTGACGGAGGGCGTGCTGGAGGCAGGCGCGGCAGCCGGAGCGGCGGCCTTGGGAGCGGGCGCGGCACCAGCGGCAGCGGGAGCGCCTGCGGGCACGAGGCCGGCCTTCTGGGCGGCTTCAGCGGCGGTCTTCGGCGCGCCCTCGGGGCGGGTCTTGTTGATCTCGGCCATCACGTCGTCGGTGATTTCGTAAGCCGGATCGGTGTAAATGAAGGCGGAAACGCCGATGAGGGACGGGCCGGCCTTGTCGACGAGAATGGTGCCACCCTTGCGCTTGGCGACGTCGGTCGCGACCTTGCTGATCTCCTCAAGCATGAGGGTGCGGAAGGCCTGCAGGCGCTGCTGGAGGGAGTTGCGGGTGTTCTGGATGAAGCCGCGGACTTCGTTCTGCTTGGCCTGGATCTGCTCGTACTTCCGCTGAGCGTCCGCCTGGGCCTTGGTCTTGGCGTCGTTGGAGAGGGCGGGATTGCTGGCCTGCTCGTTGAGGCTCTTGAACTCCTCAACGATGGCGTTGCCATCCTTGTTCATCTTGTCGACCTCCTCCTGAGCCTTCTGGTCGTCGGCCTGGATCTTGGCGTTCTGCTCAAGGGTCTTGTAGTGGTTGTCGTAAAGCTTGGCCATATCGACGACCAAGACCTTCACCGCCGGCTGCGCGTGCACGGCGAGCGTGGCCGCGCCAAAGGCGATGAGCGCAACGAGGGATTTGAACGAGTTCTTCATGTGTGAGTGTAAAGTGTGTAAGGGGATAAGCTAAACAGAATCAGAACTGGGTGCCAAAGGAAAAATTGAACTGGTTACCCTTCTTGTTCAGCGGGGTGCCGGTCAGCGGGATGCCGAAGTCCAAGCTCAGCGGAGCGCCCGCAACGAAGAGGCGGAGACCGATGCCGAAGTTGTCGTTGTAGCCGGAGGGATTGAAGTCGTAGGCCTTCTGGTTGACGAAGCCGGCGTCGTAGAAGACGGCGAAGCGGATCGGGCTGACGATATCGACCGAGTACTCGGCAGAGAAGAAGCCGTAGCTCTTACCGCCGATGGGCTCATCGAACTGATCGCGAGGCGACACATCGCGGAACTCGAAACCACGGAGGGTGGTGGGACCGCCGAGGTAGAACTTGTTGTAGTAAGGCACGTCGACCGAATCGCCGAAGTTCTGGGTGACACCGCCACGGAGGCGGAGGCCGAGGACCTGATTCTGCGTCTCGAAGACCGGGAAGAACTGGGCGCCGCGGAATTCGAGGCGGTAGAAGTTGTTGATCGCATCGCCACCGAGGGGGCCGCCGGCGAAGGTGCTGGTGAGCTCGACGCGGTTACCGGAGGTGGTGTTGATGATCTTGTCGCGGGTATCGCGCTCCATCGTGAAGCCGATCTGCGAGAGCGCATTGTCACCCTCGAGCTGGCGGATGATGGCGGAGGCGGAGGGCGAGACGTCGTTGATGCCGACGATCTGGTAGGTGTAGGAGAGGCGGCCATTCCACAATTCGAAGAGGTGCTTGCGGAGATAGACTTCGAAGCCGGTCTCGATCTGGGTGTAGAAGCTCGAGTTGTACTCCGAGCTCGTGCGGAAGACGCTGAAGCCGAGGCCAAGCTGGCGCTGGAAGAGCCAGGGCTCCTCGAAGTTCAACACGACTTCGCTGGAGAGCGAACCGACCTGCATACGGAGGCGGAATTTCTGGCCATCGCCCTGGAAGAAGGAGCGACGATTAAAGAGGTCGAAATTGGACTGGGAGACTTCGGCGAAGAGGGTCGCGCGCTCGAGGGAGCTGAAGCCGGCGCCGAAGGTAAGATTACCCGTACGGCCCTCGCGGACGGCGATGCGCATATTGCGACGGCCGGGGATATTGGTCTCCTGCGGAGCGATGTTGGTGTCTTCGAAGAAGCGGGTATTTTCGAGGCGGAGCTGGCTGATCTTCATCAGCACGGTCGAGAAGACATCGCCGGGGCCGAGGACGAGCTCGCGAAGGATAACGGTGCTCTTGGTCTTGGTGTTGCCCTCGATGACGATGGACTCGACGTTGAACTTTTCGCTCTCGGCGATCTTGTACTCCACGTCGATAGCGCCGGTGGAGAGATTGGGTTTGCGGAGGATAGAGACACGGGTGTCGAGGTAGCCATCCTTGCCGTAGAAGTCGTCGAGGCGCTCGCGATCCTTGTCGATGCGGGAGGGGACAAAGACGAAGCCAGTCTTCTGGCGCACCACGCGCTTGAGCAGGGACGACTCGAAGAGTTTGTTGCCCGAGAAGCTGATCTCGCCGAGGCGGTAGCGGCGGCCTTCCGTGACGTGGATGACGAGCTGGAGCTTACCGGGAGAGGGATAATTGAAGAGGACGCGATCCTGGGGGATATCGACATCGAGGAAGCCCTGCTCGCGGTAGTAATCGCGGAGCTTGTCGAGGTCGTCATCGAACTGGTCGTCCTTGAAGCGGCCGGAGCCGGTGAGCCAGGAGAAGATCCACCACTTCTTGGTCTCCATCTCGCCGCGCAGCTTGCGGGGGGTGATGGAGGCATTGCCCACAAACTTGACCTCGGCGATCTTCACCCGGTCGCCTTCGCGAATCTTGAAGACGACGGTGCCGAAGCCACCCACCCGATCCTTCTCGATGGTGTAATTGACCGAGACCTGATTGTAGCCGGCCTTCTGGTAGTACTCGCGGATCTTTTCCGAGTCTTCCTTCACCTGGCGCTCATCGAGGGCCTGGTTGGGCTTGATCTTGGCTTCCTTCTCAAGGCGGCTCGCCTTGACTTTGACGTTGCCCTCAAAGCGGACGGCAAGGACGCGGAACTTGGGGGTGACCTCCACAATCAGATTGAGCGTGGATGGGCCGGTGCGCTCTTCCTTAACCTCAACATATTCAAAAAGTTGAGTGCGATAGAGAGAGCGAATATCCTTATCGAGCGCGGCGGCGTCGTAATCGCTGCCCTCGCGCATCTGCATATTGGCGCGGATGACCTGCTCGTTGACGTTGGCGGTACCGACGAACTTGATGGTGATCGTGCCGATCTTGGGAACGACCTGCGGCGCCTGCTGGGGCTGCTGCGCGCCAAATTGGGCGAAGGCGGGGGCGGCCCCACCTGCAACCAACCCCAAGGCTACGATAAACGATGAGACGACCCGGCGGACGGGGTTACTGATGATAGTTTTCAAAGCAGGTGATGTCTCGGAGGAAAGTTAGTCTCAATTCACCTACCGGGCCGTTTCGTTGCTTGGCAACGATTAACTCGGCGGAGTCGGCGGCTACTTGGAACTTTTCGTCGGCGTCTTTGGGGCGGGCCAGCATGAGAACGACGTCGGCGTCCTGCTCAATCGACCCTGATTCACGCAAGTCTGAGAGTTTGGGGGTGCGGTTATCCTTTTCGGAAGCGCGGTTGAGCTGGGATAATACAAGCACCGGCACGTTGAGTTCCTTCGCAAGGCCCTTCAATCCACGCGAGGCCTCGGCGACTTGCTGTTCACGAGCCACGCTGGAGTCGGTGGGGCTCATTAATTGCAAGTAATCGACCATAATGAACCCCAGGGGATTCCGCGAATGGATGCGACGAGCCTTGGCGCGGAGCTGCATGATCGAGATGGAGCTGGAGTCATCGATCCAGATCGGCGCCTTGGAGAGCTCGTCGGCGGCTTGCAGGAGGCGATTTTGCTCGTCGCCGTTGCGGGAGAGGAGGCCATCGCGGAGGAGCTTCATATTCACCTTGGCCCGCGAGCAGAGCATACGGAGGGCAAGCTGAGAGGCACCCATTTCGAGCGAGAAGATCAGCACGCCCGCGGGGTCGCCCTTCTTGGGCAGGGCGGCGGCCTCGGCGAAGTTGAGCGCCAGGGAGGTCTTACCCATCGACGGGCGGGCCGCCAAGATGATCATTTCCTGCTTCTGGAAGCCGTACATCATGGCATCCAGATCCTTGAAGCCAGACGAGACGCCCGTGAGCTCGCCCTTCTTCATCATCATCTTGTTAATGACGGCCATGGCCTCGCGCGTGGGCTCGCGCATCTGCTTGGCGGACTCGCTCACGCGATTTTGCGTGACGGAGAAGAGCTTGCTCTCGACCTGGTCGACAAACTCATCGATGCCGCCCGAGAAGCTGAAACAATCCTCCACGGCGCTCGTGGCAGAACGGATGATCTCGCGAAGCAGCGCCTGCTCGCGGACTTTCTCGATAAAGTAGCCGGCCTGGGCCGTGGTGGGGATGCGACTGCTGACCTGCGCGAGGAAGGCGTAGCCGCCGATCTCATCGAGCTGGCGCGCCGTCTTCAGCTCTTCCGCAAGCACCGAAATATCCATCGGCACCTGGCGATTGTAGAGGTCGACGAGTCGCTCGTAGATGATGCCGTGCTTGGTGTCGTAAAACGACTTGGGGCTGATGCGCGCTTCGAGGCAGCGTGAGACGACTTCAGGGCCGTCGAGCAGGCAGCACGAGATGAGGTACTCCTCGGCCTCGAGGCTGTGAGGCATCGTCCGACCAGCGGGAGCGGGGTCGGAGTTCTTATCCGCAAACTTCGAGCGGGAGCGGAAGGGCTTTTCGGAGCTGTCTTGCACCATTTAGTCAGCCGTCAGTCAGAGGGTCCGCGCCACAAAAGCACGAAAAAGCACGTACGAGTTATACGCATTCGATTCACAATGTGAATCGAGGTGAATTGGTGAATAAATCAGGCCGCGCTCGATAAAGCGCGGCCTTGAGGGGGATGGCCCGCCGCGAGAGCGGTGGGCCGGGAATCGGGGAGGATGCCGTCCCTGCGCTCACGCGCAGGGCTACAACGATCCAAAGGCTTACTCCTTGGCGGGAGCGTCCTTCTTCGGGCGGGCGGAGCGCTTCTCGGTCTTCTCGCCAGCGGGAGCGGCCTCGGCGGCGACAGGCTCGATGGGATTCTCGGAGACGACGTCGAAGGGCACTTCGACGGAGACGTCGGTGTGCAGCTTGATCTTGACGGTGTGCTTGCCGAGGGTCTTCACCGGGGTGAAGAGGTGGATCTTGCGCTTATCGAGCTCGATGCCAGCGGCGACGAGCTTGTCGTGCACGTCCTGCGCGGTGATAGCGCCGAACATCTTGCCACCCTCGCCGGTCTTGACGGCGAACGCCAGGCTCGTCTTTTCGAGCTTCTTGCCGAGCTCCTGAGCGGCGGAGAGCTCACTCTGCTCGCGCTCAGCGCGGCGCTTCTTGAGCGAGTCGACGTGCTTCTTGTTGGAAGCATTGAGCGTCACCGCGATCTTGCGGGGAAGCAGGTAATTGCGCGCGTAACCGGCGCGGACTTTGACTTGATCGCCTTCGCCGCCGAGACCGTCGACGGGCTGGACGAGGAGCACTTCTGTGGTGGCCATGTTCGTATTGGATTAAAAAACGTTTTTGATTTTCGGAGTGTCACGACCGCCCTTGCGGCCGACGGCGCCGGGAGGCGCCGCATTGGTAGTTGAGAGTCGAGAGACCGATCCGCCGAGGGTTTTACTTTTGACCCTCAGCTTTCAGCTCCCCACTTCGGTTTAGAACGGGACGTCTTCGTCGAGGTTTTCCTGCGAGGCCGGCTTGGCACCGCCGGAGCGCGGAGGGGGCGAATAGCGCTCCGGGGAGGAGCTGGCGCCGCCGCCGCTGGGAGCGGACTGATCATACTCGCCGCCGCCACCACCACCAGGGCCGCCGCCGCGGCTGTCGCCGAGAAATTGGAATTGCTCGAGGACAACCTTCATGCGGCTGCGCTTTTCCTTGGTGTTCTTATCCTCCCATTGATCGAGGCGCAGACGGCCTTCGACATAGAGAGGACGACCCTTGGTGACATACTTGGCGATGGTCTCGCCCTGTTTTCCCCAAGCCTCGACATCAACGTAGATCACTTCCTCACGGCTCTCGCCCGACTCCATCTTGAACTGGCGGTTGATCGCCAGCGAGAACTGGCAGATCGGCGTGCCTTTGGGCGTCACGCGCAACTCTGGGTCGCGGGTGAGGTTGCCCATGAGCAGGACTTTGTTGAGCGAGGGCATGTGGTGTGATCTCCGGGGACGCCGAGTGGACTTAGGCGCTCTGGATGAAGGTGCGGTAGACGCTGCCGTTGAGGCGGAGCTTCTCGCGGAGAGCAGCGGGCGCCTCGGCGGGGCCCGAGAAGTCGATGTGCACGTAGTTCGCGCTGGTGAGCTTCTTGTCGGTGACGCGCACGAAGTCGCGTTTGCCGATGGCTTCGACGCCGGTGACTTCACCCTTCACTTCGGCGATGACTTTCTTCACGCCGTCGACGATCTGGTCGACGGTCTCTTCCTTGCCGCGGTTATCGAGGATGAAGGACGCGCGGTAGTTGCGGTTGGCGGATTTCATTTTGGGTCTCTGCGATTGAGCTGATTCATGGCTGGCTCGAGGCCGCGGGAAAGCAGCAATTCGAGGCCAGCCACGTAAGAGTCGAGTTTTTGAAGTACGGTAATTTGTTGGTCCTGAGTGAATTTTCCGAGAACGAAGTCGGCCATGTCCATCCTGCTGGGCTCCTTGGGCCCGATGCCGAGCCGGTAGCGGGCAAAGTTGCCACCGAGGTGCTCGATCAGGCTAGCGACGCCGTTGTGCCCGCCGGCGCCGCCGGAGGCAGACACCTTGACGAGCCCGAGGTCGACCTGGATCTCATCGTACACGGCGGCGATCGCAGCAGGCTCTATTTTATAGAACCGGGCCACGGCAGCGACCGAGCGGCCGCTGTCGTTCATAAACGTCAGCGGCTTGACGAGCCAGCGAGTCTGGCCTGCTCCGACATCCCAGCGCGCGATCTCCGCCGTAAACTCCGGGGCGCGTTTCCACGCGAGACCGTGCTTTTTGGCGAGCGCATCGAGGACGACCCAACCGAGGTTGTGCCGCGTCGATTCGTAATCGCGACCCGGATTGCCGAGGCCGGCAACGAGCGGGAAGAACATAACTCAAAGAACTCCGGCCTGAGCCGCCGCAGCGAACTGCGGCGGCCCGGCGGAAAAAACACGAAACGCTTACTTCTTGGCAGGAGCAGCGGGCTTGGCGGCGGCGGCGGGCGCAGCGGCCTTCTTGTCGCCACCAGCGGCGGGCGCAGCGGCGCCAGCGGCGGGAGCGGCGGCACCCTCGGCGGGAGCGGCACCGGCGGCGGGAGCGGCAGCACCGGCCGCAGGCGTGGCGGCGGCGGCGGTTTCCTGCACGATTTCGGCGACGGGCTCGACGCACGAGACGACGGGCTGACCCTTGGGATCGAGGAACTCGACGCCGGGGATCGGCTTGAGGCTGCCCACCTTGATCGTCTCACCGACCTTGAGCTCGGTGACGTCGATGGCGATGGTCTCGGGAAGATCCTTGGGAAGGACGCGGATGCGGAGCACCTGCGAAGCCATTTCCAACACGCCGCTCTGGTTCTTCACGCCGAAGGACTCGCCCACGACGCGGACCGCGACGCGGATCTCGAACTTCTCGTCGGACTTAACCTCCTGGAGGTCGACGTGAAGATATTTGTCGGTGAGGGGGTCGCGCTGAACTTCCTGAAGGAAGGACAGAGCGGCGGCACCCTTGCGCTGGAGCTCGATGAGGACCGAGCGACCGGCGACGCCCTTGAGGAGGCGGACGAATTCAGGGCCCTCGATGGAGAGGAGCTCCGGCTTGGTGTGCTTTCCGTAGAGGATCGCGGGGACGCGATTGGCCTTGCGGAGGCGGCGGGAAGCGCTACGGCCCGTCTGGGCGCGTTCAGCGACGTTGAGTTTGAACTGTTGGCTCATGGATTTCGGTCCCCCTGTCACCCCGGAATTGAGGGCAGGCGTAGTGGAAAAGGGGATCACAACACCGAAACCTAGGGCTGAATGCAACCAAATCTTTGGCTCCCACACGGGAAAGGTGCAGATGACGTGCAGGTTGCGAGTTTTAATGTCGCATGCGTCGGAATCAATCTCTCAGAATACCACGAAAAATCCGAGAAGCTTGGGGGTGGACTGCACCTACTCTCGCTTCGGTAACCTCTAGACAGCAGACCCGCTTCGGCCAGACTCTCTGCTCTAGCATGGCCAGTGCCCTCCACATCCTCTTGGTCGTAGCGGCTACGATCGGGGTATCGTATCTCCTAGGATGGCTGATCTTCACCCGCCGAAAGCGCGCTGCCGAGCCCGGCGATGGGAGTGGCTACGATGGCGACATATCTTCATCTCGCCACTCCGACCCTCGCCCGCAAACGGCGCGCAGCGTGCCCGCGAAGCCACAGCCACACGGAGACGGACCCGGTTGCGGCTGCGGGGACAGCGACAGCGGCAGCGATGGCAATGACTAACCAGCCGCCCTACCCTTTCAACGTAAGGCGCGCCTTGGCGAATTCTGCGGTAGCGTGCGAGGCGAGAAACACCGCGGTGTGGCCGGGGATGATCCAGTTGGCATCAGTCTCGAGCGGCGGCGTGCCGTTGCCGCCGTATCTGGCGGACTCGCTCGACCAGAGATTGCGCCAGCCCTTGCCCTCGACGGGCGCGAGCAGGGGCTCGGGAGCGGGCTCCAGATGGATATCGCGGCCAAGATTGACGACCAAGAGGCGATCGTCGCCATCGGGCGCAAAGTAACGCAGAACGAAGGCACCCTCCCCTAGCACGGCGCCATCGACCTCGAAGTCGCCGGAGAGCGTGCGGTCTTCCCGGCGGAGGCGCAGGAGGTCTTCGTGCAGCCTATAAGTGGCGCCATGGCGCTCGCGCTCGGAGAGATCGAGTTTACAGCGATCAAAGGTGGCGCGCGCACTGGGATCGAGGAAGGCGACCTTCACGGTCTCATCGTCGGCGGAAGGAAACTGCTGGAGAAACCGCTTGCGCCCCTCGGCAATGAGGGGGGCGAGGCCGGGGCCGTGATCGGCGAAGTAGACGAAGGGCGCGGACGACGCGAATTCCTGACCTTGGAAAAACATCGGCACCTGGGGCGACAGCAACCAGAGCGCGGTAAGCGCGCGGTACTTGGAGGAACTGGTGAGCTGGTGCAGCCGCATACCGCGAACCGAGTTGGCCACCTGGTCGTGATTCTCGAGGAAGTTGATAAAGTTGGCCGCGCTGAGATCGAAGGCGGGAAGTCCACGGCGCACAGACGTCCAGCGGTACCACTGGCCATGGTAGAGGAAGCCGTACTTGGCGGAGGAGACAAATTCCTGCGCCGAGCCCCGGTAGCCGCTGAAGTAGGCCTCCGAGCGATTGGTGGCGCTCACGCGGGCGGCGTGGTGGAAGTCGTCGTTCCAAAAGAGATCGAGGCCGTAGCCCCCTTGGTCGCGCCGGCGAACAAGCTTGGCGTGCTGGGTTTCGTTTTCCGCGACGAGGTGGATGATGCGGTGGGGTGTGGCGGCGCGCACGGCGGCGGAGATATCGGCGAGGATGTGCGACGGGGAGTCGTCGAACATCTGCTGGGTGGCATCGAAACGGAGGCCGTCGAAGTGAAACTCCTCGATCCAGTAGCGGGCATTGGCGATGAACATCTCGCGCAGGCCGTGGGCATTTTCGCCATCGAAGTTCAAGGCTTCGCCCCACTCGTTGCCGTAGCGTTTGCTGAAGTAATCGAGGGCAAACTCGCGGAGATAGTTTCCATCGGGCCCGAAGTGATTGTAGACCACGTCGTGGATGACGGCGATGCCGAGCGAGTGCGCGCGATCGATGAAGGCGCGGGCATCATCAGGCGTGCCGTAGAGTCGGCACGGGGCGAAGAAATTGACCCCATCGTAGCCCCAGCCGAAGGCTCCGGGAAAATCCGCCACGGGCATGATTTCGAGCATCGTGATGCCGAGGCGGGCAAGCTCGGGGAGCTGCTCCATCGCGGCGCGCCAGGTGCCCTCGCGCGTGAAAGTACCGAGGTGGAGCTCGTACATCACGAGTTCCTTCACCGGCCGGCCGCGCCAGCCGCTGTCAGTCCACGTGAAATCGGAATGCACAATCTGCGAGGGACCATGCGGCCCCTCGGGCTGGAAGCGTGAGGCAGGATCGGGAAACGCGCCGGTATCGACGGCGATCCGGTAGCGCATGCCGGGACGCGCCTCGGCGATGACGGCGGAGAAGTAGCCGGGCGCCTCGGGCTCTGCGGTAAGAGGGAGGCGCCGCGGCGCGTCCTCACCCTCGACGATCAGCTCGATCGCCGCCGTCTTGGAGCGCGGAGCCCAGACGCGGAAATCCACGCCTCCGCTCTTTGCCAACTCCGCACCGATAGGATACTTCCGTTCGCGTAGCATTGCCCGCAAAATAGCCTATCTTGCGCCGCAGGGGTATCGGAAACGCTCCGGTTTGGAGGTAGGGCGAGCGTACGAAACGCGCGGGACAACGGATAGTCATCTCGCGCTGACTTGAAGGTACGCACACGAAGACCCTCGTAGTGGGGCGCCGCGCCTCCAGAGGAATCATGCGCGGGAGGCGCTTACTTGGCGGCCTTGTGATTGGCGGCGACCTGATCCCAATTCACCACGTTCCAGAAGGCGCTGATGTAGTCGGGCCGGCGGTTTTGGTATTTGAGGTAGTAGGCATGCTCCCACACATCGAGGCCAAGGAGCGGCGTGTAGCCTTGAGTGATCGGCGAATCCTGGTTGGGGAGGCCGATGACTTCGAGCTGGCTGCCCTTGGCCACGAGGAACGCCCACCCGCTACCAAACTGGCCGGTGGCCTTGGCAGCAAACTGAGTTTTGAATTTATCGAAGGAGCCGAAGGTCTTGGTGATGGCCGCAGCGAGATCGCCCTTGGGCTCGCCGCCACCCTTGGGGCCGATGACCTTCCAGAAATGGGCGTGATTGAGGTGGCCGCCGACATTATTGCGCAAGGTGGTGCGGATGGAATCGGGCACGGCCTCGAGCTTGGCGATCAGTTCCTCGGCCGTCTTGCCAGCGAGGGAGGAGTGGCCCTTGAGGGCGTTATTGGCGTTGGTGATGTAAGCCTGATGGTGCTTGGTATGATGGATCTCCATCGTACGAGCGTCGAAGTGCGGCTCAAGGGCATCGTAAGCGTAATCGAGCTTGGGCAGCTCAAAGGGCTGAGCTGTGCCTTTGGCGGAGGCGGCCAGCGCGGCGCCGGTATTGAGAACACCCAGACCAGCCAGCGCAGCGCCGGCACCGAGGGTTTTCAACGCATCGCGGCGAGTGAGATCGTGGGGAAGCATGGGACGACGGTAGCGCGGCGCATCGTGCGCGCAAGCGGCACGTTGCGAAAGCGGCCGGATCGTCACGTCATACTTTCTCCCATGCGGATGCGGGGATCGAGCCAGAGCAGCAACAAGTCGCTGACAAGCGTACCCACCATGCCGAGCAGGCTGAGCACCATCAGCATCGAGCCGGCAAGGTACACATCCTCGGCGATCAGCGCATCGAACAGCGTGGGGCCCAGCATCGGCAGGCTGAGGACCATAGCGACGATCGCGCCACCGGAGACTAGATGCGGGAAGAGGCCGCCGAGGCTCGAGACAAAGGGATTGAGCGCCATGCGCACGGGGTAGCGCAGGAGCAGGCGAAGCGGCCGCACGCCCTTGGCACGGGCGGTGGTGACGTAGGGCTTGCGCAACTCATCGAGGAGATTGGCGCGCATCACGCGAATCATACCGGCCGCCGAGCCGAGGCCAAGCACCACGACGGGGAGCCAGAGGTGCTTGAGGAGGTCGAAAAACTTGCCCCACGTCCACCCCGGCATGGAGGCGTACTCGGGAGAAAAGAGCCCGCCGATATTGAGGCCAAACCACCCCTTGGCGACATACATGAGCACCAACGCGAGAAGAAACGAAGGCACCGAGACGCCGACAAAGCCGATGAGCGTGAGTGCGTAGTCGCCCGCCGAGTACTGGCGCACCGCGGAAAAGATGCCCGTCGGGAGCGCAATCGCCCACGTGAAGAGCACGGTCGCAAGCGATACGATGACGGTGAGGACGATGCGATCGCCGATCACTTCATAGGCGGGCTTTTCGTGCTCCATGGAGAGGCCGAGATTACCCTGCAGGAGCCCGGCATCGACGGACTTGAACGTCGTGAACCAGGTGAAACCCATCCAGCGCGCGTACCGCTCCCACATGGGCTCATCGAGGCGAAAATTGCGCCGCAGCTCAGCAGCCAGCTCCTCCGTCGCCGTAGTGCCTTCCATCTCGAGGCGCATGACGCGAATCTCCGCAAAATCCCCGGGGGGCAACTGCACGAGGGTAAACACGATCACCGACACGACGAACATCGTGGGAACCATGAGCAGCAAACGCCGCCCGATCAGCGGATGCCGCAGCGCGAGGAGCGCAGCGCCGAGCGCGACTGCGACGAGGGTAAGACCACGCAGGAGCGGCTCCAGCAGGCCGCCGCGGGAGGGAGCGAGCTGCGGAGCGCTGCTCCAGGAAGGGCCGCTGGCAATCATCTCCCGCGTCTGCTCCGCGATGGCAGGATCCTCGATCGGCTTTTCCCAAAAATAAGTCTCCAGCCCGGCATTGGCCGGCGACTGGAGATTGGCGCCGAAAAGAGCGGTGCGTGGGACATTCTTGAAGCCTTTTTTCACGACCACAAGCTGCGGCGGAGGTGTGGCGATGCTGATGGTCCACACATTCTCGGCGGCGATATCGAGCACCTCGCGGAAGCGCGCAATGCGAGCTTCCTCACGCGTCATGCCCATGGCGGAGTCGAGCAGCTCCATCGCGCGGCGGAGCGGGTGGCCGGGCGGGGGCGGGAGGGCATTGGGACGCTGGGCGGCGGGGTCGCCGTGGAGGCCGCCGTACTGATACCAGAGGCCGTAGGCAGGCGCGAAAAACGACTCGAAGTACGTCGGCACGAAATTGCGGGGCTCGACGAGGGGGTAGAATTCGCTCTCGCCAGTCCACACCGTGAAGTCGTGCTCGAAGGTCATCTTCTCCTGCTCGAAGAGGCGGCGCGCGCGGGAGCGCAGGATGGCGCGCACGCCAACCTTGGCCCAGTCGTCGATGACGAATTGAGCCGGGCCCTCGGTGACGTAGTCGGTGAGGTTGAGCGTGAAGGTCATCCGCGTGCCATCGGGAAAGGCGCGGAAGCCCTCGCCGTCGCGCTGGGTGAGGCCCATCTCATCGAGCAGCCGAGCGGCGCGAACGGGATCGTGGGCGACGAAGGCGTGGGCAAGGCCGGCGTGGTGATACGGGGAGTCGGGCGGCGGCGAGATCTGGGAGGGCTCCCCCTGGCCGTTGAACTCAGCCTCGATGATATCGCGGCGATTGATCGCAAGGGAGAGCGCACGGCGGAAGCGGACGTCATTTAGGACCTGATGCTTCAGCCTGGTCTCAGGACGCTCGGGATCGATGCGGCGGTTGAGATTGGGGAAAACGGTGAAGAGGGACTGCGTACTGGGTTTCCAATGGTAGACCTCGTAGCCATGCTGCGCGGCGCCACCGACGAGGAGGGTGTGATCTTCGTAGCGGATGTGACGCTCCTGCATGGAGAGCTCGCCATTGGCCGCAGCGACGGCGATGAGGGGATTGCTCTTGGTATCGAGCACCAACCGATCGAGGTACGGGAGCTGATTGCCCTGCGGATCGACGGCCCAGTAGTAGGGGTTGCGCACGAGGATCTGCGGCGAGGCGGGATGGGCGCTGCTGACAATCCAGGGCCAGAGGCGGGGATGCTCGGGATTGAGGTAGTGCTTGATGCGCTTGTAGGCAGCCATGGGGCTGGAGAGCGCAAAGGACTCCATCGTCTGCTCGATGAGATCGGGATCGCCGAGCGAAGGGTGGTACTTTTTCAGATAATGCGCAGGCACCACGTGCTCGGTATGGTCCTCGTAATTCATCCCGGTCGAGGCAAGGCGCTCGATGAAGAGGGGGTTGGGCTGGGCAAAAGCGAAACGCACAGTGAAATCATCGAGCTTCTGCACAACGCCCAATTCGGCGCGGGAGCGGAGGAACTTGGGCTGTACGTTGAACTGCTTCACCTCGTGCTCATACCAGAAGAGAATGTCGTCGCTCGTAAGCGGATGACCGTCGGACCAGCGGACGCCACGGCGCAGATGAAAGGTGAATGTGCGAAAATCAGGCGAAGCCTCCCACGCCTTGGCGAGATGAGGTACGATGGGATAGCCCTGCGGGGACCAGCGGACGAGATTTGCACCCGAGAGGCGCCAGTAGATCGTCTTGAGGTCGTCGTAGGAATTGACGAGTCGCTGCCACGTGCCGCCATAGCGGCCGATACCATCGACGCCTTGGAGCACCGCAGGCTCGAGGCCGACGCGCTCCGGCACCGGAGGGAGCACACCCTCGGCAACGAGCTCGGCGAGAATCGGGGCCTCTCCGCGTGGCCGCCACGGCTGCTCGCCAGTGGCAGCGTAATCCACGCGGCGCAGGATGACGGGAGGAGAGGCAAGGTCGAGCCGCCGAGCCTGCTCACGCGCGCGATTGACCGCGGCGAGCTCGGCGGCCGGCGGCGGGCGGGGCGCGGTGGCGACATCGGGGCGCAGCGCCGCCGCAGCCGCGTAAAGCAGCCCAACCAGCCCGAGGGCGGCAGCGAGAATGCCGCCGACCATGATCAACACGCGCCTCTTCACGACAACTTGGGGAGGGAGATACTCCACCCACCTCGAAACCAAAACTCAAAACCCAAAACACACACCCTGCTTGGCGGCTTGCCAAAGCCCGATCGCCGGGCGAGCGTCGTCTCCTAATCGCCCCTTATGACCCCTCTCATCACCCGTCGCTCCGCTCTCCGTCTCGGCCTCGGCGCCGCACTCGCCACGGCCGCCACCGCCAGCGCCGCTGAAGGCGGCAAGAAAAAAGCCGCCGCCGCTGCCGCCCCAGCGCCCACGCCCGCAACAGGCCCCATCCGCCAATCGGTGTGCAAGTGGTGCTTCAAGGATATACCGCTCGAGGCCTTCTGCGTCGCCGCGAAGGATATGGGCCTGGAATCCGTCGAGCTGATGGCCCCGGAGGATTTTCCGACGCTGAAGAAGCACGGGCTCCACTGCGCGATGGTGAGCAACCCGACCGGCAAGACCGCGCAGGGCGTGAATGTCGGCGCGATTCGCAAGGCATTCAATCGTATCGAGCATCATGATACACTGGTGGCGATCTACGAGAAGCGGATCGCCGAGGTGGCCGCTGCCGGGTACGAGAATCTCATCTGTTTCTCGGGCGATCGCGAGGGCATGGCCGACGAAAAGGGTCTCGAGAACTGCGCCGTCGGCCTGAAGCGCCTGATGGCCACCGCCGAGAAACACAAGGTGACGCTCGTGATGGAGCTCCTCAATTCGAAGGTAAACCACAAGGACTACATGTGCGACCGCACGCCGTGGGGCGTGGAGCTGTGCAAGCGTGTAGGCTCCGAGCGGTTCAAGCTGCTCTACGACATCTACCACATGCAGATCATGGAGGGTGACGTCATCCGCACGATCAAGGAGAGCTACCCTTACATCGCCCACTACCACACGGCGGGCAACCCGGGCCGGGCGGAATTCGAACCGCAGGATATCCAGGAGCTGAACTACCCCGCCATCGTGAATGCCATCAAATCCACCGGCTATAAGGGATTCCTCGGCCAGGAATTTATTCCGAAGCGCGACGCGCTCACGTCGCTGCGCGCGGCGGTAAAGCTCTGCGCAGCGGCGTAAGGCGGGCCTTTATACTCATTGCTTTTCGGGCGGGTCGCGCGCGACCCGCCCTTTTTTCTTCACTGGTGAGGCTGAGCACGCGCTCGCCACCAGGCGCGAGATGAGGCGGCGGGGGCTCGACGGAGGCTGGCCCAGCGTGATTTTTTTGTCCGAGCGAATAGAGGAAAATGCCGGCCCAGCCATCAACTAAGGTAGCAGCTTCCTCGCTCCTCCTTTCGCATGAAAACGGCCCTCCTGTTATTCCTCACGCTTGCCTCGGCCAAGGCGGCAACCTTTCACGAGCAGCATAGCATGTCCCCGGGGCGGATAGCCGACCCCGTCATGATCATCGCGGTGGCTTCCGTCACCCTGACGGAGCCGGGGACCTACATCGCGCCAACCTGGAGCATCTTCGGAGAGATCAAACTGGCGAAGCCAGGCACCTACACCATCATCGCGCAGACGGGGTCCATCACATTCAACCCTTCTTCGCAGCTTACAGCGGTCAGCAGCCTCCCGTCGGTAGCGACTTTCATGCAGGCAGGCGAATTTACGTTTCGCGGCACAACCAGCGGCAACGTGGCGATCGCACAAGGCTCGCAACCGCCGCCCGAGCCGGCGCCGCTGGTCAATATGTCGATAAGGCTGACGGCGGTGGAGGATCAACCGACCGTAGCCGGATTTGTCGTGGCGGGCACCCAGCCGCGGCAGGTGTTGGTGAGAGCGGTGGGGCCCACGCTGGCCAACTTCGGCATTTCACAGGTCCTAGCGACGCCCTCATTGTCGATTTACCGCAACAACGTCACCACGAGCTTACCCAATACAGGTTGGTCCGATAACACCGATGTAGCCGCGGCCTCGATGGCCGTGGGAGCATTTCCGCTGAACCCCGGAAGCCGCGACGCGGCGTTTGTGCAGCTGCTGAGCCCCGGAGCGTACACGCTACACGTCGGCGGCGGCAGCGGTGTTGTGCTCCTGGAGGTTTATCTCGTCAACTAGAGGCTGGCACCCGCCTTCTTCCACCCTTGCCCCCGCTCACCGCCTCCACCCCCGCCACTTTGCCGCCTCCCGAGCCGCATCCGCCCGATCTCGAGCAGTGGTATCGCGACCACGTGCTGGTGCATGAGAGCGCGCTGCGGGCCTACCTGCGGCGCGCTTTTCCTATTGTAACCGATGTCGATAATCTCGTGCAGGAATCCTTCGTACGCGTGGTGCAGGCCCGCTGCGCGGCGGAGATTGCCAATGCCCGGAGCTACCTTTTCACCACGGCCCGCCACCAAGCGCTCGCGCTCATGCGGAGGCGGAAAATCGTGGCTATCGACTCCACCGGCGAACTCGAAGCGCTGGAAATCGGCTCGGAGGAAGCTGGCGTGGTGGAGCGTGTCGGGCTCAAGCTCGAGATCGAAATCCTCACCGAAGCGATCGCCGCCCTGCCTCCGCGCTGCCGTGAAGTGCTCACGCTACGAAAGCTCGAGGGGCTCTCGCAGCGCGACATCGCAAGACGCCTCGGCATCTCGGAAAATACGGTCGAGGTACAGGTTTCCAATGGCATGCAAAGGTGCACGAAATACTTCCGGGAACGCGGACTGCTCCCGAAGCGAAAAGAAAGAACATGAATACCGCCCAAACCGAACAGGATGAGATCGAGGCCGCGGCAGCCGACTGGCTAGCCCGCGCGGACCGCGGTCTTACCCAGGAGGAACTCCTCGAATTTGCCCGCTGGCGCGCAAAAGACCCGCGTCACGAAGCTGCTGCAACAGAGATCGAACTGGTGTGGGGCGCGCTCGACGCCCTTTCGGCGCACGGCGGTCAACAACGGGCGGGCGGCGTCGTGGTGGCGCCGCCCGCATCCGCGGGCACAGCAAAGCCGCGCGCGCGCGCTTGGTGGCTGCCGGCACTCGGCCTTGCCGCCGCGCTCGTGATTGCGACCGTCGCCTGGTGGCGGATGACGCCCGGGCCGCTGGTGGAGGAGGGACGCTATGCCACCGAGGTCGGAGAACAACGCGTCGTGACGCTGGCCGATGGCTCCAGCATACGGCTCAATACCCACACCGCCCTCTCCTTTCATCTGCGTGGCAGGGAGCGCCGCGTCGTGCTCGAGCGCGGCGAGGCATTTTTCGAGGTGAAAGCCGATGCGGCGCGGCCCTTCACCGTGGTCGCCAGACGCCTCGAAGCGCGGGTGGTGGGCACGGCTTTTGCCGTCAGGATCCGTGAGGCTGACAGCGTAATTACCATCACCGAAGGAAAGGTGCAGATCGGAGCCCCGGGCCGCGGGACTGCCGCCACCCTCTCCGCCCAGCAACAAGCCACGGTGGCACATGAGGGCAATGCCTCGCCGCGCGTACGGGTGCTCGTGCCGGACGAGATCGCCCGCCACCTCGCCTGGCGCCGGGGCACGCTCGAGTTCTCCAACACACCGTTGGGAGAGGCGATAGAAGAGTTTAACCGCTATTATCTGACGCCCCTCCGTATGCGCGATCCGGCGATGGGCCAGATGCTCGTCGGTGGCTCTCATCAGGTGGACAATCGTGAGGGCTTTGTACGCCTCATGGAGAGCGCCTTCGACGTCATTATCGTGGAGCAAAACGAAAAGGAGATCGTACTCGGCGTGCGCCCGTGACCCGCCGCCTCCGCAGTTGGCTCCTTGGATGGGCGCTGTGCGGATTGAGCGCGAGCGTAGCCTTTGGCGTGCCCGCGGGGCGAGACGCGGCGCGCCGCTACGACCTGAAAGGCGGCGAAGCGGGGGAGGTCCTGCGCGAGTTTGCGCGCGTGTCGGGGCTTCAGCTTATCTTTCCCGAGCGGCCCCTGCGCGGTGTGCGACTCCCACCGCTGCGCGGAGAGTTTACCGTACACGACGCGCTTGATCGTTTGCTGGCCGATTCAGGATTCGAGGCGGTGCGAGACCTCAAGACCGGGGCCTATGCCGTGCGCTCCGGGAGCCGCGGCCCACCGCCAGCGGAAGTCTCCGGAAGGCGGGGCGCGACATCCGCCGCCATCGAGCGGGCTCGGCCCATCGAGATGGAGCAAGTGAGGATCGAACAGCGGCGCGATTTCGGCATCACGACGCAATCCATCCTGCGCGCCGACCCCGCGGCGCCGCTATATCACCATACCGCCACACGCGCCGACATCGAGCAGGCCGGGGTGACCAACATGGCGGAGTTTCTCACGACGGTGCCCGGCTTCTCGGGCGAGGGCGCCGAGGCCCTGCAGGCCACTGCGGATTTTACGTTCCTCGGCGGGGCCAATGTCTACGCAGGATCCTTCCTCAAGCTCCGCGGCTGGGATGCGCGGCACACCACGGTGCTGCTCAACGGCCGCCAACTACCGACGAGCCCTGAATCGAGAGGCCCAGACCTGAGCCGAATCCCACTCGCCGCGGTAGAACGCATCGAGGTGATGCCCTTTGCCGGCTCGGCGATCTACGGAGACGGCGCAGTGGGCGGCGCGATGAACATCGTACTGCGGAAGGATTTCGCCGGGCGCTCGTTTTCGCTGCAGCTCGGCGAGTCGACGCGCGGCGGAGGCGGTGAACTTTTTCTTTCCTGGATAGAGGGGATCGCCTCCCGCAGCGGCCGCACGCGGGCGACCATCATCGGCGACTACCAGCGCCGCGGGGCGCTGCGTCTCGCCGATCGGCCTTTCCTGGAACGCGCGCTCTCACGGCTGCCTGCGGAGCGTCTCCTGCCTGCAGGTGGCCCCATCGGGCCAGACCTTAGCCTGCTCCTGCGAGCAGAGATCACCGGCTATCCTTCGGTGATCGCTGTGCCGACGGCGACCACCGATCTCGGCGTGCCCGGCAAACCCGGCCTGCGTTTCGCGGTGATACCCCAAGGCAGCCACGTCACACAACTGGATGTGACCGCCCCTTTCGCAACGGCACCCGCGGAGATCAGCTCACGTCGCCAGGACCGCGTGGTCCTCCGCCGCCCCACCGAGACCTACAGCCTCAATCTCCAACTAGAGCACACGATAGCCCCCGACGCATTTGAACTCTACGGAGAACTCAGCTACGCGGGCGCGGATGAGCGCTTCTCCGCGCCCGATGCGATCGACCCGCTCACGCTGGGAGCGACCGACCCCAGCAACCCCTTTCGCACCGATCTCGCGCGAGGCATACCGGGACGGAGCGTGCGCGTCTACTTCGATCCGGTGGATCTTCCCGATGCGAGTTTCCGCCAGACGCGCGACAGCCTCCGCACCGTACTGGGCGCGAGGGGGGCCTTGGGCGCACGTCGGACGTGGGTGCTCGATGGCTATTTCGATGTCTCGCGTTCGCGTGCGCGTGTGCGCTCCTATGGCGCCACAGTCAACGATATCACCCGTATCTGGGCGCCTTTCAGCGCACCGACGCTCTCTTCGTATTACGATCCGCTCGCGGATCATCGCACGTCGCCGGTGGAGTCGGAGCAGCGGGAGAGATATCTCGCGCGCACTTCATGGCTCGACTACCGATCGCGCATGGCCGGAGCAGATTTCCGAGTGGGCGGAGTGGCCGCCGACCTACCGGCCGGGCCCTTGCGATTTGCGCTGGGCGCGGAATATGCCTGGCACGATTTCGAGACGCGCCAGCAGCTGCTGGCGAGCCGAGAGCTCTACTCCGTCCTCGCTGCATTCGACGCAGCGAACTCATTTCGTCCCGTACTCCCCTCCTTTGCCAGCCTGACGGCCCTGCGCGCCAGCGATGATCGCAGCCACCGCATCGGCGGAGTGGCAGAGGCGATCGTGCCCCTGCTCCATCGCAGCAAGCAACGCACTCCGCTCCAAAGCGCAGAACTTAATCTCGCGACCCGGGCCGCCCGCACCGAGGACGGACGTCCGGCCTGGAGCAGCCTGGCGGCAGTGAAAATCGCCCCAAACACCTCATGGGCGGTGCGCGCAGCCTTCTCGCAAGGGCACGTGACGCCCGAGGGATCGCTGGTGCACGGGCCCATGGTCGAAAATCCCACGCTCGTCGTCGTCCGCGATCCCGCGCGTGGCAACACGCGCCAGCTCTATGCGGTAAAAGCCGTGCACGGTGGGAGCCGGGCGGTGCGCGCCGAGACCTCGCACTCGCGCGTCATCGGCTTGATCGGTACTCCGGCCGCGCTGCCGGGGCTCTTCGCGTCGATCGATGCCTGGTCGATCTCGATGAAAGATCGATTGCGCGCTCCTACCGTGCAGGAAATCGTAAGCCACGCGGAGTACTTTCCCGGCAAGCTCCAGCGCAGCACGCCGCAACCTTGGGAAAGCCTGCTCGGCTGGGAGGGCCCTCCCAGCGTCGTCGACCTACGGCCCGTGCACGTCACCCGCCTGCGCGCAGAGGGCGTGGACGTGGCCGTGCGCTACCGCCTTCCGCCGACGCCATTGGGCACATTCACGGTAGGGAGCCAGGTCGAAATCGTGAGCCGCTACGAGGAGCAGTTCCTCCCCTCTGCACCGGCGGTCGACAAAGTCGACATCGTCGCCGACGCCTCCAGCGGCGGCCTTATGGAGTCAGCGGTCGTCTCGCCCCGCATGCGCGGCTCGGTGAGCTGGCGGCAGCGCGGCTGGTTTGGCTCCGTCGCCGCCTCTTACACGCCGCGTTATCGCACAGAATCCACCAAGCCTACGCGCGCACTGCCCGGGGCCTCCGGCATCGATGGCGAGACCATCGGATCCAGTATTCGATGGGATCTGCAACTGGGCTACGAAGTGCGGCCCAATCGCGATCCCGGACTACGACGCTGGCTCTCCGACTCCACCTGGACGCTCGGCGTGCGCAACGTCTTCGACACCGCCCCGCCCTATCGCTCCGACGGCACATCGTTTTACAGTCGTTTTGAAGATCCCCGCATGCGCTTCGTCTACGTGCGCACACAGTGGCGGCGGTAGAAGCCTCTCCCAGCGGGCAGGCCCAACCTTTCATTTCTGTAATCTTCGCGAAAGGGTGCGGAGAGAAGTCGGTGCTATCTTGCGCTCATCGTATTTCAAAAACCATGAGCTACACCACTTCCTCCTCCTCTTCCCGCTTCAACCGCCGGCCGGCTATCGTAGCCGTGTGCGCACTCGCCGTCGCAGGCGCGTTCGCCGCCGGCGCGCAATCTGCCGGCAAAGCAGCCAAACCGGCCGTCGAGGTCAAACGCGACACCCAGCCCGTCCACCGTGGCCAAATGGAGCTGGCCAGCTTCTCCACCGTGGTGAAGCAGGTCGCTCCCAGCGTAGTGAAGATCACGACCAGCACGAAGGCCAAGCGCGTCAACGCCCAGATGCAACTCCCCCCCGGCTTCGACCATCCGGCGTTTCGCCAGTTCTTCGGCCAGCAAGGCATGCAGCAGATCGAGCAGCCTCCTCAGGCCGGGCTAGGCTCCGGTGTGATCATCAGCGAGGACGGCTACATCGCCACCAACAATCACGTAATTCAGGGCGCCGACGAGGTGCTCGTCGCCCTCGACGACGGCCGAGAGCTCAAGGCGAAGGTCATCGGTCGCGACCCGCAAACGGACATCGCCGTCATCAAGGTCGATGCGAAGAATCTCCCGGCGATCACCTTCGCCGATAGCTCGACGATCGAGGTAGGCGATCGTGTGCTCGCGATCGGCAATCCCTTCGGCATCGGTGAGACGGTGACCACCGGCATCGTGAGCGCCAAAGGCCGGCGCCCTGGCCTCGGCCTCGACTACGAGGACTTTGTGCAGACCGATGCCGCGATCAACCCCGGCAACTCCGGCGGCGCGCTCGTGGACGTCTCCGGCCGCCTGATCGGTATCAACACCGCCATCCTTTCCCGCTCGGGTGGCTTCCAAGGCGTGGGCCTCGCCGTCCCGGCCAACCTCGTCAACCAAGTCGCCGACAGTCTTGTGAAGAATGGCAAGGTAGTACGCGGCTACCTCGGTGTGCAGACGCAGGACATCACCGCAGCGCTGGCCGAGTCCCTCGACCTGGACAGCCGCAAGGGCGCCCTCGTCACCGACATCGTCAACGGCAGCCCGGCTGAAAAGGCGGGCCTCAAGAACGGGGATGTGATCGTCAAAGTCGATGGCAAGCCCGTGGAAGACTCTCACCAGCTCTCCTTCACGGTCGGCGCCATCGCCCCTGAAACCAAGCTCAAGCTCGAAGTGATCCGCGACGGCAAGACGCAGGAGATCACCGCCACCACCGGCACGCGCAAGAATGGGCGTGGGGGCGCGGAGGACGAGGAGCTGCAGGCCAGTGTCTCCGATGAGGGCGTGCTCAACGGCGTCGCGGTCGACGACATCCGCCCGCAACTGCGCAACCAATTCAATCTCCCGGCCAACCTGAAGGGCGCCGTCATCACGAATGTCGATCCCCAGTCCGCCTCCGCGCGCGCCGGCCTCCGCCCCGGCGACGTGATCCTCGAGATCAACAAGCAGCGCGTCGAATCCGCCCAGGATGCCGTCGAGCTGAGCGCCAAGGCCGAGAGCAAGAAGGCGCTCGTGCGAGTCTTCTCCCGTGGCAACCGCGCCTTCGTGGTCGTCGACGAAACCAAGTCCGAACAGGCCGGCCAGTAACCCCCGTCCCCTTTTTCAGCAGAAGGTAGTGTTGTTGTGACTCGGGACCCCGGCCGGTTGTGCGGCCGGGGTCTCTTTTTTCAAAGTCCGGAGCCAGACCGCAGCAAACTTTTGGTCTTCCTGCTCTAGACTCTCAGCTCTTAGCTCTCAGCTTCCTCCACACCATGCGCGTCCTCGTCGTCGAAGATGATGCCAAGATCGCCTCGTTTGTCGTCCGCGGCCTGAAGCAGGCCGGGTACGCCGTCGACCATGCGCCCGATGGGGAGACAGGACTCGCGCTGGCGCAATCGACCGAGTACGATACCGCGATCGTCGATGTCATGCTGCCGCAGCTCGATGGGATCAGCCTCGTGAAGCGCCTCCGCGCGGCCCGCCACCCCACTCCGGTGCTTTTCCTCAGCGCCAAAAGCTCGGTCGACGACCGCGTGAAAGGCCTCCAGGCCGGTGGCGACGATTACCTGACCAAGCCATTCGCGTTTTCCGAACTGCTCGCCCGCGTGCAAGCGCTCATCCGCCGGGCCACCTCGTCGCCGGAGGCCACGCGGCTCGTCGCCGGCGATGTCACGCTCGATCTCGTGTCGCGCGAAGTCTCCTGCGCCGGCCAGCAGATCGAGCTGCAGCCGCGCGAGTTTTCCCTGCTCGCCTTTCTCCTCCGCCACGTCGGCCGGCCCGTGAGCAAGACGATGATCATGGAGCATGTGTGGGACTACAGCTTCGATCCGCAGACCAACGTCGTCGACGTCGTGATGTCGCGTCTCAGAGCCAAGATCGATCCCGACCACAAGCGCATCGAGACCGTCCGCGGGGTCGGCTACATCTTCCGCCCGCATGGCTAAAGCGATGCTCCCCCGCATCAGCCAATCCCTCGCGGTAAGACTCGCGCTGCAGTACGCGCTGGTATTCGTACTTGGCGTCGCATTGCTCTTTGCCGCGCTTTACTGGGTGCTGGGCGATGCGCTCCAGGCACGCGAACAAAGCAATGTCGAGCGCCGCGCCGCCGTCCTCGCGCAAATGTACGAACTACGCGGCACAGCAGGCGTGGAAAGCCTCAACGCCGACTCCTCACCCGAAGTGAGGTCCTACTTCGTCCGTATCCTGACGCCGAGCGGTCGCACTGTATGGGCTTCACTTCCTCCGGACTGGATCGAGACCCAAGTCCAGCGCATCCCGGTGCCGGCCCTCGGAGGCATGCTCGAGAGAGAAGTCCGCACCGAGCGTATCCCGCACAACGCTTTCCGCGATTATGCCACGAGCACCCGGGAGCTGCCCGATCGCAATATCCTGCAGGTAGGCCGGCTGACAGATAATCGCGATGTCCTTCTGGAGCCGGTGCGTCGCACATTTCTCCCCCTGGGAGGCGCAGCTCTGCTCCTTTCCCTGGTCGTCGGCACCATCCTCGCCTGGCGTGCCACCCGCCCGCTCCGCGCCATCTCTTCCACCACCCGCCGCATCATCGAACTGGGCGATCTCGAAGCCCGCATGCCCGACCCGCGTGGCCGCGGCGAACTCGCGGTGCTCGTACGCCAGCTCAACAGCCTGCTCGATAAAAACGCCACACACGTGCGGGTGCTGCGCGAGACGCTCGACAATCTCGCGCACGATCTCCGCACGCCGCTCACCCGCCTCCGCGGCACCGCGGAGCTGGCGCTGCAGGACGGCGGCGACCCGGCCGAGGCCAAGGCCGCCCTCGGCGACTGCGTCGAAGAATCGGATCGCGTGCTTCAGCTCCTGGAAGCGCTCCTCGATATCTCCGCCGCCGAGGCCGGCGCGCTGAAACTGAACCGAGACCTGATCGATCTCCGCTCCCTCACCGAGCGCGCCGCAGACCTCTATCGCGAAGTCGCCGAGGATAAGAACATCGCCGTGACACTCGCTCAGCCTGCCCCCGTCGAGTTTGAAGTCGACGCCATCCGACTAGGCCAGGCAGTCACAAATCTCGTCGACAACGCGCTAAAATATACGCCCTCCGGCGGGAAAGTGAGCCTCTCCGTGCATAGTGAAGCTCGCGCCGCCGTCATCATTATCGCCGACAATGGCCCCGGCGTGCCCGAGGCGGAGCGAGACGCTGTGTTTCGCCGTCTCTATCGCGGCGACTCCAGCCGGTCGCAGCGGGGTCTCGGCCTGGGACTGAGTATGGTCAAGGCGATCGTCGAGGCCCATCGCGGCACGATCACGCTCGACGACAACCCGGGTGGTGGCGCGCGATTTACGATCCGTCTCCCGAGGTAGTTGCTCGCACCCGCCTCAGGCCCACACCCGCCGGGGGCAGGGCTAGTTTTTCTTGGGCTCCTGTTTCGACGAGTCGGTGCCGTACGTCCTCACCAGATACTCCGCGATCGGCTCCACGGCGCTATCCGGGATGGGCGCGCCAAACGTCTTCTGCATCTTCACGACCGCGCCCTGCCAGTAGGCCTTGGAGGAGCGAGGCTGCATGCGGATGTAGTCCACCGAGTGACAGGTGTAGCACATCGACTGCGCCAGTGCATAGCCAGGCAGTGGAGACTCAGCCAACCGGGCCGTCTCGGCCGGCAGCTTGATCTCGGCCGAGTAGGCGCACGCCGCCAGCGCCACTCCCAGAAAAGAAATGATCGCGTGCTTCATACGACCTCCACCGGCACCGCCTCCACCACGTTGCGCATATAGCCCGCGGGATTCCACAGCGCCTCCATCGGCTGCGTCTCACCGATGCGGTTGAAGGCGCGCGCCATCAGGCTCTGCGCGCCCTTGTGAGCCGGCGTGAAGCGAAACGTCCATTCACGAAAGCCATAGCGCCCCATGTCGGAGCCCAGATCGGCGCCGCGCCACGAGCGCCCCCCATCGCTGGAGAAAAGCACCTCCCGGATGCCATGGCCGCCATCGAACGCGATGCCACGCACCACGATCTCTCGCCCCGCCGGGAGCTTGGAGCCGGCATGGTGGCTCGTGATGAACGAGCGGATGGAAAATCGCGTGATCGGCACGGTCTTCTTCGCAGCCGTGCCGGGCTCCACCGAGTTGGAAGGATTATCGGGCACGCGATAGGCGGGCTGCATCCAGAAGCCCGTGAAGACGGAATCGAGCACTTCGATGTCGTGCAGATGCTTCACCCAATATGTGCCGTAGTAGCCTGGCACGACCAAGCGCAGCGGGTAGCCATTGAGAAATGGGAGGTCCTCCCCATTCATCGACCAGGCAAGCAACACCTCGCCATCGAGAGCGTGGTCGATATCGAGGGCCTTCACATAGTCGGGTGTGCCGGGCAGTGGCGCGCGGTCGAGGCCGTCGAAAGCCACCTGCCTCGCTTCTTTGGCGACGCCTGCTTTTTCGAGCAACGCCTTGAGTGGGATACCCGTCCAGCGGGCATTGCCCATCGCGCCATGCGAAAGCTGCCCACCATTCACGCGCGGGTTGAAATGTCCGCGGCTGTTGCCCGAGCATTGGTTGACCGCGACAAGGTCGACCGGCGGCGCCAGCTGCTTGAGCTCTGCCAGCGAGAGCTCAAGGGGGGCCGCGACTTTGCCGCGCACGCGCAGGCGAAACGCCGCCGGGTCGACGCGCGTCGGGATATCGCTCAGATGATAGCGCACGAAAAATGCATCGTTGGGCGTGAGCACACTCTCATTGAACACCGCAAACGGAGTCTCGAGCTGCGGCGGCCGCGCGGTGAGAAGGATGAGTGGCCGTTTTTGCGGATACGCCACGAGCTCGCGCTCGCCGTTTTCGAAGGGAAGGACGACCCCGCGCTCCGCGCCCACCGCGCGCGAGCCGAGCCAGGTCGCTCCCGCAAGGAGGCCTGCGGTGCGCAAAAAGTGCCTGCGCTCCATCGTCTCCGCGGGCAGGGTCTGCCGAGTCTTCATGATTTTTCCACGGTGGCCGAAGCGTGCGGCATCGCAAGCCCGCGCAGCGGCTTTCTCGGGCAGAAGCGCCGCGGCCCTCGCGATCCATGCCTTAAAGGTATCGCGCACGCAGCCGACGAAGTATTTCCGGAAACGCGCAAGATCAGGCAAACTGAGACGATGAAGCATTCCCGCCTGTCCTCGCCTCGCGCCCCAGCGCGTCCCCGGAGATCGGCGCGCAGCGAGTGCCTGGCCTGCCGCACGCTAGTCTCCATCGCTCGCCAGCGCAAAGGCTTCGATCCCGAAGCGTGCAAGCTCGTCTTTGCCCACCTGGATGCCACGCTCGCCATCCAGTCCACGCTGCAGGATGTGCTGGCGGAGCAAGGCCTGAGCGAATTGCAGTTCGCCGTGCTCGTCGCCCTGTTTGCCTTGGATCCCGAGCCGGTGATGCCCGCCGATCTTGCAGACTATGCCGCGGTATCCCGCGCCGCCGTCACAGACGCGCTCGCCCGGCTTGAAGCCCACGGCATGGTCTATCGGACACGAGACACCATAGACCGCCGCTCGCACCACCTCCAACTCACGGAGCGCGGCCGCGACACCACCGATGCCGCACTGGCCCGCTATCTGGGCGCCATCGGGGGCATCGCCCGCCACCTCGGGCCCTCCCTGCAGGGCGAGCTCCTCTCCACTTACCAGAAACTCCAGCGTGGCGCCGCCGCCATTACTCGTTAACAGGTGTATTTCTTTCCCCTCCCTTTTCTCGCATGAAGACCCGTATTTTCCTCACCACGCTCATCGCGGTCGCCATCGTCGGCGCGATCTTCGGCTATCGCATCCACAAGGATAAAAAAGCCAAGGAGGCCATGGCCGCCATGAAACGCCCGCCGGCTACCGTCACCACGGCGCAGGCAATAGCCGAGACTTGGCGCAATACCCTCTCCGCCGTGGGCACCGTGGAGAGCTTTCAAGGCATCACGCTGCGGAGCGAGCTCGAGGGCCGGATCGTAAAGCTCGCTTTCGACTCCGGTCGCGTCGTGAAGGAGGGCGACCTCCTGCTCGAACTCGACGCCTCCACGGAGGAAGCCCAGCTCAAGAGCGCCGAAGCCGCCGCCAAGCTCGCCGCCGCATCCCTCACCCGCGCCAAGGAACTCCGCGCCAACAATACAAACTCGGCCGCGGAGCTCGACAGCGCCGAGGCCCAGTACGCCCAGGCCCTGGCCGCCGTAGAGAACATCAAGACTGTCCTCGCGAAGAAGCGCGTCGTCGCGCCCTTCGCCGGCCGGCTCGGCATCCGCCACATCAATATCGGCCAGTTTCTCAACAAGGGCGATACCATCGTCGCCCTCGAGGCGATCAATCCCGCCTACGTGGACTTTGCGCTCCCGCAGCAGGAGCTGCCCAAGCTCGCCGCCGGCCTTCCCGTGCGGGTCAACATCGATGCGTTTCCCGAGCAGACCTTCGAGGGCAAGATCGAGGCCATCGATCCGCGCGTGACGGATACCACGCGCAACGTCCGCATCCGCGCAATCGTGCCCAATGCCGACGAAAAACTGCGCCCGGGCTTCTTCGCGCGGGTGACGGTCGACCTCCCCAATGTCACCGAGGTGCTGCAGCTCCCATCGACCGCGGTCGTCTACAGTCCCTATGGAAACTCCGTCTACGTCGTAAATGAAAAGAAAGGGGAGGACGGCAAGAGCCAGCTCGTGGTGGAGCAGCGCCCCGTCACCACCGGAGGCAGGCGCGGCGACCAAGTCTCCATCCTGAAAGGCCTCAAGGCCGGCGACCAAGTCGTCAGCGCGGGGCAGATGAAACTCCGCAACGGCGCCGCCGTACGCATCGACAACAAGGTGACGCCCGCCAACCAGGCGCAGCCCAAGCCCTCCGAGAGCTGAGTCGGCCTCGCACCCGCGCGCTATGAATTTCACCGATATCTTCATCCGACGGCCCGTCCTCGCGACGGTCGTGAATCTCTTCCTCCTCATCGCAGGTTACCAGGCGATCCGCGCGATGACGGTGCGCCAGTACCCTCGCACGGATAATGCCGTCGTCACCGTGAGCGTCGCCTATCCGGGGGCCAATGCCGATCTTGTGCGCGGCTTTGTCACGACGCCGCTGGAGCGCGAGATCGCCTCCGCCGATGGCATCGACTACGTCGAATCCACCAGCCGCCAGAGCTTCGCCAGCATCGCCGCCCGCCTGCGCCTCAACTATGATCCCAACGCTGCTCTCGCCCAGATCACCGCCAAGGTAAACAAGGTCCGCGGTGAACTTCCGGCGGGGGCGGAAGACCCTGTCTTCGACGTGGCGGTGGGCGAGACCACAGCATCCGCCTACCTCGGCTTTTACAGCGACACCTGGGACTCGAATCAGATCACCGATTACCTAGTGCGCGTCGTCCAGCCCAAGCTCTCGACGATCCCGGGCGTGCAAAAGGCCGACGTGCTCGGCGCCCGGCTCTTCGCGATGCGCATCTGGCTCAAGCCCGACCGCATGGCGGCCCTGGGATTGAGCGCCTCCCAGGTCCGCGCTGCCCTCGCCGCGCAGAACGTGCTCTCCGCCGTGGGCCAGACCAAGGGCACGATGAGCAGCACCTATCTCACCGCGAAGACCGACCTCACTTCGGCCGAGGAATTTCGCGAGATCATCATCCGGGAGCAAAACGACGAGATCGTCCGCGTCCGCGACATCGCCGATGTCGTCCTCGGAGCTGAGAACTACGATAGCTCCGTGGTGTTTTCCGGGCGCAATGGCATCTTCGTGGGCATCTTCGTGCTGCCGACGGCCAATGCTATCGACGTGATCAAGGGCGTCCGTGCCGCGATGCCCGATATCCAATCGCAGCTCCCCAGCGGACTGCAGGGCAAGGTGGTGTCGGACTTCACCGAATTCATCAACGAGTCCATCGAAGAAGTGATGAAGACACTGCTGGAAGCCATGCTGATCGTGATGGTGGTGATCTACCTCTTTCTCGGCTCTTTCCGCTCGGTGGTGATTCCGCTCGTGGCGATCCCGCTCTCCATCGTGGGCACGTTTACCTTCATGCTGGCGCTCGGCTTCTCAATCAACCTGCTCACGCTGCTCGCGATGGTGCTCGCGATCGGCCTCGTGGTCGACGACGCCATCGTGGTCGTGGAGAATATCCACCGACACATCGAGGAAGGCCTCTCGCCGCTCAATGCCGCCCTGCGCGGCGCGCGCGAACTCGTCGGCCCCGTGATCGCGATGTCGATCACGCTGGCCGCAGTGTTTGCTCCCGTCGGCTTCCAAGGCGGCCTCACCGGCGCGCTCTTCCGCGAGTTTGCATTCACGCTCGCCGGCTCGGTGCTCATCTCGGGCTTTGTGGCACTCACGCTGACGCCGATGATGTCGGCGAAGATTCTCCGCCACAATCCGAACCCAAGGGGCTTCGAGCACTGGCTCAATGTGGGCTTCGGCAAACTCCAGCGTGCCTATGAGCGCGTGCTACACATCGTGCTCGATACCCGGCCGGCCGTGATCATCGTCGCGCTGCTGGTCTTTGCCTCAATCCCCCCGTTTTTCATGATGTCGAAGAGCGAGCTGGCCCCCTCCGAGGATGATAATATCATCCTGATGAACGCTCAGGCAGCTCCCAATGCCACGCTCGAGCAGACCGAGATGTTTGCCAGCCAGGTCGCCGCGCTGATCCGCGACAACTACCCCAATGAGACGCAGGAGATCTTCCAACTCGCGGGTTTTGGCGGCACGCCCAATACCGCCTTCATCGGCTGGCGCCTCAAGCCGCGTGCGCAGCGCACGCGCGGCGCGGCAGAGCTGCTGGCCGAGATCCAAGGCCGCATCGGCGGTATCGCCGGCGTGAATACAGCGGCCTTCCAGCGCCCTGCCCTACCCGGCTCCATCGGCGGCCTGCCCGTGCAGTTTGTCATCGGCTCCACCGAGCCGCACCAGCGCGTCGCCGAGGTGGCCAACGACTTGCTGCAAAAGGCCATGCAGAGCGGCCTCTTTGTCTTCGGCGATACCAACCTGAAATTCGACCAGCCGCAGGTCGATATCGAGATCGATCGCGAAAAAGCCGCTGCACTCGGGGTCAATATGCAGCAGATCAGCGCCGACCTTGGCTCGATGCTGGGCGGCGGCTACGTGAGCCGCTTCGCGACCGAGGGCCGTGCCTACAAGATCATCCCGCAGGTCACTCGCCTGGCCCGGCTCAATCCCGAGCAGCTGGAGGACTACTATGTCTCCACCGGCAAGGGCGGCCTCGTGCCACTCTCGACCTTTGCCACGCTCAAGGAATCCACGCAACCGCGCGACCTGAAGCGCTTCCAGCAGCTCAATGCCGCTACGCTTTCCTTCCAGTTTGCGCCCGGTGTCACCCAAGGCCAGGCGCTCGACTACCTGCGCAGCGAGGCGGCAAATTTTCCCCAAGGCTTCACGGTCGACTACGCAGGCAACTCTCGCCAGTTCGTGCAGGAAAGCGGATCCATGTGGAGCACGTTTGCCCTCGCCGTCATCGTGATCACGCTCGTGCTCGCCGCGCAGTATGAGAGCTTCCGCGATCCTATCATCATCATGATGTCGGTGCCGCTCTCGATCGCCGGCGCGATGGTGTTCATCTTCTTCGGCTTTGCTACGCTCAATATCTATACTCAGGTAGGCCTGATCACCCTGGTGGGACTGATCACCAAGCATGGCATCCTGATCGTGGAGTTTGCCAACAAGCTTCAGGAGGAGCAGGGCATGTCGATCCGCGAGGCTGTGCAGCACGCCTCTGGCGTCCGCTTGCGCCCCATCCTGATGACCACGGCGGCCATGGTGCTGGGTGTCATCCCGCTGGTGCTCGCCACGGGAGCAGGTGCGGCCAGCCGCTTCTCCATCGGCCTCGTGATCTCGACGGGCATGGCGATCGGCACGCTCTTCACGCTCTTTGTAGTGCCGGTGTTCTACACTTTCGTGGCGCATGATCGCCGCCACCGCCCGGCGGCGGAGGCAGACTCGGCACACGGCCACGGGCACGCTCCCATCAACGCGCCCGCAATCGCCAAATAAGGCTTCGTTGAGGGGGAATGCGATTGATCTGGAGGCATGGAAGCGCGGCACCCTCGCCGCGCTTCCGCAGCCTACCAGTTTTTTGTGTCTAGCGCGTTGCGCCCGGTCCGCTTCCGCCTACGGTCCGCGGCACATGGAGCTCCGCCACCTCCGTTACTTCCGCGCCGTCGCCGAGTTGCTCAATTTCAGCCGGGCAGCCGAGCGCGTGCGCATTGCCCAGCCCGCCCTCAGCCGGCAGATCCGGGCATTGGAGGAGGAGCTCGGCACGCCGCTTTTCGACCGCGAACGCGGCGTGCGGCTTACGGATGCCGGGCGCGTCTTCTACACCCACGCTTGCAAGATCCTCTCTCAGGTCGACGTCGCGGCCGCAGCCGCTCTCGAGGCGGCCACCGGAGCCGGCGGGGAGCTGATCGTGTGCAGCGATTGGCGGGTCGCAGGGCAGTTTCTCCCCGAGGCCGTCGCGGAGTTTCACCGCAAATTCCCCCGGGCGGAGGTCACGCTGCGCGACCTCCGCTTTCATGATCAGCTCACGGCGCTGCGCTCGCGTCGCGCACATCTAGGCTTCGTCGTGCGGGATGTCGTCCGCCGCGCGCGTGAGTTGGAGACGTTGTTTGTGCTGCGCTCGCGGCTCATGGTTACCCTGCCCTACCGACACCCTCGCGCCCAGGAGGACCTGCTCAAGGTGTCGGACCTCGCGACGGAAAATTGGGTGATCCTCGATGAGAAGGAAGCACCCGGCTATCGGACTTACGTGCACCAGCTCTGCCGACTGAGCGGCTTTGTGCCCAAGATAGGACATGTCGCTGCCACACACGAGGGGCTCGTCGGCCGGGTAGCCTCGGGCTTCGGCGTCGCGCTCGCGCTCGATCTCAACGCACCGCATCACAACAAGCTCGTGCGAGTCCGCCCGCTCGATGTCGACCCTCTCGAGCTTTGCGCGGTCTGGCATCGCAAAGAGACCTCCCCGCTCCTCGCCGCGTTTGTCGACATCGTGAGAGAGCAGGCGGAGCGCGAGCTGCTCTCTTCGTCATCGCCTAAGGCCAGGCGCACGCGGCCGGCCTAGCCAGCTCCCAGCCAGTAGATCGCGCAATGCCGCTCCAACGCTTCGCGTGACAGGATTTGGCGGCGACGCTCTCATGCGCCGTGCCTCAACCAAATCCCGCTCGCTACGAGCCGGGCGGCTTCTCCGCAGGCAGATCGAAGGTGAAGCGGGCGCCACCGCCCGGCGCATCATCCATCCGGATCGTGCCGCCCATGCGCTCGATCGCTTTCTGCACGATCGCAAGCCCGATGCCGGTACCAGGATAGTTGGGCTCCGTGTGTGCCTTCTCGAAGATATTGAAGATCTTCTCGCGGTACACGGGCGCGATGCCGATGCCGTTGTCGCTCACGGAGATCATCACGCGATCGCCGCTGCGCTCGGCGCGCAGTTCGATGCGCGGCTTGGCTTCCGGGCGCACAAATTTCAGCGAGTTGCCCAGCAGATTAAGCATGATCTGAGTGAGCAGGATGCGGCTGGCCCAAGCGTGAGTGGCGTCCACCGCGACGATCACCTCGGCATCCTTGGCTTTCACCTGGTCAGCGATGTCGGCGAGTATCTGGCGGAACTCTTCTCGCAAGTCCACCTGGCGCATCGGCGCTTCACCGTGGCTGATGCGGCCATACGCCAGGAGGTCCGAGATCATGCGATCCATCCGGCCGGCGGCGACGCAGGCGCGTGCGGCGTAGTCCTGCGCCGCAGCGTCGAGTTGCTGCGCGTACTCTTCGCGGATGATGTTCACATAGCCCTGAATACCTCGGAGGGGCGCGCGAAGATCGTGGGCGATGGAGTAGCAGAAGGTCTCGAGCGAGCGATTGCTCTCCTCGAGCTTACGCGTGCGGTCGCGCACCTTTTGCTCGAGCTCGCCGTTGAGTTTGCGGAGCTTGGCCTGCGTTTGGATGAGGTCTTCATTCCGGCGCACGGCGACCTCATAGACGGAGAGCAGCAGATTCAGCATCTGCGGGCGCTCCGCCGTGATGAGATGCCGCCGCCCCTCGTGCTCGATCTCGATGCCCCGGCCGTTATCCCCACGCTCGGGGAGATCGCGATTGGCAATGACGTGGCGGATGCGGGAGAGCAGATAGTCCTCCGCAAAGGGTTTGCCCACAAAGCTATCCGCTCCGCACTCGAGCCCCGCGATCACATCGCGTGGATCGGAGAGCGACGTGAGCAGCACCACGGGGACCTTGTGGCTCGCGTCGGTGGAGCGCTTGATGGCGCGGCACAGCGCATAGCCATCCATCTCCGGCATGATGATGTCGGTGATGACGAGCGTGGGGGCATACTCCTGGAATCGTGCCCAGGCCTCCTTGCCGTTGGCGGCGGTGAAGACGGCGTAGCCCTGCGCCTCCAGCGTATGCTTGAGCATCTCGCGCTGCGTAGGGCTGTCTTCGACGATGAGTATCCTTTCCATGGGCTATGGGACCGAGGGTATCGCGGCGCGGGCAAAGCGATTGAGCAACTCCGAGATGCGTGGCGGAGGCAGCACGAAATCAGCGGCACCGAGCTTGATCGCCTCGCCGGGCATGCCATGCACCACCGAGGTCTCCTTGTCCTGCGCGATGGTGATGGCGCCGAGCTGTTTGAGTCGCAGCATCCCGTCCGCCCCATCGCGCCCCATACCCGTGAGCAGCACGCCGACTGCCTGCGGGCCATAGCACCGGGCGACCGAAAGGAAAAGGTGCGAAACGGACGGGCACAACATCGCCTCGGGCCGATCTGGCGTGAGCGTGACACACTCATGCACATCGACGCCGAGGTGCAACGCATCGGGAGCGATATAAACCCGGCCGGGCAGGAGCCGCTCTCCGGCGCGCGCTATCTGCACTGGCAGGGCACAAGAGTCACCGAGCCAAGAAACAAAGCCCTCCACGAAACCCGCGGCGATGTGCTGCACAATGAGAATGGGCACCGGGAAGTCGCCCCGCAGGTCGCCGATAATCTGCTTCAGCACGGAGGGGCCGCCCGTGGACGCTCCTATCGCGACGATGCGGACTCCTTGAGTGCGGTCTGCGTTTGCGGCGCCCGGCACAGGCGGACGCGCCCGAGCCGCCGGCTTCCACCGGCGCACCACCTTCACCTCCGACATGAGCCGGATCGTCTGCAAAAGCTCGCGCGCGCTGGCTTCGTGATCGTGGCTGTCCGCGCCGTAGGGCCGCGGCACGATCGCAAGGGCGCCACTTTCCAGCGACTGAAAGGTGGCCCGCACTTCCTCCGTGATCGTGTGGCCGGTCACCACGACGATGGGCGTCGGGTTGGTCTGCATGATCCGCTCGATGGCCTGCGGGCCATCCATCCGCGGCATGTTAATATCCATGGTCACGAGATCGGGCTTGAGGCGCTCGACCGCATCGAGCGCTTCGTAGCCATCGGCAGCAGTGCCGACGACCTGCATCCCCGGGGTCGTGCCGATGAGGTGCGCGAGAAAATCCCGCGCCACCGCCGAATCGTCCACTACGAGTACTTTGATCATGCGAGCAACCTCCCGATGGCCTCGAGCAGGTCGCTCTGGTCGAAACTACTTTTCACGATGTAAGCATTGGCGCCAGCATCCACGCCCCGCGCTTTGTCCTCCCGGCTGGCCAGCGAAGTGATGAGAATCACCGGGAGGGTCGAGAGCTCCTTGTCGGCGCGGACCTTCGCGGTGAGCTCAAAGCCGTCCATCCGCGGCATCTGCACGTCGGAGATGAGCAGGTCCGGCGGCTCGAACTTCAACGTCGTCAGCGCATCCGCGCCGTCGACGGCCGTGCGCACATCGAAGCCCGCCCCCTGCAAGATGCTCTTGATAAGGGTGCGCGAGGTGATCGAGTCCTCGGCGATCAGGATCTTGCGTTTGCGATTGCGCACGGGCTTCTGCTTGCCGGCATCCGGGCGCCGCGCGCCACCTCGGCGGACGGCCGAGGCCACCAGCCCCGTCGCATTGAGCACCGGCACGATCTGGCCGCCGCCGACAATCGTCGCACCCATGAAGTGCCTCACCTTGGCCAGGAGACGGCCCAGCCCCTTCATCACGATCTCCTGCTCGAAAGGCACGCCCTCCACGCGCAGCGCCACCCGCGAGCGCCCGACCGAAAGCAGCACCACAAACGCGGGCGCATCCGCCTCCGCGCGACTGCCCGTCGCAGGCAGCCCGAGAATATCCGCCAGTCGTACGAGCAGGATCGAGCCACCCTCGAAATCAAAGGTCTCGTGATTTTTCACGCGTTTCACTCGCTCGGGCTCGAGCCGCAAAACGCGGCGCACATGCGCGGCCGGGATGACGAAGGAGCGCCCCTGCGCACCGACAAAGACACCTCTGAAGCGCGCCAAGGTGATCGGCAGCTGGAGGCGAAACGTCGTACCTCGACCGAGCTCGCTCTCGACCGCCACGCTGCCACCGATGCGCTCCGCTTTTTCGCGGACGATCGCCAGGCCCAGTCCGCGGCCCGACAGTTCGGTCACCATCGTGCTGGTCGAAAAACCCGACTCAAACAGCAAGGCGAGCGCATCGCTATCGCTCAGTTCCTGCACATCCTCACCGATCAACTTCAGCCGACGCGCATGGGCGGCCACCTTGCTTGTATCAACGCCGCGACCGTCGTCCGCCACCACGATCTCGACATCGCCGCCGCTCTTCTGCGTGACCGCGATCGTCAGCGTGCCTCGCTCGGGCTTGCCTGCTGCGCGGCGCTCGGCGGGTGTGCCGAGTCCATGGTCGATGCTGTTGCGCACGAGATGGGTGATCGCATCCTTGATCTCTTCAAGCACGCGCCGGTCGATCTCGGTCTTTCCTCCCTCCAGCACCAACTCGATCTCCTTGCCCTGGCTCTGGGCTGCGTCACGCACAAAGGCGGGGAAGATCTCGAGCAGAGAATCGAAAGGCAGCATCAGCACTTCCTTTGTCTCCTCGAGGAGGTGGTCGACCATCGCCCCGAGGCGCCGTTCATCCTGCCGTGCTGCGCGCACCACTTGGGCCAGTTGGTCGTGCCCTCCTTCCACAAACTCCTGGTTCCAATCGAGGAAATGGACGAGCGCCTTTAGCTCCCGCGTTACCGGCGACGGAAGACCGGCATCGAGAAAACGCCGCGCCGCGGCCATCTCTTTTCGCACCCGCGCCCACTCCTTCTTCCAAATAGCATCGCGCTCCTCGAGTGCTCGCAGCGCCGCCACGCGTTGGGCGCTCGTGAGCTTGGCCGTGAGCATCTCTTCCGCGTGGACGAGGAGGGCATCCAGCCGCGCGCTCGGCACGCGCACGAGCCCCGCGCCTGCCGTCGCGCGATTCGCTGCGGGCGCGGCGGCCTCGGGGGCCGCCGGGGCGCCTCCGGCTGCGGCAGGTGTCTCGGGCGCGTACTGCAGCATCTCCGAAAGCTGCTTGGCCTCCTCGTAAAGCTCGGCGATCACCGCCGCTGGGACGCGCTCCTTCCTTTGCTTGAGGCCGCCCAGGCGATGCTCGAGCGACTGGCACAATGCCTCCGCATCATCCTCACCGACGAGCCGCGCCGCGCCCTTCAGCGTATGGGTCTGTCGGAAGATCGTCTCCACCACCGCCTGATGCTCTGAGGCTTGAGATGATTTCTCTAAGGCAAACAAGCCCGCCAGTATCTCGCGCAAATGCTCCGCCGCTTCCACGCGGAAAGTTTCGCGCAGTCGCCGCTGAAAGGCGGGATCGTTCATCGCGCCGTCAGGCATTTCGAGGAAGGGTCATTTTGCAGCGCAGCGGCATTGTTGGACTAGACCGTGAAACGGCCCACGACCTGTTTCAGATTCTGGCCAAGCTGATTGAGATTCTTCGCGCCGGCCTCGGCTTGCTGCGTGCCCGTGGCGTTTTGGCGGCTCGCTTGCAGGATATTCTGAATCGCCATCGTCACTTGGTCGATGCCGATGAGCTGTTCCTGGCTGGAGGCCGTGATCTGGGTGGCTGCCTGCGCGGCGAGCACGATGCTCTCTGCCAGCGTACGGATAGCATCGCCCGACTGATTGACTTGCTTCACGCCGGCATCCACCGCCTTGCTGCCCTGCTCCGCGGCCATCACCGTCGCACTCGTCGCGCGTTGGATATCGTTGAGGATATTGCGTACCTGCGCGGTCGATTCCTTCGACTGAGTGGCGAGATTGCGGATCTCCTGCGCGACGACTGCGAAGCCTTTGCCATGCTCGCCGGCCTTGGCGGCCTCGATGGAGGCATTCACGGCAAGCAGATTGGACTGCTCGGCCAGGTCGTTTACCGAAGAGATGATTTCCCCGATTGCCTGGCTCTGCTCGCTCAGGCGGACGACCGTCTCGGCGATCAGTTCCATCTGCTCGCGAACGTTGCTCATACCGGAGATGGACTCTTCGATCGCCTTGCGGCCCGTCTGGGCGGATTGTGCCGCCTTCTGTGCAACATCGGCCACATGGCCGGCTTTCTGCGCGGAGAGTTGAGCCGTCTGCTTCACTTCCTCGGCCGTGGATGTCGTTTGACTCACGGCAGTCGCCGTCTCCGTCGCGCTCGCGGCGATCTGAGCCGTGGCGGTGAAGATTTCGCTCGCGGAGGTCGCCAGCACATTCACGCCCTCCTGCACCTCCCGGTGCATGGTGCGAAGATTGTCGACCATCGTGCCGAAAGCCTTGTTCAGCACGCCCACCTCGTCATCGCGGTCGATCGCTGGGACAGAAGCCGCAAGATCGCCCCGGGAGACCCGCTGCGCGGTGCCCACGAGCAACTGCAGCGGGTCCGCGATCATGCGGCCCAACGCGAACACGCCCAGCATGCTGAATCCAAGCGCCACGCAGCCGGCGATAAGGAAGACCTTCTGCGCCTGCTCCGCGGTCTGACGCGCATACACGCGGGCCGCTTCGGCCTCCTGCTCCGCATCCCGGATCAAGAGATAGATGATATCTCGCATCTCGGTGTAGCGCTTGTTGTTTTCCGTGAGCGAAATCCGGCGCGCCTCCGCGACGTTACCCTCGAGGCCGAGTTCGAATACCCGTTCTCTCACCTCGGCATAAGTTTTACGGATCTTGATATGCTCGTCCAATTTGCCGAGGAGCTTCGGAGCGGTCGGATTACGATCGCGGAGGCTCTCCAGGAGCTTCTCGTTGTCCGCGTGCTCGCTGCGCACCGCCTCGATGTGCTTCTGCTGCTCGACGCGGTCCGTGGTGGACAAAAACATCAATACCGACACCCGGCCCTCGTTGTGGTGGGCTATGATCTGCGATAGCTCCGAGACGTTTACTTGCTTGGTGCGCGCGTCATTTTGCGCGTCCAGCAACGACTCGATGCTGGAGTAAGCGACGGCGATCACCACCGCGAAAAGGGCGATGATGACGGCAAACACGGTGAGCAGTTTGCCTCTTACGGATATGTCCAGAAATGCCTTCATGAATAGGGAGGGTTGAAGCTTAAAGTTCGGCGCCGTCGTCGATATGCAGGTCGGCGACGATGGCTGGGAGGTGAAGAAGGATGAGCCCGTCATCCGCTAGCCCATGCAGGTAGCGAGCATCCAGCCCCGCCACGTCGCGCCGGACTCGGCCGGATGGCACGCTGCGCAGGCCCAATACGCGGTCTGCCATCAGGCCAAACTCATGCCCTTCGCATTCCACGATGAGCATCTTTTCCGCGGCCGTCTCTCCACCGCCCAGTCGCAGGAGCGGCTTCAGATCGAAACACGGGACGACGCGACTGCGCACATTGACGAGGCCGCGCACCAGCGTCGGCACCCCGGGCAGGGCCGTGATGTCGCGCGGGATGACCGCCTCGCGGACCATGCCGGTCTCGATGCCAAAGGCCTGTCCGTCCAATTCGAAAGCCACCACCTCTATCTGCACCTCGCCGGCGGCCGGAGCGGCCTCGCGCCGCGCAAGTTCCTGTGCACGCCGGGCGAGCACCGCACGATCCGCCTCGATGCCCACCTCCTGCTGCCGCAGGCGGGCCGCCGTGCGCGTGATATGTCCGCGCACCGCCGTCCAGTCGATTGGCGGCTTGGCTGGCGCGCTTCCCGCGCGGGGATCGGATTTGGGGGTGGAGTCTCTCATGGTCAGGCGGCGTCGTGGCGGAGGGTTTGCTCGACGACAGCGCGCAGCCGGCCGACCGTGAGGCCTCCCGCGCCGGGCACCGCGTCGCCGCGATTACCCTCGCCAAGCAGACGCAACACCAGCGCCAGATGCCGCCGGGCCTCCGCATGATCGCCCAGCCGCTCCGCGATGCAGCCAAGGGCGAAATGCGCCATCACCGCCTCAGGGTCGAGGAAGAGCACCCTTTGAAACGACTGCACCGCTTCCGCCAGCCGCTCCTGCTCCTGCAAGATGCAGCCGCGCAGGTAGTGGAAATCGGGATTCACCTTGTCGAGTGCGATCGCCTCGTCGCACGCAGCCAGCGCCGCGGATAGATCTCCGCGATCGGCTTTCTCGTGGGCGAGATCGGACACGACCTTGCTCTCAGTCTGCGTCGCTTCCGGCAGTGGGGCCGCTTTCTCGATTGGCGCAGGCTCTGGCGCGGGCATCCATAGCGCGACTTGCGGCGAAATCTCTTCCCGCGCGGGCACAGTCACGGCCGCCGACGGCCAGAGCATCCGGGCCGGCGCCGGCGCAGCGGGCCGCGCCACCGCCTTTGCATCCGTACGATGAAACACCCCCGGCCCTCTCTGCTCGAGCCCCAGCTCCGTCGCCTGCGGCACCGAGATATCGCACGGCCCCACCAGCAACCAACCATCCGGGGCAAGCGCCGCCACCAGCCTCCGCACAATGCGCGCGTGCCACTCGGCGGAAAAATACATCAGCACGTTGCGGCAAAGGATAAGGTCGTACTCCGCCCGCTCGCCAAACTCCGCCGGATAGATCGGATCGGCAAAATTCAGGTGGGAAAACTTTACCAGCTGCCTCACCTCGCGCGAGATCTCGTAGCGCCCGTTGGGCTTCCGCGCGAAGTACGCTTCCTTCAACCACGCCGGCGTATCGCGAAACGACCACTCGGAATACAGGCCCCGTTGCGCGCGCGCCAGCGAGTGGGAATTGATGTCCGTCGCCTGGATCGACACCGTGGCGGGCGACAACTCCGGGTACATCCGCAGGAGCAGCATCGCCACGGAGTAGGGCTCTTCTCCGGTCGAGCAAGCCGCGCTCCAGATCCGCAGCGGCCTTCCCTGAGCGCGACGCCCTGCCAGGCGCTCCGGCAGTATCTCTTCGCCCATTACCGTAAACGATTCTCGATGCCGAAAAAAATACGTTTCCCCGATCGTGAGGTGATTCGCGAGCGCCTTGATGTCGGCGCTCGATGCCTTGTCCGCGAGCAAAGCCGCGATCCAGGCCTCGAGATCGGAGACGCCCAGCTCGAGGGCTGCGGCACTTACCCCGCGCGAAAGCTCGCGCCAACGGTCTGGCGGAAATCGCAGTCCAAGCGTGGCGGTCGCGAAATCGCCCAGCCGGCTCAATACCTCGTCGGAGAGTTCGAGCTTCATGTCTTGCTCGCCGCCTCCAGCGCCTGCTCCTCGTCCAGCGAGAGGAAAGTCTCGAGATCGTGGATGAAAACCAGTCCGTGCGGCTCCAGCCGCGTCACTCCGCGTACATACTCCAGGCCAGGCGCTACGACCGCCGAGGCCACCCGCTCGCTTGAGGGCGGGTCGATGACACCCTCCACGGCATCGACCGCCAGCACCACCCGCCGGCGCCGGGTGCGCGCGATCACGAGCTGATCGCGCGCCGTCGCGGCGCGCTCCGGCAGACGGAAACGTCGGCGCACATTGAGCACCGGGAGGAGTTGCCCCTGCACATCGATCGCGCCGGCCACGATTTCGGGCGCTTTGGGGAAGGGCACGACTTCGACCATGCGCAGCACGCGCTCCACCACCGGCAGAGCCAGCGCGTAGCGCTGCTCATCGAGCCGGAAGACTACGAGCGACTCCGGGGCACCGGCGTTTTCCGCCGTCGTCATACCGTCGAGTTGGCGAGGGAGGCGGCGTGCGCGTGACGATCCAGCACTTCGGCCGGCAGTCGGTTGTGCTTAAACCAAAAGGCATCGATCGCGCGTAGCGCCTGCGCCAGCGCCTCAGGCTGTGAAGGTTTTACCAGGAAGGACGTCGCTCCCAGACGGTAGGCCGTCTCGATGTCGCTTTCCTGCTCAGACGACGTGAGCACCACCACCGGCACAAAACCCAGCAGCGGATGCCGGCTCAGCCACGCGAGTACCTCCAGCCCGCTCATGTACGGCATCTTGAGGTCGAGCAGCACCAGGCCGATCCTCGAGGAGGCCTCTTGGGGCGCATCGAGCATGTGCTGGAAAAACGCCAACGCTTCCTGCCCATTGCGCGCGATCCGGAGCGGCTGCGTCATACCCGCCTTCTTCATAGCCGTCTGGAAAAAGAAGATGTCGTCTTCGTTGTCTTCGACGAGGAGGAGAGATTTCTGCATGAGCACGGGTGGTATCGTGCAGAATACCCTATTCGTACAGGCCTGCCCTATCGGGAACTTCCCGATTCTCGACCCGGTTATTTACCACTACTTGATGCCACCCGCTGGCGACGCTTCGGACACGCGCGTGCGAACCGGCGGCCCCGCTCAGCCCGACGCCGAGATATCCTTCAGGTCCGCACGCGCTGCCGCGTAACTCGTCGCATACCCGAGCGCTCGCGCATCGGGCGTCTTACCCCAGCGGCTGCATGCTGCGCGGTAGAGCTCCGGCCACCAGTTGGCGTGAGCAGTCTTTCCCTCGGCTTTGTAAGCGTTCCAGTCGATGAGCACTTTCGACCAGTTGCGGTCGCCGTAGTCGATGGCTTCCTTCGTGCTGCCAAAGGTAGTCACGTACCAGTCTCGCCCGATACGGGCGTGCAGCACCTCGTCTGCCCAGTCGAAGTCCTGGCACAGCTTCGCAAAGGCATCCCCCGACTCCGTCGCCACTTCCCACTCGAAGCGCTTGCCAGTCTTGGGCATGAGACCTTGCTCGATGAAGTAGAGCACCGCGTGGCGCTCACGCGGCCCGAGTTGCGTATTGAGGGCCAGCGACCATGTGAAATTGACCCGTACGAGCCGCGCCCAATCGATTCCCTGCCGCACAAAGCCCACCTCTCCCATCATCGCGTGGCGCGCCTCGTCCCAGAGCTGGCGGGTCATATCGAGATAGTAGCCCCAAGGCTTTTCGGGCGTTTCACGGATGATCGACGCCATCATTTCAGGCACATCGATTTCGCGCAGCCGCTTGTAGAACATCATGAGCGTCTTGTCCTGCGGCGAAAAAGCCTCGTCGTACAAGAACACTTCCGCATGCACCCCCATGTTGTAGGGATCGGGGAAGCGCTCGTCGCGCTTTGGCGCCCGGTCGTACACAAAGGGCGTGGCGGTGTAGCATCGCGCCTCGGGCAATGGCCCCTTGGGCTGCGTGCCATCGAGCGAGCCCGCCGCCGCGAGCAGCGCATCGAGATGAGCGAGCCAGGCCGTCATCGCCTCGGCCTCGCTTGGGCCCACCAGCGATCGGCAAGCCGCTTCTCCATACTCGATCATGTCGGCGACCTCCAGCGCCGCAAAGCGGCAGACGCGCACGCTCGGACTATCGGTGAGGAGATTGGTCTCCCGGCGATAGCGCTCGATTGCCTCGGCGAGCGCAGGCAGCGCCTTGCGATACAGCCCCGCGAGCAGCGCGGGCGCGGCGGGCGCCGCCCGCACTTCGTCGAAGAAGCGCTCCAGCGCCGCATCCGGCACCACGTCCAGGCCGAGCGGCGGCTCCCGCATCTCCCCCACCCGCTTGCGCAGCGCGGCGACGTGCTCCGCCGCGAGATACGCATGCAGGCTAAAGCCCATCTTGAGCTCATAGATCGGCTCGGCGGTGAGTCTCGCGATGAAGATCTCGTGCAACCGCTTGAATGCGTAGTGCAGGCGTTTCAGCCGGCTCACACAATCCTCGATGCCCAGCCCGGGCAGGGCCGCCTGCGGAAACCCGCACAAGCCGGCCAGCGGCGGCAAATTGCGGTAGGAGCGATACGTTTCAGGTGAGACTGAGGTCGTGGCAGGGGCGTCCATGGCGGGAAAGAGTGTGGGCTAAAAGGATCTCCAGTATGGCAGGGTAGCCAGGAAATGACTTCTATTTTTCGCGCAAAGACTGGTACTTTCTGATCAGCCTTGCTTCCACTGCTGCGGCCTTGCCTGCGCGAACCATGAAACCCGATCTCGAGCCGCCCCGCCCGCCAGGCCCACAAGCCTCGTTTGTCGCCTTCGAGCGGGCGGATGCTCGCTTCGACGCCCATTGGCACTACCACCCCGAATTTGAGCTCACGTATATCGTCGATAGCCAGGGCCGCCGGCTCGTGGGCGATCACATGGCACGCTATCGAGCGGGCGACTTGGTCTTTCTCGGGGCCAATCTCCCGCATACGTGGGCCTCGGAGGGGCCTGCGCGCGCCCGTCGGCATCGCGCCATCGTCGTGCAGTTTCGCGCCGAGGTCATACCGTCCTCGCTCCGGGATCTGAGCGAGTTTCAGGCCATCGCCGGCCTGCTGGCTCGCGCCCATCGCGGCCTCCACTTCAGCGCGGGCGCCACTCCGGCGATCACGCGCGCGCTCCGCCGGCTGCTTTCGCTCCGGGGGCTTCCCGCCTGGCTCGCGCTCCTCCGCATCCTAGCGCGGCTGGCCGCCGCTCCCGCGCGCCCCCTCGCCTCCCTGCGCTTCACGCCCGATCTGCCGCTTACCCAGCAGGCGCGCCTGCAGCGGGCGCTCGCGTATGTGGACGCGCATTTCGACTCGGACCTTGCACTCGGCTCCGTCGCCCGGGCCGCTGGCGTGAGCCCGGCCACGCTCGCCCGGCTTTTTCGCCGCATGCTGGGCCGCAGCGTTGTCGCCTACGTCACCGAGCTGCGCATCGGCCGCGTTTGTCGCCAACTTATGGATACGGAGCGCGGTGTGGCCGAGATCGCCTACGCCTGCGGCTTCGACAACCTCGCCAATTTCAACCGCCGTTTCCGTGCCCTAAAGGGCACCACGCCCACCGCCTTTCGCCGTCGTTACAATCGATGAAAAAGGCGGGGCTGAGGAGCCCCGCCTTTTGACTCGCTGGAGAGTGGCCCAGCCGCTTAGAAGCGTCCGTTGATGCCGGCCGTCACGGTCACGAAGTTTAAGATCGTGCGCTGCGTGCGGCCCTTGTACGCGCGGTAGAAGACCTGCGGTTCGTTGAAGATGTTCGCCACATCGATATTGAAGCCCAGGTTGGGACGGAGCTGGTAAGCCACACCCGCATTCACAGTCTTGAAGGACTCGCGATAGAGGTTCAGCGCCGGATTCACGTTGTACGTGGTGATGTACTCGCCCGTGAAATTGTAGAGGATGCGCGTGCTGAACTTGTTGTAGCGCCACGAGAGCGAGATGTTGGAAGCATACGGGATAAAGCCCGCCACTTCCTTCTTGTTGAGGTAGCGGCCCGGCTCGTACAAGCCGTGCGTGTCGATCCACGTGTAATTCGCCGAAAATCCGAGACCGCGGAGCAGGCCGGGGAGGAAGGTGAACTGCTGTTGATAAGCAAACTCCCAGCCCTGCGCGACCACCGACTGAGCGTTGATCGTCGTGCGCTCGGTAAACCCGGCGTACTCGCCGTTGTAGCCATTATCCAGATCGCTGCCGACGGTGCGCACGAACTGGTTGGAGATGATGAAATCGTTGATCGTCTTGTGAAACCAGCCGACCGTGAGGCTGCCCACGGGCTCGAAGTAATACTCCAGGGTGAAATCGACATTCTTCGCCGTCTGCGGACGCAGGCCGGGATTGTTGATCGTCACGAAGTCGTTGGTCTCGTCGATCGCGATGCTCGGGAAGAAATTACTGATCGGCGGGCGGCCAAAGCTCGTGGAGTAGCTGCCACGCACCTTGAGATTGGGCGTGATGTCGTGGAAGAGATGGAAGCTCGGGAAGGGCTTCTTGTAGCTCTTGTCCGCCTCCACGTAGTTATCGGCGTAGTCGCGGGTGGCGTAGAAGAGCGGGTCAGCCTGCTGCTGCGCCGCCGTGGCGATCGTGCGGTTGCGGCGCCACCCCCAGCTCGTCACATTGGTGTGCTCGAAGCGCACGCCGCCCAGATAGCCGGTACGCGCGCGGAAGCCCTCCGTGCCCAGCCGGCCGCGGGCCATGATATACGCAGCAGAGGCCGTCTCCGTCGCGGAGCGCGTGGCGGTATACTTCTGGGTGTAGTGGTAGTAGAGGTCTTCGCGCCAGAGCGAGGGATCGCGCGGCTTGCGGTCGTTCATGAAGGTGTGCGACTGCCAGCGGGGGAAGTCGCGACCCGTCTTCGTCTGATCCCAGCTTACGAACTGTGTGTCGGGCTCGAGGGGTCCGGTGCCGATGTAGCTCCAACGGTGGTTATCGTTGCCCTCGAGGCCCACCATCTGTTCGCGCCACGAGAGACCAGCCTTCAGGAAGCTCGGCATCGCTTCAAACGGGAGCTGATACGTCGCATCGTAGCGGAGTTGCTTCAACCGCTGGTCGCTCTGGTTGTTCGTGTTGTTGAGCCCTGTGCCATTCGGCCGATAGTTGTCGGGGTTATACATATCCGGGCCGCCGTTCTGGCGAAATTCCGGAGTCAGGTCCGAGTTCGTGCGATCGATGATCCAGCCCGCGCCCACCAGGCGCATCACCAGTTGGCCCGCAGTGCCTTGGCCGTTGTTGAGGTGCGTCTGGGAGTAGCCCGCGATCCACTCCATCTTCAGCCGGCCAAAATCATGTTCGCCGCCCAGGTCGACGCGCCGCATGCGCACGTAGTAGTTCAGCGGCCCATCCATCATGATGTCGATATTGGCGGCATTGGCTGCAGTCGCCGCCGGAAATCCGGGCTGCGCCACGGTGGAGATGGGGCGCACGACGGTGATCTTGTCGTTGTAGGCTCCGGGCACGATGCCGGTGTTGTTTCCGGGATTCACGGTGGCCGAGCCGGTGAAGGCGCGCACTTCCATGCGGCGGCGATGCCGCTCGAAATTATCGTTGCCGGTCAGCGTGAGCGAGAGCTTCGTCGTGGGCGACCAGCGATAGTCGGCCTTGAGATTCAGGCTCATCTGTTTGCGGTTGTTGATATTTTCCCACGTGCGGTAGTCCCAGATGAAGGCGCGCGGGTCCAGGGTGTCCTCGTAGTCGAAGAGGATGCCGACGCCGCCCACCGCGTTTTCCGAATAGAAGAGATTGAGCGCGATGCCCAGGTTGCGATTACCGCCAAAAACATCGAATACCTCTTGGTGTGCGACGGTGACGAGCGGATGCGCCCGGTGATTGGAGCGCAGCGGCGTCTGCTCGAAGAAGGGAGGCGCGATTCGCGTGGTGAGGCTGTACGTGGTGCGGCGTTTCTCGCGGAGGCTGAGCGGCGAGCGGGTTTTCAGATTCACCGTGCCACCGAGCGAGTCGGCGCCCTTGTCGGGCGTGTGTCCCTTGATGAGCTCAAGCGATTCAAACATCGTGCCGGTGATGCTCTGCATCTCGAAGCTGCGATTGGCTCCCAGGCTGCTGAGCAGGCCGCCGTCGACCGTGACGGAATTGAGCTCCGGTGCCATGCCGCGCATGTTAAAGCGGTAGGCGAGGCCCTCGTCCGTGGGGCTGCCTGCCACGCCTGGCAGGCGCATCACCACTTCGCCCGCGCTCATGTTGGGCAGGTTGCCGAAGGAGTCCATCGCCACGATGTCCTTCACATTGTCCGCATTGCGCTTCTCGGTGATGGCCGCTGCGCCGCCCTCACGTTCGCCCGTGACCTTGAAGGTCTCGAGCTTGTAGAGGCCGGTCGTCATCTCGAAATCGCGCACCGCGCGCTGCCCGGCCGTCACATTGACCGTCTGCTTCTGGGTATCGAGGCCGATGTAGCTCACGGAAATTTCGTGCGCGCCCGCCGGTACATTGGGGAAGACGTAGCGGCCCGTGTTGTCCGTCAGCACCGATTGGTTGAGCTGCGGGATCGTCACGCGCACACCCTCCAGCATGTTGCCCGTGGCGGCGTTGTTGATCGAACCGGTGATGGATCCGGTCTCGGCGCCGCGCACAGCGGCGGCAAGGAAGGCGAGCGCGACGAATATGCAGGCGCGCAGCGACACTAGGGTAGTCGGGTACATGGCAGCAGTGAGGGTTTGTAGGTTCTGCCTCCCTCGGGGCGCGTTTCCGGGAAAAAACGAGGCTCGGGGGTATACGGGGGTATACGAGGCAGGCGGAAGAAACTGCGCTTCCGAGCAGGGTGGCAAGCGCGAACTCTCGCCGCGCTACTCCCCGTCGAAAATCGGGTTAAACCCCCTATGAATGGCCGGGGGATGCGCGGCACTCTTGGGGCGTCTATTTATCCAGTCGCTGGAGATAGCCTAGCAGATCGCGCCGCTGCTGGCTAGTAAGGGCCTCCAGCAAGCCTTCGGGCATGATCGAAGCGGCGGACTCCTCCATGCTCGCAATCTCGCCGCGCTCCACTGTCAGCGTCTCCGCCATGCCTCGCACCGTCACCGTGCGCTCGGTGCGCTCGGGGATGAAGCCATTGAGCGTCCGGCCATCTTTCAGGCGCACGATCGTCATGCGATAGTCGGGCGACACCGTAGCGCCGGGCGTCACGATGTTCTCGAGCAAATAGTCGAGGTTGTCACGTTGCGCACCTGTGAGATCCGGCCCAAGCGCCCCCCCTTCGCCATTGAGCCGGTGGCATGCGCCGCAGAGCTGGGCAAAAAGCGCCCGGCCCGCGCCGAGGTCGGCGGCCGCCAGCGCCGCAGGAGTAAGTTCGCTTTTGAGACGAGTGATCTCCACCTGCTTTTCCGCTGCCGACTCCCGCCACTCCCCCCACACCGCCGCGAGCTTTTGCGCGAGCCGCTCCTCGCCTAGGCTGCGGATCTGTCGCGCGTGGTAGGGAGTCACTGCCTGCCTCGGGATCTTACCCTTCTCCAGGTGAGTCAGCAGCACCGCCGCAAAGGCCGGCCGCGTGACGAGCACATCGATCGCCACACTCCGCTCCGACGGATGAAAAAACGTGCCGTACGCGGTCGCGATGAGCTCGGCCACATCCTCGCCGTCGAAGAGCGCGAGCCCGCGGGCCGCTGCGGGATTGAGGAAGCGCACGCGCAGCAGCCGCTCGCACACCTCTCGCAGATCCGCGGGGCGAGCCTCGATCAATGAGTCGAGGGCCGCTTGCCTCGCCGCGAGGTCGGCCCGCGGATCGAGCGCGAGCGCTCTTACCTCCGCTAGCGCCCGGCCATCGCCAAAGAGCAGCTCGAGATCGCGCACCCGGCCCTGCGCCTCCACACCGCCCGTCGCCGCCTTCTCCGCAAAAGGAGCCCAGCCCGCGGGCTTGGCTGCACGCCGCCAGCCACGCAGCGCTTGCGCCATCCCTTCCAACACATCGGCTTGGAATCGCGCCGGCCGCCCCGCGCCCGCCGCCAGCAGCGCCTCAAGCGCAGCCGGCCGCCGCTCGACGTCCTCGGCCAGCCGCCGTGCGATCAGGCGGCGCGTGGTCGGCCATTCGCAGGTTTGCGCGAGTCTCGCCAATTCGAGCGGCGCGGCCTCAGCCACCGGGATGAGCCCATACCACACCAGTAGCGGCAGGTTGGGGTCGTCGGCGTCTTCCGCTCTCCCCGCGAGAGCCGTTGCGAGTGAGGCGCGTTCGGCGATGGGCAGCCGCTGCAGAGTCGAGGCCAGCGCCAGCCGCACCAGTCCGGAGGAGTCCGTCCGTGCCATTTCCACGAGACGTCGCACCAGACCTGCGTCCGAGCGCTCAGGGCGAAGGGGGCGCTGGCTCATTACGGTATCGAGCGGCCAGTCGTCGGTTAGCAGGCGCACAGCCCACACGCGGAGATGCTCGCTCTCATCGCTCACCAAGTTTTCCAGTGCCGCGCGGTCAGTCGCACCGAGCGCATGGAGCGTCCAGAGCGCGCGGAGCCGGGTTCGCACGTCGGTGCGGTCTGCGAGCATCGCGCGCAGATCCTCGATGGCGTGAGCGAGGGGATGCCCCTCCCCTGCCCGGCGTATGAGTTCAAGTCTTGCCTGTCGCACCAGCCATTCATTGCGCTGCGCCTGCCAGGCCGCGAGGTCTCGGCCGCGCGCCTCCCGCAGGTCTGGCGGAGCCTCTCGGCGCGCTCCACTGTGGACTATCTTATAGATGCGGCCGCTCGTCCTGTTCACGCCCGTGCTGTTGTGGCACTCCCCTGTATCGCTCCAATCCAGCACAAACACCCCGCCATCGGGCCCATAATCGATGTCGATCCCGCGAAACCAGGGATCGCTCGAAACGAAAACATCCGGCGCATGTTTCCCCACATAGCCCGAGCCACGCCGCGCCAATCTCTCGTGATTGGCGCGCCGACCGTGGAAGTTCAGGGTAAAAAGTCCGCCGCGATAGTCCGCCGGCCAGTTTGTCCCTTGGTAGATCATCATGCCCACGTGCGCGTGGCCACCTCCCAGGGCGTCGGCCGCGCCATCTCGCGAGTCCTGCCATCGTCTCGCGGTATCGAAGTGCCAGTGGTCCGCGTGCTGCTCGATTAATTCGTACACCCGGGGATTGGGATCGATCGTGTGCGATCGCTTGAAATGTGCCCCTACGATGCCGTGCCAGAGGTGACCGTTGACGGTATTAATGAAAAAAAGTTCGCCGTGCTCGTCCCAATCGTGCCCCCAAGGATTCGTCGCTCCCGAGCTGAGCACTTCGACGACCTTCTCGGTCGGGTGATAGCGCCACAGCGTGCCCCGGAGCGGCACCCGCGCCGTCGGCGGCGTTCCCGGCACTCCTAGCTGGCCCGGGCTTCCAGCTCCGCAGCGGCCATACAGCCAGCCGTCAGGTCCAAACTTCAGCCCGTTGGCGAAGGTGTGATGGTTCTGCTCCGCCCGTGCAAATCCATCCAGCACAACCTCTCTGCCGCCATCCGGCCTGGCATCGCCGTCGCGATCGGGCACAAACAGCAGCTGTGGCGGACAAAGGAGCCAGACCCCGCCATGCCCTACCGCCACGCTCCCGAGGTGTGCGACATCGTCGACAAAGACGCGCCGCGACGCAAACCGCCCCTCGCGGCCGCCTTCTTCGTACACCACCACGCGATCGCGCAGCCGCGTCTCGAAGCGCACCCCGCCTTCCGCGTAGGTATAGTTTTCCGCCACCCACAGGCGGCCGCGCCCATCCCACGCCATCGCCACGGGGTTTTGCACCTCGGGCTCGCTCGCAAAAAGCGTCGCGCGGAATCCTTCGGGCAAACGCAGCGCCCCCGCGCCCAGCTCAGGGCTCACCGCCGGCGCGCTCCGGTGCGCGGCGGCGCCGGAATTGAACGGCTGAGGGAACTCCGCCGCCACCGCACGCGAAACTCCGAAAATAATCCCGACCGCCAGCGCGGCCGACGCCTTGGGGTAATGCCAGCGAGCCATCCTCGGCAGCGTGAGCTGGCTCGCGGCGGGCGGCAAGCTGCTCGTGGTTTTCGCGATGTTACTCCGCTGTCACCAAAAGACGCTGGTCCGGCCTCGACAGCGCGCATCCTTTCGCTTGCGCTCGCGGCTCGTCTCGCCGATTTCCCTCGGGCCGAGGTACTTTCCAGCACCTCTCCTTCTCGCTTCATCCATCATCCCCCACGTCAATCTTCCTCCTCGCCTTTGCCCGACCAAACAAAGTGGGTTGACACTCAAGATTTGATGACCCCTATTTCGCTTTCTCCCTGCCTTGGCCCCACCCAATTTACTTCAGCGCAGATGCTGATTACTCCAGTCTTCTCGAACAGTTTTGCTTCCTCGGACGGCACGTTTCTTGCACCCGGTCGCGCCGTGTCCTCTGCGAATTGTTGAGAGATTTTCTAATAAACGGGCACGACCGTTCGTAAGACACCCAGCATTCCCCTCGCTTCATCGATTTAGCCCCACTTTTTTCCCCACCCCTATAATACGCAGCTTTTCCCAATAAGTTACAGTTAACCACCAACCTTCCTCCTATGATCAACCAACTCCCCTTCGCTCTCCTCCTTGGTGACGCCACCGTGATGGATCTTTTCATCATGGGCAAAGAGATCATGTGGCCCATGATCCTGGTGTCGTTCGTGATGATCACCGTCGTCATCGAGCGCCTCCTCTTCATCTTCCGCGAAAACGCCAACCGTGAGCCGGAAGTCGTCGAGAAGATGCTCGAGGCCGTTGAGCGTCGCGACGTCGAAGGCGCTCTCGCCATCGGCAAGAAGAGCAAGGACTACATCGCCAAGATCTTGGTCTACTCGCTCAGCAACCGCGACTACTCCCTCTCCAACGCCTTCATCCGCGCTTCCGGCCAGGAGCTTCACCGCTTCTCCCAAGGCATGGCGACCCTCGATACCTGCATCACCGCGGCCCCGCTCCTCGGTCTTCTCGGTACCGTTACGGGCATGATGCGCACCTTCGGCGCCCTCGGTGGCGGCGACATCGGTGCGGCGGCCGGCCAGATCACGGGTGGTGTGGCTGAGGCGCTCATCGCCACCGCCCTCGGTCTCGCGATCGCCATCGTCGGCCTCCTCCCCTACAACTACCTCAATGCCCGCTCCGAGCAGGCCAAGCAGGAGGTCTCCGACGTCTCGCACGCCCTCGAGATCCTCCTCAAGAAGTCCGAGTCCGGCGCTCTTTCCCGCTAATTTTTCGGGAATCGCTCCAACCTCGAACACAGATCACACGAACGTCAGTCTAACCAGCAGAGCCCCTTTCATTTATGGCCGGATCATCAGGAGGCAATAGTGGTGGCAAGAAGAAGGCACGTATTGAGATCATTCCCTTGATCGACGTCGTCTTCTTCCTGCTGGCGACGTTCGTGTTGTTCACTCTCTCGCTCAACAAATCCGGCGGCGTTTCGGGCATCAATTTGCCCGCATCCGAAACCGGCGGTGCTCGCGATCCCAGCGGCGTGACGATCTCCGTCACCGAGGCCGGCACCATCGCCTGGAACAAGGATTTCGTGAGCCTGCAGGAGTTCATTGACCGTCTGCGTGCCTTCAAGGCCTCCGATCCCGACGGCAAGATCCTTATCAACGGCGATGAAGGCGCGATGTTCAATGCCGCCCTCTACGTCTTCGACGAAGCCCGCAAGGCGGGTTTCAACAAAATCTTCATCGAAACGAAAGTGCGCGCGGCCGGCAGCTGACGCTGACCACCGTCGCATCTCTTAACTTTTCCTACTATGGCTGGAAGCTCCGCCGCCGCATCGTCCGAAGGCAAGAAGAAGGCACGCATCGAGATCATCCCCCTGATCGACGTCGTGTTCTTCCTCCTCGCGACGTTCGTGCTCTTCACCCTCTCCCTTCAGCGCATCTCGGCTATCGATGTGCAACTGCCCAAGGCAGACCCCAATCAGCGCCCTCCTACCCAGGAGGACATGACTGTCTACCTTCAGGTCTCTGACTCCGACACCTTTTACTGGAAGGTCGGCAATAATCCGCCCGAGCTCATTTCGACCAGCGAAATCGCGCCCCGCCTTGCCGACTACCGCAACAGCCAGGGCGATCAAGCCCGCGTGCTCGTCCGCGGCGACAACCGTGCTCGTCTCGGCCCCGCTGTACTCGTCCTCGACGAAGTGCGCAAGGCCGGCATCCAGCAGGTCTCCATCGAAACCGTCCAGAGCCAGACCGGCCGCTAACCCGCCCTCCGCATGACACGCGATATCATTATCGGCATCGTTCTTTCCCTTGGCCTCCACCTCGGCGTCCTTTTCGGCGATAAGCTCATCCCCGATAAGCCCAAGGTCGTGGTGCAGAAGGTCGAAGAGAAGAAAATCCAGCTCATGGAAATGCCCAAGATGGATGAGCCTGAGCCGGAAATCATCGAAGTGAACGAGGATGTGAAGCCCATCGACCTCGCTCCCCCGATGCAGCAGGATGTTCCCCAGCTCGCCACGCCGGATTCCTTCGTCCAGAAGATCCAGCCCCCGCCGCCGGAGAACGTCACCATCTCCGCCTCCATGAGCGTCGTCCCCGAAATCCGCGATCCCAATATGTTCCGCGGTATGAAGGTGTTCGACATCGCGATGCTCGACCAGCAGCCCACCGCTCGCTTCCAGGGCGCCCCCACCTATCCGTTCGAAATGCGCCGCGCCGGTATCTCTGGCGAAGTGCTTGTCGAATTCATCGTCGATACCACCGGCGATGTTCAAAACGCCTTTGCTGTTCGCTCCACACAGCGCGAGTTCGAATCCGCTGCCGTGCAGGCCGTCAGCAAGTGGAAGTTCAAACCCGGCCGCAAGGGCGGCCGAGACGTTCCCACCCGTATGCAGGTGCCGATCGTCTTCTCCCTCAACGACCAGTAACCACTACCTGTCGTGAACACCCATTCCCTTTCCCGTCTGCGGATCCGCGCCGCCAGCATCGCTGCGGCTATTGTCCTCTCCGCCACCGTCGCCACCGCCCAGCAAGGCGGCGGTCAGCCCCCTCAAAAGCAGCACCAAGCCTCTGAAAAGTTCCAAGAGGCGCTCGGTAAGCTGAAGCCCCTCCAGGAGACGCAAAACTTCCAGGGCATGCTTCAGCTCATCGAGTCTGTCCCGTTCACCCCGGGCAGCTACGACGAGGCTCTGATCTTGGATATGAAGGCCAAGATCTATGGTATGACGAACCAGCTCAGCAAGGCCCTGCCGCCTTGGGAGCGCGTCGTACAGCTTTCTGACCAGCACGGCTATTTTGATAAGAAGCAGATCACCGACATCGTCTTCTATCTTGCCCAGATCTATGCTCAGGAGGGCTCGACGTCCAAGGATCCAGCCGTGCAGCGCAATGCGCTCACCAAGGCTCTCACTTACTTCAAGCGCTACCTTGAGGCCACGCCCAAGCCCACGCCTGAGGCGATGATGGCCTACGCGTCGGTCCTCTACTATCGCGCCACTGCCGGCGGCCAGGTCGATCAGGCCATTCTCAAGCAAGCCCGCGAAATCGTGGAGCAGGGTCTCGGGACTGCGATCAAGCCCAAGGAAGGCTTTTACCAGCTCCTCCTTACCCTTCAGCAGCAACAGGGCGATATGACTGGCTCCGCCGAGATCATTGAGCTCCTGCTCAAGCAGTCTCCCTCCAAGAAGGACTATTGGCAGCTCCTGATGGCGACCTACTTGCAGCTCTCGGAAAAGTCCGAGGATCCCTCGCTGCGTCGCGATTATCTCACCCGTGCCATCGTTACGTTCGAGCGTGCGCAGGCCCTCGGGCACATGAACGCGCCCAAGGACAACATGAATCTTGTCTCGCTCTATCTTATGGCGAACCAGTTCACCAAGGGTACCGAACTGCTCTACAACGGGATGAAGAGCGGCAAGATCGAGTCCGAGCCCAATAACTGGCGCGTGCTCGGTCGCTACTACCTCGAGGCCAATCTCAACGATCAAGCCATCAAGGTGCTCAAGGAGGCCACTCAGCTCTTCCCCAATAATAGCGAGCTAGAGGTCCAGATCGCTCAGATCTACCTCCAGATGGAGAAGACTGCCGACGCTCTCACTCACGCCCGCCTGGCCATCAAGAAGAACAAATTCGAGACGACCAAGCCCTATTCGATTCACTACCTCATCGCTTACGCCTCCTATGAACTGGGCAAGCTTGAGGATTCTCTCGCCGCGATCACCGAGGCGGAGAAGTTCCCCGAAGCGAAGAGCGACGCCCAGCTCCCCAAGCTGAAGACCGTCGTCAGCGACACCCTTCGCGAGAAGGAAGAAGCCAAGAAGAAACCTACCGACAAAAAGGCGCCGGGCAATGAAACGCCCAAGACCGCCGCCACCCCCTCCAAGTAACTCTCCAGCCCTTTACCCATGAAGAAAAGTTACATCTATTTCCTTCTTCCGATAGCTGCCCTTGTCGTCTTCTTTTTCGCGTTCTACATGGGCGCGCACAAGGACTTCGAGGCTCGTGAAGCCGCGAAGGTCAAAGCCGTCGTCGACGCCAAGGAGGCCAAGCTCGTCAAGGAGGCCAAGGATCGCGAGGTCGCCGTGAAGGCAGCCATCGAGATGCAGGAGAAGCGCCGCAAGGAAAAGGCCGAGAAGGATGCCAAGGACGCGGCCGACAAGGAAGCGCGTGAACTGGCCAGAGCCGCTCGTGAAAAGGCCCTCCGCGATGCCGATAAGGCCTCCAACGTCGTCAGCCGCCTCAAGAAGGAAATCGAGGTCGAAAAGGCCGCGATCGCCGACGTCCAGAAGGACAAGAAGCGCGTCATCGACGAGCAAGGTTTCCTCAAGGAATACGTGAAGAAGGCCGAAGCCACTACCCGCAATCTCCAGGGTGTTCTCGAGCGCATCGAGGCTGCAGACCGTGCCGCCGAAGCCGCCGCCAAGGCTGCTGCGGAAGCTGCCAAAGCCGCCAAGAAATAACCAGCAACGCCACCTACTTACTTACCGATGAAAAAGTGGATGTATCTCATCGCTCCGGCCGTAATGCTGGGCATCTTCATGGTCTTCTATTTCTCCTACGTTGAAGAAGCCCATGCGAAGGAGAAGGCCGTCGCAGCCAAGGTTGAGGCCGATCGCAAAGCCGCTGAGGAGAAGAAACGAGTCGCCGAAGCCAAGGCTCGCGAAGACGCCAAGAAGCGTCAGGAAGAGCGCGACGCCGAAGAGCGCAAGAAGGAGAAGGATCGCGCAGATAAGCAGGCTGCCGAAGACAAGAAGGTCAAGGACGCCACCGACGAAGCCCTCGCCAAGCTCAAGGCCTCGGAAGCCGACGGCAAGAAGCTCCAAGCCGAGCTCGATGCGCTCCGCGCCGAGAAGGACAAGCTCACCCGCGAGACCTTCGACCTCGCCAAGCAGGTTGAGCTTGCTCGTATCGCCCGTCGCAACGCGGAGATCGAGGCCCAGCGCTTCACCGATATGATCGCCAAGCGCGCTTCCGATAGCTCGCTCACGCGCCTCCCGGTGATTCCGCCTGCGCCAGCCGCTCCTGCTAAGTAAATTCTTCAGTAGCAATTTTTAACGAAGCCCCGGAATAAATTCCGGGGCTTTTTTTTTGACGCTAAGCAGCGCCTTGCCGGTCGGTTATCGACTGCCAGCGCCGGCCTGCTTCACTCCAGCCCGATGGACGCCCACCTCCTTCGCCGCAAACGCCTCGGGGCTCTGCTCCCGCTCTCCGATGGCATCCTCCTCGTCGCCGCTGGCGAGCCAATCCCGCTCCCCGAAGCCAGCGACCAAACCTACCCCTTCCGCGCCCACGCCGACTACGTTTATCTTACTGGGCACGACGAGCCGGGCGGAATTCTAGCGTTCGATCCGGGCGAGCAGGCTCTGCCCCATGGCGGATGGCTGCTCTTCGCCCCCTCTGTCTCTGAGGCCGAGCGCGTCTGGGAAGGCCGTACTCACTCCCCTGGCCTGCCCCTCGATGAGCTCAGCGCCTGGCTCCATGCCCGCTCCGGCCGGGCGCTCGCGCTGCTCGGCGGCACCCCAAGCGCGCCCCACCCCGCGCCCGACCCAGTTCTGAGCGCGCACGTGCGCGCCGCGCTGCTCCATGGCCGCCGCCCCAAAGACCCTGCAGAACTCTCCCTCGTCCGCCGGGCGGTGGCCGCCACCGCCGCCGGCTACGCCCGCCTGCCAGAGATCATTCGGCCCGGCATCACCGAGCGCCAAGTGCAGATCGAAGTGGAGGCCGACTTTTTCCGCGCCGGTGGTCAGCGCACTGGCTACGCCACCATCGTGGGGGGCGGTCCCAACTCTGCCGTCCTCCACTTTCCTCCCTCGGCTCGCGCCATCCGCCCGGGCGAGTTTGTCCTCGTCGATGCCGGTGCCGAAATCGATCGCTACACCGCGGATGTCACGCGCACCTACGTCGCGGGCTCGCCGACGCCGTTTCAGCGCGACTTACACCAGCTTGTCCTCCACGCGGGCGAGCGAGCCATCTCCCGCTGCCGCCCCGGCGCTGAATGGAAATCCATCCACCTCGCCGCCGCTGTCGATCTCGTCGCAGGCTTGGTCGCGATGGGTGTCATGCGCGGCGAGCCCGAGTCCCTCGTCGAGCAGGAGGCGCACACGCTCTTCTTCCCGCATGGCCTCGGCCATATGGTCGGCTTGGGCGTCCGCGACGCCGGCGGCCTCGCCCCTGGCCGGCAAAAAGACCCCCGCCCCGCCCTGCGGAGCCTCAGGATGGATCTACCCCTCCTGCCGGGCTACTTGGTCACCGTCGAGCCCGGCCTCTACTTCATCCCTCCGCTGCTGAATGATCCGATGCGGCGCGCTCGTTATCGCGACGCGGTAAACTGGCCGCTCGTCGAAAGCCACCTCCACCTCGGGGGCGTCCGTATCGAAGACAATATCCTCGTTACCGAAACGGACCCGGAAATCCTTACCCGCGATATCCCCAAGCGACTCCCAGCCTGATCGGCTCTACGACGTGCCACCGATATCCCGACTCCGGAATAGAGTAAGGAAAAGCACCACGAGCATCAGTGCGAGCAGCACGATGCCCAGGAGGAGGATCAGGGGCCATGTGGCCAGCCCCAGGAGCACCGAAGAGACGCTGCCAGCCTTGGCGGAGAGTGCGCTGTTGAGCTTCGTGCTCTCGATTTCAAGCACGTCGGCTGCCTTGGTCGCAGCGGCGATATAGCGATCAAACGCGACCCGCAGGTCGCCTTCGCGCAACTTGGTCGCTTCCTCGATCCGCCCAGCGGCGTAGTGCGCCAGCACCTCCGTGCCGATCTGGGTGAATTTCGCTCCCGCCACTTCCAATTCCGTGCGCTCAGCCGCAGCCCCCGCCCATTCGGCATTGAGCATCTTCAGACGCTCGTCGCGCTCGGCGTTAAAGTTTGAGCCTGCCTGCTGCACAAACGCAGCCGCCCTGTCGGACTGCCTCCCGAAAATGCCCGGGTTGGTTGCCCGCATGGCCTCCATCGCCTTGGCGGTGAGCGTCTGCAGCGAGTTCAGAATGGGCACGCTTCCGCCGATTACGGTGGAATACTCCCGGTCGAGGGTGCGCAGGAGATAGAAGGAAAAGGCGCCCAAACCGACGTTGGACAATACCAGCAGGACGACAAACAACTTGAGTTGCTTGATCCTGCCGCCGTCGCGACTGAGAGGGATATTGACTGTATCTGCCATCGAAGCCGGGCGGTTGAGAGACGAGACTACGCGCAAAAAGGTTACGGAACAAGAATGAGTTCGTTAATTTGCAATAATAGCAGGTCACGCACCACGGCCAAAGCTAGTTTTACCGTGGACAAACGGCGGCCTCTCGCTCTCGCTTTTGGCCATGGCCCAGCCGGAACAGAAGTTTACCACGCCCGCCAGCTTGCTCGTCGATGCGATCCTTTGCATCGGGTTTTTCATCGGCCTCTACCTGTGGGTCGGGCCGCACGTGCCCTCCAGCGACAAGAGCATGATCATGCTTTGGGCTGCTCTCACCGCTGCCTGCATGACGGGCGTCTTCTGGCTCTGCATCCAGATGTTCCGCGTCGTGCTCCGCGCTCAGCTCGCGGCCAAGAAGAAATAAGGCCTCGGGCCCTGAGCGCCGGCCGCGGCGCGAAGTTCGGCGAGATTGCTGCATCTGGAGGTTGCCTCTGGCATTTCTTGAGCTACAGTCCCGCCTATGAGTGCCGACGACCCATCGGTTTCCATCGCGGCCATCGTTTGCCGCTTTACCGCGCCAGGCTTGCTTGCCTTGTCCGGTTTTTTTTCCGGGTGCGCCACCACACATGAAGTGAAGGTCGATTCGTTGGCGAAGCCCCAGGTTGAGAATGCAGTCTCGTACGAGATCAAAAATCGCAACCCCGCCGTCACCGACGATTCCCTGCGGTACAAGGAGGCTGCGGCCTATGTGAAGACCGCGCTCTCGGGGAAGGGCCTCTACGAAGCGCCGCCTGGCACCAAGCCCGACGTCGTGGTCGATCTCGACTATGGTGTCGGCCCGCCCCAGACCAAGCGCGAGATTCGCTCCGAGCCGGTCTATATCACAGTGCCCGGTCAGGTACGCACGGAGCGCGTGCAGGTGGGCAACGACTCGCAGGGGCGGCCTATCTACCAAACTGTTACCATCCAAGATCCGCCGACGACGGAGTTTGCCGGCTTCAGAGAGTATGTCGTCATCGTCACGACTTACGAAAAATACCTGAAGCTCTCCGCCAAGGAAAACAAGGACGCCAGCGAAGGCCGCCCGGCTCAGGAACTCTGGACGGTGGACGTCACCAGCGAGGGCGAAAGTCGGGATATCCGCAAAAATCTCCCGGTGCTTGTCGCGGCCAGCATCGAGTACATCGGGCAGGATACGCAGGGACAGAAGACCGTGCGAATCAAGGATACCTCGACCGACATCGCCTTTGTGAAAAAAGGAATGTGATACGCCGGACAGCGCAGCCCGGTACCCTAACGGTGGGCGGCCGCTTTCCAGCCAGTCCCAAGTGTCCGCATCCTCCGAAGTCGCTAGCCCCATTGGCGTGATCGCCATGGGAGCTACTATAACGCTTTTGCGGCATGCCGGTCAATGGGATGCCGAGACCAGCGTGCCAACGCCCGTCGTCCTAGCCATAGGATCACTCCAGTGAGCCGCCGGCGGCTGCGTTTCGGGGCGACCGCTCAGGCGCGCGACGTCGCCGCGCGCCCAACCACCGACCGGAAGCAGGTCGAAAACCTGCCCTGCTTAGCCGTAGCGGGCCTTGCCTTCGCGTTTCTTCTCGATGCGAGAGGAGACGATGATCGAGACCTCGAACAGCAGGTAAAGCGGGATGGCGAAGATGGTCTGCGTGACGGGGTCGGGCGTGGGGGTGATGATCGCCGCGATCACGAAGATCGCCACGATGGCGTGACGGCGGTACTTCTTAAGGAAGGCCGTGCTTAGGATGCCCAGCCAAACAAGCAGCACGATCACCAGTGGAAACTCAAAGGCCGCGCCGACGCCCAGCACCAGCCAGGAGAGCGTGCTGTAGTAATCGGCGACCGTCCAGCGTACCACGTAGCCAAACATCTCGTGCAGTTGCAGGGAGACCTCGATGGTCTTCGGCATCAGGAGAAAAAAGCCGAACGCCGCGCCGAGCAGGAAAAGAATCAGCGCAGAAACGCACATGGGCAGCACCGCGCGCATTTCCTTTTCCGTGAGCGCGGGAGCGACGAATTGCCCGATGAAAAACAGGATCGCGGGCGATGCGAGGACGAGGCCGCCCAGCACACACACCTGGATGATCATGGTAAAGGGCTCCATGATCTTGTGCGTACCCAGCTCGACCACAAACGAGGGGTAGTCAGCCTGCACGGTGTGGATCGGCCACATCAGCTGTTGGTTGAACTCCTTGAGGAAGTAGCCGATCAACGCAGCACAGATGACAAAGGCGATCACGCTGCGCATGATCACGCCGCGCAGTTCATCGAGGTGCTCCCAGAACCCCATCGGCTTCTCTCGCGAGGGCGGCGGGGGGAGGGCCTCGGCCGGCACGTAGGGATCGTCGTGGTTAGGGTCGGATTGGCTCACGATAGGGAGGGAGCGAGGGATGGTGGGAAGTTGAGCCCGGGGCGCAATGTCCAATCTCGCACACTTCCGGGTGATGGCGCATTTTTAGGCGGGCGGAGGGTCGTTTTTCGAGAATCGAGGGCTGCGATTTGGCCTCTCTGCGCGTAGTGCGTTGACAGCCCGGCCACCCACCCTATTCGCTCAACTCTTTCACGCTCCCGGAGCGCGATCCTCTTTCTCCAACAAATCACCCTCACATGGCCGTTAAATCCAAAGCCAAAAAACCCGCCGCGAAGGCCAAGTCCTCCGCTTCCAAATCCGCCTCCAAGGGCACGAAATACGTCTACACCTGGGGCGCAGGCCGCGCCGATGGCGACGGCTCGATGAAGGCTCTCCTCGGTGGCAAGGGCGCCAACCTCGCCGAGATGACGCGCATCGGCCTGCCGGTGCCTCCGGGCTTCACGATCACGACCGAGGTCTGCACTTATTTCTACCAGAATAAGAAGACCTACCCGGCTTCGCTCCAGGCCCAGATGGAGGCCGGTGTCGCCAACATGGAGAAGATCATGGGCACCAAGTTCGGCGCCACCTCCGGCATGCCCCTCCTCGTCGCCGTGCGCTCGGGCGCCCGCGACTCGATGCCGGGCATGATGGACACGATCCTCAACCTCGGCCTCAACGACCAGAGCGTGATCGCGCTCGAGAAGGCCACCAACAATCCCCGCTCTGCGTGGGACTGCTACCGCCGCTTCATCCAGATGTAC
>CAYZPV010000036.1:0-65173 GCA_964480585.1 uncultured Opitutus sp. | reverse complement strand
GGCCACTCCTTTGTCGAGACGATCACGATCCTCGATCGCCAGCCCGCCGCGCTGGGGTGGGGCGAGGATACCATTGTATTTTTCAATGACTCGGCGCGCTTCGACTATGCGTGCCCGGCCGAGCAGGTCGATGTGCGCAGCGGTGTCATCTGCCTGCCCAATAATTTCGATTTCGGCCCCGGGCAGCAGTTGCCCGAAGGCATCTTCCGCGTGACGTGCCTCGCCAATCCCGCGCCGTGGTTTGCTCTGCCGGAGGATGAGTACCGCGACGCGAAGCAGCGCTGGTACGGCGCGGTGCAGGCGAGCGCGCGGCGCTTCCTCCCGCCGATCGGCGACGCCGCGCTCCCTCAGGCCACGCTCACGACCGATATGTTTACCCCGCGCACGGTCGCCAAATTCACCGGCCACCTCAACGGCGCGATCTACGGCGCACCCCGGAAGGTCCGCGATGGCCGCACCGCCTTGGCCAACCTCTACCTCTGCGGCACCGATCAGGGTTTCCTTGGCATCACCGGCGCGATGCTCAGCGGGATTTCGATGGCCAATTTTCATATCCTCACGAAGGGTTAATCCTCCGTTCGTGGTTCGCCCCTCTGAATATTCTCTGCGCACCCCGCGTCAGATATTCCGTCTCCCCAGTTCCCTTTACCCTATGAAATCCCTGCTCCGTCTCGCCCTCGTGCCGCTGCTCGCAGCGGCGCTCCATGCCGCGGACTTCCGCGATAATCTCGGTCTCCAGCTCTACAGCCTGCGCGCCCAGACCAAGGAGAGCACCACCGGTGCCCTCGATCTCGCCAAGTCCTATGGCATCAAGGAAGTCGAGCTCGCCGGCACCGGCGATCTCACGCCCGAGAAGTTTGGCGAGGAGCTGAAGAAGCGAGGCCTCGTGCCCGTCAGCGCCCACTACGGCTACAATCTTTTCGAGAAGGATGCCGCCGCCGTCGTCCGCGATGCCAAGGTGCTCGGCGTAAAATACGTCAACGTGCCGTACCCGCCCGTCGGCAAGGACAAGATGTTTGACGAGGCGCTCGCGAAGAAGACCGCCGCCAAGTTCAACGAGTGGGGCCAGCTCTGCAAGGATGCCGGCATCCGCTTTGGCTACCACCCGCACGGCCTCGAATTTCGCCCGACGGCCAATGGCGAGACTGTATTCGATATCCTGATGCGCGAGACCAAGCCCGATCTCGTGAGCTTCCAGATGGATGTCTACTGGGTCCACTACGCCGGCCAGGATCCGGTGAAACTCCTCGAAAAGTATCCCGGCCGCTGGGTCACGATGCACATCAAGGATATGCTCAAGGATCTCGCGACTGGCGTGCACACCGGTGGCACGCCGCCGACCGCCAAGGTCACCGTCGGCCAGGGCCAGATCGACTACAAGCGCATCCTCGCCGCCGGCCAGAAGGCGGGCATCAAGCACTACTTCCTCGAGGATGAGACGCCCACGCCGCTCCAGTGCATCCCGGATAGCCTGAAGTACCTTCGCGCGCTGAAGCTCTGATCGAGCCCCTTCGACTACGACCAGAAGCACACGGAGGAGGCAGAGAGTTTACTCAGTCTCAGTCGGTACCCTCGGATGGGACCCTCTGGGTCTCGAGGGCAGTGCCTCACTCGTCCTTCAGCGTCATCGGTTTTTCCCACGCCCATCCCTTGGTGATGGGCGTTTTCTTTTTCTTTCCGCGGAAGAGATCCGCCAATGTCGGATCGTCGAGATGGGTGAGCGTGATCCAACCCATCCTGAGTGCCACGAGCCCCGCCGCCACCCCGGCCGCGAAGCCGCCTAGGTGCGCCCAGTAGGCGATACCCTCGTGATTGGCACCGAGGGCGCCCCACACATCGAGGATCAACCACAGCAGCGCGAGCACCCAGAGCGCGATCTCGCCGGTGCCAAAGCGGATGAGGATAAACCAGAAAACACTCACCGCATTGCGCGGGTACATCGCAAAGGCCAGTCCCACGATGCCGTTGATCGCGCCGCTCGCGCCGATGGCCATCTCCTGCTCGAAAGCCACGTGCGCCGCGCCCGCCAGCACCCCAAACAGCAGGTAGACGCCCGCATACGCCAAGCCGCCAATCATGGCGCTCACGGCGTTGCCGAAGATCCAGAGCGTGATCATGTTTCCCGCAAGGTGCAGGAGGTCGCCATGCAGCAAGAGATAGGTCACGATGCCGGTGACGGAGGTGCCGCCCAGCGCGAGGGCGTCGATGGTTTCCTCGGAAGCGCCCCGGCTCGCGAAAAACGCCACGATCGTGAGCGCCATGATCACCCAGTTGGCCACCGGGTAATGCTTGAAGATAGTATCTATCTTGTACGGAAACAGCATGGGCAGCGCAGGGGACGGGGCCGAGGCTGGCGCGGAGGCCGGTGCCGCGCAAGCGGTTGCTGAAAGCCAACAATCCGATTGCCCTCGCCGCGGGCGGAGTTAACTTTCGACCCCTTTCATGGCTTACGACTGGCTCAAAGGTGTCGCCGACGAGTATGATGTGATCGTGATCGGCAGCGGCTTGGGCGGCCTCACGGGCGCCAATGTGCTCGCCAAGGCCGGCCATCGCGTGCTGCTGCTCGAGCACCACTATCAGTTTGGCGGCCTCGCCACGTGGTTTACCCGCAAGGGCGGCCACATTTTCGATATCTCCCTCCACGGTTTCCCCGTCGGCATGATCAAATCGTGCCGCAAGTACTGGACCAAGGAGATCGCCGACTCGATCGTGCAGTTGAAGGATATCCGGTTTGTGAACCCCCAGATGGATGTCTGGACGACTTTCACCCGCGAGGACTACACGCGCGTGCTCGTCGAGCAATTCAAGCTCGAGCGCGCGCACGTCGAAAAATTCTACGACCACCTCCGGTCGATGAATTTCTACGACAATAATACCGAGACTACCGGCCAGATGATGGAGCGGTTCTTCCCGGGCCGCGACGATGTGAAGCGCCTCCTCATGGAGCCCATCGCCTACGCCAATGGCTCCACGCTCGATGACCCGGCGATCACGTACGGCATCGTGTTTTCCAACTTCATGGGTTCGGGCGTGTACACCTTCCGCGGCGGCTCCGATCTCCTGATCGAGAAGATGTGCGACGAGCTACGCCGCAACGGCGTCGAACTGCGGAAGAAGGTCCTCGTCCAGAAGATCCTCGTCGAGGAGCGCGATGGCAGGAAGGTCGCCTGCGGAGTCGTCGCCGGCAATGGCCGCGTGATCCGCGCCAAGGCCATCCTCTCCAACGCCAATATCAAAAATACGATCTTCCGCCTCGGCGGTGAGGAAAACTTCCCCGCCGACTACCTCGAGGCGGCGAAGGCGGTGCGGATCAACTCCAGCTCCTGCCAGGTGTACCTCGGCATCCGCAAGGGCGAGAGCATACCACACATCGGCGATCTCGTCTTTACCTCGGAGAATCCTACCTTCAGCAGCACGGAGCTCACGGATTTCAAGACCACGAGCCGCACTTTCTCGGTCTACTACCCCGATACGCGCCCCGGCACCGATCGCTACACCGTCGTCGTCTCGCTCAATGGCAGGTACGCCGACTGGCAGAATCTCAGCGACGAGGAGTACGAGCGCGAAAAGCAGCGCCTGATCGACGAGTCTATTGCCTCGCTCGAGAAGTACATCCCGGGCGTGAGCGCCAAGATCGATTGGAAGGAGGCCGCCACGCCCCGCACCATCGAGCGCTACACCACTCACTTCGGTGGCACCTCGTTTGGCACCAAGTTCGAGGGCCTCAAGGTCTCCATGGACCTCCCTGAAAAGCTCCCTGGCCTCTACCACGCGGGCTCCGTCGGCATCATCATGTCCGGCTGGCTCGGCACCATCAATTACGGCGTCATCGTCTCCAATAAGATCGATAAGTACCTCTTCGCCCAGAAGAGCGCCGCCCCCGCCACCGCCTGATCCCTTTGCCATGAGTCATCCCGCGCCTACCGACCTCATCCCGCACCGGCCGCCCTTCCTGTTTGTCGACGAGATCGTGAGCCACGATGCCGAGGGCCTCGTGGCCCGGCGCACCTGGCGCGCGGAGGAGGATTTCTATCGCGGCCACTATCCGGGCGCGCCCATCACGCCCGGCGTGCTGCTGTGCGAGGCGGTTTTCCAGACCGCCGCCTGCTTCATGGCCCTCAAGGCCCGCGCCGCCGGCGGCAAGCCCGGCGAGGGCGTGCCGCTCATCGCCAAGATCAGCGATGTGCGCTTCCGCAATCCCGTCTACCCAGGCGACAGCATCGTGCTCGAAGTGAAGCAGAAGGATGCCCTCGGCGGCTTCACCATGCTCTCGGGCAACATCAAGACGGCGGAGGGGAAGCGCGTCATGAATGTCGATTTCTCCGTGGCGTGGAAGACGCCCGAGCCGGCCGAGCCCGCCGCCACCGCCTGAGCGCAACCGTATCTCATGGCCGATTTTCTCCAGCTTAGCGGCAAGACTGTCCTCATCTTCGGCGTCGCCAATCGCAAGAGCGTCGCGTGGCTCGTCGCCCGCACCCTGGAGGAGCAGGGGGCCAAGGTCGTCTTCAGCGTCCGCTCCGAGGCCCGCAGGAAATCGCTCGAGACGCTGCTTGGGGGCCGTCCGGCCTTCCTCTGCGATGTCGAGAAGCCCGGGGAGATCGATCGCCTCGCGAGCGAGGTCGCTGCGGCTGGCCATGCCCCGCTGCACGGCGTGGTGCACTCCATCGCGTTTGCGAACTATTCGGAGGGCTTTAAGCCGTTTCACGAGACCAAGCGCGCCGATTTCCTCCAAGCCACCGCCATCTCGGCCTTTTCGCTCGTCGAGATCGCCCGCGCGCTCAAGCCGCACCTCGCGCCCGATGCCTCGGTCGTCACCATCGGCATCTCCTCGCTGCTCGTGACGCCCGACAACTACGGCTACATGGGCCCGATCAAGGCCGCGCTGGAGTCGAGCGTGCGCTTCCTCGCCAAGTCCTTCAGCGCCGACTCCGCCGTGCGCTTCAATGTCATCGGCTCCGGCCCGCTCAAGACGAGCGCTTCCGCCGGCATCCCCGGCTACATCGAGAGCTACCTGTACGCCGAGAAACTCACCTTCCGTAAGAAGAATCTGGATACGCAGGAAGTGGCCAATGCCGCCGCCTTCCTCCTGAGCCCGCGCAGCAGCGGCATCAATGGCACGACTCTCGTCGTCGATGCCGGCCTCGGCTCCAACTACTTCGACCAGGAAATCATCCGCCTAGCGATGCGGGCGCAGAAGTGAGCCCATGAAGTTCGAAAACGTCTGCATCGAGTCCCTGGCCGTCGCGCTGCCCGGCGAGGTATGGACCTCCGCGCAGATCGAGGAGCGGCTGCGTCCGCTCTACGAGCGCCTCAAGCTCCCCGAGGGCCGGCTCGAGCTGATGACCGGCATCCGCGAGCGCCGGATGTGGCCCGCCGGCACGCGACCCTCCGATGCCAGCGCCGCCGCCGGCAAGGCCGTGCTCGCCAAGTCTGCGCTCAAGGCCGAGCAGGTGGAGCTGTTTATCCACGGCGCGGTGAGCCGCGACATGCTGGAGCCGGCGACCGCGTCCTTTGCGCACCGCAAGATCGGGCTCCCCGCTCGCGCCCAGATCTTCGATGTGTCCAATGCCTGCCTCGGCTTTCTCAACTCGCTCACGCTCGCGGCGAGCCAGATCGAGGCCGGCCACATCCGCTGCGCGCTGATCGTCTCGGGCGAAAATGGCCGCCCGCTGGTCGATCAGACGCTCAGGACGCTCGTGGAGCAGCCGTTCACGCGCAACGAGATCAAGCCCTACTTCGCCAATCTCACTATCGGCTCCGGCGCGGTCGCCGCCATCGTGTGCCATCGTTCGCTCGTCCAGGGCCGGCCGCACCGGCTGCTCGGCGGCATCGCGCGCGCCGCCACCCAGCACAGCGACCTCTGCCAGGGTGACACCCACGGCGCGGAGGCGCTCGCGATGCAGACCGATTCCGAGCAGCTGCTCCTCGCCGGCGTGGCGCTCGCGAAAGACACGTGGGCGGATTTCACGGCGGAGCAGGGCAGTCACTTCGATCGTTTCGTGTGCCACCAGGTCGGCAGCACGCATCGCCGCAAGTTGTACGAGACGCTCGGCCTCGATCTCGCGAAAGATTTTTCGACCTTCGAGACGCTGGGCAATACCGGCTCGGTCGCGCTGCCATCGACGCTGGCGCTCGCCATCGAGGCAGGCGCGGTCCGCGCAGGCAGCCGCGTCGGCCTGCTCGGCATCGGCAGCGGTCTCAACTGTCTGATGCTCGCTCTCGAATGGTGATGCCCCCTCCAGTCCCCGGACCCGGCGCCGTGCCCGAGTGGCTGCGGCAGGAGTATCCGTTTACGCCCCAGGTGCTCCGGCTCCCGAGCGGCGCGTGGATGAGCTATCTCGACGAGGGCCCGCGCAAGGACGAGGCCGTGCTGATGCTGCATGGCAATCCGACGTGGTCGTTTTATTATCGCCACCTGGTGCGTGCGCTTGTGCCCGGCCTGCGCTGCGTGGCGCCCGATCACATCGGCATGGGCCTCTCGGAAAAGCCCGAGGGCTACGCCTACACGCTCGCTCAGCGCATCGCCGACGTGGCGGCGCTCGTGGCGCATCTCGGCCTCAAGCGGGTGCACCTCGTGGTGCACGATTGGGGTGGGGCGATCGGCTTTGGCTTCGCGGCGCGGCATCCGGAGATGATCGGGCGTATCGTGATCCTCAATACCGCCGCCTTCCGCTCGCCGCACATCCCCGGCCGTATCGCGCTCTGCAAGGCCCCGCTGATCGGCCCGGCGCTCGTGCGCGGCGCCAATGGTTTCGCGTGGCCCGCCACGTGGATGGCGATGCACCGCCGCAAGCTTTCCTCCGTCGAGAAGCGCGGCTACCTGCTGCCGTACGGCTCGTGGGCCGACCGCGTGGCGGTGAGCGCCTTTGTGCAGGATATCCCCCTGCGCGCCTCGCATCCCACCTGGGCCACGCTCGGCGCGGCCGAGGCCGGGCTCCCTCAGTTTGCCGATCGCCCGATCCTCATCGTCTGGGGTGGCATGGATTTCTGTTTCAACGATCGCTTCCTCGCACGCTGGCGGGAGATCTACCCGCGCGCGAGGGTCGAGCGGCTGGCCGACGCCGGCCACTACGTGCTCGATGATGCGCGCGAGGATGTGCTGCGGCTGGTGCGCGCGCATCTGGCCTAGGCGCTCTGGCGCTGCATTACTAGCCCGCTGAGGTTGGGCGTAGTTGGAAGCGCGGTGCGGGCGACGCGCCTCCCTGGAGCCCGGCTGATGGCCTCAGCCTTTCGGGGTCTTGTCTGTCGACTCCGGATCGCGGCCGTAGAGCTCGGCGAGGCTGCGGAGGTAGTCGGCGGAGCCATCGGCGAGGCCGCGGAGTTGCTCGCGGCGGTAGCGCCACGTCCAGTTGCCCTGGCTCTTGCCCGGAGTGTTGAAGCGCGCAGACGAGCCCAGGTTGAGCAGATCTTGCAGCGGGATCACCGCGAGATTCGCGGGTGAGGCGTACGCGGCGCGCAGGAAGTCCCAGCCGATTTCCTGCCCGCTGATGCGGAAGTACCGGCGCACGTGGTCGCGCGTCTTTTCCTCGGTGGTCGCGTACCAGCCGAGCGTCGTGTCGTTGTCGTGCGTGCCTGGATACACGACCGTGTTGTGCCGGTGGTTGTGCGGGAGGTAGAAGTTATCGGCCGTGCCGCCAAAGGCGAATTGCAGCACCGCCATGCCGGGGAGGCCGGTGGCATCGCGCAGCGCGATGGTCTCGTCGGTGAGCAGGCCGAGGTCCTCGGCGATGAGCTTGGCCTCGGGCATCGCCTTCTTGACGGCGTGGAAAAACTCCAGGCCCGGCCCGAGTATCCAGCGGCCCGTGCGCGCGGTGGCGGACCCGGCGGGGATCGACCAGTAGGCCTCGAATCCCCGGAAGTGATCGATGCGGATGATATCGCACAACTCGAAGTTGGCGCGGAGCCGCGCCAGCCACCACGCGTAGCCCTCGGCGGCGTGCGCCGGCCAGTCGTACAGCGGATTGCCCCAGAGCTGGCCATCGGCCGAGAAGTAGTCGGGCGGCACGCCGGCCACCGCCGTCGGGCGGTACGTCAGCGCGTCGAGCTGGAAGAGGTGCGGGCAGGCCCAGACATCGGCGCTGTCGAGCGCGGTGAAGATCGGCGTGTCGCCGATGATGCTGATGCCTTTCCGCGTCGCGCGGTCGCGCAGCGCGCGCCACTGGCCGAAGAAAAGGTACTGGATGAATTCGTAAGCCTCCGCGCGCTCGGCGACTTGCCTGGCGAGCGCCGCCTTGCGCGCCGTCTTGATGGAGCGCACCTCGTCGGGCCACTCCCACCAGGGGCGGCCGCCGAAATGATCCTTGAGGGCGGAGAAAAGGCCGAAGTCGCGCAGCCAGGCGCCTTGCTTTTCGCGGAAAGCGCCGAAGTCGCCATAGGGCAGCGGCTGCTTGATGCCTTTCTTCCAGCGCGCATGAGCCGCGAAAAGGAGCGGGCGCTTGATTTCGTAGAGCGCGCCGTAGTCGACCTGGTCGGCATTGAGGTGGCGCAGCGGAGCGGCCGCCGCTTCTTCGATCAGCCCGGCGGCGATCAGCGCGGCCGGGTCGATCAGGTAGGGGTTGCCCGCAAACGAGGAAAAGCACTGGTACGGCGAATCGCCGTACCCGGTCGGCCCCAGCGGGCAGACTTGCCAGTACTTGAAGCCCGCCCGGTGCAGAAATTCCAGCAAGTCATCCGCCGCCGCGTCGAATGCGCCCACGCCGTAGGGGCTCGGGAGCGAGGTCGGGTGCACGAGCACACCGGCCGCTCGTTGGTCGAGCCAGTTGAAGAGAGGTGGGGTGGTGGTTTGGCGCGCAGGATGGGATTGCATCTGGGAACGGAGGCTATTTGCCGTCAGGGAAAAGCAAATGTCGAGCCGCGCAGACGCCGGAAAGTTTCCCACCGCGGCATCGGAAAAGCCGGGAAATCGCGCGTCGGACGTTGTGGCTTTGACGCGGCCGAGATGCCGCTCCAATCAAATAGCCCCTCCCATGCTGCAATCCCTCCGCATCCGCAATCTCGCCCTGCTCGAGGAAGTCTCGCTCGATTTCGACGCGGGCTTCACCGCCGTCACCGGCGAGACGGGCGCAGGCAAGAGCATCCTGCTCGGCGCGCTGAGCCTGCTGGCGGGCGAGCGTGCGGATAAGACGATCATCCGCCAGGGCGCGCCCGCCGCGGAGGTGGAGGCGAGCCTCCATTTCCCTGCGTCGCAGCGCATCGATGCTCTCCTGGCGGAGCTCGAGCTGCCCCCGTGCGAGGAGGGTCTGCTGATCCTCAAGCGCAGCCTCCCGCGCGACAAGGCGCCCAAGATCACCGTCAATGGCTCCCTCGCCACCCTCGCCGCCCTGCAGAAGCTGGGCGAGCGCTGGATCGATTTCCACGGCCCGAGCGAGCCCCGCCGCCTGCTCAAGGATAGCTGCCAGCTCGATCTGCTCGATCTCTACGGTCGCTGCGGCGAGGCCCTCGCCGCTTATCGCACTCATTACCGCGCCTGGCGCGACCTCGTGGCCGAGCAGGCCCGCATCGCGACCGAGACCAAGCTCGCCCCAGACCAGCTCGAATTTCTCAAGAACCAGCTCGCCCGGCTCGATGCCCTCGAGCTGACCGCCGAGGCCGTCGAGGCCTTGGAGCGCGATTTCCAGCGCATGAGCCGCGCGCAGGAGTTGATCGAGCTATCCTCCGCGCTTTCCGCCGGCTTGATCGGCGAGGAGGGGGTGCAGGGCAGGGTGGCCGAGCTGCTGCGCCAGGCCCGCGCCCTCGAGAGCATCGACGCTGCCAGCCGCCCGCTCGCCGAGCGTCTCTCCTCCGCCGCCGTCGAGCTCAATGACCTCGGCGCCGAGTTTTCCGGATTGAGCCAGCAGCTCCAGTTCGACCCCGAGCAGGCCGAGGAGATCAGCGCGCGCATGAATACCTGGCTCGAGGTCAAGCGCCGGCACGGCGGCGATGTCGCGGCGGTGGCAGCCGCGCGCGAGGAGATGCGCCGCCGCCTGGAGGTGCAGGGCGACCTCGAGGGCACGCTCCTCCGCCTGGAAAAGCAGATCGCCGATGCCCTCAAGCGCGCGAAGAAAGAGGCGCAGGTCCTCCGCGCGCAGCGTGAAAAGGCCGCCAAGGAGCTCGCCAAGGTCGCCGCGAAGAGCATCGCCCAGCTCGGCTTCAAGAAAGCCGATTTTCAGGTGCGCCTCGTGCCGCTCGCCGATCTTTCCCCGACGGGCGATTGCGGCGTGGAGTTTCTCTTTTCGCCCAATGTCGGCGAGGCTCCCTTGCCGCTCAGCCGCATCGCCTCCAGCGGCGAGCTCGCGCGCGTGATGCTGGCGCTCAAGACCGTGCTCGCTGACCTCGACGAGGTCCCGCTGCTGGTCTTCGACGAGGTCGATGCCAATGTCGGCGGCGAGATTGGCCGGGTCGTCGGCGAAAAGATGGCCGGCATCGCCAAAAGTCACCAGGTGCTCTGCGTGACCCACCTTCCTCAAGTCGCCGCTCAGGCCGCGTGCCACTTCGTCGTCACGAAGGATCAGTCCAAGGATCGTGCCGTCGTCTCCATCGAGCCGATCCACGAGACCCGCAAGTCCCGCGTGAGCGAGCTCGCTCGCATGCTCGGCGATCGCACGGCCAAGAGCGCGCTCGCGCACGCCGAAGAGCTGTTGGGAAAGTAGGGGCGGAGGCGCCCCGTCTAGCAGGCCGCCGGCCGCAGGGTCGTGCCTTCGTTCCACTGCCCCTCCACCATGAGCGTCGTGGCCTGCTGCGGCAGACCGCGCTCATGGCGCTCGATCATGCTGATGAGCGCGTCGATCGCGAGGGCGCCGGTGAGTTTGCCGTTTTGGTAGATGCCGCTGGCGGCATCGCCCAGCTGCGGGCAGGCGAGCAGGGCGAGGCCGATATCGCCCGGCACGGCGAGGCCGGCTTTCTTCAGCGCTGGCATCAGCGCATCCGCTCCGGGCGTGATAAGCACGTCAGGCTTCTCCTTGGCCAGCCAGGCGTGGATGGGCGCGGCGTCCTGCCAGTCGTCGACGTACAGCGGCGTCGCCAGGCGCAGGCTGGGCAGCATCTGGCCGCCGAGTAGGAAACCCGCCTCCCATCGGCCCTGAAACCGCATCTGGTGCACGCGATGCAGCACGAGCCCGGGCCGCCGGTAGCCGCGCCGGTGGCACTCGCGCACGATCTGGAGGCAGGAAAAATAGTGGTCGTTGCACACCGTCGTGATCGGCAGCGAGGGCAGGGGCACGCTCAGGCACACCGTCGCAAAGTAGTCCCACCGCAATGTCGGCGTGGGCGCGCCCTCCGCCAGCGGGCTCATGAGCAGCCCCTGGATGCCGCGCGCGTGCAGCATCTCGGAGAAACGCTCGTTGGACATGTTTTCCCGGTGCAGCCAAAATTCCTGCGCGCGGTATCCGCGCAGCGTCGCCCGCTCGATCGCCCCTTCCCGCATCTGCCGGATCGTAGGCGCGCGGTGCTCCCGCCACCCGTCGGCGGTGGCCTGCGCGCACACCAGCGCGAGCACGGGCTTGTCCTTCAGCGGCTTTCCTTGCCGCCGGATGCGCATCAGGGTCGAGACATACGGGTTGGGCTGGTAGCCGAGTTTCTTCGCGATGCCTTGGATGCGCTCGCGCGTCGCCGCCGGGATGCGTGGATTGTTGGCCAGGCTCATCGAGACGGTCGCCTGCGTGACGCCGGCATGCTCGGCGATCGTCTTCATCGTTACGCTGCTGCTCATCGGTTAAGGATGAAAGCAACACCGCGCTTCTGTCGCCAAGCGTAAAGCAGATTGTGGCGGCATCTGTTACCCAACCCCCTTTTAGGCCTCCCCGGCCAGGTCGCTTCGCGCGCTCTGCGCGCCTCCGCCTGCCCCGCTCTTTTCATCCGGCCAGACACCTCCATGCACACCCCCGCAAAACCGTCCCCGCGCACCACCCTCGGCGCATGTCTCACGCTCGGCCTCGCCGCCGCCGCCTCCGCACAGACTGCGCCCGCGCCTGCCGCTCCGCCGCCCGGCAGCGATGTGATCACGCTCTCCGAGTTCAGCGTGAGCGCCGAGCTCGATCGCGGCTACATCGCCTCCGAGACCCTCACCGGCAGCCGCGTCCGCACGCCGATCATCGATCTCCCGTACACCGTCAATGTCCTCACCTCGGAGTTCTTCGAGGACTTTGCCCTCTTCGAGCTGGGTGATAATCTCGTGCACATCGGCGGCTTCACCGGCCTCGATATCGGCGGCGGCTTCAATCTCCGCGGCTTCAGCTCCAGCTCGCAGCTGCGCGATGGCTTCTATCGCCTCGGTCGCTACGGCTCCAGCAATGTCGATCGCACCGAGGTCATCAAGGGCTCCAATGCCGCGATCTATGGGCGTACCTCGCCCGGCGGCATGCTCAACATGATCTCCAAGATGCCCCGCGATCGCGCCCAGTACAAGCTCACCGGCAGCTTCGGCGACTACGATACGCGCCGCGCCGTGCTCGAGCTCACCGGCCCGCTGCTCCAGTCTTCCTTTGGCAAGACCAGCTACATCCTCACCGCGAGCCAGTACGAGAAGGGCTTTGACATCGAGTACGCCAAGAATCGCAACCACGAGTACTACCTCGCGCTCAAACAGGCGCTGCCCGATGGCTCCACGCTCACCTTCCAGGCCGAGTACTTCCTCCAGGAACGCCACTCGCCCAACTCCGCCGCGCCTCTCGTCACCGACCTCAAGGGCACCGCCTCCAATCTCGACGATGTCGCCGTGGGCTATGCCAAGAACCTCGCCGGCTACAATGCCTACGGCCCCCAGAGCGAACTCAACCGCGGCAACACCGGCTTCACCGTCACCTACGACAAGCGCCTCAACTCCACTTGGAGCGTGCGCGCGGCTAGCAATTACTTCAAGGCGCGCCGCTGGGACTACAACCAAAACACCGGTTTTGGCGCCGTCAGCATCAACGCCGCGCCCAATGCCGCCGGTGTCGTCCCCGCGATCACCACTGCCCGCGGCGCCACGCCCAACAAGGGCCTCATCTTCGAGGATGGCGGCGGTCTCCAGGCCGATCTGCTCGCCACCTACAAGCTCGGCGAGGTCCGCCACCGCACCCTCGCCACTTTCGACGTCAACGACTACTACCGCTGGGATCCCACGTGGAACTACGGCCCCGCCACCAATCCCGACATCGTCGCGTGGAATGCGGTGCGCATCGTCACGCTCACGCCCGACTTCCGTCCGGTCGCTCCAATCCAGTACTTCCCGAAGTTCTTCCAGTGGGGTCAGGAGCAGATCACCCGGCTCACCAAGCGTCGCACCACGGTCTTCGGCGGCCTCCTGCGCCATCAGGCCAATTTCGCCAACGATACCTTGCTCGCCTTTGCCGGCGCTCGCTTCGATCGCGTCCGCTTCCGCCATCGCGATTTCACGACCGCCGTCACCTCCTTCCCCGATATCCCCGGTTATGTGCAGGGCCAGATGATCGATCGCACGGTCAATGAGCTGAAGCCCAACTTCGGCGTAAACTACAAGCTCACCTCCAATATCCGCGCCTTCGCCAACTACAGCGAAAGCTACTTCGTCAATCAGACCGATAATCCCAACGTCATTGCCGAGCGCGAGTACAAGTCCGAGGTCGCCAGCGGCTACGACTACGGCTTCAAGGGCTCCTTCCTCCAGGATCGGCTCAACTTCACCCTCAGCGGCTTCTACGCGATTCGTGAGAATGTGCGCGTCTCTGAGATCGTCGAGACCCCGATCGGCTCCGGCAGCTACGTGCAGGTCGATCGCCGCGATGGCGACCAGCTTGTCCGAGGCTTTGAGGTCGACGTCAACTGGCGCGCCACCGATGAGATTTCCACCGGCCTCAGTTTTGGCCACGTAAATTCGATCTTCACCGACTTCGGCTCGGCCTTCCCCCTCGCCGTCGGCCGCAAGGTCAACAACATCTCCCCTGAGAATGGCAGCATCTATATGCGCTATACCCCCAAGGGCCGTTGGAAGGGCTTCTCCGCCAATATCGGTGTGACCTACGTCGCCGAGACGCCCACGGAGGCGCCCAATGCCGGCGATACCTATACCACGGTCGCGGGCACGGGCCAGCGCGTCCTCCAGCGCTCCACTCGCCAGTGGGCGCTCACCGTGCCGTCGCAGACCCTGTGGAATCTCGGCGTGCGCTACAACTGGCGCCAGGGCCGGCTCGATCAGACGGTGGCGGTCAATGTCAACAACGTCTTCGACGTCGACTACCTGCGCGTCAACCGGCAGCTCGGCGATCGCCGCGCCGTGTACTTCACCTACACCATCGCGTACGGCTCCAAGTAGTCCTCGTACGCTTCACCCGCCTGCGTTCCCGCCCGCCCGGCTACCTCCGGGCGGGTTTTTATTTTCGCTGGCGGCACCCTTGAGCGTCGCGCCTGCATGGACCCGCCCGGGGTCCCGCAGCGTGGGAGTCTGGCACCATCCCGCCGCCGAAATCATCCCATGTCGCATTGGGACTACGTCCCACGGCTCTTCATGGCACGCACTAGGCCGGATCGCGTCTATCGGGGTGCGTCGCCGCTGTGCGGTGGCGCCTCACCCACACCACCGGGCCTCCGACGCGAGGCCCGCAATCCTCCAAAAAAGAAAGGTGACCCATGAAATCCAATCGCATCGCTCTCCTCTCCGCCTCGGCTCTGGCGCTTGCCGCACTCGGCTTTACCGGCTGCAGCCGTGATACCACCCGCAGCAATAGCTCGGAGATGGATACCATCCCGCCCGCGAGCTCGCCGAGTTCCACGGCACCCAGCTCTAGCTCGAGCATGCCCTCGAGCACCGCGCCGAGCAGCACCTCTCCGGATACGACCAGCCCCGGCTCCTCGACGCCGAGCAGCACAAGCACGCCCAGCTCCGAGCCGCCGAAGAACTGATCGTTCCCGGCCTAGGGGATATGAAGCGTTAGTTCAGGAAAGGGCGCGGCGCGCAAGTGCGCGCCGCGCTTTTTCGCGTGGCGCCGCCGCGCGACGTTGCTTGGATGGGCGGATGCAACGTCGCGACTTTCTCTCGGCCCTCGCCACCCTCGCCGCCGCGGCGAGCCTTGCGCGGGGGCAGGGGAGTAGCGCCGAGGCGACGATCGAGACGGTCCTCGGCCCCATCGCTCCCTCTGCGCTGGGCCGCACTCTCCCGCACGAGCACGTGCTGGTGGATTTTGTCGGCGCCGCGGAGGCATCGCCCTCGCGGTACGATGCGCAGCAGGTCTTCGATGCCGTGCTTCCGCATCTGCGGAGGGCGCGCGAGCTGGGGGTACGCGCTCTTTTCGAGTGTACGCCCGCTTACCTCGCGCGCGATGTGCGGCTCCTCGAGCGCCTGAGCCGCGCGAGCGATCTGCACCTCATCACCAACACGGGCTACTACGGTGCCCGGCAGAATAAGTTTCTCCCCGCCTTTGCGCACACCGAGAGCGCCGACCAGCTTTCCCGCCGCTGGATCGCCGAGGCGCGCGAGGGCATCGATGGCACGGCGATCAAGCCCGGCTTCATCAAGAGCGGCGTCGATCCCGAACCCGCGCTCTCCGAGACGCATCGCAAGCTCGTGCGCGCTGCCGCGCTCACCCATCTCGCCACGGGGCTCGCCATCGCGGTGCACACCGGCCGCGGCCCCGGCCTGGAGCAGCTGGATATCCTTAAAACCCACGGGGTCGCGCCCGCTGCGTACATCTGGGTCCACGCCCAGGGCGCTGCGGATGATGCGCTCTTCGCGGCCGCCGATCGCGGAGCATGGATATCGCTCGATGGGCTCAATCGCAACAGCCTTACCCGCCATCTCCACCTCTGCCGCGAGCTGAAGCAGCGCGGCCACCTCGGCCGCCTCCTCCTCTCGCACGATGCCGGATGGTATGACCCTGCCAAGCCTTCCGGCGGCGCTTTCCGGGGCTTCGAACTCCTCTTTGAGACCTTCCTGCCGAGCCTCAAGGAAAACGGCTTCTCCGCGCCGGAGCTTGATCGGCTCACGGTGGCCAATCCCGCCGAGGCCTTCGCCCGGCGCGTGCGCGCTCTCTAGCTACGCCGGGGCCCGCTGCATCTGCGGCAAACTAGCGCTCGCATGCCTGCCCTTCCCGATTATGGTGCCGGCATGAGTTTCAAGCACTTGGGCTGGTTGGGGCTGGGGTTGTGCTGCGCGCTATCGCTGCGGGCTCAGCCGTCGTCGCAAGTCGAGCCGGTCGCCCCCGCTCCGCTGCGTGCGGAGGCGGTGCCGGTGGGCCCGGGCAAGCTCGTGATGCCCAATGGCAGCGAGCCGATCACGCTTTTTACCTACAAGCCGCCGACCTACAAGGGTGGGCCCCTCGTCGTGGTCTTTCATGGCGTGCAGCGCAATGCCGAGGACTACCGCAATTTCGCGATCACCCTCGCCGAGCGGTTTGGCGTGCTCATTGTCGCTCCGCTCTTCGACACGGCGCGCTTTCCCAGCGCCCGGTATCAGCGCGGCGGCCTCCTCGGCAAGGAGGGCAAGGCTCAGTCTCCCGAGCAGTGGACGTATGCCGTCGTCCCCCGGATCGTCGCTCACGTGCGTGGGCTCGAGGGCAAGGCCGACCTGCCTTACTACCTCATTGGCCACTCCGCGGGCGGGCAGTTTCTCGTCCGTATGGCGGCTTTTCTCCCCGAGGGCCCTGTACGCATCGTGGCTGTCAACGCCGGCTCGCAGCTCTTTCCCACGCGCGACCAGGATTTTGGCTACGGCTTTGGCGGACTGCCTCCCGAATTGTCCAGCGATGAGGTGCTCCGGCGCTATCTCGCCGCGCCCCTCACCCTGTACCAGGGCACCGGAGACATCCATCCGGGCACCTCGCTCGATCAGACTCCGCCCGCGATGAAGCAGGGGCCCCATCGGCTCGCTCGCGGTCGAGCGGCCTTCGAGTACGCGCAGCGGCTCGCCCGGGAGCGCGGCTGGGCCTTTAACTGGCGCAAGGTTGAGACGCCCGATATCGGGCACTTCGCCGCCTTCATGTTTGCCGCCAAGGAGACCGAGGATGCCTTGTTTGGCCCCAGGTGATCGTCGCCGCCTCGGCGGCTTCCTGCGCGGCTGGGCGTGCGCGTGGCTGCTCGTCGCGCTCGCCGCCATGCTGCGCGCCGAGCCCGTCGAGACGTGGACCAAGGTCACGTCTCCCTACTTCACCATCCTCACGCCTGCGGCGGAGGGCACCGCCCGCGAGTGGGCAGTGGAGCTCGAGGAGTTTCGCCGTGGCATGCAGGCCTTCGTCCCTGTCCCCGTCGATAAACTCCGGCCCGTCACGGTGGTGCTCTTCGCCAATGAAAAGGCGATGGAGCCCTATTTGCCCCTCGAAAATGGCCACCCCGCGCGCATGGGCGGCTATTTCGTGCGCGATGATGGCATCAATACCATCATGCTCAGCCTCGAGGGTAATCGCGAGGATGTGCGCCACACCATCTATCACGAGGCGGTGCACTGGTACCTCAGTGCCTTCGATGGCCCCATGCCGCTCTGGCTGGGCGAGGGGCTCGCCGAGCTCTACGCTACCTTTGAACTCACCGACGCCCGGCACTACACGATGGGCAATCTCATCGGCCCCTACGTCACGCTCCTGCGGCGCGAGCCCTTCATGCCCCTCGTCCGCCTCTTCGGCACCGGCCGCGAGTCGCTGCTCTATAATGAAGGCACGCGCGCGAGCATCTTCTACGCGCAGTCGTGGGCGCTCGTGCACTACCTTTTTTATGGGGAAAGCTCGCCCGGCCGTGAGTCGATCCTCCGCTACCTCCAACTCCTCGCGGCCGATCAATCGCACGATGCCGCTTTCCAGCAGGCCTTTGGCGCCACGCATGGCGAGATCGAGAAGCGTCTGCGCACCTACATCATGCGGGGCAGCTACCGGAAACACCGCTACAAGCGTTCGGCCGACGATATCGTGCGCCTGCTCAAGATCGCCAAGGCCTCCCCCGGCGATGTCGATCTCGCCAAGGGCGCGCTCCTGCTCGGCTCCCGCAGCCCCGAGGCTGCCGAGGTCAGCCTCCGGCGCGCCGTGGCGCTCGCTCCCGCCGATCCCCGCGGCTGGGAACTCTTGGGCCAGTTTGCCGTGCGCCGCCGCGATTACGCCGAGGCCATCGAGCTCCTGAGCCGCGCGGCCGATGCCCGCTCGACCAACTACATGGTCTACTACAACCTCGCGATCGCCTACTTCCCACCGTCCGCACTGCCCAGCGTGGGCTTTGTCGCCCTCGACGGCGCGGCCATGGACAAGGCCGCTGGCAACTACCGCATGGCCATCCGCCTCTCCCCCGGGCACATCGCCTCCTACGAAGGCCTCGCGGGCCTCATGCACGGCATGCAGACGCCCGATCCCGGCGACCTCGAATTGCTCGCGCGCGGCGTCCGCCTTGCGCCCAATAGCACCACTATCGAGGCCGGCATCGCCGCCGGCGAGATTCGCGCCGGCCGCGTCGAGGAGGGCAAGGCGCGCCTCGAGCGCCTCGTGGGTAAGTTCGACGACGATCAGGATGCGGGGGTGCGCTTCGCCCGCGGCGTCCTTGCCAGCGAGACCTTCCGCACTGAGATGGAGGCCATCAACCAGCGCGCCCGCGAGGCTCGCTATGATGACGCGCTTGCCCTCGTCGAGCGCACCCTCGAGCGCGAACTCAGTCTCGTGCACCGCCAGACGCTCGAGCAGGCTCGCGACAGCCTCCTCAGCTACAAGACGATCGCGAGCGCCGTCGCCAGCGCCAATCGCGGCGATGTCGCCGCCGCTCGCAAAGCCCTCGAGGCCCTCCTCGAGACTCAGCCCGAGCGCGCCATCCGCGCCGATGCCGAGCGCCTCCTGCGCGAGATAGCCAAGCACGAGGCCAAGATGAAGCAGCGCGTGGAGCAGTAGGGTGGGGCGCTCGGGTGCTCCGGTTGGAGTGTGGGCGGGTTTCCGGCCTCTTGAGGGCGCAAAAAAGGCGAGCCCCGAGGCTCGCCTTGAAGTGACAATGAAGGTACGTCGCGCTCGCTTTAGGCCGCGGGCACGAGCGTGACGCTCTGCACCTCGACGCGCTCCACCGGCGTGCTCTTTTCGCCGCCGCCGCCGCTCTTGGTCGGCACATTGGAGATTTTCTCCAGCACGTCATCACCGGCCACCAGCTGGCCAAAGGCCGTATACTGGCGGTCGAGGAAGCGGGCGTCGCCATTGCAGATGAAGAACTGGCAGCCAGCGGAGTCCGGGTGCGAGGAGCGCGCCATCGAGATGACGCCGCGCACGTGCGGCTTGGCGTTGAACTCGGCCTTCACCTTGTAGCCCGGGTCGCCCGTGCCGGGCATGCCGCCCGCGCCCTTTTTCGTGTTGGGGCAGCCGCCCTGGATCATGAAGCCCTTGATGATGCGATGGAAGGCCGTGCCGTCGTAGAAGCCTTCGCGTGCGAGCTTCTTGAAATTCTCGACAGTCTTCGGCGCCACGTCGGGCCAGAAGGAAATGGTCATTTCGCCGTAGGAGGTTTTGATCACGGCGTTTTCGTTGGCAGGTGTGCTCATGGGAAACGCACAGCCAACGCGGGCCCGGCCTAGTCGCAAGTACCGATTTGCTCCCTGCTCGGCGCGGCGCCTGCTCATACGGTGGCATGAATCGACTCCGATGGCTCGGGATTTGGGGTGTGGCGGTGGGTGTCCTCGCGTTGGTCGGCCGGGCGGCCGAGCCGGTGCTCCGGCCCAAAGTGGTCGTCGTCGCCATGTTTGAGCCGGGCAAGGATACCGGCGACACGCCAGGCGAGTTTCAATTCTGGGTGGAGCGCGAAAAGCTCACTCGGCTGCTCCCATTTCCCCAGGGCTATCGCGACTTGCGGGCCAATGCCGATGGCAGCGTCCTCGGCGTCGTCACCGGCGTGGGCACCGCCAAGAGCGCCGCCACGATCATGGCGCTCGGGCTCGATCCGCGCTTCGATTTCTCCACCAGCTACTGGCTCGTCGCGGGCATCGCGGGGGGCGATCCGCACGATGTGCCGCTCGGCTCGGCCGTGTGGGCGGAGTGGCTCGTCGATGGCGACCTCGGCCACGAGATCGATGCCCGGGAGATGCCGGCGGGGTGGACGACGGGCTTTATCCCGCTGCGGAAAAAGAAGCCCTACGAGCTGCCCGTCGATCGCAGTGAGGGCGAGGCTTTCCGCCTCGAGCCCGCGCTCGTCGAGTGGGCCTACCAGCTCACCAAAGACACCGCGCTCGCCGACTCGGAAGCCATGCAGCGCCGCCGCGCCCTCTACACCGGCTTTCCCAAAGCCCAGCGCCCTCCCGTCGTGATGAAAGGCGACAACCTCGCCTCAATGACGTACTGGCACGGCAAGCTGCTCAACCAGTGGGCCAATGACTGGGTGAAGTATTTCAGCGACGGCCAGGGCGAGTACGTCACCACCGCGATGGAGGACACCGGCACGGTGCAATCGCTCACCTGGCTCACCCGCGCGAAGAAGGCCGACGTGAAGCGCCTACTCGTGCTGCGCACGATCAGTAATTTCGACATGCAGTGGCCCGGCGGCGACGCCGCCGAAAGCCTGAGCGGCGAAAAACTCGGTGCGGGTTACTCGGCCTACATCCCCTCGCTGGAGGCAGCGCACAAGGTCGGCAGCCGCGTGGTGCACGAGCTCATCCGCGGCTGGCAAAAGTACGAGACCACGCCCCCGGCGGCGAAGTAGGCGCGCCGAAGTCGACGTGCAAAGTCTGCCTGCCCGCGCGGGAGAGTGGGCGGATACTCGCCCTGCCTCTCGCATGAGGGGTTACTGCTGCGCCTGCTTCTTCCGCTTGAAGGGCGGCGTCGTCTTTCCGGTCGGGAGCGAGCCCTCGGAGGCGAGCTGCTTGATGAGCGATGTCAGGTACGGGATGAGCTGCTTCTTGCGGCTCACGACGCCCGGCATGTCGAAGATCTCGTCCTGCTCCACGTGCGGGTAGCTGATGCGGTCGATGAAGGCGTCGTCGCCCTTCACGAGCAGCAGCGAGTTCTGCGTGTTGATGTCGGTGATGAGGAGCGCCGCAAAGGCCAGCTTCTCCTCGTCGCGCAGCTCCTGCACCGCGTTGGCGATGGGCTTGGCGTGCTGCCAGAAATTGACGAAGCCGAGCTCCTCCACCTGCGAGACGGCGAAGCGGATGCCCTCCTCCTCGTAGATCTTGAAGTCGGAGCGCACCACCTTGTCGGGCGGATTGGCGAGAATCACTGAGCCCGAGTTGAAAATCTCATCAGCCAGTTGCTTGGAGTTTACCCCGGCGATTTCCGCCAGCCAAGCGAGCAGGATGGCATCCTTGCCCGTCGCCGTCGGTCCATTCAGGTGCAGCGTGTCCGAGATGAGGCCCGACATCATGATGCCCGCGATGGCAGGCGAGGGGAGCAGCCCCTCCCGGCGAAACATATCCGCGACGATCGTGCAGGTGGAGCCCACCGGCTCGTTGATGAAGAGGATGGGTTGCGCCGTATGCAGCGAGCCCAGGCGATGGTGATCGATGATCTCGGCGATCGTCACCTCATCGGCCCCGGGCACCGCCTGTGTGAGCTCGTTGTGATCCACCAGCACCAGCCGCGTCTGCACCGGCTTGAAGATGTCGGACTTCGTCAAGATACCGCTGAGTGAGCCGTCGTCGTTGGTGACGAAGACCGCGTGATTCGTCACCGAGAAGCGCTTGCGGGCATCCGCGATGCGTTCGCCGGGGTCTACGGTCACGCACTGGCGTTCGACGACGCGCTCGATGCTGGAGGCCGTGCGCACCAGCCAGGCCGTGGTCGCTGAGTCATACGGGCTCAGGATCACGCTCACGCCCCGCGTCTGGGCGAGCGCCACCGTCTCGTCGTCGATCTCGAGATTGCTCGTGATCACGAGGGCCCGGATGCCGAGCTCGATCGAGCGACGCTGCACGTCCTGGCGATCGCCGACGATGATGATCGACTGCTCGGCCGGGATATTCTCGCGCACCGAGATGCTCCAGAAGGATTTTATGTCCATCGTGCCCAGGCGCACGTACAGATCCTCCACTTTCTTCTCGTCCACTAGATGCACGGCGCGGCCCTTGAGCGCGCGCGCGACATTGGCGAGCGAGGTATGCACCTGCCGCATCAGGCGCGGCTCGCTCACGCGCGGGATGAAGATGCCGCCCAGTTGCGACATGGTCACGTAGCCCACCGGCTTGCGCCGGCTGTTGGTCACCGGGAGCACGCGGATGTGATTCCGGTCGATCAGCTCGATCGCCTCGGCGCAGGTGGCGCTTTCCGGCACGTACACCACCCCGGGCGTCATCAGATCGTGCACGCGCGGCGAGACGTCGCTCAGGTAGTGGGGCAGGGGCTGGTTGAAGCGCTTGAGGATCGTGTCGATGCGCGCATTGGAGTTGCCGCAGCGCGCCGCGATGTAGCCCTTCTCGCCTCGCGCCTCCTTGAATGCAGCGTAGGCGATGGCCGAGCAGATAGCGTCGGCATCGGGATTTTTGTGGCCCACGACATACGTGGGAGAAAGCGTTTGGGCGGTCGCAGGCGCGGCAGCAGCGGGCGGCATCATGGGTGGGTTGGCCGGAGGATGGACCGCGACGCGGGCCGGTGGAAGCGGGAAAAAGAAAAGCCCGGTCGCTTATTAACGACCGGGCCGAGGGTTAGAAGATGGTTAAGCGAGGGGATTAGGGCCCGCGGATGGCGAGGGCGCCCGCCGCCGTGCCAACCATGCCGCCCGCGCCCGCGGTGGGCGGGATGCCATAGGCACGAGCGCTGTTGGCGGTGGCAGCAGTGTTGAACGGGATAGCTTGAAGAATGTTCTGCGGGCGAGTCTGGCTGGTGCCCGTCAAGTTATTGGAGTAGAAGGGGCTGACAACGCTGGTGCCCTGGTTTTGCGTGTGCGGGTAGAACGCGATATTACCTCCGAGGAAAGCGATGAAGCCGCCGGTATCCTTGTACACACCACTGGTCGCGCTCCAGACGCCTTGGGCAGTCAGCCCACGGGTGTAGACTACCGGCACCGTTGCTGGGTCGCTCATTTTTACGCCGCCGATAAACTCCCATGAAGGCGAGCGACCGTTGGTGAAGCTCGCATGGAGCTGATTTCGCTGCGCGCTCGGAGTGATGATGAACTGCACGGGCTGGGCCGCGTTGAACGCCGGGTCGTTCTTGGCGAACCAGAAAGTCGGGTCCGTCAGGATATTATTCTTGGCCAAGATGCCAGGCCAGCGCCAAGCGGGCTGGGGGGCGGCAATCTGCGCGTTGGTAATCGTCTGCGGATTGGGTAGAAAGTCATTATTGTCGCCCGCATACACCTGCGCCGCCTTGAGGATCTCGCGCAGTTTGTTCGAATCCACGGCCTTTTCCGCCTTTTCGCGGACGGTGCCGACCGTCGGGATGACGATCGCGGCCAGGATGCCGATGATCGCGATGACCGTCAGCAGTTCGATGAGGGTAAAGCCGGCAGTCTGGCCGACACGAGCGACCGCTCCGCGCAGGGCGAAGCGACGGGATGAGTTACGCATGGATTGAGTTGGGGCTGGCTGGATGCGGTAGACGCGAAAGACGGAGCGACAGTTTCGGCGAAAAATCCGAACGACAAGCAGAATTTCCACCCGGAAAGCACCTGTTGTGCCGCAAACCGGCCTTGTCTGTGCCGCTCGGGCCGCTGCATCCATGCCCAAAGCCGGGCGCTGTCGCCATTTCTCCACCGCGCGGACTGGACAAGCCTTTTCCCAACCACCTACGCTCGCCGCCGAATGAAGATCTACCTCGATGGCAAATTCGTCGACAGCAACGACGCGAAAGTCTCCGTGTTTGATCACGGCCTGCTTTACGGTGATGGCGTCTTCGAGGGCATTCGCCTCTACGGTGGCAATATCTTCCGCCTTGATGAGCATCTCGAGCGCCTGGAATACTCGGCCAAGGCCATCATGCTCCAACTCCCGGCCACGCGCGCCGAGATCGCCGAGGCGACCTGCGAGACCTGCCGCCAAAATGGCCTCACCGATGCCTACATCCGCCTCGTCGTCACTCGTGGCGTGGGCGATCTCGGCCTGGCCCCCTGGCTTTGCCCCAAGCCCTCGATGTTTATCATCGCGAGCAAGATTTCCCTCTACCCCAAGGAGTACTACGAGACCGGCCTCTCGATCGTCACGGTGCCCACGCGCCGCATCAACGCCGCCGCGCTGCCCCCCACCGTCAAGTCGCTCAATTATCTCAATAACATCCTCGGCAAGCTCGAGGCCAAGCAGGCCGGCGCCCTCGAGGCCATCATGCTCAACGACCAGGGCTACGTCGCCGAGTGCACCGCGGATAATGTCTTCATCGTCCACAAGGGCGAGATCGTCACCCCCTCCGCCTCCCAAGGCGCGCTCAAGGGCGTGACTCGCTCCACCATCATCGACATCGCCAAGGATCTCGGCATCCCCCTCCGCGAGGCCAATATGACCCGCTACGATGTCTGGTGCGCCGACGAGTGCTTCCTGACTGGCTCGGGCGCCGAGGTGATCCCCACCGTCAAGCTCGACGGTCGCGAGATCGGCAATGGCAAGCCCGGCCCGATCACCAAGCGCGTCCTCGAGGAGTTCCGCAAGCGCGTGCTCGTCGAAGGTACCCGCATCTGAGTTTGCGGTATCCCGCCTCTCACGAGGCGGGATAAAAGCTCCGCTCCACGTCCGGCCCGCCCCCGCGGGCGGAGCTCCAAGTGGGTGTCGATGGGGTCCGCGCCGACTTTCCCCTCAAGTTTTTCCCGAGAGACACGATTGCACATTTGGCGTAGTGTGGACGCGTCCAAACGGCACATTTCGCAGAGACGTACGGCTGCACTTGCCAGCGTGCGCCTCTGTGGCATGTTCCGTGCAGAAACCCTTCATCAGATTCCATGGCCAACCCGCTCAAATGCGATCTCTGTTCGAAACCCGCGACAGTCCACCTGACGCAGATCGTGAACAACAAGGTTCACAAGGTGGACCTGTGTGAGGCGTGCGCGCAGGCCAAGGGAGTCACCGATCCCAGCGGCTTCTCGCTCGCCGACCTGCTGCTGAAGGCCTCGCTCAATCCCGAGCAGCCCGCCGTCGCCGCCGGCATGCGCTGCGAGAAGTGCGGCTTCACCCAAAACGATTTCAAGAAGCACGGCCGCTTCGGCTGCCCCGTCTGCTACGAGACCTTCCGCGGCCTCGTCGAGCCCATGCTCGAGAACATGCACAATGGCACCGCCCATGCCGGCAAGGTGCCCACCCGCGCCCTCCAAAGAAAATCCCTTTACGATCGTCTCACCAAGCTGGAGCTCGACTTGACGGAAGCCATCAAGTCCGAGCGCTACGAAGACGCCGCCCGCACCCGCGATGAAATTGCCCAAGTCAAACAAGCCGTCTCCCAAAACGCCACGCGCTAAGGCCATGACGATCTCCTCGCTCATCGACACTCCGTCCGAACTGACGGATACCGGGAGCAGCAAGACCGCCATCGTCCTCATGACGCGTGTGCGTCTCGCGCGCAATCTCTCCGGCCACTCGTTTCCCGGTTGGGCCAAGGCTGCCCAGCGCGAGGAGATCCTCACGCGCTGCCGCGAGGCCCTTTCCGGCACCGCGCAGATGAAGAAGGCGCTCAATGTTTCCATCGGCGACCTTGGGGAGCTCGAGCGCCAGATCCTCGTCGAGCGCCACCTCATCAGCCGCGAGCTCAGCGGCGCCAAGGGCGGCGCGGGCGTCGTCATCAACAAGGATCAGACCTTCTCGGTCATGATCAACGAGGAGGATCACCTCCGCATCCAGGTTCTCCGCGCCGGCTTCAATCTCAAGAAGGCGTGGAATGCCATCGACGATCTCGACTCCACCCTGGAGGAGCACCTCGACTTCGCCTTCTCGCCCACGCTCGGCTACCTCACCGCGTGCCCCACCAATCTCGGCACCGGCATGCGCGCCTCCGCCATGATGCACCTCCCCGCGCTCGTCATCTCCAATCAGATGGAGAAGGTCGTGCGCGCCGTGAATCAGCTCGGCATGGTCGTCCGCGGCCTCTTCGGCGAAGGCTCCGATGCCAGCGGCTCGATCTTCCAGATCTCCAATCAGACCACCCTCGGCGAGTCCGAGGAGGAGATTATCAAGCGCCTCAGCTCCGTGCTCCAGTCGATCGTCGAGCATGAGCTCAACGCTCGCGAGAAGCTCATGGAGGCCGATGCCAGCAAGCTCCTTGATAAGATCGGCCGCGCCTACGGCATCCTCCAGAATAGCCATGTCCTCAGCTCCAGCGAGGCCATGAATCTCCTCTCCCTCATCCGCCTCGGCATCGACCTCGGGGCCTTCCCCGATACCTCCCGCTGCGTGATCGACCGCCTCTTCATCGAGGCGCAGCCCGGCCATCTCCAGCACGCGCAGAAAGGCGAGTTCGAGGCCGGCCAGCGCGACCTCCTGCGTGCGTTACGACTGCGCGCCGAGTTTGCGAATTTCGTGCGACCCGATTTCACTGCTGCCAACCCAGGCAAGAACTAAGTTCAGCTCTCAACCACTTTACCGACATGCCCGATATGCCACAAGAACCGATGAACAACTTCACGCCACGTGCGCAGCAGGTGCTGGCACTGGCTCGCAAGGAGGCCGATCGCTTTCACCACAACTACGTCGGCACTGAGCATATCCTGCTTGGCCTGATCAAGTTGGGTCAGGGCGTCGCGGTCAGCGTCCTGCAGAAGATGGGCCTCGATCTCGAGACCGTCCGTGCCGCCGTTGAGAAACAGGTCGGCACCGGCCAGGAGACCAAGGCGCAAAACAGCATCCCTTACACTCCGCGCGTCAAGAAGGTCCTCGCCCTCGCCGGCAAGGAAGCGCGCACCCTCAATCACTCCTACGTCGGCACCGAGCACATCCTGCTCGGCCTCCTCCGTGAGGGTGAGGGCGTGGCCGCCCGCGTGCTCAAGTCGCTCGATATCGACATCGAGCGCACCCGCAATGAGATCCTCCGCGAGCTCGATCCGCAGTTCTCCGGCTCCCAGCAGGGCGGGGAGGGCGGCGAAGAGGCCGCCGCCGGTGGCACGCCCCGCAGCGGCGCGCAGCCCGAGGATAAGAAGGAAGTGAAGACGCCCGCCCTCAAGGCCTTTGGCCGCGATCTCACCGAGCTTGCCCGCAAGGGTGAGATGGATCCCGTCGTGGGCCGCAAGAACGAGATCCGCCGCGTCATCCAGATCCTCTGCCGCCGCACCAAGAATAACCCCGTCCTCATCGGCGAGGCTGGCGTCGGCAAGACCGCCATCGTGGAAGGTCTCGCCCAGGAGATCGCCTCCGGCAACGTCCCGGAGATCCTCCTTGAAAAGAAGGTCATCACCCTCGATCTCGCCCTCATGGTCGCCGGCACCAAGTACCGCGGCCAGTTCGAGGAGCGCATCAAGGCCGTGATGGATGAGATCAAGCGCGCCAAGAACATCATCCTCTTCATCGACGAGCTCCACACGATCGTGGGTGCCGGCGCTGCCGAGGGTGCGATGGATGCCTCCAATATCTTCAAGCCCGCCCTCTCTCGCGGCGAGCTCCAGTGCGTCGGCGCGACCACCCTCAACGAGTACCGCAAGTACATCGAGAAGGACTCCGCCCTCGATCGCCGCTTCCAGTCCGTCAAGGTCGAGGCACCCTCGGTCGACGACACCATCCTCATCCTCAAGGGTATTCGCGGCAAGTACGAGGATCACCACAAGGCGGTCTTTACCGACAAGTCCATCGAGGCTGCCGCCAAGCTCTCCGACCGCTATATCACCGGTCGCTTCCTTCCCGACAAGGCCATCGACGTCATGGACGAGGCTGGCTCGCGCGCCCGCATCGGCGCCCTCAGCCGCCCGCCCGATATCGAGAACCTCACGAAGGAGATCGAGTCCGTCTGCGCGCAGAAGGAGAAAGCCATCAGCGAGCAGCACTTCGAGGAGGCCGCCAAGTTCCGCGATCAGGAGAAGCAGCTCCGCGCCAAGCAGGAGCAGATCACCGAGAGCTGGAAGAAGCAGCGCGACGAGAAGCGCATCCAGATCGACGAAGACCTCATGATGCAGGTCGTCGCCGACTGGACGGGCATCCCTCTCTCCCGCATGGAGAAGAAGGAGAGCGAGAAGCTGCTCTCCCTCGAAAAGGAACTCCAGAAAGCCGTCATCGGCCAGGATCCTGCCGCCTCCGCCATCGCCCGCGCCCTGCGCCGCTCGCGTGCCGACCTCAAGGATCCCCGCCGCCCCATCGGCTCCTTCATGTTTGTCGGCCCCACCGGCGTGGGTAAGACCATGCTCGCGAAGCAGCTCGCGGCCCAGATGTTCGGCAATCAGGACGCGCTCATCCAGATCGACATGTCCGAGTACATGGAGAAGTTCGCCGTCTCCCGCCTCGTCGGCTCGCCTCCGGGCTACGTCGGCTACGAGGAGGGTGGCCAGCTCACCGAGGCCGTGCGCCGCAAGCCGTACGCGGTCGTCCTTTTCGACGAAATCGAAAAGGCGCACCCCGACGTCGTGCAGCTCCTCCTCCAGGTGCTCGAAGATGGCCGCCTCACGGATTCGCTCGGTCGCACGATCGATTTCCGCAATACGATCATCATCATGACCTCGAATGTCGGCGCCTCGCTCCTGCAGCGCCAGACCTCGATGGGCTTCGCCGCCGCCCACCAGGGCTTCAGCGATAGCGAGAAGATGCGCGAGAAGGTGCTCGAAGAGGCCAAGCGCGTCTTCAAGCCCGAGTTCCTCAACCGCATCTCCGACATCATCTTCTTCCGTCCCCTCTCCAAGGAGGATCTGGTGAAGATCGTCGACCTCGAGACCACCAACTTCTCCAAGCGCCTCACCGAGCGCAAGATCACCCTCGAGTTTACCCAAGAGGCGAAGGATCTGCTCATCGAGAAGGGCTACGACGAGAAGTACGGCGCGCGCCCCCTGCGCCGCGCCGTCGAGCACTACCTCGAGGATCCGCTGGCCGAGGCGTTGCTGAAAGGCGACATCAAGGATGGCGAGCCGGTTATTGTTGCCCGCGAAGGCGACAAGCTTATCTTCAAACAAAAGACGCCACCCGCCGCTGCAAGCGGCGTGACGCCCTAAAACAAAACGACGACCACCCGTCGCCAAACGAAGCCCCGCCCTCCGAGATCAAGGAGAGCGGGGCTTTCTGTTGGGAGGGAAACACCGGACGGAGGCGGTTGTCTATGTTGCCATTGACTCGATTCGGAAAACGAGCACAACTATGGGTATGGGTACCGAAACTTTGGCGCACGATGTTTTTACCGAGACGGTCACCCCGCTGATTCGCGCAGCGAAGCGGAGTGGGGCGACGCCCGACTCGCTGTCGCAGGCGTTTCTGGCAGCCGTTTCCGATCTCTACGGAGCGGCGGAGGCAAAGGAGACCTCGGCCATGCTCGGCTTTCGCAGCCTGCTCGCTTCGGAGGGTGGCTCGGTGCCAGCCGCCGAGGCGGCAAAACTCTACGGCGGCCCTGCGGGCTGCTCCGAGGAGGCGGTGCGAAAGGCCGCGCGTGCCGGCCAGGTGATCGCGATCCGCGACGGACTGGGGAATCTGCATTTCCCGGTATGGCAGTTTTCCCCGCGTGGCGGCGTGCTGCCGGGCCTTCGAGAGACCTTGGCCAGCCTGCGCGAGCATCCGCATTTCGACGATCTGCTGCCCGCGACGTTTTTCCTTAATCCTTCGTCACGCCTCCAAGGCAAGACACCGCTCGATGCGCTGCGTGCAGGCGAGGCTAGGCTCGTCGAGCGCGTCCAGGCGCTGGCGGCGGAGTTGGCCGAGTAGCGGAGCGATGGCGCGGGAACTCAGGTCACCGGTTCCGCCGGCAGACTTTGCCGACCTCAAGCTGGCGGCGGTGAAGAAAGCATTGCGCGCGCCTTGGTGGAATCTGCGCTGGCAGGCTCATGCGAGGGCGGAGCAGACCTTCTTCGCCTCGAAGTCCGGGCGGCTCACACCCGACAGCGGAAAAGTCCAGTGTCTCTACCTCGCTAGGAATCGCGAGACGTCGTTCTACGAACTCTACGGAGACGATATCGACATGGCGGAGAAACGTGGGCTCCAGTATCGCTTTCGGCGCGCCGATCTGGAGCAGCGGATTTTTCTGAAGACTCCGGCCGATCTCACGGTGCGCGTGTACGATCTCACCACCCAGCGCAGCGCCAGGGCCATCGGGATGGATTTGGGCACGCTCTACTCGGCGCAGGTGGAGTTTCCGCGGGCTTATGCCCAGCGCCTGCACGATCACCCGGCGCGTTTCGATGGCATCCAGTATGTCTCGCGCCACACCCAGACGCCATGCCTCGTGCTCTGGCCGACCTACACGCCTGCGTTGCACGCGCTCGCGCTTGAGCAGAGCGCGACACTGTGGGAACTCGCGCGCTACGAGTCAGGGCTGCCACCCGGGGCGCTGCGGCTCTTCGACTCTGTGGTTGCTGTCGCGGGTGCGTAAGCGGCTAGCTTTGGCGCGGACCGACTAACTTTGCGGATACCTCGGCAGCCATCCGCGAAAACTCCTTCTCGAGATCCACCTCGTAGAGCTTCGCCAGCACGAGCACGCTCCAGAGGCAGTCGGCGAGCTCGTGGCCGAGCTTCTGCTCGGCGCCGGTGATCTCGCGGAGGCCGGCGCGGGCCATCGTCAGCTTCATCAGGTCGCCCACGTCGCCGACGAAGCCCTGCATGACTTCCTCGCGCGTCCAGCCGCGCTGGCCTTTGCGCTCGGCGGCTTCGGCGAAGCGCTGGCGGAGGAGCATGGCTTGATCCGTGAGGGCAGCGAGGTCCATGCTCGGAGCATTGCCGCCCACGGCGCCCCACGACAAGCGGCAAGCGGCCGGGCCGCGTTTACAGCAGCGCCGGGTTCATTCGCCAGATTGTGATGCACAGCACCGTGGCAAACGACACCCACGCGAGATAGGGCAGCAGCAGCGCGCCCGCGAGCGGGCGAATCCGCCAGAAGGCCATGAGCGTAGCCAGAATCAGCGCCCACAGCACGATGACCTCCACCGAGGCCAGCGCGCCGAGCTTCCAGCCAAAGAAGAGCCAGCTCCACAGCGCGTTGGCCGCGAGTTGTACAAGGAAGAGCGTCAGCGCCCCGCGTGCACCCGCGAAGCCCCGCTCCCGCCAGGCGAGCCAGGCGGCCACGGCCATCATGAAATACAGCGCCGACCACACCGGCCCGAAAAGCCAGGCCGGCGGAGCCCACGAGGGGCGTGCGAGTTCGCCGTAGAACGACGACGCATTGATCGAGGCCCATGCGCCGAGCGCGGCGATGGCGAAACAAAGCGCGAGCCAGCCGAGGATGCCGAGGATTTGCTGGGTGAGAGATGGGCGACTCATCGGTGGTAAGATACGTGTGGAGACTCCCGTGGGATGCGGCAGTTTGCCCCGCGTCGGCGCTCAGCGCGTCTTGGCCCGCACGTGATTGCGCGGCGCGAGCGAGCGCAGGATGGAGGTCAGCACGGCTGGAAAGCGCTTCTCTAACTCCTCCAGACGCAGCGAATTGATGTGTTCGGTGCCCTTGATCTCCGTGCGTACCACGCCCGCGGCGCGCAGGATTTTGAAATGATGCGACATGCTTGATTTTGGGCGATCGAGCACCAGCTCGCCGCAGGTCATGGCTCTGCCCTCGCGGGCCAGCGTCAGCACGATCTCCACCCGGGTGGGGTCGGCCAGCGCGTGCATCACGTCGATCAGGTCCACCTCCTCCGCCTTCGGGTGTTTCATCGGTCTCATGCCAAAAACAGTCTCCACTTGTTGACGAATTTCAAGTGTTCGAATAATATCGAACTACCGAACATTCTCATGGCCGATCTCTTCTCTCCGTTTCAACTCAAAGACGTTTCCCTGCGCAATCGCATCGCCGTGCCGCCCATGTGCCAGTACATGGCCGAGGGCGGCGTGGCCAATGACTGGCACGCAGCCCATTATGCCGGCATGGCTCGGGGTGGCGCCGGACTCGTGATCGTCGAGGCGACCGCGGTCGCGCCCGAAGGCCGCATCTCCCCGGGATGCCTCGGGATCTGGGACGATGCGCAGGCGGGCAAGCTGCGCGCGATCGCCGCCGCGATCAAAGCCGCCGGTGCCGTACCGGGCATCCAGATCGCTCACGCCGGGCGCAAGGCCAGCGCCAATGTGCCCTGGCAGGGTGACGACCACCTCCCGGCCTCCGATCCCCGCTCCTGGCAGCCGATCGCTCCCTCCGCCGTGGCCTTCGGCGACAAACTCAGCCGCGTGCCCACGGCGATGACGGTGGCCGATATCCAGCGCGTGCAGGCCGACTTCGTCGCGGCGGCCCGCCGCGCCCGTGAGGCGGGCTTCGAGTGGCTCGAGCTGCACTTCGCCCACGGCTACCTCGCGCAAAGTTTCTTCTCCGCGCACTCCAACCTCCGCACCGACGAATATGGCGGCAGCGCAAAAAACCGCGGCCGCTTCTCGCGCGAGACACTCGCCGCCGTCCGCAAAGTCTGGCCCGAGCGGCTCCCCCTCACGGCCCGCTTCGGTGTGATCGAGTACGACGGCAACGACGAGCAGACGCTCGCCGAGTCCATCGATCTCGTGAAGGCGTGGCGCGCCGAAGGCCTGGATATGCTCAGCGTGAGTGTAGGCTTTACGATCCCCGCGACCAATATCCCGTGGGGGCCGGCCTTTCTCGGGCCGGTGGCGAAACGCGTGCGGGATGAAGCCAATATTCCGGTTTCCTCCGCGTGGGGCTTTGGCGCTCCCGAACTGGCAGACCGAGCTGTCCGCGAAGAGCAGCTCGACCTCGCGATGATCGGCCGGGCGCATCTGGCCAATCCGCACTGGCCGTATCACGCCGCGCGAAAGCTCGGTAAAGACAAGCCGACGGCAGTGCTTCCGTCGCCCTACGCCCACTGGCTCGCTCGCTACCACGATCCCGAGCAGGCCTGAGCGTGGCGGGCCCACCGCTGGAGAGGGTCGTCAGGCATGCAGCCCGTCGGTCCGCTGCAGGGCGTTTTGCAGAGTGCGTGCAGCGAGAGCGGCGAGATGAAGCGGGGATGAACTCTGCGTGAAGATAGCCTGTCGCGCTGCGCCGGGTGTGTCGGGCACCGCGCCGGGACTCTCTCCGTACTCGCTTGCGTGTGGGGTCTGCAGGTACTACGTGCTGGCCCGTGCCCCTTTCTGCTTTCCGGTGTGCGTATCGTCTGGCTGGGCTGCTTATCCTCCAAGTGAGCGCCCTGAGCCCTCCCGCTGCGGCGTCGCCCCCGCATCTCGAGGCCAGCGAGTTGGCGCGTAGCACTACCGAGCTTGCGCGCTACCATGGCACCGACCCAGTCAAGGCCGAGCGCAAGCTCCGCTTCGTCTACTTCGCGCCGAGCGACAGCCCGCCCGCGGCAAACTACCGCGAGCGCCTCACGCGTGTCATGGAGGAGGCGGCGGATTTCTACGCGCGCGAGCTTCGTCGCGTTGGGCTTATTCACGTCCAGCCGATGGCGCTCGACCGCGAGGCGGATGGGCTCCTGCGCTTCGTCGTCGTGCGCGGGCGCGAGCCTTGGCAAGCCTACAACACCAAGCGAAGCGCCGAGGCGCGGAAGGTGCGCGAGGAATGTCTTCCGGCGCTGCGCGCGGCGGGCATCGATCCCGAGACAGAGACGATCGTGCTGTTTCACACGATCATGGAGTGGGACGAGTCGAAGCGCCGTTTCCGCGAGGATGCGCCGTATCGCGGCGGCGGCGATGCACGCCACGGCTTTTGCTGGCAGATCGATGCGCCGCCGCTCGACCCGCGCCACCTCTCCGCGCGCGAGCCCATCATCGACGATGGGCAGGTGGGCAAGATCAGCCTTGGCCACTGGAACGCCCGCTACATCGGCGGCGTGATCCACGAGCTGGGTCACGCGCTCGGGCTCGACCACAACAAAGAGACTGCCGCCGAGGCGAAGACACTCGGCAAATCCCTGATGGGCGATGGCAATACCGTCTACGGCTGCGAGCGCCACGGGCACGGGCTGGGCGCGTTTCTCACGACGGCCGACGCGCTGCGGCTCGCAAGCCACCCGCTCTTCACCGGCTCGGCCAAGGGGCTTGCCGCGAAGGACGCCAACGAGGGAGTATTTCTCGACCTGCATCTCGCCAACGAGCTCGGTGCGCTCGTCGTCACGGGCCAGGTCAAAGCACCTGTACCCACCTATGCCGTGCTCGCCTACATCGATGGCGAGGGCCGCGGCGACTACGATGCGCTGACTGCCGTCGCTGTGCCGGACGCACAGGGACGTTTCCGCCTCGAGCAGCGCGAGCTGCCGCGTGGCAAGCTCACCCAGCTCCGCCTCGCCGCGCTCAAGGTAAATGGCTTCGTCCTCGCGCTCGACAGTCTTCCTCCTTTTCCCGTCTCGGCCGAAGGCGTGGCCGATATCGGCAATACCCAGACCTTCGCCTCGCTCGATCCCATCATCCGGTTGCTGCGCCAAGGGCGGGCTCAACCGGCCCGCAAACTCACCGCTGAGTTGCCCTACAGCGATCCGGCCAGAGTTTACGCGGCCCCCATGCTCACGCCACCAGCCCAGCGTCCTGCGAGCGCGGATGCGACGGTGAAAGAACTTTCGCTCTGCGACCTGCGGCCCGAGCACGCCAAAGTGGGTTGGCGCGAGCCGGCCTTTGACTACAGCCCGGAGGACCTGCTGGTGACGCTCGGCGGCAAACTGCAGCGCCGCTTTATCTACGCGCACGCCCCGGCCAGCTACACCTGGGCGCTCGATGGCTCGTGGCAGCGCTTCCAAGCGACCTGCGCACTCGGCAACGGCTACGAGGGCTCCGTGGTGTTTGTGGTGAAAGTCGACGGCCGCGAGCGCTGGCGCTCAGGCGTCGTACGTGGGGCCGCGCAGAAGGCATGCGATATCGCGCTGGGTGGAGCGAAGACCCTCGAGCTAGTCGTCGAGGACGGCGGCGACGACTACCACCGCGATCACGGATTTTGGTTCAACCCCGTGCTGCGTCGTTGATGGAGTTGCGGTAGTAACCGGGGGGAGTTTCTCCATCGAAGATCCAGAGACCGCGCTCGAGGTCGTGGAGACTTTCTAGCGCGGCGGCGGCGATCTTGTCTGCGTCAGCGGGCGAGCGGTCCCAGACGCGGATTTCCACGGCCTTTGCTTTAGATCGGGCATAGAAGCGTACATGCCGGTGGAATTCTGAGTACGATAGATTCAGGCCGGCGGCTTTCAGTCGCGCCTGATAGGTTGCCTTGAAGAGCCTATTTGACGAGAGGAGGCTGGCAAAGTTTTCGCAGACGTCGCCACAGTCCGGTGGGTTGGCACTCAGGTCGAGGGTGCGGTGCTGCAGCAGCCGGACCTGGCTGGATAGTGCGGCGGCGAGCAGAGTGACGAGCAGGAGGACTGCGACGCGCATCGGCTCAGGCGGCTCGATGACTCACAAAATCAGATCCGGCGGCACATTGCTCAGGGCTTCCTCGATCGTGGTGAGGCCCATCTTCACCTTCAGCATGCTATCCTGGTGGAGGGTCTTCATGCCGTTGCGCATCGCGATGCGCTTCAGCTCCGCGACTTCGACTTCCTTGTTGATGCCCTCGGTGAGCTCCTCGCTGTTGGTCATCAGCTCGTGGATGCCGACGCGGCCCTTGTATCCGGTGCCGCCGCAGGTGGGGCAGCCCTGCGGGTTGGCCTTGTAGATCTGGCCGCTCCAGCCCAGTGCCTTTTGCATGAGCTCGCGCGAGCGGCCCTCGGGCTCGTAGGGGAGTTTGCAGTTTTTGCAGACGCGGCGGAGCAGGCGCTGGGCGCACACGCAGACCAGCGACGCGGAGATATTGAAGGGCTCGACGCCCATCTCGCCGATACGCGCGACCGTCGAGGGCGCGTCATTCGTGTGGAGCGTGGAGACGAGCAAGTGGCCCGTGAGCGCGGCCTCGACGGCGATGCCGGCGGTCTCCTCGTCGCGGATTTCGCCGACGAGGATGATATCGGGGTCCATGCGCAGATAGCAGCGGAGCGCGCGGGCAAAGGTGAGGCCGATCGTCCGGTTCATCTGCATCTGGTTGATGCCGGCGAGCGTGTACTCGATGGGGTCTTCCGCGGTCTGGATGTTGACGTCGGGCGTGTTTACCTCGCCGAGCGCGGAGTAGAGCGTCATCGACTTGCCGGAGCCGGTGGGGCCGCAGTGCAGGATCATGCCGTACGGCTGGCGGATGCACTCCCGGTACTTGGCGAGATTTTCCTCGGAAAAGCCCAGGGCGGGCAGGGGCAGCGTCGATTTCTGCTTGTCCAGGATACGCATGACGACCTTCTCGCCATCCTTCATGGGCCCCGTGGCGACGCGCAGGTCGAGGTCCATGTTTTTCTTCGTAAACTGCTTGAAGACGATGCGCCCATCCTGCGGCAACCGGCGCTCGGAGATATCCAGGTTGCACATGATCTTGAGGCGAGCGACGAGGGCGCCTGTCACCTGCTTGGGCAGCCGGAGCTTTTCGGAGAGGAGACCGTCGACGCGGTAGCGCACGAGCAGCTCCTTCTCCATCGGCTCGATGTGGATGTCGGAGGCGCCCGAGATGTACGCATCCTCGATGATGCGATTGGCGAGCTGCACGATCGGCGCGGATTCCTCGCTCTCGAGATCCTTGGCGCTGATCTCGGCCTGCCCGTCGACGGCGTAGGTGTTTTGGATCACGTCGGCGACGGAGCCGATATCGACATCGTCGGGTGTGGCTGCCCCCGCAGTTGCCTTGGAGTCCTTGAAGAACTTTTTGACCAGCGCTTCGAAAAGCGTGGCGGAGACGACGCTGACCTCCTCGATGGAGAGCTCCGTGGCCTGGGAAAACGACTCGCGCTTGCCGTAGTCGAGCGGGTTGGTCATCACCACCGCGACAGAGTTGGGGCTCATCCGCTTGTGCGGGAAGATGCCCTCGCGGCGGATGATCGCATCGCCGGTGACTTCGACGAGCTTCTCGTCGATCTCGATCTGCTCGATCTTGGTGACGAGCGGCAGGTCGGTGAGCTTGGCGACGAAGCGCGCGGTATCGTCGGCGCTCGGGACAAACTTGGGGTCCACCATGCGGTGGATGAGCGTGGAGGAGTACTCGGCGACCTCCTTCAGCAGCGCCAGGTCCTTCTCGGTAAATTCGCCCTCGGTGCCCGCGGAGAGTTCCTTGTTGAGGACTTGGATCGCGCCCAGGGTGATGGTGGTCTTCAGCGGCACCGTGAGCATCGAGCGCACCTCGAAGCCCGTCGTCTGCGCCATGGAGGCCATGAAGGGCGCCTGGCTCTCGCTATTGCGGAAAAAGATCGGCTCCCCCGACTCGATGACCTTGCCGACGATGCCCTTGCCGAGCGGTATCTTGAGCGCGAGGAGCTTTGCCGCCGTATCCTGAAATTTCTTCTCCTTGCCCGGCTCGCCCGTCCAGAGCGTGGGCGAGTAGTATACCTGCTTGAAGGCGATCTCGTTGCCCTCCACGAGGTAAAACGTCATCGACTGCGCCTGGAGCGCCTCCACGACTTTCGATGCCGTGAGCTCGATGACCGAGGCGACGTCTTCGCGGCTGGGCGCGGGTTTGGAGATGACCTTGATGAGCAGCGAACGGCGAAGCGTGCCTGCGATAGTGGAGGAAGCCATGGAGCGACCGCGAAAGAGGAGGGGTGAGGAAGGAGATTGTCAAAGCCCGCGCCCTCGTCGCAATGACATTCCCGTGACTCATGCGCCCAAGTCGACGGCTGGTTTCCGCTCTGCCCTCGGGCGATTCTTTCGCAGTTTATGGGCGAAAGAGCCCCCCGGCGCGCGCGGCGAGCGGCTCGCCGCCGAGTGGTTGCGCCGCGAGAAGGGCTTTTCCGTCATCGCGCGTAACTGGCGCAATCCTCGCGACCGGCGGGAGGAGATCGATCTGGTCTGCCGCGATGCGGAGGTGCTCGTCTTCGTCGAGGTAAAGACTCGCGCCGCCGGCGCGCTCGTGCCCGGCTACTACGCCGTCGACGCGCGTAAGAAAGAGGTGCTGCGCCGCGCCGTGGCCGCCTACCTCCATGGCCTGGATGCCCGCTCGCGCCCCACGACCTGGCGCAGCGACGTCGTGGAGGTCGCTCTCCCGGCAGAAGGGAGCGGCCCGCCGGAGATCCTGCATTTTGAAAATGTCGCGCTCAGTCACCGGCGCTCCCGCGGCTGAGCCCGCCGCTGCCGCCGGGCACCGGCAGGCCGGTGTGGCTGCCCCGGCTTGCGATCACTCGGGGAGTGCGTTTTGGTTGCGGCCGTAGCGCAGCCATTTCTCGAGCTCCACCACGACGAAGGCCACGGCCGCCACGCCCGCGATGCGCAGCCAGGATGCCGCGCTGATCGGTGCCGTGTGGAAGAGCGTGTTCATGATCGGCGTATAGGTGAGGAGCAATTGCGCGCCCAACATGGCCGAGGCCCCCGCGATCGCCCAGCGGTTGGAGAGTACGCCAGCGGCAAAGAAGGAGTGATGCAGCGAGCGGCAGTTGAAGAGATACGCGATCTCCACGGCGACGATCACGTTGATGACCGCCGTGCGCGCCGCGGCGGTGGTCTCTCCCGCCATGTTCATTTCGTAGAAAAACAGCCAAAAAGACCCCGCAAGCATGATGAGCGATACGAGCCCCGTCCGCATCGCCAGCGCAAAGGTGAGGAGCGGCCGGCGCGGGTCGCGCGGCGGGCGCTGCATGAGGCCTCGCTCCTTGGGCTCAAAGACCAGCATGAGCCCGAGCAGTATCGCCGTCATCAGGTTTACCCACAGCAGTTGCACGGGGAGCGCGGGCAGCGTCGTGCCAAACACGATCGCCGTGAGGAGAATCATGGCCTCGCCGCCATTGGTGGGGAGCGTCCAGACGATGAACTTGGTGAGATTGTCGAATACGCCGCGGCCTTCCTCCACGGCCGCCTTGATGGATGCGAAGTTGTCATCGGTCAGGACCATCGCCGCCGCCCCTTTGGCCACATCGGTGCCGGTGATCCCCATCGCCACGCCGATGTCGGCTTGCTTGAGCGCCGGTGCATCATTCACGCCATCCCCCGTCATCGCCACCACGTGCCCCAGCGATTGCAGGGCGCGCACGAGCCGCAGTTTTTGCTCGGGTGCGACTCGGGCAAACACCGCCGTGCGTCGGGCTACTTCGGGCAGCTCCGGATCGGCGATTTTCTCCAACTCGCGCCCGGATAGCGCTACCAGCTTGCCGCCCTCCATCTGTCCCTTGAGCCCGATGTACCCCGCGATGGCGCGAGCTGTCGCCAGATGGTCGCCGGTGATCATCTTTACGGCAATGCCGGCCTCCTGGCAGGTGCGGACGGCCTCGATGGCCTCTGGGCGGGGTGGGTCGATCATCCCCTGCAGGCCGAGGAATGTCAGCGCGGTGGCGACATGCCGGTGTTCGAGCTTCGCATGTGCGTCGTCCACCTCGCGCCGCACCAGGGCCAGCACCCGCAGGCCGCGTGCCGCCATTTGTTCCACGGCTCGGTGCACCGCCGGCTTGTCGAGCGGCGCGCGGGCGCCGCGTTCGTCCAGGGCATCGCTGCAGCGCTCGAGCAGCCGCTCCACCGCGCCCACCTTGTAGATCACGCGGCCGGCAGCGCCCGCATGGAGCGTGGCTCGGTACATGTGCTCGGATTCGAACGGGATCACATCGAGCCGGGGCGACTCATGCTGGGTTTTGGCGTGGGCCAGCCCGGCCTTCTCACCTGCTACGAGCAGCGCAGCCTCCGTCGGGTCGCCCTGCACCGTGAGCCGGCCATCTTTGCTCACGAGCAGCGAGTCATTGCAAAGCACGCCCGCGCGCAGACATTCGGCGAGGGCAGGGTGGGCCTGGAGGGCCACCGGCAGACTTTCGTGCTGGATTTCGCCCTTCGGTTCGTATCCGGCCCCCGTCACCGTGTAGGACTTTCCTCCGGCGAAGAGCTCCGCCACCGTCATCTGGTTTTCGGTCAGGGTCCCCGTCTTGTCCGAGCAGATGACCGTGGTGCTCCCGAGGGTTTCCACCGCGGGCAGTTTGCGGATGATGGCCCGCCGGCGGGCCATGCGCGATACCCCGATGGCCAGCACGATCGTGACTGCGGCCGGCAGCCCCTCGGGGATTGCCCCGACCGCGAGCGCCACCGCCGCCATGAACATTTCCACGACATCGCCTCCGCGCGCGACGCCGATGCCAAATGTCACCGCCGTCAGCGCCAGGATCACCCACAGCAGCAGCTTGCTCAGTTGGGCGATCTTCTTGGTCAACGGCGTGGAGAGATCCGCCGCCTCCGCGATGAGGCTCGCGATGTGGCCGGTCTCGGTCAGATCGCCCGTGGCCCACACCACGCCCTCGCACTGTCCGGCGGTGACGAGCGTGCCCGTGTAGGCGAGGTTGCGGCGATCGGCCAGCACGGTGTCGAGCGCCAGGGGGTTGGGGTGCTTTTGGACCGGCACCGATTCCCCTGTGAGGGCTGACTCGTCGACCTGCAGATTCTTGACGTGAAACAGGCGCAGGTCCGCTGGCACGCGATCGCCGGATTGCAGTAGTACGACATCGCCCGGCACGAGCTCCTCCGAGTGTACGCGCTGCTGCCGCCCGTCGCGCCGCACCGTGGTTTCAGTCGCCACCAGCCCCGCCAGCGCGGAAATGGATTTCTCCGCCTTCGCCTCTTGGAGGAATCCCACGATGGCATTGATGAAGACGACGCCGAAGATGACGGCGGAGTCCACCCATTCCCCCAGGAACGCCGTGACGCCGACCGCCACGAGCAGGATATAGACAAGCGGCTGGTTGAACTGCTGGAGAAATTTTACCCACGCGGGCGTGCCGCGCCGGGCCGTGATGCGGTTGGGTCCGTATTTTTTCTGTCGCCGCGCGACTTCCGCGGCCGAGAGCCCCGTCTGCACCTCCACGTCGAGCAGACGCACGATGTCCGTTGCCTGTAGTTGATGCCAGTTGCTGGGTGCAGCGTTTCGTTTCATTGCGTGGCGGTTGCTTGCGCGCGGCGCGGCGTCGTTCATAGCGAGGTGCCGTCGAGCAGTGGAGCGCCCACGTCGAAGTGCATGAGATTCTCGGTGGTCACGCGCGCGATCTCGCCGAGGGCCTCGCGAGTGAGAAAGGCCTGGTGCGCCGTCACCAGCACGTTGGGCAGCGTCAGCAGCCGCGAGAGCTCATCGTCCTGCAGCACGCGGCCGGAGAAGTCCTCGAAAAAGACTCCCTCCTCCTCCTCATAGACGTCCAGCGCCACGCCGCCCACGGTGCCTGCCTTGAGGGCGGCGAGCAGTGCTGTGGTGTCGATGAGCTTTCCCCGGCTCGTATTGACGATGAAGACCCCGCGCTTGGTCTGCGCCAGCGTACGCTCGTTGAGCAAGTGGTGAGTTTCCGGCAGCAGCGGAAGGTGGAGCGAGATAATGTCGCTCGTGGCGAGGAGGGCCTCGAGATCGACATAGTCAACGCCCTGAGCGGCTGCCCACTCCGGCATCGGGCGGGTATCGTAGGCAATGACGCGAGACTCGAATCCGCGAAAAATCTGCGCCGTGATACGGCCGATCTTGCCGGTGCCGACGATGCCAACTGTCTTGCCGTGAAGATCGAAGCCCACCAGCCCTCCGAGGGAAAAGTTGTGCTCCCGCACGCGGTTGTAGGCGCGGTGGATTTTGCGATTCAGCGTCAGCAATAGCCCCAGCGTGTGCTCGGCCACGGCGTGCGGTGAGTAGGCGGGCACGCGCACCACCGCCAGCCCGAGTGACTTGGCGGCGGCGAGGTCCACGTTGTTATAGCCGGCGCAGCGCAGGGCGATCAGTCTCACTCCGAGGGAAGCGAGGGTTTCCAGACACGCTCGATTCACGAGATCGTTGACGAAGACACACACGGCCTGCGCGCCCTTGGCCGCTGCGGCGGTTTCGGCGCTCAAGCGAAATTCGTGAAAGCGCCAGGCGATGCGATCGGCGCTCGCGGCGCGCGTGAGATACTCGCGGTCGTAGGCTTTGGTGTCGTAGACGGCGCAGGTGATCATAGAGGCGTGATGCGCAGCCTAGCTCTGTCCAGAGTTGGCTTGCTGCGCGCGATCATATCCCAGGGCTCCCCGGGCGCAATGAGATGCGACGCCAGCCCGGAAACGCCCGGCTGCCGTCGCCTCGCGCTCAACCCAGGCGCAGGCTCGCAGACGGAGGTGACGGCAATACGGTTCACGGCGGAGAGTCTACCCCACGCCCTGCGGACCCCGCTGCGCAGTATTTGCGATTTTCGCCCGGCAGTTTGCTCTGCCGCAGATCTGGTCAGGAGCGGAGCAGAGGCACGGCGAAGGTTTGCGTCGCGTAGCCGTGCTCAAGCGCCTGGATCCGGTGTTGGATCGCTGCCGGCTTCTGACTCGCAACACGCTTCGGTAAGGCTGCGTTTTCGCTAGCGGCTTTCTTGAATCGTCGCCTCGGCCGGTGCTTCGCTGCCCGTCATCGCCCGCACGCGCGCAAGGAACTCTCTCTCGGGCAACGAACGGCGCAGTTCCGCCAGCATTATGCTGTCGGCGCCTGCCGGGTAGCGGAGCTTGTCCGTTCCATCGGTCGCGGCGCTAAACACAGCCTCGGCTACGTCCTCCGCCATGGTGTAGGCCGTCGGATAAGCCTGCATCGATTGCATGTAGCGGTCCGCATGGGCTGCATAGGCGGCCGGGATCGTGTTTTCGCACCGCCCTCCCGAGTTGGCGGCGAAGCTCGTGGTCGGCGACAAGCCTGGCTCCACAATTTTCACCCGGACGCCCAGCATCCCCAATTCGTAGGCGAGCGACTCCGAGAATCCCTCGATGGCGTACTTGCTCGCGGTGTACGCTGCGACCAAAGGCATCGGCACGATTCCCGCGCTCGAAGTGACATTGATGATCGTGCCTGCGCCGCGCTCACGCAGATGCGGGATGATGGCGCGATTGGCGGCCATCACGCCGAAGGTGTTTGTCTCGAAAACCTGGCGCAGCACTTCATCGGAGATCGCTTCATGCGCGCCAAAAAGACCGATACCCGCGTTGTTGACGAAAGCATCGATGCCGCCGAACCGCGCGATGCCAGCCGTAATGGCTGCGGCAATGCTCGTCGGCTGGGTGACGTCGAGCGCGGTGACGAGCAATCGGTCGCTCCGCTCGAAGAGACCGGGCTGAGGCGAGCGCATCGTGGCGATGACGTTCCAGCCGCGCGCGAGAAACAGAGCGGCGGTCGCTTTGCCGAAGCCAGAGGAGCAGCCGGTGATGAGAACTGTAGATTGTAATTTCATGGGAGTCGTGATGACCCGTTGAGAATAACAGATCGGAACGGACTTGCTATAAGAGCGGGTCCGCAATACATTATAGATAGTCCAGATGGATGCTCTTTCAGCCCTTGTCGCCCTCCTGAAGCCACAGGCCGTCGCTGCTACGATCGTACATGGAGCCGGGAGGTGGGGTGTGAGCTACTCGAGATTTGGCCACCCAGGGTACGCGTTGGTTCTGCAAGGGTCGTGCTGGCTGGCCGCCGATGGATTTCCCGCGGTCAATCTTGCCACAGGAGACTTCGTACTCTTCACCGCGACGCCGGCGTTCACGCTCTCCAGCGATCCCAAGGTCAAACCGAAGCCGATTTCGCCGACTCCCTCCGGGAACCAGCTAGACGAGATATTCCACGGCGACACTACGAGAAAGCCCGAGGCGTCCCTACTCGGTGGCTACTTCACGTTTGATCCGATCAACGCATCGATGCTTCTAGGCCTGCTTCCGGGTATGCTGCATATCCGCGCCCGCGATCCTGAGATTGGCGGCGTGACTCCCGTCGTCCAACTGATTAAGCGAGAGGTTCTGGAACAGCGAGCCGGGCAATCGCTCGTCCTGTCCCGCCTCGTGGACGTGCTCATGGTGGAGTCACTGCGTTCCGCCCCTTCCGGGATCGCGCCTACGGGGTTGCTGGCCGGTCTGCGCGATCCGCAACTGGCGGTCGCCCTCCGCGCGATTCACTCACAGACCGCCAGGCACTGGACGCTGCTGACACTCGCGCGGGTGTCCGGCATGTCGCGTTCTTCCTTCGCGGAGCGGTTTGCGCGCACGATCGGGCTGACGCCCTTGAACTATCTCCTGCAGTGGCGACTCGCCCTGGCTAAGAACCTATTGGCGTCCGGGCAAGCATCCGTCGGCGAAGCCGCGCTCGCCGTGGGCTACGAATCGGCGAGTGGCTTCAGCACCGCCTTTAGCCGCGAAACAGGTCAGTCTCCGAGAAAATTCATCGAGAGTTGTGGTAGATCAGCTTGAACATGTGTGGTTCACTGAGGCTGCGGGGCCGGGGCCCCAGTCAGGCTCTCCCGGGAAAGCTTCCCTAGCAGGGCAATTCTGCACCCGTTTAGGTATCTGACGGGGGCTCGATACGCGATTTTGGAACTCGAAGCCCACCAGCGACCTCCCAAGCCTGAGTTATACCGCTTTTGAAGCGGATTTATGCCACTTTCTCTTCCACCCGACCCCAAAAATGAGGGTTTTTTGGGCCTGTGGAAGAATCACGCTCGATTATGAGAGGTGGTTTTTAGAGGTAAGATCGTTTTAAGCGACTTAAGACAAAGATGAGAATCTATTTCATGGGGGTGTGCGGCACGGCGATGGGCAATGCGGCGCTGCTGGCGCGGGCCGCCGGGCATACGGTCATCGGCGCCGATACCGGCGTGTATCCGCCGATGAGCACCGTGCTCGCGGAGGCAGGCATCGAGCTGCACGAGGGCTACGACGCGGCGCGGCTGGAGCGGCTCGCGCCCGATCTCGTGGTCGTGGGCAATGCCATGTCGCGCGGCAATGTCGAGGTGGAGTGGCTGCTGGAGACGAAGCGCTTCGAGTTTACCTCCCTCCCAGCCATGCTGCACAGCCTCGTCCTCAAGGGACGGCGCAACCTCGTCATCTGCGGCACCCATGGCAAGACGACAACGACCTCGCTCGCGGCCTACCTGCTGCGCGCAGCGGGGCGCGATCCTGGCTACCTCATCGGCGGCGTGCCGCAGGATCCGCCCACTGGCTCGCACCTCGGCGCGGCGGCCGATCCTTTTGTGATCGAGGGCGACGAGTACGACAGCGCGTTTTTCGACAAGCGCAGCAAGTTCATCCACTACGCGCCGCACATCGCGGTGCTCAATAATCTCGAATTCGATCACGCCGACATCTTCCGCGACCTCCAGGATGTGCAGCGGACCTTCCTCCACCTCACGCGCATCGTGCCGCGCAATGGCTACGTCGTCCTCAATGGCGACGATACCAATCTCCGCGCGCTCGGCGCGATGGCGTGGACGCGCGTGGTGCGCGTCGGGCTGGGGGAGGGCAACGATGTGCGGATCGAGGGCTTCGCGGAGTCGCCCACCGGCACGCGCTTCACGCTCACCTGGCGCGGCGCCGCGTGGGCCGAGGTGCAGTGGACGCAGCCCGGCATCTTCAATGCCCGTAATGCCGCCATGGCTGCGACAGCCGCGGGCCTCGCGCTCAATCCCGATAATCCCACCGTCCTCCCGCTCGCGGCACTCGCCTCGTTTCGCGGGGTGAAGCGTCGGCAGGAAGTGCTGCATCGCGACGACCGGGTGACGGTGATTGAGGATTTCGGCCATCATCCGACGGCGCTGGCGGAGACGCTGCAATCGTTTCGCGCGCGCTTCCCGGGCGCGACGATCACCGCTCTGTTCGAGCCGCGCAGCAATACCGCGTGCAAGAAGATCATGCAGGCCGCCTTCACGCGCGCCTTTGGCTTTGCCGACGAGGTGTACCTCGGGCCGGTCCATCGCCCGGAAAAGTACGCGCCCGAGGATCGCTTCGACCCCGAGGCGGTGGCGCAGCACCTGGAGACCCAGGGCGTGGAGGCGCACATCGCGCCGTCCAACCTCGCCCTCTACGACAAGCTCCTCGCCAATACCACCCGCCCTGCTGCGCGGACCAAGCCTCGCGTGGTCACCTTCTTCAGCAATGGCAGCTTCGACGGCATCATCGGCAAGTACGTCGCCGCGGTGAAGGCGTTGAGATAGGGCAGGGGAGCGCGTCTCTCTCCCCCTGGCCCGCTTGGCGGCGCGGTGCCCTTATCGCGCGGGCTTGAGCCCCCGCGTCGATTGCCGCTTGCCCGCGCCGCGCCCTTCTGTGTGGATTCTGCGCCTTATGCCCCGAGGTGAAAAGCGCCCTGTCACTGTGCATACGATCGCCGAGCATGTCGGCGTGTCGCCGGCGGCTGTATCGACCGTGCTGGCCAATCGCCATGAGGAGCGCCGCCTCGCGCCCGCCACCGTGGAAAAGATCCGCCAGGCCGTGCGCGAGCTCGGCTACGTGCCCAATGTCGCGGCCCGCCGGCTGCGCGCGCACGACCCCGAGGTGCGGCACATGGAGCTCGGCATCATCACTTCGTTTGAAGCGCCGCTCTTTCTTGTGAGCCGGGCCCTGCGCCAGCTCCAGCACGCCGTCGATCAGCGCAGCGGGCCGGATCGGAAGTTTTCCGTCACGATCGATATGTTTCATGCCGGCCGCCTCCGCGAAATGCCCGGCCTGCTCAATGCCAGCCGCTTCAACGGTGCGATCATCACCAATACGCTGCCGGAGGACGATGCCTTCCTCCGCGAGACCACGCTCCCCTATGCCGTGGTCGTGCAGGGCCGCCGGCTCGCCAATTATTGCTGCGTGCTCGAGACGCCGGCCGAGGTCGGCCGCCGCGCGGCCGAGATCCTCCTCGCTCGGGGCAGCCGCCGGCCGGCGGTCGTCACTCCTGCCTTGCTCACGGAGACCACCGCCGACCGCGCCACCGCCTTTGCCGCGGCCGTCCGGGCTGCGCTAGGGGAGGAGCCGGTGCGCGTGCGCGCGGATGGCTTCAACCCCGGCGGCGGCTCCACCGCGGTCGTCGCACACCTCAAGGCCGACCCGGCGTGCGATGGACTCTTCGCCGTCACCGATCCGCTCGCCCTCGGGGCCTATCACGCGCTCCGCACCCTCCGCCGGCGCATCCCCGATGAGGTCTCCGTCGTCGGCGTGGGCGACACGGAGAACGCCGAGTTCTTCGATCCGCCGCTCACCTGTGTGGGCCCCGTCTACGATCGCGTGGTCGCCGAGATCGTGGAGCTGCTCTTCAACCTCATGACCCGCCGCCGCGTGCGGCCGGTGGAGGTCTTTGTCCCGCCGGAGACGACGCGGCGCGCCTCAGCCTGACGCTTTCGTCAGAATTTTTTTCCCGGAAAACGACGTTTCGGGCTTGAGCCTAAATCGATTTAGCTTTCAGTCGGCCGCGTTGGAACCCCTTCCCGATCCTGCAACCCGGCGCGACCGCGTCGCCGGGCAAACCCTCCGTAACCCTGCCATGCAATCCCAAACCTCATCCCTTCCGGCTCGCCGGCGTGCAGCGCCTTGGTGGGCCGTGCTCATCGGCCTTCTCGCCGTCTTCAGCTCCTTCGCCCACGCGGCGGATACGGGCACGATCTCAGGCACTGTCTCCAATTCCGGCACCGGCAATCTGCTCGAGGGCGCGCGCGTCGAGATTGGCCGGCTGGGTATCTCGGCCCTGACGGACCAGACCGGCCGCTATATCCTCTCGGGCGTACCGGCTGGCACCCATGAGATCACCTCCACGTATCTCGGCCTCGATGCGATGACCAGCACCGTCACCGTAGCGTCCGGCCAGCGGGCCACGCGTGATTTCAATCTCACTGCCAACGTCTACCAGCTGTCCGAATTTCGCGTCACGGGTGAGCGCGAGGGCAATGCCGCTGCGATCACCTCGCAGCGCAATGCTGAAAACGTGAAGAACGTCGTGTCGCTCGATTCCTATGGCAACCTCCCGAATATGTCGGCCGGCGAGCTCGCGATCCGCCTCCCCGGCGTCGCCGGCAATCTCGACGATGAGGGCAATGTCACCGGCGTCACCATTCGTGGCGCGGCTCCCGGCCTCAACCGCGTCAATGTCGACGGCAACCTGATGTCCAATGTCGGCGGCTTCGGTCGCAACTTTCAGACGCACAGCCTCACCGGCGCGATGTTTGACCAGCTCGAGCTGGTCAAAGGCCACACGCCCGATCAGAGCGCCGATTCGCTCGGCGGCAGCGTCAACCTCAAGACCCGCTCCCCGCTCTCGATCCGGGAACGTCGCCGCGTGGGCTATAGCATCGGCGCGCGCTGGGCGGCGCCCTTTTTCGAGCAGGGGCCGATGCGCGAGAAGCACCGCATTCACCCTCAGATCAACGTCGCTTACCAGGAGGTTTTCGACGTTTTGGGTGGCTCCCGTAATCTCGGCGTCGCCGTCAACACCTTCTACAGTGAGAACGTCAATTCTCCCGCGACCTACCAGTACGACTATCAGAACACGGTCAATTCTCCCGCCTACCTGTGGGATTACCGTACGGCCAACTACTACAATAACCGCACGCAGAAGAGCCTCAACCTCAAGACTGAATACCGCCTCTCCGATGTCACCAAGCTGACCTTCAACGGCATCTACAACGATGCCAGCGAGATGTTTGACCGCCGGCTCAACACCCGCGCCTTTACCGGCGGTTCCGGCACCACCGTCAGCGGTACCTCGGGCGTCGTCGCAGGATTTACGGAGACGCTCACGACGGTGCGCCCCGTGGCAGCATCCACCTTCGAGACGACCTCCACGCTCAACTCCTTCTTCAACCGCACGCGCCTGGTCAGCCTCGGTGCCGAGCACAAGCTGCCGCGCTGGGCGATCGACTACGATGGCAGCTACAGCCAGACCCACAATAATCTCGGCACCGGCAAGAACGGGGCTGGCGGTTCACTGGTGCAGCGCGTGACCGGTGTGGGTTGGACGCTCGATACGAGCGATCCGGAGAATCCGGTGTTCACGCAAACCGCGGGTCCGAGCATCTATGACCCGGCGAGTTACAACAACAGCCGCCAGCTCACGCGTCGCAACAACGCGCGTGACGTCGAGATCCTCAACGCCAAGGGCAATGTCGCCTACACCGCTGAGACGAGCTTCCCGCTGGTGTTCAAGGGTGGCGCTTTCTACCGGAAACACGACGTCGCCGAGGTCAATGGCCAACGTCGCTGGAACTACATCGGCGCCACTCCGCTGCCCAACAACACGGGCGAGACAAACTACGACGAGCGCCGCACGGGCAAGGATATCCCTTTTACCGAGACGGCCAGCCTGGTGCCCGAACTCTCCGATACCACCCGCTGGAGCGAAGACATCTATTATCGTGAGACGCAGAAGTATCTCGCTACCCGCAATGCGACCGAGGAAGTGACGGCGGGATATTTGATGACGCAGGGCAAGCTGGGGCGCTTCGGATTCCTTGGCGGCGCTCGCGTCGAGCGCACCGAGGTCGAAGGCTTTGGCTACTACCGTGGTGTCCTCGCCACGGCCGCGCAGATCCCCGATCCCGTCGCCCGTGCTGAGAATGACTGGAATAACCCGCAAACCAATCGTGGCAAATACACCGAGCTCTTCCCGAGCGTGCACTTCAGCTACGACATCACGCCCAATCTCAAGACTCGCGCGAGCTGGTCCACGAGTTTCGGTCGCCCGGCCTTCACCGATCTGCTGCCGTCGGCGACGTTCAGCGATGCGCAATCGACCGTCACCATCAATAATCCTGCGCTCAAGCCGCAGATGTCGGAGAACATCGATCTGACCGTCGAGTACTACTTCAAGCCCGCCGGCCTGATCTCCGTCGGTTTCTTCACCAAGGATATTACCGACTACATCGCCACCAGCACCATCGGCACGGTCGGCGCTGGCAACGATAACGGATTCAATGGCGACTACTCTGGCTACACGCTCCTTTCCAAGCGCAACGCCGGATCCGCCAAGGTGCAGGGCTGGGAGTTCGACTACCGGCAGCAGTTCACCTTCCTCCCCGGCTTTTGGCGCGGGTTTGGCGCCGCAGCCAACTTTACCTGGCTCAAGACGCATGGCGACTACGGTGGCGGCCCCACGCTCTCCACCGACCTCGTCGATGGCTTCATCCCGGAGTCGGGCAATGTGCGCCTTACGTACAGCTACCGCGGGTTCGGCGCCAGCGCTTCGCTCAATTATACTGGCCGCTATTTGCAGGATTACTCCGATCAGGCTCCGCGGCTGCGCTATCGCGCCTCCCGCGCCGTTGTGAATGTCGGCGTCTCCTATCAGCTCCGTCCGCAGCTCAGCATCTTTGCCGACGTGGCCAACCTCACTGACGAGCCGCAGCGCTTCTATCGCTTCCGCCCATCCCAGGTCGAGCGCTACGTGTTTAACAACCCGGCGGTGACCTTCGGCATCAGCGGTCGCTTCTGAGCCCCGTCGCACTGCCTGCTTCGTAAACTATGTCCTCGCGTTCAATCGCCCGTCATTGCCGCAGTTGCTCCGGATTCGGTGCGCTGCTGAGTTTTGTGGTCGGCTGCGCGGGGACGCTGGCGGCGGCCGGCGCCCCCATCCGGCCGCTCGCGCAGGAGTTCGTGGTGCTCGCGGAGTCCCCCGAGCCCAAGACGGTTTACCTGCGCACGCCCACGATCCTGCGGCTGCCCTCGGGCCGCTTGCTTGCGGGCTACGAAGTCGGCGCGGCCGGCCGCACGCCCGGCCAGCCGTACGCCTTTATTCATTCGTCCGACGACGGCGGCCGTACCTGGACCAAGCGCGGTCCGGGGACGGATATGACGTTCGGACGGCTTTTTCAGACCGAGTCCGGCATCTACTACCTTGGCCAGCGCGGTGATCTGCGCATCACTCGCTCGACCGACCATGGCGAGACGTGGAGCCCCGCTGTCAATCTCACCGCCAAGCAGTCCTGGCACCAGAGCGCGTGCAATGTCTGGCACACCAAGGAGCACGTCTACCTCGTGATGGAGCGCCGCGTCGCCAACCGCTCCAGCAAGGCCTGGGGTGTCGGCGAGCTCGCGCCTGTCCTCCTGCGCGCCCGTCGCGACGCCGATCTCACGAAGCGCGAGAGCTGGGCATTTGCCAGCGAGCTCGCGTTTCAGGACATCATTCCCGGCTTTCGCGAGAACAAGCTGGAGATGGATTTCTTCGGTGTGCCGTTCTTCAATCAGGATTTTCCCAACCGCTCCATGCTGCCCGGCGGCAAGACGATGACGCCCCTCGGCTGGCTCGAGACCAATGTCGTGCAGGTCACCGATCCCGATCACGTCTGGTTTGATCCCGCCGGTCGTACGTTTCACCTCCTCATGCGCGCCCACACCGGCGGCAGCGGCTACGCCGCTCTGGCCAAGGTGGTCGAGAAGGCCGATGGCTCGATGACCACGCTGCTCGAGACCGCGCCCTCGGGTAAGAAGATGCTCTTCCTGCCCTTTCCGGGCGGCCAGATGCGGTTTCACATCTCCTACGACGAAAAGACCAAGCTCTATTGGCTCCTCGGTTCGCAGTCGACCGACTCCATGCGCCGCACCGATCGCATGCCGTCCGATCGCTACAATCTCCCCAATAACGAGCGCCACCGCATGGTGCTGCACTTCTCGCGCAATCTCGTCGATTGGTGCTTCGCCGGTCTCGTGGCCACCGGAGCGAGCGCCATCGAGTCGCGCCACTATGCCAGCATGGATATCGACGGCGACGACCTGGTGATCCTCTCCCGCAGCGGCGATGCCCGCGCCAAGAGCGCGCACGACGGCAACATCATCACCTTCCACCGCGTTAAAAATTTCCGCGACCTCGTCTACTAAAGCCCATCCCCATGACTGCCTCCACCCTTCGTCGCCTGCTTGCCGTGGCCCTGTTGAGCGCTCCGCTGGCGGCCACCGCCCAGTCCGCCAAAGCCAAGTCCAAGGCCGCCGCTACCCCCGCCGCGGAAGTCCTTCCGCGCCTCTCGCACAACAATCCCGGCGCGCTCGCCGATCTCGGCGTCGGCCTCTGGGCGTGGCCGCTCCCGCTGGATTACAACCAGGATGGGCTCATGGACCTCGTGGTCGTCTGCACCGACAAGCCCTACAACGGCACCTGGTACTTCGAAAACACCGGCGAGGTCGATGCGCAGCTCAAGCTCCCGATTTTCAAGCCTGCGCAGCTCATCGGCAAATCCGCCCCCTCGGTCGGCATCTCCTACGTCAATGGCAAGCCGGTCGTCACCGCCACCGCTTCCGTCAAGGCCGGCGATATCTACACCTATCGCGCCAATGTCTTTCCTGATTTCCTGAAGTCACAGTTTAACGCGCCCACCAAGATTCCCGTGCCGGAGAAGATCCTCACGCAGCCCGGCAATATCCGGCAGAATCAGTGGAAGTACGTCGACTACGACGGCGATGGCCTGCTCGATATCTCCCTCGGCATCGACTTCTGGGGCGACTTCGGCGCGCTCAATGGCGGCGAAGGCGCCTTCAACGAGAAGGGCGAGTGGACGCGCGGCAAACTCCGCGGCTACGTCTACATCATGCGCAACCTCGGCACCAACGAGGCGCCCAAATACGCCGAGGCCCAGCAGATCATGGCCGGCGGCCAGCCCGTCGATCCCTTCGGCATGCCCTCGCCGAGCTGGGGCGACTTCGATGGCGACGGCGATCTCGACCTGCTCTGCGGCGAGTTCCGCGATAGCTTCACCTACTACGAGAATATCGGCACCCGCACCCAGCCCAAGTACGCCGCGGGCCGGCCGCTCACTATCGGCGGAGGCGCCGCGCCGCTCCTCATGGATCTGTGCATGATCACGCCCACCTCCGTCGACTTCGACGGCGATGGCGACCTCGATCTCGTCGTCGGCGACGAGGATGGCCGCGTGGCCTTCATCGAGCACACCGGCAAGGTCGCCAATGGCCTGCCCCAGTTCCTGCCGCCGCGCTACTTCCGCCAGCACGCCGCCGATGTGAAGTTTGGCGCGCTCGCCACCCCCTACGCCGTGGATTGGGACAACGATGGCGACACCGATCTGATCTCGGGCAACTCCGCCGGCTACATCGCCTTTATCGAAAACCTCGGCGGCACGCCCGCACGCTGGGCTCCGCCCCGCTACCTCGCCGGCGGCGGTAAGCTCATCCGCGAGCTTGCCGGCCCCAATGGCTCTATCCAGGGCCCCGCCGAGACCAAGTGGGGCTACTCGATCCTCAGTGTCGAGGATTGGGATGGCGACGGTCTTGCCGACATCATGACCAATGGCATCTGGGGCAAGATCGTCTGGTATAAGAATGTCGGCACCAAGCGCGCGCCCCGGCTCGCCGCCGGCCAGTCTGTCGAGCTCACGCTCCCTGCCGGCGCCAAGGCGCCTCACCCCGCCTGGAATTGGTGGAAGCCCAAGGGCGGCGAGCTCGTCTCCCAGTGGCGCACCAGCCCCCAGATGATCGATTGGAATGGCGACGGCCTCATGGACCTCGTCCTCTCCGATGCCGAGGGCTACCTCGCGCTGTACGAGCGCCGTCGTGGCGCGGGCGGCAAGCTCGAGCTGCTCCCCCCGCAGCGCGTTTTTGTGAGCGAGGGCGCGAGTGTCTTCAATAGCAATGGCCAGCCCCAAAATAAGGAAACTGGCCTCCTCCGGCTCAACGATGGCGTCTTCGGGCGCGGTGGCCGCCGCACCTTCTGCATCGCCGACTGGGATGGCGACGGCAAGATGGACATCCTCTTCAACAGCAATCCCAACGTGAACTTCTTCCGCCAGACTGGCCGCGATGCGCAGGGCCGCTGGACGTTCAAGGACGAGGGTCCCGTGAGCACGCACATCCTCGCGGGCCACGCCACCAAGCCCACCGTCGCCGATTGGGACAAGGATGGCATCCCCGATCTCCTCATCGGCGCCGAGGATGGCTTCTTCTATCAGGTCAAGAATCCGCGCCTGAAGAAAGGGCAGGGCGACTAAGCCCCGCCGTCCTCCGCCGCCAAGTCACTGCGAGGGTGGGGCGCTTCAGCCCTGCCCGACTTTTTCCACCCAGTCCCTTTCCATGCATCCCTCAGTCCTGCCGAAAGGCATTTTTTCCGCCCAGTGGATTCCGATCGACGGCCAAGGCCGCGTCGATCGCGCCAGCCTTGCGGCGCATCTCGAGTTCGAGAAGCGCGCGGGCATCAGCGGCGTGCTCGCCCTGGGCAGCACCGGCGAGTTTCCCTTCTTCAGTGTCGATGAGCGCAAGCAGATCCTCGAGATCGTGGCCGAGCTCGCCCGCCCGCTGACGCTGTTTGCCAATGTCAGCGACATCCGGCCGCAGGCCGCGATCGAGGTCGGCCGTCACGCCAAGTCCCTCGGCTACGCTGCGATCGGCCTCATGCCGCCGATGTTCTATCCCGTCTCGCAGGCCGACCAGCTCGCGTACTTCCTGCACGTCGCGGAGAAAGTCGATCTCCCCGTGATGCTCTACAATTTCCCCGAGCTCACCGGCAAACGCATCGACCTGGCGACGGTCTCCGCCTTTGCCGACAGCGGGCGCATGGTCGCCATCAAGCAGAGCGGGGGCGAGTTTGCCTACCACCACGAGCTCATCGCGCTCGGCAAGGAAAAGGGCTTCGCCGTCATGTCCGGCTCCGATACGCGCCTGCCCGAGGTGTTCAAGCTCGGCGCGGCCGGCTGCATCGGCGGCCTCGTCAATATCGTGCCCGAGCTTATGGTGCTGATCGACCGCGTGTGCCGCCAGGGCCAGCCGGGCGATGTCACTGCCGCCTCCGCGCTCATGGTCGAGCTCGGCCGCATCATCGATCAGATGAAATTCCCGCCCAATATCGCGGCCGGCCTGGAGGCGCGTGGCTTCGCCTACGGCGCCCCCAAGAACATCGTCTCCGCCGAGTCTCGCCAGCTCCACCGCAAGATTGTCGCTGAGCTAGTGGCCCTCTTTCAGCGCCACCAACTGAAGCTCGCCACCTCCGCCGCCGCGTGAATTGTGGGGCGTTTAGCCCCTTAAACCCTCATGAGCCCCCCGTCCACTGTGCTTCGCTACGCCTGGTTCGTTGTCGCGCTGCTCTTCCCCGTTGCGCTGCTCAATTACCTCGATCGCCAGATGCTGGCGACGATGAAGGCTTCGATGGTGCACGATATCCCCACCATCGCCAACAAGGCGGATTGGGGCTTCGTGCTCGCCTGTTTCAAGTGGACATATGCGGTGCTCAGTCCGTTTGGCGGCTATATCGCCGATCGCTTTAGCAAGCGCTGGGTGATCGCGGGCAGCTTGTTCGTCTGGTCGCTGGTCACGTGGTGGACGGGCCATGTGACCACCTTCAATGAGCTGGTCGCTGCCCGCGCCCTCATGGGCATCAGCGAGGCCTTTTACATCCCGTGCGCGCTCGCGCTCATCGCCGAGTATCATCCGGGCAATACCCGCTCCAAGGCCATCGGCGTGCATCAGACTGGTATCTACATCGGCCAGATCCTCGGCGGCTTCGCCGGTTACGTCGCCGATTCCGAGGATCATGGGTGGCGCTGGGCGTTTTCCACCTGCGGCATGATCGGCGTCATCTACGCGCTCCCGCTGCTCGCGATGCTGCGCAATCCCACGCCCGTCGTCGCGCCCGCCGCCGCGTCGGAGAGCAAACCGCAGACCGGCGTCTTCCGAGGTCTCCTCACCAATCGCAATTTCCTCCTGCTCGTCTTGTACTTCACGCTCCCTGCCATCGCGGGCTGGGTTGTGCGCGACTGGATGCCCGAGATCCTTCGCGAAAAGTTCAATCTCGGCCAGGGCAAGGCCGGCGTGAGCGCCATCCTCTACGTGCAGCTCGCTTCGCTCGTCGGCGCGCTCGTGGGCGGTGTGCTGGCCGATCGCTGGATGCAGAAAAACTCGCGCGGGCGCATCTTCACCAGCGCCATCGGCATGCTGCTCTTCCTTCCCGCGCTCTTTAGCGTGGGCAATGCCGGCACCCTCGGCATCGCTATCGCCGGCCTCATCGTCTTCGGTCTCGGCTGGGGCTTCTTCGATTGCAATAATATGCCGATCCTCTGCCAGATCGCGCGCCCCGAGTGGCGCGCCACGGGCTACGGCATCATGAATCTCGTCAGTATCAGCTGCGGCGGTTTTGGTGACTGGGCGTTCGGCATCCTGCGCGATCGCCATGTGCCGCTCAATGTGATCTTCGGAGCCTTCGCCGGCGTCGCGCTGCTCTCGATCTTCATCGTCCTCCTGATCAAGCCGAAGGACGAAAAGACCCTCACCGCCGCCGCCTAGCCCCTGCGGGCGAGGCGCCCGCGCATGACTTACCCCCCGATGCTCGCCCCCGCGCGCCTGCGCCCAGTTCATCTCCCTCGCTTCGTGCCGCCCCTGCGGCGGTGGGTGCTCGCGTGCGCCGTGACAGCCGCGAGCGGTGCGTTCGCTGGGCCTATTCGCCCGCTCGCGCAGGATCATGTCGTCGTGGGTGAGTCGCCGGCTCCTGGCGAGGTGCCGCTGTATTCGCCCACGATCCTCCGCCTCGATGGCGGCCGTCTCGTCGCCGGCTACACGCGCGCGAGCGATAAGTCCGCCAAGTACGGCAAGAGCGCCGAGGTGCTGCTCACCTCGGACGACCGTGGGCAGACGTGGACCCAGCGCGCCGAGCTGCCGTCGTTGCAGGGCAGGGTGTTCGCTGCCGGCAAGAGCCTCTATTACGTCTCCACCGGCGCAGGCATGCCGATCAGCCGCTCCGACGATAAGGGGGTCACCTGGTCGTCTCCCGTGCTGCTTACCGCCAAAGAAAAGGTGTGGCAGCAAACCCCGGCCAACGTCTGGCACGCCCGCGGCCACGTCTACCTCGCCTTCGAGCGGCGCAACCGGGTCATCGATACCTGGGGGCCCAGCGAGAAGGCGCTCGTCCTCCTCCGCGCCAGGGTCACCGACGATCTCACGCGCCCGCAGGCGTGGACGTTTTCCAGCGAGCTCGTGTTTTCCGATGTCGTGCCCGGCGTGCGCGAAAACAGGGTCGGCCTCGACTACTTCGGCGTCCCATTCTTCCCGCAAAATTACCCCACCCGCCAGGAGCTCTCCAAGTCTCCCCGCCGCACCATGCCCCCTATCGGCTGGGTCGAGCCCGGCGTCGTGCAGATCATGGATCCGGATCACGTGTGGCACGATCCCAGCGGTCGCACCTTCCATCTCGTCGCTCGCGCTCACACCGGCGGCACCGGCTTTGCCTGCCTTACCAAGGTCGTCGAGCAGACCGATGGCTCCATGACGATGTCGCTCGAGCAGGCGCCCTCCGGCAAGAAGATGCTCTACCTGCCTCTGCCGGGCGGCCATTTGCGCTTTCACCTCTCGTACGATGCCACGACCAGGCTCTACTGGCTCGTCGGCTCTCAGGCCACCGATTCCATGACGCGCCCCGAGCGCATGGCCAGGGAGCGCTTCGACCTCCCTTACAACGAGCGCCAGCGTCTCGTCCTGCACTTCTCGCGCAATCTCGTCGATTGGTGCTTCGCCGGCCTCGTAGCCAAGGTCGATTCCCCCAAGGCTTCGCGCCACTACGCGAGCATGGATATCGACGGCGACGATCTCGTGATCCTCTCGCGCAGCGGCGATGAGCGCGCGAAGAATGCGCACGAGGGCAACTTGATCACCTTCCACCGTGTGCAAAACTTTCGCGACCTCGTTTACTAGTCTGTTTCGCTTTCCCTCCCCATGAAATCCCTGCTGCTCATTGCCTCTCTGCTCGGCGGCGCTGCCTCACTCGCCGCCGCGTCCGCGCCGTCCCTCGTGTCGCACGAGTTTATCTACGAGAAAGCTCCGTACCCCGAGTGCCACGCCTCCACCATCGTTGAGACCACAAAGGGCGAGATCCTCGCCGCGTGGTTCGGCGGCACCAAGGAGAAGCACCACGATGTGTGCATCTGGGTCGCCCGCCGGGAAAACGGCAGGTGGATGCCCGGCGTCGAGGTCGCCAATGGCGTGCAGCCCGATGGCACGCGCCACCCCACGTGGAATCCCGTGCTCTTCCAGCCGCGCGGCAATGCCCCGCTGATGCTCTTCTACAAGGTCGGCCCTACGCCGCAGACCTGGTGGGGCGAGCTCAAGACCTCCGCCGATGGCGGCCGCACCTGGAGCGTCGCGCGCCGCCTGCCCCAGGGCATCTTCGGCCCGATCAAGAACAAGCCCGTGCAGCTCGCCGATGGCACCATCCTCAATCCCACTAGCGACGAGACGCCGGAAAAGACCAGCAAGTGGCGCGTCTACTTCGAGCGCAGCACCGATGGCGGCGCCACCTGGTCGCGCACTGATTTCTACAACGACGGCGTGAAGATCGGCGCCATCCAGCCGAGCATCCTTTTCCACGACAAGCTCGGTGGCCAGAAGCTGCAGGCCCTCGGCCGCACCCGCCAGGACAAGGTTTTCACCATCTCCTCCCAGGATGGCGGTAAGACTTGGGGCGAGCTCACTCTGCTCGACAGCCTCCCCAATCCCAACTCCGGCACCGATGCCGTCACGCTCAACGACGGCCGCCACCTCCTCATCTACAACCCCACACCCAAGCTCCCGCGCGACCCCGTCACCAAGAAGTCCACCGATCGCACGCCGCTCGTGGTCGCGGTCTCGCGCGATGGCCGCGACTGGAAGACCTTCATCACGCTGGAAGACAAGCCCGGCGAGTACTCCTATCCCGCCATCATCCAGACGAGCGACGGCAAGGTCCACCTCACGTACACGTGGAAGCGCGAGAAGGTCAGCCACGCCGTCCTCGATCCCGCCAAGATCCCGTAAGGGCGCGCCTCCGCCTGCTCGGTCCAGTCTCCTCGCATGAGCTTCCCCCGCGCTCTCGTTTGCTGCCTGCTGGTCGCGCTCCGGCTCTTCGCCGCCGAGAGCCGCGATCTGCCGCCGGTCGATCGCGTGAGCGGCCCGCCGCCCGGTATCGTGGTCTTCGCCAGCCCCGATCCGGGCAAGTTCTCCTGCGCCTCGCCGAGCATTGTCCTGCAGGCTGATGGCAGCTACCTCGTCTCGCACGATATCGGCGGTCGCCACGAGCGCTCGGGCCATACCCTCATCCATCTTTCCACCGATCGCGGCGTCACTTGGCGGCAGATCGGCGAGGTGCGCGATCAGAAGTGGTCTACGCTCTTCGAGCATCGCGGCGCGCTTTACCTCCTCGGCACGTCTGCCAAGGCGGGCAACATGATCGTGCGCCGCTCCACCGATGGCGGCCGGAGCTGGACAGACCCGGTCGACGACAAGCACGGCCTCCTCGCCGTCGGCAAATACCACTGTGCGCCCACGCCTGTCGTTGTGCACCGTGGCCGCCTCTGGCGGGCTTTCGAGCAGTTCGCACCCAGCGCGCCTACGCGCGCCTTTCGCGCATTTGTGGTCTCGGCGTCCGAATCGGCCGATCTGCTCGACGCGGCCAGCTGGACGCGGAGCGACGCGCTCGTCCATGATCGCGCCTGGCTCGCCACCCGTAATGGCGAATGGCTCGAGGGCAATGTCGTCGTCTCGCCCGATGGCACGCTCCGCGATGTGCTGCGCGTCGAGTCTCACCCTGCCATCGGTGCCCCGTTCCCTCTGCCGGGGGCCAATGCGCGCATCCCGCGCTTCGAGGTCGCCGCCGCGCTGCGTATCTCCGCCGACGGTCGTTCCGTGAACTTCGATCCCGCGCGGGATTATATCCACTTCATCGGTAGCGAGTCCAAGTTTACCATCCGCTACGACGAGCGCAGCCGCCGCTACTGGAGCATCGGCTCCAAGATCACCAATCCCTACACCGGCTACGCCTGGCTGTACACGCCCCATCACCAGCGCAATGTCCTTTCGCTCACCGCCTCGGCCGATCTGCGCACATGGGAGGAGCGCAGCCGTCTCCTCCGTTTCCGCGAGGGCCAGGTCGTCACCAAGGCCGAGTCGCGCGTTGGCTTTCAGTACGTCGACTGGCAGTTCGACGGCGAGGATATCGTCGCCGTGTCCCGTACCGCCTGGGGTGGCGCGAATTATCACGATGCCAATTTCATCACCTTTCATCGGGTGAAGGGTTTCCGCACGCTTACGCTCGCCGACTCTCCGCCCGATCTCGCCCGCTAGTTTTCCCCGCCGCCGGCCTGGCCCCCTCGTGGCCGGCGGGTTTGTCCCCGTCCGCTTGCTTTCACCCCCATGCTCCATCGTACCCTTTGGCAGCTCTTCGCGGTGCCCGCCGCGCTGGTCGCGCCGGCGGCCGCCGCCACGCTCGCCGTCACCGTCAGCAGCGGTGACTCCGCCCACTATCTTCAGAATGCCCGCGTCGAGCTTTCCCCAGGCGGTCGCGAGGCGTTTACGTCGCCGTTTGGCGTCGCCGAGTTTCCCGGGCTCGCGCCCGGCGAGTACTCCGTGCGCGTCGTCTACGTCGGCTTTCCCGATGCCACGGCCACGGTGCGGGTGGGGAGCGAGGCCCGTGTGGATCTGCCGGTGGCGTTGCGCGCCTCGGAGGTGGTGCAACTCACCCAATACGTCGTCACCTCCGAGCGCGAGGGCAACGCCGCCGCGCTCACCCGGCAGAAGAATGCCGACAATGTGATGAACGTCATCGCGATGGATGCCCTCGGCGTCCTCGCCAATGACAATCCTGCCGAGCTTCTCATGCGGCTCCCGGGCGTCTACGCGCTCCCTTCCGATGAGGGCAATCTCGATCGCCCCGTCATCCGCGGCATGCCCGGCGACATGAATGTCACTACCGTCGATGGCGGCGTCCTCGCGCCGCAGTTCGCCATGTCGCGCAGCACCGCCTACACCAATATCACCGCGAGCAACTTCGAGGAGATCTCCGTCACCAAGGCCCTCACGCCCAATCTCCCCGCCAATTCGATCAGCGGGCGGGTTAACTTTAAGACCAAGTCCGCGCTCAACCTGAAGACGAAGCGCGACCTGTCCTACCGCCTTGGCGGCAAGTGGTCCCCCTCGTTTCTCGATTATACCCCGCGCCGCACCACACCGCAGATCGCCATCAATGCCTCGGTGAGCTACCGTGAGGCCTTCGGCATCTTCGGCGATACGCGCAACCTCGGCCTGAGCGCCAACGGCGTCTACAATGAAAACGTCACGCAGCGCACCCGCTCCATCGCATTTCTCGATACCGCGGGCGCCACGCCGCGCTTCACCGAGCGCTACCAGCGCGTCGATGGCGTGCAGGATCGTCTTCTGATGACGGGTAACGTCCGGGTCGATTTCCGGCTCAGCCCCGACTCGCGCTTTCACTTCAATGTGATGCGCAACTGGCAGGAGCAGAAGACCGATCGGCCCGATCGTTACCAAGTCGGCTACAATGCCAATCTCACCCTCGCGGGTCGCGCCTTCGCCACCGGCATCAATGCCGCGGGCGGCCCCTCCGGCGGCGGCAATATCCGCCCCGGCTCCACCGAGTCGCGCACCGAGGTGCTGCCCTCCACGCGCGCCACCTTCGTCGCGGCCACCAATCCCTTCGAGGCCGACGATCAGACCAATTTCCACCAGTTCGGCGGCGAGCAGCGCTTCGGCGCGTGGCGGCTCGACTACACGCTGGGCTACTCCCGCGCCGAGCGAAATACCGGCGCGCGCCGCCATCCTTCGGTGCGGCGCAATTTCACCGCCACCGTCACCAATATCGGCTGGATCCTCGATAAGACCGCCGACCCCGAGTTTCCCACCTTCACCCAGACCGCCGGCCCCAGTATTTACGACCCGCGCAACTACGCCGGCGCGAGCGTCTCGCAGACGTCGGCTGTATCCGTCAATCGCGCCGGCACCGGGGAGCTCAACGTGAAGCGCGATGTGAAGCCGCTCGGCCACCTCGTGCAGCTCACCGGTGGCGCATTCTTCAATCGCCAGTCGTTTGGGCAGGCATCGCAGGCGCGTGTCTCCACCTACCTCGGGCCCGATGGCGTGCCGGGGGTCAATCCCGCCACCCGTCTTAATGACGACGATCTCACCCGTTTCGTCTCTACCTTGGAGCTTTCGCCGCTCCTGCGCCTTGGCCCGGTCCCTTCCTTCGATCCTGGCAAATACAACTTTTCGCTCGATCACGAGCCCCACCAGTGGCGCTCCGATCCTTACGCGCTGGAGGTCTCGCGGCGCGAGGGCGAGTCGTCCGTGCGCGAAGAGATGCGCGCCGCTTATCTCATGGGCGCATCGCGCTTCGGCCGGCTCGGCGTGCTCACCGGTGTGCGCTGGGAGGATTCGCGCACCCGCAGCAAGGGTTGGCTGCGGCGCGCCACGCTCCCTGCGATCGCCGATCCGCTCGCGCGCGCCGATGCCGAATTTGGCGGCGCGCCGGTCGTGCGCAGCGGCGGCACGCGCGATTTCTTCCCCAGCATTCACCTGCGCCACGCCCTCACGGATAACCTTATCGCCCGCGCGAGTTGGTCCACGAGCATAGGCCGCCCCTCGCTCGGCGATCTCGTGCCCAATTTCTCCGCGAGCGACCTCGAGCGCACCGTCACCCTCGACAATCCTTCGCTGAAGCCGCAATACGCCGATAGCTTCGATCTCTCGCTTGAGTACTACCTCAAGCCCGTCGGCCAGCTCTCGGTCGGCCTCTTCCGCAAGGATCTCACCGATTTCGTCTTTCGCACCGAGCAGGGCGTCGTCGAGCCGGGCCCAGATAATGGCTTCGGCGGCCAGTACGCCGGCTACGATATCATCAGCAACCGCAATGGCGGGCAGGGCAGGGTGGAGGGGCTCGAGTTCTCCTACCTTCAGCAGCTCACCTTTCTTCCGGGCGCGCTGCGCGGCCTCTCTGTGCTGCTCAATTATACGCACCTCCGGGCCCAGGGCGACTACGGGCAGGATAGCGGCGGCGCGGGTGGCCTCGTGGGCTTCGTCCCCGATACCGCCAATGTCCGCCTCAGCTACAAGTACAACTGGTTCGCCCCTTATGTACAGTGGAGCTACACCGGCCCCACGCTCGATATCTTCAATATCGTGCCACAGCTCCAATCGCGTCGTTTGGAGCGCCGCATCGTCAATGCCGGGTTCTCGCTCCGCCTGCCGCGCAATCTCGAGTTCTTCTTCGATGCCTCAAATCTGTTCGATGAGCCGCAGCGCACTGCCCACTTCGTCTCGGGCACGCGGATGAGCACGATCTACAACGGCCCTTTCCTCAGCTTCGGCCTCAGCGGTCGGTTCTGAGTTTTTCAACCTGCTACCCCGTGACGCTGAGTGTCTTTACCATGAGAGTCTCATTCCAAACCTTGCGCCTCGCGCTCCTCGCGTGCCTCGTCGCCACCGCGCTTCTCGCTCAATCCGGCCCGCCCCCCGGCGTCGTCGTCGCGACCACGCCCGATCTCGATGGCGCCTACATCGGCACCCCCGGCATCGCGATCCTGCCCGATGGCTCCTACGTCGCGGCGCACGATTTCTTCGGCAAGAATAAAGAGCTCTACGATCGCACGCGTGTCTACGGCTCCCGCGATCGCGGGGCGACGTGGAGCCTCCTGTCGGAGATTCCCGGGCAGGCCTGGTTTACTCTCTTCGTGCACCGCGGCGCCCTTTATCTGCATGGCACCGCGAGCCGCTACGGCGACCTTACGATCCGCCGTTCGAGCGATGGAGGCCGCACCTGGACTCAGCCGCGTGACGCCAAGAGCGGCCTGCTGATCAAGGGTCGCTTCCATGGCGCGCCCGTGCCGGTGGTGGTGCACGGCGGACGCCTCTGGCGGGCGGTCGAAGAGCGTGTCAACGATCTCCAGTGGCCGCTCCATTTCTCCTCGCTCGTAGTCTCTGCCCCGGAGGGCTCGGATCTCCTCGACGCCGCCAACTGGACGCGCACCAATGGCACGCTCTTCGATCCCAAGTGGTACAATGGCAAACGCCCCGGGTGGCTGGAGGGCAATGTCGTCGTCACGCCCGAGGGCGGTCTTGCCAATATCCTCCGTGTCCACACTGAGCCGCGCCCCGAGGATTCCTTCGCGTCCACCGGCGGCGCCGCCGGCATCCCTCGCTACGAGGTGGGCGCGCGGTGCGAAATCTCAGCCGACGGGCGCACGCAGACCTTCGACCCGCAGCGCGGCTTGATTCATTTCCCCGGCTCGCAATCGAAGTACACGATCCGCTTCGACCCGCAGACCAGGCGCTACTGGGCGCTGATTCAGAAGATCACCAATCCGCACGAGGGCCGCGATTGGAAGACAAGCCCCATTCATCAGCGCAATGTCCTTATGCTCACCTCGTCCGCCGACCTCAAGACGTGGCGCGAAGAGAGCATCGTCCTGCGCTGGAAGCAGGGCCAGATCCTCGCGGGTGCGGATCGCGTTGCCTGGCAATATCTCGACTGGCAGTTTGACGGTGCCGATCTTGTCGCCGTCTCACGCACCTCGTGGGGCGGCCAGACCTATCATAATGCCAACCTCATGACCTTCCACCGCGTGAAAAACTTCCGCACCCTCACGCTGCAGGATTCGCCGCCCGACCTCGCCAAGGCGCAATGAGGAGGAGCATCGCCTTTGCGCTGTCCTGCCTCATCGTCACCGCGATGCAGGCTTCCGAACGTCAGCTCACCCACGCGCCCCACGGCCACGTCTTGACCAATGTCAATGTGTGGTCGCCCGATAGCCGCTGGATTGTGTACGACGTGCGTTCCGTCGATAGTGTCTTCGATGGCATGCGCATCGAGCAGGTCGATACGCAGACCGGAGAGGTACAGGTGCTCTATACCGCGAAAAATGGCGCGGCTTGCGGCGTGGTCACCTATCATCCTCGCGAGCCCAAGGTGATCTTTATCCACGGTCCCGAGCACCCCACGCCCGACTGGAGCTACGGCGCGACGCGCCGCCGCGGCGTGATCGTCGACACCGGGCAGCCCGGTGTGGCGCGCCCGCTCGATGCCATGAACTATGCGCCGCCCTTCACCCCGGGCGCGCTCCGCGGCGGCACGCACGTGCATATCTTCAGCCCCGATGGCGCGTGGGTAAGCTCTACCTACGAAGACGAGGTGCTCGCTCGGCTCGGTGCCGAGGGTCCTCATCAGCGCAATCAGCGCACCATCGCCGTCGCTGTGCCGCACCCCGGTGGCGTCGCCATCGCCGCCTCGCACCCGCGCAACCACCCGGGCGACTATTTCTCCGTCGTGGTGGCGAGCACCACCGATAGACCCAAACCCGGTTCCGATGAAATCAGCCGCGCCTACGAAGAGGGCTGGATCGCCGGCCCCGGAAGCCGGCGGAGCATCGCCTTCCTCGGCAATGTCGTCGCCGCCGATGGTCGCGAGTATCCCGAGCTCTTCATCCTCGATCTGCCCGTCGATCTCACGCACTCCGGCGAGTCGCCCCTCGCAGGCACCCCCACCACGCGCCCCGCGCCTCCGCGCGGCGTCACCCAGCGTCGGCTCACGTTCACCGGGGCTCGCAAATTTCCCGGCCTCGCCACCACTCCCCGTCACTGGGTTCGCAGCTCTCCCGATGGCACTGCGCTGGCCTGCCTCATGAAAGACGATGCCGGCATCGTCCAGCTCTGGCTCGTCCCCGTGCGCGGCGGCGAGCCTCGCCAGCTCACGCGTGGCGCCACCGGCATCTCCTCCGCCTTCACGTGGAGCCCCGATGGCCGCCACCTCGCGCACACGATGGATGGCAGCGTATGCCTCACCCGTATCGATACCGGCGATACCTCGCGCCTCACCGAGCCTCGTCGCGGCCTTGATGCCCCCGAGCCGCTGGCCTGCGTCTTCTCCCCCGATGGCCGCCACCTCGC